>NZ_JBEZYZ010000007.1:0-534242 GCF_040638895.1 Streptomyces sp. NPDC024017 | reverse complement strand
TCACGTCTACCGACACCACCGACACGTCCGCGATCGTCGGGAACAGCAACTCCTCCAGCCGGAGAACCACTTCTTCCACGGTCCCGAACTGTCAGTCCGTCCGCTGCGCTCCCGGACTGGCGGGACTGCGTCCCGCTGTCAGGCCTGCGCTTCGCTCAGGCCTGGCCTGCCGGGTCCGCTGCGCTCCCCCGCCTGACGGTCCTTCCGGCTGCGCCTCCAGAACCGTTGGGCCCGCTGCCGCGGGCCAGGCTGGCTAAGCGGAGGGGGTGCCTTGGTCGGTCTGCACGTCTGGTGACGGGATGTCATCAGACGTGCAGACCGCGGGTCACCGTCTGCGGGACCAACCGGCCCCGACCCCGGCCATGTGCAGAGCCAGACACATCAGCCCCAGCAGCATGACGTTCGTCGAAGCGAACACATCGTTGGTACTGATCTCTGCCGCGTTGATCAAAAACGCAATGAAGAACAACACTGCCGCGACTATGCCAACCATGAAACGAGCTCCTCTCAAAGGGGGGTGAAGCCCGTATGCCCCGCCTCCGCCCTCTCAGACACCGGGGCGAAGGCGGGGCAGGTCACGCTTCGCACGGCCTGGGACCCGCAGCACGAAGAAACCGGCGAAGGCGGTCAAGGGGAAGGCAGACACGCTACGCGTACCTGCTGCTCCGGTCACCCTTGGTCTCGCGACCCGGTCCGTTCCTCGAAATCGCGTCGTATCCCTGCCCCTTGGTCTTCTACCAGCCCACCTTCGTCAGGGAAGTCCAGAACCATGCCGCAGTGGCTGCACAGCTTCCCGTCTTCGGCCGGCGTGCCGCACGACTTGCAGAACCGGTTGCCCATCTCGTTTTCAGTTTCCTGCGTCATGACTCTCCGGGGGACACGATGGGAGTGTTGGATTTGAGTGCGGAGTACCCGTGGCATCGGAGTTGATTCTCCGGGAAGCGTGCTTCATTTTGGGATTGCGATAGACTCTGTATTTAGGCGACTCCAGGGTTGTGGTGCTGTGCGCTGCTGCATGGTGGCTATGCGTCTTCTGGGAAGGGGGGCGTGCATCGGTGTCTCGGTGGAGTCGCTGGGGCTTCAATTCCTGCCGTTGGCAGGATGGTTGCTCGCATCAGCGATGAGGATGGTCGTCTAGGTCCGCAGGAGAGGGTAGATCGGAATGGTGGTGAAGGGACTCCGTCCCCATCAGCGAGAGGCAGTGGACGTGATCCTCCGGGCGCTCGAAGTTCCTGCAAGATCTACTGTGCCCGAGCGGGGTCTCCGTACTCAGGTGATCATGGCGACCGGGACTGGTAAGACCCTTGTCGCCACCCGCAGCGCGGAGGAGCTCGGTGCCGGCCGTGTTCTGGTCCTCGTGCCTTCGCTGGATCTGCTCACCCAGACCGAGACCGCGTGGCGCGAGGGAGGCCGCGGCGGGCCGATGATCGGGGTCTCCTCCCTGCGGGGCGGGGACGTGGCCTTCCCGAACACCACCGACGTGGACGAGTTGGTCGACTGGGTGCGGCCCTTCGACAAGGTCACGGTGTTCGCCACCTACGCCTCCCTCGGGCTAGGCACGCTGGAGCGCGCCCACGCCGCGGGCCTTCCGGGGTGGGATCTGATCGTGGTCGATGAGGCGCACCGGACATCGGGGCGGATCGGGAAGCCGTGGGCGGTGGTTCACGACAACACCCGTATCCCTGCCCTGCGCCGGCTGTACATGACCGCCACGCCGCGGCTGTGGCAGCTCGACGAGGACCAGGAGCAGCAGGGGGCGCCGGGTGAGCTGGTGGCGTCGATGGAGGACGATCCGGACGGGCCGTTCGGTGCGCGCTGCTACACGCTGACGCTCTCGGCGGCCATCGACCGGGGGATCTGTGCGCCGTACCAGGTGGTGTGCGTGGACATCACGGACACTCAGCTTCAGGCCGCCCAGCTGCTGGGCGAAGACGCGCGGTCCGAGCAGGTGCGTGGGGCGCGGCTGGCCGCATTGCAGACCGCGTTGGTGAGGGCGTCGGCGGAGGAAGGCTTCCGTAGGACGTTGGTCTTTCACCACATGGTGAAGGAGGCCGAGGCGTTCGCGGCCGGTCTTCCCGACGTCGCCGCGCAATTGCACGCCGTCGACCCTGAGCTCTACCCCGGCACGGTCTGGGCGGACTGGCTGTGTGGCGATCACAAGCCGCTCCAGCGTCGGCGGGTGCTGAGCGAGTTCGCTGAGGGGATCGCTGCGGACGGCACCGTCGTGGAGAAGGGCTTCCTGGGCTCGGTGAAGGTGCTGGGCGAGGGCATCGACACGAAAAGTTGCGACTCCGTCTACTGGGCGGATGTGCGCGGGTCGATGCCGGACCTCGTCCAGGCCGTGGGGCGTGCGCTGCGGATGCAGCCCGGCGAGGGCAAAGTCGCCTCCCTCGTGGTGCCCGTTCTGCTCGGGCCTGGGGAGACGGTGGACAACATGCTCACCTCTCGCGCCTACGGCGGCCTCGCCAAGCTCCTCGAAGCACTCAGGGCCCACGACGCCCGAGTCGTCGAGCAGCTCGCCGAACAGCAAGCCCGCAGCAGCGTCCGGGGCGTACGGAGCCGTAGCGGGGAGCAGCGGAGTGAGGGAGCCGAAGGCGGCGACCGCGCACTGTCGGTACCGGCTCGGGAGCTGCTGAAATTCAGCACCCCACGCGACCCCGCGCAGCTGGCCGCATTCATCAACCTGCGCGTCCTCAACCCCGAACACGCTCACTGGCGACGCGGTGTGGAGGCGGCCGTCACTTACACCCGCGTGCACGGCGATCTGAAAGTCCCCTTCACTTACCGCGTCCCCGGCGGTGACGCCCAGGCAGTGAAGGCCGAGGGGTGGCCGACCTCGCTCGCAGACTTTCCTCTCGGGCAGTGGATCGCCGACAACCGGCGCTTCTACGCCCGCGGGGACATGGACGAGAACCGCATTGCGCAGCTGGACAAGCTCGGCATGATCTGGAGCCACTACGACGTCGCATGGGAGGAAGGACTCGCCGCGGCCCGTAGGTGGGCCGAGGACAACGGGCACCTCCTGGCACCCTTGGGCGCCACCTACCAGGGCTACCGAGTGGGCATCTGGTTGAAGAACGCGCGGGCTGCCGCCCGGAAGGCCGCTCAGAACGAGCAGCGGCGAGCCGAAGGCCTGCCAGTGCAGTCGGCGGTCGGCGCGCTATCGGATGAGCGGCGCGAGCAACTGGAGGACATCGACCCGTCGTGGTGCCCCACCTGGCCAGTCGAATGGCAGCGATGCTTCCACCTCACCCGGCAACACCTGGAAGCCGGCGGGGAACTGCCCACCTCGCCAGGCGACGTCGTGCACCAAGGCGAGGATTTGGGGCGATGGGTACGGGCCCAACGGCTCGACTTCGACAAGCTCACCGGCGTGCAGCAGTGGATGCTGGAGCACGTCCTCGGCATCCAACCCGCCGACGAGGACGAGAAGCCGAAGCCGCGCCGTAGCCAGGCCGACAAGTGGGCCATGAACTACGCGGCCGCCAAGCAGTACTACGAGCGCGAGGGGCACCTTCGCGTACCGAGGAAGCACATCGAACGGATCATCATCGACGACGGGAACGGCGACGACCAGGAGGAGCGGCCGATCAAGCTCGGTGCGTGGATCGGCAACCAGCGCAGCAGAGCCGCGGCCCTCTCCCCCGAACGCGTGGAGCAGCTCTCCACCATCGGCATGCGATGGACATAGTCACTCGGCTCGGGTCCTCTGCCATTGCGCCGCCGGCAGGCCAGCACGCCCGCCTGTGCGCGAATCGCACACGCGGGTGTACGCATGCCGTACGCCCTGGGCTCGTTTCACTGAGCACCTGAGACAGCCCCTTGCCTGGCCGATCACCGTGCGGCCGTGGCGTTGCGATCCTCAGTCGCCCCGGAGAACGACCGCCAGCCGCAGTTCAGGCGTGTTGTAGAGGTGAGGCTCGTCGTTGCGATCCTCGGCCGCCCCACAGTGCGACCGCCACACCGGTCCGGTCAGGGTTCCTCCCGCTTTCGGGAGGTTGCGACCCTCGGTCGCCCCAGAGGGGCGACCGCCAGCTTGGCTTCCTTCACCGGCGTGGAGTCGGTGCCGGAGTTGCGATCCTCGGTCGCCCCCGAAGGGCGACCGCCAGACGACGGGGCCGTCCGCTTCTAGTGCTGTGACCGAAAAGGTTTGCCGGGTCGCGGTGTCCGGTGCGGTGCATCGCGAGGCGGCGGGCCGTAGCTCGTGCGCGACGTACCCGCGCGGTCCGACAACGCGTTCCCGGCGGCTGTGGCTTCTGCGGAGTCGGAGGGCCTCATCCAGCGGACGCTGTTCACGGTGGGAGGCGGCCACGAAGCGGGCGGTGCAGGCGGCGCGTGAGCGGGGCCTGCGAGTGCCGGAGATGTGTCGGTGGTCCGCTTCAGCGACTCGCCGCTGATCGCGTTCACGGATCCGCCGCTGACGACCGTGCGGCAGCCGATGCGTGCGATGGCGACGTCGGCGTTGGGCGCCCTGCTGGAGGCGGTGGCCGGCACCCCGGTCCAGCGCACGCAGCACGTCTTCCCACCGAAACTGGTGGGGCGCGGCTCGACCTCAGCCCCGCCGACCCGCTCCCTCTGAACTCGTGGCCCCCTGAGACCCCGCCGGGCGCCGGGCTCTGTCACGAGGCTCCGGCGCCGCCCCGGCTCCTGCCCCCGACCGGCGGTGGAGGCAGGAGCGGGCGGTTTCTCAGGGTGCGTTGACCCGGAAGTTCTGGTTGTTGCTGTGACGACGCTTCCAGCCAGGGTGAGGCTAGTGCTCTGACCGGGAAGGTTCGCCGGGGTCGCTGGTGGGTGGATGGCAAGTGCCGACTTCCGATGATGGAGATCAGCCCCATACGATCTTGAGTCCAGGCCATGGATGTCGGAGGGCGACGATGGAAGAACCGCGGATACGCCTCGGCAACGATGATGTGTGGCTGGAACTGGCTCGGATCCGTGCGGGCAGCTGGCAGATCACGCAGATTGGTCCTCCTGGCTGACAGCTGACTTCACTGCGGATCTCAGCGCTGCGGAGGTCGTGGACTTCGTGGCCCGCATGCTCTCTCACCTGCGCGCGCCGTTGGGTGGACGCGCAGCCAGTCCGCGAGGGGGGTTCCTTCTTCGTCTGCCCCTTCGAAGCCGCTCTTTGAAGCGCTGTGGGCGCCTTTGAAGAACACGGCGTCGACCTTTCCGCCAGTGGCGGCAGGGGCGAAGTGAGGGTGGAACTCGCCGCCCTCGCCTCCCGCCACGCAGTGGACGGGGAAACTGTCCTTGAAATCCGGGGTCTGGGAGAAGTGACCTCCCGGGTCGATGTGATGGTCGCGGGTGGCAACGACGTACTGGTAGTCACGGCCCGCGCTCTGCTCCACCAGGTCGGCAATCTTGGTCGCGATCCCCGCACCACCCGCCACGGGAATACTGCCCCCTTCACAGAAGTCGTTCTGCACATCCACGACGATCAAGCCTCGACTCACCACGGCCACCCTTCATCACGACGAAAAGCCCCCCGCTTTCTACCGGCCCCCGCACGCCCCCGGGGGACATAAGCGGCTGGGCTCACCCGCACGGCCCAGGTTCTTCACCGCAGGAACGAGTGCGCCTGTCTGGTGTCACCGCACCGCCGACGCGCCGCCTCCGGCCAGCGGACCCGCCGCCCTACGACGGGTTGCGCAGGTCGGTTATGCGACCGGCTCGTACGTCACGGTCTGGTCCAGGCAACCGGCCGCCACCTCGCGCAGGGCGGCCACCTCGGCTTCATCGGCCGCAAGGCTCCAACGGAGCTTCGTTGCGACCCACTCGGCGACGTACCGGCAGTGCACGCCGGCGGCGGGCGGCAGCCACTGGGCGGGATCCTGGTCTGCCTTGGACCGGTTCGAGCGGGCGGTGACGGCGATCAGGCTGGTGTCCGCGCCCTGGTTGTTGGCGTACGCCTCGCGGCGCTGTGCCGTCCACGCGGACGCACCGCTGTCCCAGCTTTCCGCGAGGGGCACCATGTGGTCGATGTCCAGGCCGGAGGCTGATGTCACCCACACCTGGTCGTAGTACGACCACCAGCTCCCACCCGTCAGACGGCAGTTGGGGTTAACCGCAGGTGGTTCGACGGCCTCGGAGATCAGGACCTCGGCGCGCGTGTTGCAGCCGTCGGTGGGGTTGGCGCTGGTGTTCCAGTGGCGGAAGGCGTCCCGGTCGTAACCGTCCCGGGACTCGGTCCCCAGGGGCAGGGCGGCGACGGCTTCGGTCAAGGGAAGGGTCTCTGCCGCGTAGGCGGGCGCTGAGACGGTGAGGGGCAGGACAGCTAGTGCTCTGACCGCATAGGTTCACCGGACTGAGGCGGGCCAGTCGGCGGATAGCGTGTAGTGCCAGCCCGGGCGCCAGGTAGGCGGTGCTTGGAGCAGTTCTTCCAGCGGTGTTCCGGTGAGCAGATGGTCGAGAGCCCATCGGTTGGCCGAGTGGGCGATCACCAGGATTCTGCTGTCGTCCCATCCGGTGGCGAGGTCGTGAAGGAAGGCACGGGTGGCCGTGACGACCTGGCGGTAACTCTGGCCTCCGGGAAATGGTTCGTCGATGTGCTGGGCTCGTTGGGCGGCGATGAGGGAGATCGGGTGTCCGTTGAGGTCTCCGTAGTTGCACTCACGCAGTCGGATGTCCTGGTGAATCGGGGGACGGCCGTCGGGGAACGCGGTCCGGGCTGTCTGGACAGCGCGGCGCAGGTCGGAGGCGAACACGGCCGCGAAGCCGTCGCCGGGTCGGCGTTCGCCCAATTCCCGGGCCTGGCGGCAGCCCAGGTCCGAGAGTCGGCCCGGGAGCCAGCCGGTGGCGATGCCGGCTTCGTTGTCCGTGGTGGTGGCGTGTGTCTCGTAGACGATCTCTACTGCCATCAGGGCTCCTGGATGTCCTCGACAAGTCAGGCCGCACGGGCGAGCGGGCGCCCTCCCCAGCGGAGGCCCTTCTCGCTGCGGATGCGCGCTCGTTCGCGGCGTTGGGCGGCCAGGACCTCGGGGGGGCGGGCGTTGGCGTTGCGCCACCGCAGGTAGCGGTGCAGCGCGCGGGTCTGGGCGGTGTGGTTGGAGTGGTTCGAGTTGGCCAGGGTGAACTGCCGCAGCGGTCCGAAGTGTGCCTCGATCGGGTTCGCCCAGGACGCATTGGTCGGGGTGAAGCACAGCTCGACCCGATTCTTTCGGGCCCACTGGTAGATCTTGGCGCCCTTGTGGGCGGAGAGATTGTCCATGATCACGTAAACCGGGGCGCCGTCGGGGCGGGCAGCACGGATCGACCTGAGTGAGGCCAGTGTATTCGTGGCGCCCTTGCGGCGGCGATTGACGCCCCAGAGAGTGTCATCGCCAATTGAGTAGCAGCCGTGGAAGTAGGTCACTCCGTGGGTGCGGTGGTAGGTCGCCGGCAGGCGGTCGGGCCTTCGCCGCTCCGCCCAACGGCTCCGGCGGTGGGACGAATGCCGAGCGGCCCGAACTCGTCGAACGCGAACGTCCGGTCGTGGAAGCGGTCCACGATGTGCTCGATTCGGTCAAGCTTGGCGTCACGATCCGGATCGGTGGACTCCTTCCACGTCTTCGTGCGCTGGAAGGTGATGCCTCGTCGGGCGAGGAGACAGCGTAGGGCCTCGCGGCCGATCCTGATCGCCCGGCCGTGAACCCTGCGATGGTAGGCGGCGAGCTTGCGAATCGACCAGCGGGTGAAGGGCTGCCCGAGCTTGGCCGGGCGGATGGTGGCCGTCTGGACGACGAAGTCCTCGTCGTCAGGGCTGAGCAGGCGGGGACGGCCTCCCGCCCAACGAGGGTCCAGACAGGCCAGACCGATCTCGTTGAACCGGTGGATGACGTCGCGCACCGTGTCCTCGTTGGCAGCGACCAGCTGGGCGATGACCGGCACTCGGTTGGCGGCTGCCGAGGCCAGCAGCATCATCGCCCGCCGATAGCGCACGGTGTTCGTGCTGCCACGACGCACGATCCGATGTAACTGCTGGCCTTCTTGATCCGTCAGTCTCCGGACCTTGACCGGCTCCGCCACCACGCCTCCCCGAACCTCGGATACCTGCCCACATCCAAATCGGTCCAGACCGTGCCACCGCCAACCCGGTGAACCTATGCGGTCAGAGCACTAGCTCACCGGCTGGTTGCGATCCTCGGCCACCCTGGAGGGCAACCGCCAGTCCGCGCCGTTGGCGAGGTCCCGCACGATCATGCGGTTGCGATCCTCGGTCGCCCCAAACGGTGACGTGATGGAGGACCGGGCCGGCCACACAGAATTCGGCTGGGCTGTCGGTGGGGTACCTGACCATGCGTTCATGCCCTTGACGGGTCACCGCGTCAGCCCCCGTCCCCCTCACATAAAAATTGCGCGGTTCAGGCGGACAAGGTATTCCGCGTCTGGTTGCCCTCCGGCCGCGAAGCGTTCCTGGAGCACGGCGAGCCCGAGGTCGCGCCGCTTCGGTGATCGCGCCGCGTCGGCCGTCGCCAGTGCGTCCGCCAGCTCCTGACGGGTGAGATCCGTGCAGTAGGCGGGGGTGCCGGGCTGCTGCCGCCACGATTGTGCGAGCGGCCCCGCGTCAAAGGCGTCGAACCCGGTGTCCTCGACGAGAACCATGGCCAGGTCACGCTCTCGCGGACTGTCGGACGCGACAGGCAGCGCGATGCGGTCCGCACTTCCCGCCGGCTTGCTCCTGTGCGCGAACGACTCGGCTCCGATCGAGTTCCACGCCTTGACGATGGGCCGGCCCAGCTGCTTGGCAGCCCACACGCTCTCGGCCTGGCCAGCCTCGATCGCGGCGATGCGGTTGTCCCGGTGCGGGTAGTAGTTCGACGTGTCGATGACCACCGTGTCAGCCGGCACCCTGGCGATCAGTGGTGCGACCTGCGGAATGCGGGCGAAGGGAATGGAGAGGATCACGGCGTCGACGTCCACTACGGCTTCCGCCGCGGTCACCGCTCGTCCGCCCGAGGACAGCACGTCCGCCTCGATCGTCTCCGGGCCGCGCGAATTGGCCGCCTTTACCTCGTGCCCGGCCACGCTCAACCGCCTGGTCAACGTCTTGCCGATGTTCCCGGTGCCGAGAATGCCGATCTTCATGGTGAAACTCCTTGTCCGAAACGGAACCCCGGTTTCGGTGACCGGGGTTCTTGGGGCTGCTGGCTGGCCGCGGACGCGCTGGTGCGGGTGAGTAATGGCGGCCTTGCCGAAGTGAGCGCCGTTCGTCGTGTGTGTTCGCGGCGTGCCGACGCAGCCGCCCTCGTGCCGTTGGGTGCACGAGAGTCGCGTCGGGTTGCTCAGCGGTGGGCGGCGCGGTTCATCTCGACGACGTCGTCGACGGTGGGGTTGGCCGGGAGGGCGGCGAAGCGTTCCGGGAGGCTGTCGCGGATGGCCGCGTCCTTGGCGCGATCGGCCGCGGCCAGTGCCGCCGGCAGCTCTTCGAGGGTCAGTTCGGTGCAGTAGGCGGGGCTGTTGGGCTGCTGGCGCCAGGAGTCGGCCAGTGTGCCGGCGTCGTAGGGGTCGAAGCCGGTGTCGTCCACGAGCCGCATGGCCACCTTCCGCGTCTCCTCGGAGTCACCGGCGACGGGGATGGCGAGGCGGCCGGGTGTTCCGGCCGGAACACCCTTGGTCCGCTGGGTCTCCGCTAGGGCGGCGTTCCAGGCCTTGACCACGGGGCGGCCGAGCAGCTCGGCGGTGTACACGCTCTCCACCTGGCCGTTGTCCACCGCCTCGATCGGCTCGCTGAGCATGCCGGGGTAGTAGTTCGAGGTGTCGATGACCACCGTCTCGTCAGGCACCGACGCGAACAGGCCGGCCAGCTGGCCCGCCACCCCAAAGGGGATGGCCAGGATGATGACGTCCCGGCCCTGGACGGCGTCGGCAAGCTCCGTCGCGCGGGCCCCGGCCTCCAGTACCTCCGCCCGGACGGCCTCAGGGCCGCGGGCGTCGGCCACCTGAACGTCGTGACCGGCCGTGCTGAGCTTGGCAGCGAGGTTCCCGCCTATAGCGCCAGCGCCTATGACAGTAATTTTCATGATTTGTCCTTAGGGAGGGTGCGCCGCCTCTGAAGGCAGCGCGATGTGATGGCTGGGTGGCGGTGCCACCTGGCGATGCGGGGGGCGGGGTGCCTGACGCCCTATGCCTGGGTGTCCTGCTGGCGGTAACCGCTCGCGATGAGCGTACGGAGCCGGTCGAGCGACTCCTCCTCTATGCCGTTGCCCTTGATCCAGGCAGTGGAGCAGGCCGCGAGGAAAAGGTCGTGCCCCCGCACCGATGCGCGCACGCGCCCCGCGAGCTGTGCGGCTCGCACGTACTGGTCGGTGGCGGTGATGAGGATGTCGCAGGGAATCGTGAGCGGGTTGTCCGGCTCCTGAGCCCGGGCCGCGGCCATGAGCGGGTCCGGCAGCCCACTGAAGGCGCTGAAGTACTCCTCCATCGCCCGCAGCCACTGCTCCAGCGCCTCGGCCGGGTCGCCGAGCTGATCGATGTCCGCCTGGCGGGCCACCAGCTCCTCGGAGCGCGTCTGCAGCACAGCCGCCAGCAGCGCCTCCCGGGTGGGGAAGTGCCGGTACAGGGTGCCGGGCCCGACGCCTGTCTCCCTGGCCACCGCCTCAAGGGAGGTGCCGACCCCGTACTGCAGGAAGTGACGCTGCGCGGTCTCCAGGAGGGCCGCGCGATTGCGCTGGACGTCCGCGCGGGGCTTGCGTCCCCGCTGTTCACCGGCGCTCATGAACCCTCCTGCCCTGCCGTGATCCCGTGGCCGCATCAAAACGGATGCTGCCTCCGTATGCATTCGAGAGTAAAACGGAGGGGGCCTCCGGTCAAACCGGCGGCCCGACCACGGAGCCCGGACAGCGCAGGGGGCCGACATATCTGGCCGCAGAGCGCAGGTCAAAAGTCGTATGGGCTGCACCATTCCAGGCTGCCCTTGTCCGGGCCACCCGCGCCGAGCCCAGCCCGTCCGCCGGTCCGGGACGTCAGGGAGTGAGCTGCCCGATGACGGAGAGCAGTTCGAGTTTGCTGTGGCTATCCGTGCCGGGGCGAGTGGTCAGAACCACCAGGGATACGTCCACACCGCGCACCCCGACAAGGCGCTGCCCCGGATTCGCTGAGCCGGGCGGCGCTGTCCAGCCCGTCTGCAGCCCACGCCCTGACCCGCTTTCACATGGCCGGGTGCGCGCAGCCTGGCTTCCTCGCGGAGCCAGGGACAGTTGAGCGAGCCCACCAGTAGGGGTTCAGCCGAGATACGCGTCAAGGGGGCAATGAGTAGATCTTGATGCGGCTTTACGCGTGGTCAGCACACTGACGCCGTAGTGAATGCGTACATCTCGCCCCGGAAGCCGGAACGGTCCGCCGCAGGTCGCGACGATCACGGCCAGGGCTCCGTCTCAGTAAATCCGGTATTTACTGCGGCAGTTGCGAACGTGTTTCCGCGATCGAGCTTCCGCCCGAATGCGGTTCTGCTGTGCGGGCTTGAGGGGAGGGGACTGTCAGTGCCCGGCGCCAGCAGGCTTACCTGGGTCATGCCCCCAGGTCCTCCGTCACGGGCAGGCACTCGGCGAGCAGGTCGACGACGTCGCGCCAGGCTCGCTGCGCGTGCTGTGGGTGGTAGCCGACACCGGGGACCACGGGGTGGTCGACCGGCGGGTGGTGGAAGGCGTGCAAGGCGCCGCCATAGATCGCGAGGCGCCAGTCGACGCCCGCGGCCTGCATCTCAGCGGTGAACGCGTTTCGTTGCGCGGGCGGCATGATCGGGTCTTCCGATCCGACCCCGGCCCACACCGGGCAGCGGATGCGCGCTGCCTCGCCCGGTCGGCCCGTGGTAGTAGCGTTGACTGTCCCGATCGCGCGCAAGTTGACGCCGCCTCGCCCGAGTTCCAGCGCGATGGCGCCCCCGGTGCCGTAGCCGATGGCGGCGATCCGGTCGGGGTCGGTCCGGGGTTCGGCGCGTAACTCGTCGAGTGCCGCGTGGCCGATGCGCCGCATCCGGTCGGGATCAGCGAGCAGTGGCATGCAACGGGCCAGCATCTCCTCGGGGTCACCCAGATAGCGCCCGCCGTGAAGGTCGAAGGCCAGCGCTACATATCCCAGCTCGGCGAGAGCATCGGCCCGGCGGCGCTCGACGTCGCTGAGCCCCATGCCCTCTGGTCCGAGCAGCACTGCAGGCCGGCGATCGACCCCGGCCGGGAGCGCGAGGTGCCCGATCATCGTCAAACCGTCGGCCGGGTACTCGACCGTACGCGTCGTAATCGTCGTCATGAGACTGGACTGTAGTGATCGTCGAGCCCGGTCCGGCCGGTGTTCTGCCGCTGGCAGAGCAGCTTAGGTGTCCCTCCGAAATACGGGACGGGCCCGGCGCTCAGGGCCTCAAGATCATCCCGTTGCCCCTTTGGCGCGCATCTCGGTCACACCCCCAGTAGCCGGCTACAGATCCGCAATCCAGGGATGCCCCGGGGGTACGCGGTTGAGTAGCTCGGCCAGGGTCTCGCGCTGAGCTGAGGGCATGTGCGGGAGGGTCGCGTCGATGTCTGATTGATCCTTTCGGCGGGCGTGCTTGGCCTTGAACAGCGGGACCAGTTCAGGCGCCAGACACAGGAGGCCGTCTTGGGTGTGCTGGATGGCTTCGTAGGTGACGGTTGACGCCACTTGTAGGTCAGTTCTGACTCCACCCGGTGCCTGGGAGACCCGAAGTTGTAGGTGGGATATGACTCCACCTGGCGGGCCCCGCTGCGACCGATTGAGAACCCGTATTTGAACCCCTCTCACGGGGCTGCTGAAGCTGGATGAGGCTAGTGCCCAGTGGACGACGGCTCATGTGCCACGTGCGGTGCCCGAGTGGGGGCGGCCTGCTTGACGAGGCGCCATGGAGATCGGCCCGCTTCGGACCGCCCGCTCGCCGGTACCGATCGAGGGCACGCTCGCCACGCAGGCCCGCACGTTGCGAGTTACCTACCTCGTCGGCCTGTTCAGATACAGATCGGCCTGTTCAGATGCAGATCACGATCTTTCCTCGGGTGCGTCCGCGCTCGGCGTGCGCGTGGGCGTCGGCGATCCGCTCCAGGGGGTAGGCCTGTTCGATACGGGGTGTGTAGCGGCCTTGCCCGCCCAGTTCCGCCGCCGCGGACAGGAGAGTGGAGTCGTTCACCGCGTGGGCTACATGCGTGCCCAGGCGGTGCCCGCCCGCGTGGTCGGCGACCGTCGCGACGCGCTTCGGGTCGCCCGCGATCGCGACGAGATCGTCCAGGGAGCCGGAGGCCGCGGTGTCGAGCACGATATCGACGCCGTGCGGAGCGAGGGTGGTGAGGCGCTGTGCGAGGCCGGGGCCGTAGGTGGTGGGAACGGCGCCGAGAGAGGTGAGGAACTCGTGGTTGCGTTCGCTGGCTGTCCCGATCACGGTGCCGACACCTTGTGCCACGGCGATCTCGACCGCCGCGCTGCCCACGCCTCCGGCGGCGCCCTCGACGAGGAGGGTGCGCCCCGCGAGGGGGCCGAGCGCGTCGAGTCCACGCATCGCGGTCACGGACGCGAGACCGGCGCCCGCAGCCTGCTCGTCGTTCCACGTGGCGGGGGTGTGCGCCCAGGCCGAAAGGATGAGAAGCTCCGCGGTCGCGCCGGTGACGCCGCCCAGCCCGAAGACCCGGTCGCCAATGCTCACCCCCTGCACCCCGTCGCCGATCTCGTCGACCACACCGGCGCCGTCGCGCCCGGGAATGTCGGGCAGATCCAGGGGGAAGATCTGGTGCAGGGCGCCGGAGCGCAGCTTCCAGTCGATGGGATTAACGCTGGCCGCCGCGACGCGGACACGAATCTCACCGGGTCCGGGGTGGGGATCGGGGGCCTGCTCGATCACCAGGCTCTCCGCTCCGCCGTATTCGTGGAACCGGGCTGCGCGCATAATGGTCTGCCTTACTTTGACGGGCCGGAATGACGTGTTCATCCGACGCTCGTCACTCTAGAACCTGACGTTGACGTGAGGTGCAAGCCGCAACTGCTGCCCGGCCGGAGGAAGGCAGGCGCGGATGGGTGAGGGTGCGAGCGGGCGGGGTGAGCGTGGGAGCCTGCGCCACTACGAGGGATCACGCCGCCCGTCACGGTCGATACCCATGTGCCCTCGGGCGGGCTCGGCGATCCCGGCACGACGCGAGGACTGCCGTGCGTATGTGAACCGCGTGAACGCCCTCGGGTCGGCCACCGGGTCATGATCAATCTCGGCGCCAGCAACGGTCCGATCGGCCCCGAGAGCTGCCCCCGGAGCCGGTATTGCTAGCCTAGACCTGACGTCAACGTGAGGTACGAGCAGGAAGGGAGTGACCTGCGTCATGCGCATCGGACAGCTCGCCAGGCGGTCAGGGGTCAGCGTGCGGGCCCTGCGCTACTACGAGGAACAGCGGCTGCTGGAATCGGCGCGGACTCCCGGTGGGCAGCGTGACTATCCCGACGAAGCCCTGGAGCGGGTCCAGCTCATCCAGGACCTCTTCGCAGCCGGCCTCTCCAGCCGTACCGTCGTCGAACTCCTACCGTGCGTGAGCACCGGCGTCGCGACCCCCGCCATGCTCGACCAGCTCATCATCGAACGTGACCGCATCGCCGCACGCATCCAGGACTTGACCCGGGCCAAGACCAAACTCGGCCGCGTGATCGAGAATGTGACCGCGGCGAACGTGGCGCAGGACTGATCAACCCGTCGCAAGGGGTGGGGCCCCGACCTATCCGGCATCTACCGGGCGACATCGCGCGTGAACAGGTCTCCCCACCCGGAAGGAGAAGCGATTCGACGCCTGACCGCTCGGTACTGCCCGGCAAGTAGAGGACTGGAGCAGGGCGGGGCGCCGACGTGCCCGGCCCCGTAGGACGGCGCCGTCTTCTTCAGCCCGCGGCGACCGCGGCGGCCTTCTGTTCGGCGCGGGCGTTGGGCGGCCAGACGGTAGGAGTCGGTGCCGGTCTCGATGATGTTGCCGCCGAACGCGCAACCACCTCCGGCGCCGGGGCATGGGCGCGGTCATCCCGCAGGCGTCCGGCCAGATCGGCCACCAACGGCGACGGGGCAGCCGGGGCGGTCGCCCACCCGGCTTCGATGCCGAGGCGTGCAAGCAGCGCAACACCGTCGAACGATGCATCAACCGCCTGAAGCAGTGGCGAGGCCTGGCCAGGCGAACGGACAAACCTGCGATCGCCTACCAGGCCGCACTCCATCTTGCCGCCATCCTCATCTGGGCACGCCGATGACCACGGAACAAGAACCTAGACCCGTTCCAGCGGGCGGTGAGGGGGTAGCGGGGGCTCGACCCGGATGGAATCCTCGGGGCGGACGGTCCCTCCACAGCGGACCACAGCCATGACGCCACACTTGAACGTGAACTCGCCGGACAAGGGGTCCATGGCGAAGACCTCACCGAGCAGCCCCTTGCGGAAGTCGTTGATCTTCGAGCACGGGTTGCGCAGTCCGGTCACCTCGAGCACCACCTGCTCCCCGAGATGGAGCAGGGCGCCGGTGGGCAGGCCCAACAGGTCCACCCCGCGCGTGGTGATGTTCTCGCCGAGCTGGCCCGCAGAGACCTCGAAGCCCTTGAGCGCGAGTTCGTCGAAGAGTTCCTCGTGCATCAAGTGGACCTGGCGCAGGTTGGGCAGGTCCGGTTCGTAGGTCATGCGGAACTGGTGGCGGATCGTCTCACCTGCGTGAACGTCTCCTTCCACTCCGAGCCCCGTGAGCAGCCTGACGGAATCGCGATTGGGCTTGCTGAACGAGTACCCCTCGTTACGGCTCACTGCGGTCACCTGACCAGGCATCACGCCCTCCACCTGTTGTCGTTCTGCGGCCGGTCGATCATAGAGGCGGTGCAAGCAGCCTTGAGAGGGAGGCGTGCAGTGAGCGGACCTTCATCGGGCGGATGTGTCAGGTCCGGCTCCCGGCCGCACCGTCCTGTCACCGAACACCAAAGAGACAGCTCCTAGGGTGCGTTCGCAAGTGGATCTTGATGCTGCGCTCGCCCTACTTCGCAGGTAATCGTCTCGGCCGGACTGTGCGGGCTAGGTTGGTGATCTCGCCGCGTGAGCAGGGCGCGGACCATACGGAGGGGCCAATCATGTCCATAGACACATCACCGGACACACGGACCGCGGTTGAGGAGTTACTGCGCACGATCGGTGAGGGCGACCCCCAGCGCATCGCCGAGCTGTATGCCGAGCGGGGCGATTGGAAGCTGAACTGGCCGGAGGCCGAGCACGGTCGTACTGCCACGCCCTGGATACGTCATCGGTCCACTCGGGCCGACGCGGCCGCCCACTATCGCGAACTTGCCGAGCACCACGTGCCGGAGCAGGTGGCGACTGAGGTCGAGCGCATCCTCATCGACGGAAACGACGCGGTCGTGATCGGCGAAATCCGCCAGACTGCACGGTCCACCGGACGTGCGTATCGCGCACGGTTCGCTTTGCATCTCACCTTCGAAGACGGCTTGGTCACCCGGCACCATACCTACGAGGACAGCCTCGCCGTTGCCCAGGCATTTGACACCGAAGACCAGTGAGAACCACCAGGACGCCGAGCATGAGGACGCTCGTCACAGCCACTCGTTGATCGCTGCGACCAGTACGGTCGCTTCGTAGCGGACGGCGAGCTTGTCGTATCTCGTGGCGACCGCGCGGTGGCGCCGCTGGGTCGTGCCTCTTGTTGCTTACCGCAGTCGCGGGCCCAGCGGCCTGCCAGCGTTGAGTGTCCTCACCAGCGGTGCTGGTGTGCACCGTCGCCCCTGCCCAGTAGTGGAGGTTCACCGTCGTGGCAAGCGCGCTTGTCGCCCCGTTCCGTTCCCGTCGTGCGCCCGAACCGGAGGGCAACGACGGCATCTCCGGCGAGGCGCCCCCGCAGGCCGGAGAGTTCACTCATCGTGCGGCAGTGCTGGTCCGTGTCCCTCGTGGCGAGGAGAACACCGCCTGTGAGCTGTGGGAGCGGTGCGGCCTGCTGTTCTCCCGGGTGGAGGATGCCGGGCAGGATGAGGGCACGGGGGGTGCTTTACCGAGTGGAGGTGCGCCTGCAGGGAAGCCGCTGGGGTGCGCTGAGTGAGGCTGAGCGCCGTGTCATGACGGCGTTGGCGGGCCGGGTGACGGCGCACACCGGTGACGCCACGTTGCTGGAGCCCGAGGACGCGCAGACGGCTGTGAGTACCTGGCATGTATACCGCAGGACCGACTGGGGATCCGGATGGTGGCGGACCTCTGCCGCACAGCTGTGGGTGCAAGTGGGGGCAGCGGATGTGCATCGCCGAGTGCGTTTGGACGGTCCGGGCACACAGCAGGAGGCTTTGGCGGCTCTTCGCCGGATGCCGGGCCTGGGAGGCGTGGTCTTCAACGACGCCCTCCATGACGTGCGGCCGGGAATCGCGTCCGCCCATGCTTTGCGCCCGCAGGATCCTGCCCCCTGGCATACCCGGGCCTTCGGGCTTCCCGCCATGACCTTCCGGGATCCCGGCCAGCCTGGCGTACGGCTGCGTCTGTAGGCCGATCTGCGGCAGGTTGCCGCCCAGACCTCCTCACCGCATGAAGCGCTGGTCCCTGACACGCAATGAGGCCTGGTCCGCCACCACGGGGGGAGTGACGGACCAGGCCTGAGTCCACGGTGCCACACGCTCCCTCGGCGCGCGCGATCTCCGAGTGAAGTGGCTGGAACCACAGGAGTGACCCATCGCAACAAGCTGGCATCATGCGCAGCGAGGACCGAGCGGAGCACGGGAGTTGGGGGATCCATGACGGGGCCGTCGGGTGTGGTCGAGCGCCTCTACTTCGGGCGGGAGGACGCCGAGCGGGATATGTCCGACGGCCTGCTGCGCGAGGGGTTCCTGCGGACCGCCGCCTACGACGCGGCCGTGTCCGGCCGCAAGATTCTCATCATCGGCCGCAAGGGCTCTGGCAAGAGCGCCATCTGCATGCATCTGACCGCCGACGGCGTCCACCCCGGCGGCACCGCCCTGATCACCCCCGACGACGCGGCGGGCGACGAGATCCGCCGATTCGAGCTACAGGGGCTCACCCTTGACACGGCCAAGTCGCTGATCTGGCGTTACGTCTTCGCTGTCCAGGCCGCGCGGCACATCGTCGCCCACGCCAAGCAGGTGCACGGGCTGCGGCGACTGCCCCGCCCGGTCAAGACACTGCGGCGGTTCCTCCGCGCGAACGGCGAGTCCGCGGACGAGCCCGGCCTCTACGACCGGCTGCTCCACGGAGTGAGCGGACTGCAGACGTCGCTCTCCCTCGAAGCCTTCGGCGTCAAGGCGGCGGTGGATGTGGGCGGTGCCCCGCCGGCCTCCGAAGGCGCCCGCGCCGCACGTCAGCTGGAGGTCGTCGAGCGGGGCGTGGCGGAGGCGTTCGCCGATCTGGACTGCGCGGGCTCGCACGCCCCTCTCCTGCTGCTCGTGGACCAGCTGGAGCAGATCTGGTCGAGCGACGCGGACAGCAACGCCATGGTCATCGGGCTTCTGCTGGCGGCGAAGCACGTCTCGGGCGCGTACGGCAAGGCGCTGCGCTGCCTGCTCTTCCTGCGCTCCGACATATACGACACTCTCAACTTCAGCGAGGGCGACAAGTTCCACAGCGAGGAGCTGCGCATCCAGTGGAGCCCCACCGGCCTGCGCGACCTCGCTCTCGCCCGGGCCCGCGCGTCGGCCGGCGCCGAGCTGACCGGCGACCGGCTGTGGCGGGAGGTCTTCCCGCCGGCCGTGGGCGGCGAGGACACCGCCGACTTCCTCTTCGGCCGCGCCCTGCCCCGCCCGCGCGACGCGATCCAGTACCTCAACGTGTGCCGGGACACCGCCGTCGAGCGGGGGCACGAGAGCATCCACGAGGCCGATGTCCTGCTCGCCACCCGGCAGTTCTCGGAGTGGAAGCTGCAGGACCTGGCCAAGGAGTACCTGGTCACCCATCCCTTCCTGGCACAGCTGTTCGTCATGTTCCAGAACACCGGCTACGTGGTGATGCGCAGTGCGCTGGAGGCCCGCTTCGACACCGTCGCCGAGACGCTCCACCGCCAGTACCCCGCCTACGCCGAGGGGCTCACCGCGCCCGGTGTGGTCGACACGCTGTACGGGGTGGGTTTGCTGGGGGTGCGGCGCGGCAACGACGTGGTCTACACGGGCGGGGCCCACGTACCCGTACAGCCGCACGAGGCGGAGTTCCACATCCATCCGTGCTTCCGGCCCGCGCTGGGTGCCACCCACGCCATCGACCTGCACCGGTACGAGCCGCGGGCGCTCACCCACCTGCTGCTCCGGAGCAGCTCGAACCCGTCGGCGGGGGTCGGCCCCCCGGTGGGCCGTGACTTCACACTGCTGGAAGAGCTGGAGCGCTCCTGCGGCAGCATCCAGCGGCAGGTGGGGCGCGCGGTGGGGCTGCCCGCCGAGACCCGCGCGCAGCTCTCGCAGCAGGTCGTCCGGGTGATGAGTGACGCTTCCCAGGCACTGTTGCGGCTGCGGCAGGGCGAGGCCGTCGACGCCTACGGCCTTGTGCTGCGCGCCGCGCAGTACTTCACCACGATCGCGGCGCAGCTACTGGACAGTGGGGTGGACGACGGCAGTGGCGGCAGCGTGATCCGCAGGATCGAGGACGAGGCCCGGCGGTTGACCCGTACGGCGGGCGGGAGTCACACGGGGGGCGGGGGCTCCTCCAACTCCTGATCCCCGCCTACTTGTTGCCCGGGCTCTGTCACCTGTCGCGCGACGCTGCTACGGTCCGTTCATGGCTGTCATGATGTGTTCCCGGAGGGGCTGTGATCGCCTGCTGTCGGTGTCGCGCGTTCCGGGGGGCAATCCGGTCGCCAGGAGCGACCCGGAGCACTGGGCCGTGGTCTTCTGGCACTGTGCGGGCTGTCGCGCCTACTTCTGCGACCGGTGCGTGTCCCGGCGTGTGCTGCGCAGGCCGGTCTGCGTCAGCTGCGCCGGCGTCCTCGCCAAGCCCGATATCGAGAGCTTGCTGAACTGAGCACCCGCGCGGGCCCCCGCCGCGGTTCGGGCAGCGGACGGGGTCCCTGCCACGCCGCGGCCATCCGCTCCAGCTCCGCCTGAACGCCGTCCGCCCGCAGCCACCCGTATCCGGCACGTGCGAGGTGACGCAGCAGGGCGTCCGCGTCGGCCTCGGACCACACCGGCTTTCCGTGCCGGGCCAGCCTGGGGTCGTACGACACCACCTGGAGGCCGAGCGGCACGGGCCGCCCGAACGGCGTGTGCGCGGCGAGGAACGCCTCCAGGTGCGGGCGGGCGCCCTCGTCCCAGTCCGCCGGCTTCCTGGCCTCCAGCTCCCAGTCGAGCTCCCACCTGCGCAGGGTCCGGTCCGTCCCGGTGGAGACCGCGTAACGCCCGTCGGCACTCAGGTGGACCGACAGCACCCAGCGCCGGTGCCCGCCCAGGGTGCGCAGGCAGCGTCCGGTCCGCAGATCAAGCAGCCGCACGGTCGTGTCCCAGTTGGCGGCCAGCGCGAAACGGCCGTCCGTGCTCAGGGACACCGAGGTCATCGGCTCGGCGTGCCCGTCGCTCCCAGCGTGCTCCTCGAAGACGTGCAGAGGCCGCCCGCCCGCCACGTCCCACAGCACCACCCGCCCGTCGCCGTTGGCGGTCACCGCGTGCCGTCCGTCCGTGGTGAGCCGAGCCGAGTGCAGGATTCCCGGGGGCGGCGGCTCAATGTCGGCCTTGCGGGCCAGGTCCTCGAAGATCCGCGCGCAGTGGCCGGAGTCCAGCTCCCACATCCGCGCCCTGCCGCCGTTGCCGGAGGAGAGAACGAACCGCCCGTCGGTACTGGGACACACCGCGTACACCCCCTGCCCTGCGTACTCGTAGGCCCGCAGCATCCGTCCGGTCGCCGGCTCCCACCAGCGCACGGACCCGTCCTCGCCGCCGGAGAAGGCGAAGCGCCCGTCGCCGCTGAAGCTCACCGAGCGGACCTTCGCCCCGTGCCCTTCGAGGACGCTCAGGCAGCGGCCGGTGCGGACGTCCCACAAGCGGACCGTCCCGTCCTCCCCGCCCGACAGGGCGAAGCGTTCGTCGGCGCTGAGGGAGACGGCCTCGACCGCTCCGTCGTGCCCGTCGAAGGTACGCACGCACCGGCCGCCGTCCTCGAAGTCCCACAGCCGCAGGGTGTCGAGGTCCGCGCACAGGGCGCGCCGGCCGTCGGCGGTGGCGTGAGCCTGCCTGCCGGACGTGGGCAGCTCGACGGTCCCGGCCGGCCAGGCGCCCCGTACCCCCGTCCGCACGGTGACCAGCGAGAGCCGGTGCCAGGCCGCCAGGGCACGGGGGTCCCGCTCGTGGCCCGGCAGGGCGCGTGCCTCGGCCACCAGGGCCAGTGCGTCCGCGTACCGCTGCCGCCCCGCGGCCGACTCGGCGTCGTCCAGCAGTACGGCGACCCGATCGTCGTGCCGGGTGAGTTCGGTGTGGGAGCGGGGGCGGCAGATCTGGAAGGGTGCAGTGTACGCGTCCGGGGCGGGCAGTTGCCACAGCCGCACCCTGTCGTCGCCGCCGGTGAGCACCCGCCGTCCGTCCGCGCTCAGGCTCACCGAGGTCGTCTGGGCGTAGTGGGCGTCGTAGGTGCGCAGACAACGCCCGGTGGCGGGCTCCCACCAGCGCAGCGTGCCGCCGATGGCCCCTGACACCGCGAACCGCCCGTCGGCGCTCAGCTCGGCCGTGCACGGGTGCCGGGCGTCCGCCCGCAGGATGCGCAGGGACCGGCCGGTCGCCAGGTCCCACCACACCAGGGCGCGGTCGTCGCCGCCGGTCAGGGCGTGCCGCCGGTCGTGGCTCAGTGCGGCCGGCCAGAGCACGTCGCGGTCCAGGGTCTGCACGCGGCGGTCGTCCGCCAAGTCCCAGAGGACGGTCTGACGTCCCACGAACAGGGCGAACCGCCCGTCGGCGCTCAGGCAGGCGGCGTTGATCTGGTGGCCCGCCCCGCCCGGGCCTTCCGGGGAGTCGACGACCCGCAGGCAGCGGCCGGTGGCCACGTCCCACCAGCGCAGGGTGCCGTCCCAGCCGCCGGTCAGGGCGGTGCTCCCGTCGGAGGCGAGGCAGACGGCGCGGACCGAGCCGGTGTGCCCGGCAAGCCTGTGCAGGCAGCGGCCGGTTCCGGTGTCCCACAGCCGTACGTCGCCGTCCTGCCCACCCGTCAGGGCAAGACGGGCGTCCAGGCTCAGACACACCGCGTGCACGGCGGCCCGATGTCCCCTGAGAGCGCGCGGGCGGCCGGTGGCCGTGTCCCACAGCCGCACGTCGCCGGCGTCGTCACCGGACAGCGCGCGGCTGCCGTCCGCGCTGAGACTCACCGCGTGCACGAAGGCCCGGTGCCCGGTGAAGGTGGCGAGCAGGCGCCCGCCGGCGGCGTGTTGGCGCTCGGCGTGCGCCAGCGCGTCGCGCAGCGCCGTGCCCGCGTCCGCGTCCCCGGTCGCCTCCGCGGTTCCGGCCGCCGCGCGCAGGAGGGGCAGGGCGGACTCGTGATCGCCGCGTTCGAGGTGCACGTGGGCGAGGAGCTGGTCGGCGGGCGAGGGTCCTCCCGCACTCGCCCTGACCGACTCCAGTTGGTCCACCAGCGCGTCGTCCGCGAGCGTGCCGGACCGCCACCTCATCAGTCCGAGGTTGTACGTGGCCTGCGGGTGCTGCGGGTCGGCGGCGTGTGCCTCGGCGAGCGCAGCTTCCGCCTCCCGCGTCCGGCCGAGGTCGAGCAGGGACATCGCCCGGTTGTTCAGCCCGTCGGCCCGCTGCTCGGCGGCGGTCTCCGCCCGGCGTGGATACGGCCCGGCGACCTCCCCCGCATACACCTCGGCCAACTCCCCTGCCACCGCCGCCAGATCGCCGGGCCGCTCCTCGGCCCGCTCGCGCAGACAGCGTTCCAGCAGCTCCGCGAGCGCGGTCGGCATCGAGGCCACCGGAGCGTCGGGCGGCGGGCTCAGCCGGTACGCGGCGAGCGCCGCCCCCGCGGCGGACCCCACTCCCCACGTCACCGCCCCGGTGAACATCTCCAGCACGCTGGCCGCGAAGCTCCACACATCGGTGCGACGGCTCAGGGGCGCGCCCCGCACCTGCTCGGGTGAGGCGTACGCGGGCGTCAACCCGCCGTGTGTAACCAGAATCGTGGCCTGGTCGGCCACTCGGCCGGAGGACGGCGGCCGGGTACCGAAGTGCCGGGCCCGCGCGAGCCCGAAGTCGGTGATCTTCGCGGTGCCCTGCCGGTCGAGCAGCACGTTGCCCGGCTTGACGTCCTGGTGCACCACCCCGCTGAGGTGGGCGTGGGCCAGTCCGCGCGCCATCTGGATCGCGATGTCCAGAATCCGGCCCAGCACTTCGACGCGTGCTCCCCGGTAGAGCCGGCCCTCGTCGATGGACTCACGCAGGCTGCCGCCGTTCACGTACTCGGCGAAGACCCGCGGCACCCCGCCGATCGTGCGCACGTAGTGACATCCGCACAGGTGCGGGTGGAGTTCCAGCCCCACCCACGTCTCCGCCTCACGGACGAACCGTTCCCTGTCCGCCTCGTCCCGGAAGAGCTCCGGACGGGGGCTCTTGACGGCGAGATCGGTGCCCCACCCCAGGTGCCGCACCCGGTGAACGAGCCCCATGCCGCCCTCGCCGAGGGCACCGGTCACCTCATACACCCCGAGGACCCGGTCACCGACCCGCCAGTCCCGCGCCCCTGCCGCCGCCCCCTGCCGCATGGACTCAGGGTAGTGCGCGCGGCTCGGAGCTCACAGAACCCCGTTCGAGGCCGGGCGACGTTCGGTCCAGCCGCAGGAAGCCGCCGCGATATACGTGCTGGCGGTCCACGGACACATCCGAAGAAACTGACCAGCCCATCGAAGAGACACGCGCTAGAACGCCTCACCGTTACGCATGCCGCACCCGCTCATCAGATCGGCGACCAGCAGGAAGCTGTCGTCGCCGGCGGTGCGTATCTGCCGCAGCTGCTCCGGTGAGGGAATCACCACCTGCTTGGGGTCGTACTGCGGCGGCTTCACCCCGGCCACTGGGTTGTCGTCGAACAGTCCCAGCCGGTTCGCATCCAGCAGGATCGCCTTCAGCTTGCCGAAGGCGTTCGCCTGAGCGGCCAGGCCGACCCCGTTGGTCGAGTACCGGTAGTTCTTGGACTGCTCGGCGATGCTGTGGTCGTGGGTGGGCATCAAGGTGCCGTCAACGATCAACACGGCGTCCCTGGGGAAGCGCTTGCGCTGCTGCAGGGCGAGCAACGGCCCGAGGTGGTCGATGATGCGGTCGGCCGCAGATTTGGAGACCCCGAACAGCGGCGCGAGCTGCCGCATGGTCAGGTTGGTCCGCCAGTGCGCGGCGACCAGCAGGACCCGATCCTCGAGAGGCAGGCTCCACGGCCGACCCTTGCGGACCGGGTCCGCGCCCTCCCGACGCAGTGCCGTGACCGGCTTTCCGAACTGACGCTGCTCAACCCGGTGAACGGGGCTATCCGGGACGACTCCGACGCCGTGATCACACCAGCCACACCGAGATGTTCTCACCCATGTACGGCTGCCTACGGCACCCGTCAGTCGGGCAGGTTGCCGTCGCCGCCCAGGTTGGCGACCATACGTCGAAGGACGTTGACTGTGGTCACGAAGTCGGCCGTATCAATGCCTTCGTGCATCTGCTGATGTACGCGCAAGTTGCGCTCCCTGGCCCGCAGCCGCCCGTCCTCTCCTGCCTCGGTCAAAGTCATGAGCCCTGCGTCCTCCGTCAGCCAACCACGGGCGACAAGGTCATCGAAGACACTATTGAAGTCGATCCCTAGGTCCTCGTACTTCGCCAGCCGCTCGATCAACATTGCGCGGGTCCACTTACCCGGGTCCCCGGCAACGTGGTTGAGCGTCCACCAATGCGGCTGCGTGAGATCCTCCACCGCTAACTGCGCACGGAGGGCACCGACCACCTGCCGGTATGCCTCGCCAGTCCATGAGCCGATGGGCTGAGCAGCCAACTCCTCCTGCGAGTACTCCCTGAGCGTCACGCTCACGAGCCCCTCCTTCTCGTGATCGACAGAACGCGATCACCGTAGACCCTCAGGTTCAGTTGAGGTCAAGGCGTTTCAGGGCCCGTTCACAGCATCACGCGAGGCTGAACCCCGAGGGGCGTCGCGGCCCACCTCAGAGCACAACGGGACAGCCCTTGGAATCCGTTGCCATACCGGTCATGGAGTCTGTCGATCGAACGGGAGTCTCGATCGGGGGATCGCGGGCCCTGCCCAGCATGAGAGCAGGGCCTGGCGGTATGCGGGGATAGTCCAGGGGATCGGACGGCCGCGCGCGCTGCTACGGTCGGGCGCCATGAGCTGGCTTCCCGATGACTTCGTCCACCCCGTCCTGGTACCACTGCCGGGCGGTGGTCATCACCTGCGGCCGATCCGGGAGGCGGACACCCCGCTCGACTATCCGGCTGTAATGGGTTCGCGCGGGCGGCTGTGGACCATCTTCGGGCCGGCCTGGGGCTGGCCCGCGGCCACCATGACCTACGAGGCCGACCAGGCCGACCTGTTGCGGCACGAGAAGGAGATCGCCGCACACCAGTCCTTCAACTACGCGCTGTTCGACGCGGCGGAGACAGCTCTGCTCGGCTGTGTCTACATCGACCCACCGGAGAGGGCCGGCGCGGACGGCGAGATCTCCTGGTGGGTGGTGGACGAGCTGGTGGGCAGCAAGGTCGAGCAAGCCCTCGATGTGCTGGTGCCGCAGTGGATCGCCGCCGACTGGCCGTTCGAGCAGCCGCGCTTCCTCGGCCGCGAGATCTCCTGGTCGGACTGGCTCGCCCTGCCGGAGCATCCCGCCACGTAAGTGGTTGGTGCACGTACCGATCTCGAAGGCTGTTGATCGAACGGGAGTCTCGATCGGGTGACTGCGGCGGTTTCCGCGCGTGAAGGCAGGGCCTCCTGGTAGCTCGGGCGTGCGATCCCATTCCGAGTGGTTCCCGGAGGCCCTGTTGTCTTTGTGGTACGTGCCCGAGCACGTTGACTTCAACTCGCCCGCCGAGTCGTGCGATTGCCTCGCGTACGTGTACGGCAACGCGGCCGATCATCCGGACCGGGTGGGCCGGTATCCATCGGACATGACGGACGCGGAGTGGGCGGCCATCCGGCCGTTGCTGCCGGTGCCGGCCTGGTTCATGGGCGGGTGGACGGCCCGAGAGCTACTGCCACCGGCAGCTGTTGGACGCGATGCGCTACCTGGTCGCGGGCGGGATCTCATGGCGGGCGATGCCCGCGGACTTCCCTGCATGGGGCCGGGTCTACGCCTTCTTCCGCCGCTGGCGCGAGCCAGGGCTGATCGCCGAGTTCCACGACCGGCTGCGCGGGACGCTCCGTGAGCGCGAGGGCCGCGAGGCCGAGCCCACTGCGGGAATCATCGACGCGCAGTCGGTGCGGGCCGCCTCACGCGGCTACGACGGCGGGAAGAAGGTGCCGGGCCGCAAGCGGCACATCGTGACCGACACCCCGGCCAGCTCCTGGCCCTCGCGGTCACCGCCGCGAACATCGGCGACCGGGACGCCGCGGCGGGCCTGCTGGTCCGGCTGCGCCGTCTGCACCGCGACATCACCCTCGTGTGGGCCGACGGCAGCTACACAGGCTCCCTCGTCGGCTGGTGCCGGGACAAACTCGCCCTGACCTTGGAGATCGCGCGGTAGACCTCCTGCTCCTCTCCCACGGCGTAGACGCCCAGCAGCTCCAGGTGCAGGGCGTGCTGCCGGGTGGAGTCGAGCAGGTCCTCAAAGCTGCCGGCGGCTTCTGCGGCATCGCACGCCTTCCTGATCTGCTCCACCCTTCAGCGCGGTCAGCTCCAGCCGAACCGGCGGTCCACCACCGCGGTGAACTCCTCGAAGGTGAGTGCAGCGTCGCCGTTCTGGTCAGCGGCGTCGAACAGAGCGGAGGACGCGTCGGTGTCCTGCACCCCCCAGGAGGGGATGACGCCCGTGGCGGCCAGCGACGGTCCCTTCGTCCGCAGGGCGACGATCACCTCTTCACGGGTCAGCAGCCCGTCGCCGTCCAGGTCAAGGGCCTCGAAGAGTCTGCGGGCCTTGTCGCTCATCACGTGTCCCCGTTGGTGTGTGGCCGGCGGGTAAGCCATCCCGCTCAGGCGGAAGGACGCATGCCGAACCGCCCGGGTTCCCCCGCCCTCACCAGCCCACCTGATCGCCCGCGGCCAGGTGCATTTTTGTGCTCAGCCCACCTTGGCGTACTCCGGGCTTCGGCATACCTACGCCTGCAGGGGCACCCGCGCAGCGCGGCGGCCGTGGCTGAGCGCGTGGTCGCAGGAGGCGCCGGCGGCTTCCAACATGGTTGACCTGATGCAGGCGTTGCAGGGCAGCCGCGTGGTGGACTCCGCCAAGGCCTCGACCTGTTGACGGATGCCCGCCCATCGATGATCAGTTATGCGGAAAAGGTCGGTGCCGCCACTGACACCGAGCTCGACTGGGCGGACCTTGAGCTCGTCCCGGCTGGTCAGCGGTGGCGCTCGGCCGGTACCGGCTCGGGATTTGGCCGGAAATCGGGGAGGGCATCCTTGAAGTGGTCGTACGCCACCTGTGCCGCGGCGAGGACCTCGTCGTAGATCTGGTCCATGTACGGACCGGCGCAGACGGTCGAGGACCAGTGGTGGTGGTAGAAGAGGTTGCTCCTGCCGGGGCGTTCGCCGATCACCTCGGCGAAGAGCCAGCCGGCGAGACGCGCGGCGTTCTTCCAAGTGGCATCGCTGACCGTCCAGTCGGGCGCGAGCGTTGCGTTCGCCATTTCGATGCTGATCGAGCTCTGGTTGCCGACCGTGTTGCCGACAGCCCAGGCGTACTCGTTCACCTTGACGTACTGAGCGACGGCGCCGGCGGCGTCCACGTCGAAGTGGGCCGAAGCCGGACGTACCTTCCAGACGTCGAGCACACCCTGGTGCGAAAGCCGGCCGGCATTGTGGTGCAGCGTGACCGACGTCTTCTTGTACGAAATGTGGGTGACGTGGCCCGTCGCGCTGAGCTGGTCGATGAAGTTTGCGACGGGACAGTCGTAAGGGATGGTGGCGGTCGCTTGGGGGCCGGCGTCCGCGTCGTCCACGGCGACGCCGACGAAGTCGCTCTCCGGAAGATCGTCAAGGTTGTCGGTGCCGGGTCCATCGCCGGTGTAGGGCCTCTCGATGGCCGCCTTCACGTCCTCGTCGTCGAAGTTCTTCTCGGGCATGACGCCGTCCTTTCAGTTGGGCGACTTCGCGTGACAGATGGTCCGGGGGTCGGACGAGGAGGAGGTGCGGCACGATGGCCATGAGCCGGGGAAGGTAGGGCCCATCAGGCGTCGGTCTGCTCCTTGAAATGCTCCATAAGGGCTGCCTCGATGTGCTGGCGGAACAGCGTGTCCTGCTTGATCTGAGACAGCCGGGTCATGGCGTGAGCGGCGTACTCCGGCCCTTCCACGGCCGAAGCCAGGAGGCTGGCGGCGAGTACGTCGATGCCGCGCGCCGTATCCGCGAACTGGCCCACGGGGACCAGATGGCGGTCGAGCGGGACGGCGTCGTCGGCGACCACCTCGGTGACCAGCGACGGCTGCCAGCTGTCCGCGTTGTTGAGCGAGTGATGGGTGTCGAACCGGACGGTGACCGTCTCACCGGCGGGCACGTCGACGCTGTACGAACCGTCGTCGTTGGTGTAGGCGTGGTCCATGAGCGTGAGGTCGGGGCGGTAGACGCTGACCTTGATCATGGAGATCGGCTCGTCCCTGGTGATGGATCGCACATGCCCGTACATGCGAGTCTCCTCCCGGACGCGGCCGGAGTCGACAAACGCAAATCTGGTTGCGATACAGACTTCTGAGAGGCCGTTCAGGGCGTCTGATTCCAGGTTCGCCCCGTGTGCAAACCCTGTCAACTGGCGGCCACCCTGGCCGTCTCGGCGAGGTGTTGGCCACCGCTTTGACTTAAGCCCTACTCCATGGCACGCCGCGGCCTCGGGGGCGCCGTAGAGGATCCCGAGGCCACGGTGCCGGTGATACGTGTGCTGCTCGGTCGTGGATTGTTCAACTTGTCGTGTACCGTCGGCGCCTGAGCGGCACCCCGTGGAGGCGCGCCGCAGGGCGTTCCAGGAGCTGCTGAGCCGCCGCGAGCGGATCTACGTCATGAGGACGGCTCACCGCCGCCGCCAGCCACTTCGGACTCTGGCCGACCGCCACCTCCCACCTCGAGCGCGGACTTCGCCGCGACGACGCCCTCGCCAGCGCCTACAAGGACTGTCTTAACGCCGCTTGATCACACGCGAAGCCATGACGCACCCAGCCCCCCTTCCGGCCGCCTCCTGACGCCTGCCAGGCGGGAGATGCGGCAGCTCCACTGCGTGAGGGCATGCACAGGTAGATGGGTGTCCTGGGTAAGCAGACGGTGGAGACCAGGCCGGCGCGTGACAGGCCGGGCCGCTTCCACCCGTTCCTCAGCGGACTTTGGCGGCTCTCTTAAGGCTTCTTGAAGATGACCTTCGAACGGAGGTCTGAGCCCCGGCCGGGTCCTAGGCTCTCGAACACCCCCCACAGGTCCGGTGGCCGCGATCGCGGCCACCGGACACGGGGCCGAGTCAGCCCACCGACCAACCGAGGTGTCCTGCATGGGTTCCCGCCGAGCCGCTCGCCCGTCCCGCTTCCACGCCCGCCCCCGCAGTGGGCCGAAGACGCGCGGTCCCGCGCTGGCCATCGGAGCCGTCGCTGCGATCGCGGGCGTCGGGATCACCCTGGCCGTCGTCAGCGGCGAGGACGGCGACACGTCAAACCGAGTGGTCGCGAACAGCACGGACGGGACGTCGGGCGCCGGGAACGCCGCCGACAGTACGACGCCGCTCCCCTCTGCTTCGGCGAGCCCGAGCACCACGGCGAGCAGCTCGCCGAGCGCGAAGCCGAAGCAGAAGCGCAAGCAGTCGGCGAGTCCCACCCACCGTGCACGGAAGACGGCCGTCCCCGCGTCGAAGGCACCCGCGGGGACGGCGGCGAAGAGCAGCGGCGGCGGGTCGGCAAGCGGTTCCGGCGGCATCCGGCCGGGCGGCACCGGATCGGACTCCGGGTCGGGTTCCCAGTCCGGTGGCGGGACCGAGGCCCAGGTACTCGCGCTGGTCAACAAGGAGCGGGCCGCGGGCGGCTGCTCGCCGGTCACGGCGAACGACCGGCTCACCCGGGCCGCCGACGACTACAGCGACGTCATGGCGAGCAGCGGCGTGATGTCCCACACCGGCCCCGACGGCTCGACGATGACGACCCGGGTCGAGGCCGCGGGGTACCAGTGGTCGACCCTGGGCGAGAACATAGCCCGGGGCCAGGCGGACGCCGCCTCGGTGATGAAGTCCTGGATGAACAGCCCCGGACACCGCGCGAACATACTCAACTGCTCCTTCAAGGAGCTGGGCGTGGGCGTCCACTTCGGCGACGGCGGCCCCTGGTGGACGCAGAACTTCGGCGCCGGTCGCTGACCTCTCTCTCTCCCCCCCCCCCCCGGCCGCCGGCGTCGGTCACCTCACCCCGCACCGGTCCCTCACGCGTCAGCGAGTACGAACGACACCCGCACCCGGGCGCCGCCCAACGGCGCCCGGGTGATCGTCAGTTCACCGTCCGCCGCGCGGGACGCGCGGGCCACGATGTCCAGGCCCAGCCCCGTCGAACCGCCGACGCTCACACCCCGCGTGAGCGCTGCGTCGGGGTCCGCCACGCCCGGTCCCGCGTCGTCGACCGTGAGAAACACGTGCCGATCCGTCCGCTCCACGCGCACGGCGAAGGCGGTGCCCTCCGGGGTGTGCCGGAAGACATTGCCGATCAGGGCATCGATGACGGCCGCGAGGTCGTCCTCGGGGAAGGCGACGGGCACCAGTCGCGGCGTCAGGGAACGCTCGTAGGGCCGCCCTTGCTTGGCAGCGAGGACCGACCAGAAGTCCAGACGCATGGCGACCACCTCTGCGACATCGCACGCCTTCGCCGCGCCGACCGCCGCACGGGCCGACTGCGCCGACGCCAGCGGTGTACGGGCCGCGGCGATGATCGAGTCCAGTTCGCTCTCCAGCTGGCCGGCCGCCTCCGCGACCCGCCGGGCGCTGGGCGTCGACCCCATCCGGTCGGCCTCCAGGTAGAGAGCGGTCAACGGAGTGCGCAGCCGGTGCGAGAGGTCGGCGACCAGCTCGCGTTCCACGGCGAGCAGGTCGAGGACGCGGTCGGCCATGGTGTTGAACGCCGCACCGGCCTCCTGCAGTTCGGGCGGGCCGTCGGGTTCGACCCGCACGTCCAGGTCGCCGGAGCCGAGAGCCAGTGAGGCACGCTTGAGAGTGCGCGAGGAGCGGACGACGCGGGCGCCGAGCCGGTCGGCCACGAGTACCGAACCGCCGACCAGACCCAGCGCGAGCAGCGCCATGACGCCCCAGGACGCGGCCACGCCCCGTGTGAGATCCGCGGACGGCACGAAGGCTTCCACGACCGCGACCCGGTCGCCCTGCAGGACGACGGGCTGGAGGTAGACCCAGCCGCCGGCGGTGTCCACGGCCAGCGTCTCGCGCCCGCGCACGGCCCGGTCGAGCGCGTCCTGCGGCGCGTGCGGCGTGCCGACGAAGTCGCCGTCGGGCAGACGCACGACGAGCTGGTCGGAGGAGCCGAGCTCGGCGACGGCCTGCTGCACGTCGGCGCGCCGGGTGGTGAGGGCGAGCACCGGAGACAGGGCGGACGCCCGCTGCTCGGCGGCCGTGGTGGCCCGGTCCCGTACCTGTTCGCGCACGAGGAGGGCGAGGGGGATGAGGAAGGACAGAGCCACCATTGAGGTGACGGCCAGGGCGATCCCGGCGAGGGCACGTCTCATGGCGAGCTGACCAACTTGATGCCCAGGCCGCGAACCGTGCGCAGATAGCGGGGCTTTCGCGCCTTCTCGCCCATCTTGCGGCGGAGCGCGGAGAGGTGGACGTCGACCGTCTGGTCCTCGACGTACGGCTGCTGCCACACCTCGGCGAGTATGCGCTGCCGGGTGACGACCTGGTCGGCGTGGGCGGCGAGGTAGGCGAGCAGATCGAACTCGCGGCGGGTCAGAGGCAGTTCCCGGCCGGCCAGGTGCGCGGTGCGCGCCGTCGGGTCGATGCGCAGGTCTGCCACCTGCAGGACGGGCCGCCGGGCCGCAGTCACGTCGGCAGGCACGGACCGGCGCAGCACGGCGGCGAGCCGGGCGGCGAGCTGGCCGCCGGAGAAGGGCTTGACCAGGTAGTCGTCGGCCCCCGCGTTGAGCAACCGGATGATCTCGCTCTCGTCGTCACGTGCGGTGGCGACCAGGACCGGCACGCGGGAAATGCCCCGGATCATGCGCAGCACGTCCAGGCCGTCGAGATCGGGCAGCCCCAGGTCCAGCACCACGATGTCCGGCGGGCTCTGGGTGATCTCGCGCAGCGCCTCGAAACCCTGATGGGTGGTCCTGACCGCGTAGCCATGCCCGGTCAGGACCTCGATCAGCGCGGCCCGGATGACGGGGTCGTCCTCGACGACAAGTACGGAGGCCATGAGCAGGCACGTTAGCCGGTCCGTCACTATGGTGTCGTGTCCCGCCTCCTGCGCTACCTGATCATATGGCTGGCCTGCACGGCAGCCAGTGTCACCGCTGTCATCCTCACGATTCACTTCGTGGTGGGGTCGACCCGGCCGACCGCGCCGGTCGCGCAGTCCGCGCCGAGCAAGCCCCTGAAGCCCCCGCGGCCGAGCCCCACCACCGCGAAACCCTCCCCGAGTCCGTCGACGAGCAGCCGCAGGCCCAGCTCGCCACCCCGCAGCAGCGAGCCGGCGACCGATCCCAGCCCGACGCCCACGCCCACCCCCACCGGCCGCACGAGTTCCCCGGGGGCGCCGACCGGCGCGGACGACTCGGGGTGCCAGGAAGGCGGCGCCGGCGTCTACACGGTGCCGTCCGAGGGCGGCAAGGTCACCGTGCGGTTCGGCGACGACGCGGTCTGCCTGATCTCGGCCGTGCCGAACCAGGGGTTCACGGTGAGCACGAGCCGGCCCCAGGCACAGACACTCACGGTGACGTTCTCGGCCAGCCGCCACCGGTCGGAAGTCACCGCCACAACCCAGCCACAGAGCCGAGCCAGCGTCCGCGAGGTGTCGTGGTGACACCCCCTTGCACGAATCCTCTGGAAGTCGAGCACGAGACGGAAAGGACAGGGGGCCTACGTGAACATCAGCGATACCCAGCTCCAGACGGCCCGGCTCACATCCGCCTTGGAGCCACTCCGATCAGACATGAGCGATGAGTTCGGGCAGTCGGCCGGGTCTGCCCTGGTATGACTCGCATCATCGCTGACATCTCTGTCTCTCTGGACGGCTTCGTCACCGGGCCCGACCCCGGCCCGCGCAACGGTCTGGGCACTGGCGGCGAAGCCCTGCACACCTGGGCGTTCTCCGAAGACCCCGACGACCGGTGGGTCCTGCGCGAGGCGACCGCCCGCTCAGGCGCCGTCGTCCTCGGTCGCCGGCTTTTCGATGTCGTCGACGGGCCAGAAGGCTGGGACGACTCGTCCGTCTAGGAGGCCGATGTGCCCGATCCGTCGGCGGGGCCGGGCCAGACTCTGGTCCAGGTGGAGGCCGGGGGTGTCAACTTCGGCGACATCAAGCAGATCGCGGGCGAGCACACCGACGGTCCGTACGCCCCCCAAGGTCCGTCCTCGACGCCGCCCTGGACACCCTCGGGCCCCTCGGCCGGCTGGTGACCTACGGCGCCTCGTCCCGGCAGGCAGCCGCCGCGATCGCGCCGAGCCGCCTGGCGGTGGACAGCATCACCGTCGCCGGCTTCTGGGTCATCCCGCTCATCGCCAGGAACGGCACCGCCGGTGCGGAACTGGCGCAGCTGCTCGACCTCACGGCACGCGGTCACCTGCGGCCCTTGGTCGGCGCGGAGTACGACCTGGCCCGGGCCCGCGACGCGGCCGAGGACCTGCTGGGTCGCCGTACCAAGGGGAAACTTGTCCTGCGCCCCTGATGACACACACCCGGCCTGCAGCCACCGGTAGCAGACCGTCCGGCCCGGACCGCCGTGCGCACACCGCCCACCGCGCCCTCGTCCTGCGGGTGATCGGGGCCCCTTGTGCCCGTACGTACTCCTCCCCCACCACTGACGTTACTGGCGTCCCGTGCTGTCCTTCCCGCGCAACGGCCGCTCTGAGCGCCGCTGCTCAGACCGACTGAGTAGCAGAGCGCTGCCGCGCGTCCCTCCGGGGCGGCTTTGATCGACGGCATGAAGTCGAAGATCGTGGTCCCCGTGCTCGGTGTCGCCCTGATGTCTCTCCTCGGGCTGACGGCCAAGGCGTGCGAGACGATACAGGGCGGGCCCGTGCACAGCACCGAGGAGTTCCGTGACCATGTCCGCGCCACCACCCGGGCCGGCGAGGATGTCTACCGCGCGCTGTCCCCGGCGCCGGCCAAGGAGCCGTACGCCTCCCGGCAGGGCAGCTCCTCGTGCGTGGACGACATCGGCTTCGACGATACCGGCGTCAGCCGGGACGAGCCCTTCTTCACCTGGGACCTGGACTTCGCCAGCGACGACGACTACCGCGCGGCGCTGGCATCCCTCCGGGCCACCTGGCGCGAGGACGGCCGCACCGTCGAGGAGGTCGACAACGGCATCGCCGCCACCCTCGACGGCGGCATCCGGGTCACCCTCCACCTCGACTACTACGACGGCGAGCCCGAACTGCGCGCCGAGGGCACGTGTATGCGCTACCGGCACAGTTACGGCGACGCATACGACTACATGTACGACGACAACGGAGACGGGACGATCGACGAATACGAGCGGCCGAACTGAGCTCGCGGGAGCAGCCGCGAACAGCCCTGAGGACCTCAGGCCGCAACTCGTCGGCGCGCACTTCACCACCGACAGCCGCGCGGCCGCCGGTAAGCAGCAACCCGGCCACCAATCAGCAGGTCGCGGTGACACGGCGTCATGTTGTAGGTGCCAGACGCAGCAGTTCGGCGCGACGTTCGATTGCGGTTGTCCTCATGGGTGGGATCCCTTCAACCGCGGAGCCGTCTCGACACAGCACGCGCGGCAGAGAGCCACGAGGAACATCCGGACCATGCAGCGGTGCCCAGCCGAGTTGGCTTCTGCACAGCGTGCTCGATGTCGGGCCGAGCACAGGCAGGGACCCCGCCGGGCCCACCGGGCGGAATTCGACCACAGCGGGCAGCTGCGGGGCCTGGTCGCTGGGTCGACGCGCCCGCCGCCCACCCGAATGCCGTGGCGCTCTCGCCGAGGTAGTACGTCGCGCAGCTGCGCAGGTGGCACGTGGTCAGGTCTGGCGAGATCGTTGTTCGACCACGACAACCCCATGGTGCCCGGCGTCGACCACCCCGGCCCCGACAGCGCCGGCCGCCTCGAAGGCGAAGCAGATGGCTGACCCCATCGTCGCTCCGACGTGTGATTCGTTGGAGAGGCGGCCAGGAGGCGGTCCATGCGGTCCTGTTAGCGGTGCAGATCCTCGGCCCATCCCGGGACGACGAGATACTGAACGGTGCTCACGGTGATCGCGGCCTCCCCCAGTCGGCCAACAGGAGCGATACCACCGGCACGAACCCACTGGTCCCACATGACGTCGTCCATCAGCTCGCTCAACACGTCGGTGCCGGCGCGTTCCAGTAGCAGTTTCACCAGCATGGAGGAGGCCTTGGTGCATGCACGGACCACCTCGCACAGCAGGCGCGCTTCTGCTCGCTCGACTGACTGGACCAGGTCGGGCAGTCCGTGAGCGGGGAGAGTGCGCGCAGGTCGATTCCGGCTGTGTCGGCCGCGAGGTGGGCATCGGTGATCCGGTCGAGCTGCTCAGGCGGTCCGCGCCTCTTCCCGCTCAGCGAGCTCGATCACGGCCAATTCTTACCAGGTATCGATGAGGGCAGTGAGATCTGCCTCGTCGAGACCTGGGTCGCCAGCTTCGGGGCGATGCCGCACGCCCTCGCAAATCTGATCCTCGGCGTGATGCCTTGCTGGTTCGTCACCACAACACGGAGCACGCGCTTCCTCCGAGCGGCCCGACCTGCGGGCGCAGCGGCACATCCGATGGATGGGCAGCCAGGAAGTCCAAGCAGGATGCGGGACACCCCCCAGCCGTACGTTCCGGCAGCCGTGAACAGTACAGAACTCAACGCTTACAGGGTGGGCGAGCGGTGCGTGGGGGCTGACGCCGGCACGCCGTCTTCCAAGGCGCGCATGAGCCGCAAGGGAACACGCAAGAACACGATCAGCGTGCCCAACACGGTGGCGTGACCAAAGCCCCAGATCGCGGTCACCACGACGACGTCGTCCAAGAACTCGACGCCAGGCGGCCGCGCGGAGGCGAGCCACAGAATGAGACCAACCTCCGCTATGAAGTGGGCCGCGGCCATGAGGAGCCAGTACGTAACACCAAATACGGAGTGGACCCACGGCAGCATGGCGCGGTAGTTGCGGAAGACCCAGAAGACCCAGCCATAGAACCTCAGGGGATCCGCCGGTCCCGCCCCTGCTTCAACGTCTTCCCTGGCGGCCGCCACTACGGCGTCGGCTTTGCTGTCCCAGTAGGCGTAGACGACCCGGGACTCCGCCGCGCACATCAGCATGACAAGCGGAATGACGGTCACCATGGCCGACGCGAACTCGGTGCTCATCTTTGTAGCCACGCGGTAGTTCCCCTCCACCCGAGTAACAGGTGGACACTAGCGGGACACATCTACACCTTCCACCACTACCGGCTGGATGCCCGGCGGCCTCGACTAAGGCGCGGCCTGGCCCGTGACGGTGTGCCAGTCGCGGCAGCGCCGGATGTCTTCCCCGCAGGTTTACCAGAAGAAGAGCTCGAGGAGGGTCCCCACCACGGCTATGAAAGCGGCGGCCAATCCGACGACGCCGGGGAACATCCTGCGGTCGTGGTGGTCGCCGACGAACAGTGAGATCACCCCGAGCAGGGGCACAGCGGCCAGCCCGTACAGGGCACCACACGCCGCCACGTCCCGCATTCGGAGCAGGGGTCGCATGATCGCGTCCTCGGTGCGAGGTCGTTCCGGGCCTCGATCTGCCCCGGCCCGCGTCTCACCACTCGCCGAGGCCATCAGGTGGAGGCAAGTGGCGCCGATGGCCGGGCCTCCACCGCTGCAGGCAACGTACCTCCACGTCCTTCGAAGGGGTGAAGGCCCTTCCGCTGCGCAACCACCGGACACGGGTGCGTCTCCTGCACAGGCGACACCACCCGCTCAACCATGGGGAGCCCGCTCTTACCGCAAGAACCTCGTCACGGCTGCCGCTGTTGCCGCCGGCGCACTGACCGCCCTGTCCGTTGTTCCGGCACACGCGGCCGAGTACAGCTCGGCGTTGAAGATCCGCGGAGTGCAGTACGACGCGACGCGCCGGGACTCCAACAGCTGCCCCTCGGGCAACACCGACCAGGAGTACCTGACGGTGAAGAACTACTCGTCCCGCTCGACGATCAACCTGAAGGGCTACGTCGTCAAAGACGCCACCGGCAACCGCTTCACCTTCACCGCCAACCACTACCTGCAGCCCGGCGACTACGTGAAGCTGCGCGGCGGCCACGGCACCGACTCCGACACCCACAACGTCGTCTACCGCGACAACTGCAACTTCCTCTGAAACAACGACAAAGACACCATCTACCTCTCCAAGCCATCAGGCAGCCGCGCCGACGTCCACGCCTACAGCAAGTCCAGCGGCGACCCCGGCGACAACGGATACATCAACTTCCACGGCTGAGCCCCCACCACCACCCGGCCCCGGGCCGCCCCCAGCCCGCCTCGGCTCATGGCTGTGGGGTGTCGGTGAGGCGAAGATGCCAGCCCTGCGATTCCAGCGCATCAGTGCCCAGCGCACCACCGCCTGGCCGGTCGGCGAACACACCGAACGCCCGCGCAGCTTCACCCTCTCGCTCGCGCGCATCGGGTCTTGGATGACCACTGCCCGCCACACCTGACGAAGGCTCCGGTACCCGCGGCTTCGATTACGCCGCGAGGATCTCGGAGCGTTCGACAAGGCGACCGCCCTCGAAGCGGGGCCCCCACACTCCGAGACAGTGGAGCCGCAGCGGTCCAACGTGTTGCGCTACCCCGAGACGACGAAACAACAATAGAAGTTTCTGGGCAGACTGGGCGCATGACAGCGACATCGATGACCAAGGGCGGCAACCTTCCCGTCGCCGCCAAGGCGGTGCAGGTCGAGCTCGGCTGGTCCGGGGGTCCCGGTGCCCCGGACGCCGATGCCTCGGCCCTGCTGCTCCGTGCCGACGGGCGGGTGAGGGACGATGGGGACTTCGTCTTCTACAACCAGCCCCAGCACGTCTCGGGTGCCGTGCGTCATTTGGGGAAGCGGCGGGACGGTGGCGGTACGACGGACACCCTCGGCGTGGATCTGGGCGCTCTGGAACCGGAGATCGAGCGGGTCGTTCTCGGCGCTTCCGCGGACGGGGGCACCTTCGGCCAGTTGTCCGGTCTGCGGCTGCTGCTGCTCGATGCCGGGACGGGTAGGCAGCTGGCGTTGTTCGAGATGGAGGCAACGACGGAGACGGCGTTCATCGGCGGAGAGCTGTACCGGCGGGCCGGTCAGTGGAAGTTCCGCGCGGTGGGACAGGGGTACGCGTCCGGACTCGCGGGCCTGGCAACCGACTTCGGAATCAGCGTGGACGAAGAACCGGGCGCCACCGCGTCGACGGCTTCCTCCGCGGGCACGCCCGCCCCCACGTTCCCATCCACGCCCGCCGCCCCGGCGCCCACGCCTGCCGTCGCGAGCGCTCCGCCCCAGCCTGGCCCTCCCACCCCACCCCGGCCCCCGATGACCCCCGCCCCGGACGCCTCCTCCCCGCGACTCGTCAAGGGCGAGGAGCAGTTGCCGGTGGACATGCGCAAGCGGCTCTCCTTGCGCAAAGAGCAGGTGGCCGTCAGTCTTCGCAAGCACGGAGCGGAGGGAGTGACCGCGCGCGTCATCCTGGTCCTGGACGCCTCCGGGTCGATGTCGTTCCTGTACTCGAAGGGTGTCGTGGCCGACGTCGTGGAGCGGATGGCTGCGGTGGCCGCGCAGCTCGACGACGACGGTGAAATGCAGGCGTGGACGTTCGCGTCGAACCCGGCTCGGCTGCCGGACCTCGCCCTAGGAGACCTGCCGGAGTGGCTGCAGCGTCATGTCCGGGTCGGTGAACTGACGCTGTTCCGGCGCAAGAAGCCGCGGAAGGGTCTGCTGCCGGGCCAGGTGGACATGCGCGCGGTCGGGGTCCAGAACGAGGAGCAGAAGGTGATCGCGGAGGTGCGGACGTACGTCCGTGAGTACCCGGCGGCAGCCCCCACGCTGGTGCTCTTCTTCTCCGACGGCGGCGTCTACCGAAACAAGGAGATCGAGACCGAGCTGCGGGAGGCGGTGGACGAACCAGTCTTCTGGCAGTTCGTCGGACTAGGGCGCTCAAACTACGGCGTGCTGGAGCGGTTCGACACCCTGCCGGGCCGGCGGGTCGACAACGTGGGGTTCTTCGCCGTCGACGACATCAGCGGCGTACCGGATGCGGAGCTCTACGACCGGCTGCTGTCCCAGTTCCCGTCGTGGATGCGCGAGGCACGACGGCTGAGCATCATCTGAGCCGGCAACCGGTCCGGACGTAGAGATGAGGGCCCTGAGCCTGCTTGCTGACCCGCCAGATCTTGTAGTCGTCCTCCGGCCGGGCTCCGCAATCCTGGGAGCTGGGAAGAGGTCAGTGCTCTCATCCGCGCTCTCGACGGGGAGCCATCGTTCTTCCGGCCGCACTGGCAAGAGGGACACCAGTCCTCCTCGCCGCATCTGCCGGCGATCGCGGAGACTCCAACCAACCGCCTCAAACGTCGGACTCGTCGCACCCGGCGAGTCCGCGCAATCTGCCGACCTCGATCGCTAGGGCGTAACAAACGGTTCTCTGCCGGAGCAAGATCGTAAAACCTCGTAAACCTGGCACCGGACCCTCGCCGTCCCCGGTTCGGTTCTCAGATCCTGTTCTCACCCAGAGGTGACCCACACCCTGTGGCTCGGCAGCTTGGGAGGTATCGAACCTTTTCCTGCACCGATGTTCCGGCCAACTATCGGCCGGAGGGGCCAAGTAGCGATCGTCGTCACAGACGGCTGTGACTTTGATCCATAGATGGCAAGGCTGGGCTCCCGAAGAGCCAGGTGGGGGCGTTCCGTTGACTTCTTGTTGGCGGGTCCGTTGAACGTTGGTTGGCAAGTCCGGACGTCAGGCCGTCACGTTCAGTGGCGAAGCAGCGGCTCAGCTTGTCCTCACCTTTGCGCTGGCCACCCACGCGAACCTCCGGGTAGAGACAAAAAGGTGTGGCCTAGGTTGCTTGCTGCTCAGTACGGTCGCGGCCATGGCGATCGTGGGGGCTCCGAGATGGATGGTTCGACGCGCGGACACGGGCGAGCTGGCTGTGCTTGTGCAGCTTGCGCGACGGACAGCGTCCACTGCTGATGAACCGGACGTGACCAAGCGACTGGGTGGGTGAGGAGCGCCTCCGTGTCCACCGTTCCCGTGGCTCGCGATAGCGGACGATCCTGGGCCCTGCTGCTCGTTCTGTGCGGAACGATTTTCCTAGAGGGCAGCGATGTCGCCATGTTGGCCGTTGCCGTCCCCACCATTCGCGCCGATCTCGGGCTGACCACCGGCACCGCGGCGTGGGTGATGAGTGGCTACGTGCTCGGCTACGCCGGTTTCACCCTGCTCGGCGGCCGCGCCGCCGATCTGCTGGGCAGGCGGCGGATGTTCCTCACCTGGCTGGGCGTCTTCCTGGTCTTCTCCACGCTGGGCGGCTTCGCGACCGACGGCTGGATGCTGGTCGTGGCCCGGTTCATCACCGGCGTGGCGGCGGCCTTCATGACCCCCGCCGCCATGTCGATCATCACGACCTCGTATCCGGAAGGGCCGCAGCGCGACAAGGCCCTGCTCGTCTTCGCCGGCGTCGGCGCCGGCGGCTTCTCGCTGGGCCTCGTCATCGGCGGGCTGCTGACCGAACTCGGCTGGCGCTGGGTGTTCTTCGCCCCGGTGTTCCTGGCCGGCGCCATCCTGCTCGCGGCGCTCAGGCTTCTGCCGGCCGAGACCCGCCCCGAGCCCGCACAGCACGGCTACGACCTGGCCGGCGCGGCCAGCGCCGCCGCCGCGATGCTGCTGCTCGCCTACGGCATCGTCCGGCTCGAGCACCGCGGCAAAGGGCTCGGGCTGACCCTTGGCGCGCTCGCCGCCGGGCTCACGCTGCTGGCGGCGTTCATCGTGATCGAACGGCGCGCCAAAACGCCGCTCGTCCGGCTCGGGATCTTCCGCAAGGCCGCAATGGTGCGGGCCGACCTCGCCGCGCTGCTCTTTCTGGGCGCATTTTTCGGCTTCCAGTTCATCATCACGCTCTACCTGCAGGAGCTGCGCGGCTGGTCCTCCCTGCAGACCGCGATCGCGCTGATCGTCATGGGCTGCGACGCCGTGCTTGCGCCGACCCTCACCCCGCGCCTGGTGAACCGCTACGGCAACAGCCGGGTGATCTTCGGCGGCTTCCTGCTGGCGATCGTGGCCTACGGGCTCTTCCTGCTGGTCCAGGTGGACTGGTCATACGCGGCCATGTTCCCGAGCCTGATCATCGCGGGCACCGCCTTCGCCCTCGCCTACGGTCCGCTCACCATCGCGGCGACCGACAGCGTGGCCAAGGAGGAGCAGGGCCTGGCCGGCGGGCTGCTGTACACGTTCACCCAGTTCGGCTCGGCGGTCGGGATCTCCGCAGTGACCGCGGTGTACGGGATCGCCGCAGCCGACGCCGATGGCTCACCGGACGCGGCGCTGAACGCCTACCGCACCGCGCTTGTCGTCCCGGTGGTCATGGTGCTGCTGGGGGCGGCGGTCTCCGCCTTCGGCCTCCGCAGCACCAGGACCGCCAGCCAGCGGAAGAGCGCGGCGCCCGCGGCCCGCGACGAGGTCAACAACGGCGTTCCAGGGTGAGAGCTCGTAACAGGATCTTGTTGAAGTGCCCTGATCGGTCGTGACTGTTGTGACGATCTGAGCGTTCAGGTGGGTGTGACGAATCGGCCGTGGATCGTGGACGACGACTCGTGGGCGCTGATCGAACCGTTGCTGCCGCCCTGGCCCGAGCGGTCGCCGGGGCCGAAACCAGTGCCGGACCGGTTGTGCCTGCAGGGCATCCTGTACGTCCTGCACCAGAACATCGCCTGGCAACTCTTGCCCGTTGAGCTGGGGTTCGGCTCCGGACAGACCTGCTGGCGGCGTCTGGATCGCTGGCAGCAGACAGGGGGCTTCGACCAGTTGCACCGCATTCGCTCGCGAAACTGAACGCGGACGGCGAGCTCGACTGGTCCCGCGCGTGCGTGGATGGCTCCCACGTTCGCGCGAAAAGGAGGACCCGCGACCGGCCCGTCGCCAGTCGACCGGCGCAAGACAGGCAGCAAGCACCACCTGATCCGCGACGGGAAGGGTACCCCGCTCAAGGCGCTCACCACCGCGGCAAACGTCAATGACATCACCCAGACCCTCACCCTTGTCGACGGCATTCCGCCCGTCGCTGGACGTCCGGGCCATCCCCGCCGACGCCCCGACGCCCTGCTGGGCGACAAGGCGTACGGCTCCCGGACCGTCCGTCGTGAACTACGCCATCGGCGGATCGTTCCGGTGATCTCCCGCAAGGTGCGCCGAACATCCAGGGACTGGGCAAGCTCCGCTATGTCGTCGAGCAGACCTTCGCCCTGCTCCACCAGTTCAAACGCCTCGCCGTCCGATGAGAACGACGCCTCGAACTCCACAACACCTTCCTCTCGTTGGCCTGCAGCCTGGTCTGCTGGCGGCGCCTGAAGAGGAAGCACTCATGAACGTGGTGCGAGCCATAAACCGACAAGCGCCCAAGGGCCGGGGCGTGAGAGGGTTCGGTTCGATCTGAGACAGGGGGAAATGGGGGGCTGATCTACGGCTACGACATCTATCTGCGTCCTCGGAATGTCGCTAGGGCATTGGCCAATCTGGCCGAGCTGGCGCCACCGGCCCGCGCATGACTTCATGCCTCTTCCTCACCTTGTCGAAGCACTCGACATCCCTGGGCTGGGTGCGCTATCAGCGCTGTGCCTGCGGCCGCCTCCACGTGCTGCTGGTGGGGGACCTTCTCAAGGACGGGCCTGCGCCGCCCCGCGGACCGTCACCTGAAGAGCCGGTGAGGGCGGTCGGGCGGGCCGCCGGGGGCGGTGAGCCGGCGTGCTAGGGCCCAGCTGGGCCCAGCTGGGCTCCTTCGTTGCGCTGTGCCTTGTCCTTGCGGCAACTCCGGGCGCCAATCTCACGGTTGTGCTCGGCTGTGCGCGACAGGGTGGTCAGCGTGCAGCGGTCGCCGCCACGGTCGGCTTGACGCTCGGCAAGGTCTTCTGGGCGGCAGGCTCCGTCCTCGGGCTTGCCACGCTGCTGGCGACCTCGCGCGTGGCATACGACGTGCTCCGTCTCGCGGGCGCGGCGTACCTGATCTGGCTGGGAGTGCAGGCCCTGCGCTCGGCCCGGCGCCGGCCGGCGATCCAGCCGCCCGACGGTCTCGTGCCCGAGCTGTCCGCGCTCGGCGGGTTCCGCCGCGGTCTGATCGGCGACCTGCTCAACCCCAAGGTGGGGATCTTCTACACCACCGTCTTCCCCCAGTTCATCGGGCCGGACGATGCAGTCGTCCCGGCGGCCGCTGCCCTGCTCGCCGCTCACACCGCGGTGCTCATGACGTGGTATCCGGGAGTGAGTTACTTGCTGACCCGGGTGGGCCGCCGACTCGCGAGACCCGGACTCTCGGCAGTGCTCGACGGGGTCATGGGTTCCGCACTCATCGGGCTCGGCATCCGACTGGCGATCGTTCCGCTCTGAAGCGCCCAGCCCTCATACCTGGCTGCCGCCCAGACCAACGATCACAGTCCCGGTCAAGCACGACCTTCAAATGGACAGCGGAGCGAAGGCGACAGTCCTTCTGCTGTGGGGTTGACCGGGCGGTCACGTAGATGACGTCACCTAGATGATCAATTCCAAGGGGTGCCTGCAGGGGGTGTGGGGTGGGCGGCGGCCGAAGCGACCGCGAGACGGTCGGGCGGCGGACGGCCGACCCTGGTTGTCGAAGTGGCAGCGGGCGGTCAGGCATCAGGGTCGACTTCGGGGTGCGTGAACCGCACGGGCTTGCCCAGCGACCGGGCGTAGGCGACTTCGGCTCGGGTGCTGTCTCCGATGGCGGCCGCCCACGCGCGCTCACAAGCTGAGGTAGAAGCGCACGGTCGTGCCGTCGTCGCCGGTGTGCACGCGCACCAGGTCTGCCACGTAGTGGACCAGCATCAAGCCCCGGCCGCCCAGCTGGCCGCGCTCCGGCGGGCGGCGGCCGGCCAGCGGATCGGTCAGCCGGCCCGTATCGCGGACTTCACACACCAGTTGCCCCTGCTCAGCCCAGACCGCGAGTGTCCCGCGGCCTCCGCCGTGAACCACGCTGTTGGTCGTCAGCTCCGCGGCCGCCAGCTCCACATCCATCAGCCGCTCACCGGCCAGGCCCAGGCGCGCGGCCTGAGCGAGAGCGAACTGGCGGACCGCCGGAAGGTCCTCACCACCGTAGGAGAAGGTCGCGGCGTCCGGTGCGGGCGCAAGCGCCAGGTTGTACCGGTCGACGACCGCCTGCCAGTCGTAGGCGTCGCTGACCGATTCATGTCCATCCCCGCTGATGAGGGTCGGATGGGTGACCTTCGCATCAGCGATCGCCTCTGGGTCCAGGCGCACCTCATCGTAGGGGCACAGGATCGTCACCGCCCGGCCCTCGAACGCGGCGTTGATCAGCGCCTCGTGCTGCGCGCATGCCGGGTACTCCACCGCGCTGCGCTCGGCCCAGATCGGCTCGCCGATGATTCGCACACGCCCCTTCGTGTGGGCGTCGGCGAAACCGCGCAGCACCTTGGGGATGATCCGCCCCGGGTTGCGGCCGGCCTCGGTCATGTCCAAGAACAGGATGCCGTCGGCGTCCCCGCCCAGACCTGCCCTGATCAGCTCCAGGTTGGGGCCGGGCACCGCCACGGCCATCGGCTCGCCGTTGGTCAGGCCCTCGCGTAGGAAGGCCACCGTCTGCTGCGTGTACTCCTGCTCGGTGCGGTAGAAGAGGGCAGGGTGCACGAACGCCTCGTGGGCGGTCTCCGTGCTCATCACAGAGCCACCTCGATCCGGTCCAGGCCCGGCCAGAACATCTTCAAGACCCGCGGCAGTTGCGGCGGGGGATTCTCGACCACAACCCTCCCGTCGGGCAGGTTCATGGCGGTGACCGCCAGCGCGGTCACCCCGGCCACGTCGACGAACGCCACACCCGACAGCTCCACGTACGACACGCCCGCGTGCCGCCGGGCCAGCTCGGACAGGGCCTGCTCCCAAGACGGGCGAGTGAGGGCGCTGATCTCACCGCGGGCACGTATCCCGGAACGACCGGGCAAGGAGCTCACCTCCAACGCGCCCCTCCCGGGCATTGCTGGGACGGGCCCGCCCACCACATGTGGGGCATCCACGCTCGGACTCCTTCACATCGAGCCGCCTGCCGACCGTCCCGGCACGGGCAGAGGAAAAGCTCCTCCCAACGGGGCAGTCTATCCAAGCGACAGACACGCCTGGTTCTGGAAGTGGGAGCGAGCAACGTCTATCGACGCGTCTCGGTGAGGCGGCCACCGGCCTCGCCGACTTGCAGTCGATCCAGCTCGAGCGCAGGGACGGCGGGCTGATGGTACTGCTGGGCGATGAGTTCCCAACGGATCGGACGGGTCAGTGCCGGGGTCCGCTGCGGGTAGGCGTCCGGTTCGCCGGCCACCGGCCGGTACAGCTTCACTTTGTAGACTGCCAGCGACCCGGCCGCCACCGTGGCCCGGGCCGTCAGATGCGCGCCGCACGTCTGAATCTCCTCTGAACCGCGCCCGCGATCCGACAGCAAAGCGAAACGGCCGCCACCGTGATCACGATGACGACTGTTTCGTCGCTGCTCAGAAGCACCTAACGTCGGTGCTCCGCATCGGGGTCGAGGTGCCGTCCTCCGCGTCGTGCGTCAGGGCACTGTGCCGTATCCGGTGAAGCGTCCAGCCGTCCAGATCCTCGATGTCGTCGGGTGAGGCGAGGGGGGTTGGCCAGCAGCCGGGTGTTCTCCTCGAAGATCTCCTCAGCGCGGCGATAGGAGAGTCGGGCCCGGCCGGTCTCCGGGCACACGTCGAGCGCCGGTGTTCCGGCCAGGGCCTTGCGGTCGGTGAGGACAGCGGGCCACGGGTACGGCAGGCGATGAGTCCGGCAGGAGCTGGGCGGTGCCGGACTGCCAGTGAATCCACTCGGTCGCCCGCCCTTGGCCGTGATCTTCCCCCGCTTGTCCTGCGGTTAGAGGTCTTCCACGGTGAGGCACAGCACCTCGTCGGCCCGTGCGGCGGACTCGTAGAGCATCTTCCCACTGGGTCTTCTCCCGCAGCGCGACGTCGAGGCGCCTAAGGGCGGCGATCTGGTTCTCCGCGAGGGCCTTGGTGCGGTCCGGCAGCGCCGGCCGCCGCTCGATGCCGATCGTGGGATCGCCATCGATCCAGCCTCGGCGCTGCCACCAGCCGATCGCCTTGCGCGCGATGGACAGTTCCCGGTTGACGGTGTCGGCGTCCATCTCGTCCGCCCGCGCCGCCGCCAGCTCAGCCAGCACCTCCGGCAGTGCCGGGTCGTCGATCGCGGCGACGGGGAAGACGGGGGGCTTCGCTGCTCGGCGGGCGGGTCCGGTCGGCGCCGGTTCACCGGTGAGCATCCATCCCCACGTCGTCAGCGAGATCCGGTCCACGCGGAGGGCTTCGCGATGCCCGCGCCGGTGAGGTAGCGCTCGACCGCCGCGGTGTACGACGCGGGCGGGGCGGACAGAGGTACGACCCGAGCGCGCGGCAACCGAAGCGCGCCCCCACTCCCGAGATCGGTCACCGGTTCGATCGTCACGCCGCCCCGCCCCCCTGACACTGCCGCAGTAAATGCGTACACCTCGCCCCGGCGGCCGGAATGGCCCGCCACAGGTCGCGGTGATCACGGTAGGGGCTCTGTCGTGGTGAATCCGGCATGCACTGCGGCATCTCTCACCGCAACCCTGAGCGTTACGCAGTGCTACAAGCCACCTGGCCGTAGCTATACGAGAACAGGGCCAGAACGGAAGGCGCCTGCCGGTACTCGGCAACGGCGGGACGGGGGCCGCAACCTGCGCCCGTAGCCAGCGCTTTTGTCCCGGGCTTCGGACGAGCAGCACACGGTGTCTTACCGATCGGCACCGAGCTGCTGCCCGAAGCCATCGACATCGGGCACGGGCAGTGCCTCCCGAACCGCCCGAGAAGCGCCGCTCCTCGTCGACAGAGCCACCGGCTCGCCGAATGGGGTCGCGGTCGACGACAGCAGCCGCCACGGGGCCGTGAGCCAGGTGCCCTCGCGGTGATCACGCAGGCAGACGAGCCGGATGTCGTAGGCGTTGACCGCCTGGATCGGATGCCACCTCCGCGCGGTAGATGGCATCCGACTGGCCGGGCGCCGGAACCAGCTACGCGCTCTGGGGCAGCAGACCGGCGTCGATGACCTCAGCGATAAGGGTGGCGCCGCGGCTGTTCTGGTGGATGTGGTCGGTCGTGAGCACGAGACCTCGCCGCCGCGAGATCGTGTCGAGGCTGCGGCGCAGCACTGCGTGCTGGACGAGGACGCCGACGACCGCTGCGGGCGTCACCTCCCGGTATGAAATCGGCGGCGGGTCCGCTTGGCGCAGTTCCTCGATCTGGCGTTCGTGGAGCGGAAGGTAGGCCACCTCGTTGGTGGCGGCGACCTCGGCGATCATCCGGCTGTACGCCTGCGATGCCTGTGCCGCTGCTCCGTCGAGTTGTTGGCCGAGTACCGGTAGCGAAAGCAGACCGATCGTCGCGTCGGTCTCCGCTCGCAGCCGTGCGACGACGGCTCCCAGGCACTGTTGGAACCAGCCGGCCGACGGGCGATCGAGGAGCTGTTTGCGCTTCATGGCCTGCTCGACGGGGTAGCCGGCAAGGCTCGCTCGGGCGTCGTTGGTCCCGATCAACACGGTGATCACATCGGGTGGGTTCGTGACGACAGTATCGAGGCGCTGCAAGAGGTTGTAGGCGAAGTCGCCGTTGGCGCCGAAACGGGCAATCTGCACGTCACCGGGAGGGCGGCGTCGTCCGAGAAGATCCAGGTAGTCGACGCTGAACTGCGCGCGGGTGAGGCTGTCGCCGAGGCACGCGATGCGTGTCGTCACGGCGCTTCCTCCGGGCTGGGCGTGCCTACGCGTTCGGTCGGGCGGGCGTCGGTCCGAGGACGGTGGTCGGTGCCGAGGGTCGCGGTGATGGCCAGGATGGACGTCGGCCCCTCCATGTCGACCACGTGCCATACCCCGGCCGGGTTGATGGTGGCCTCGCCCGGCCCGAGCAGAACGCGGTCGGGGACCCCGTCCACGTCGCGGGTGACCGTCACGGACCCGCTGAGGCAAACGACCAGTTCGTCGCCTGCAGGGTGGCTCTCCCAATGGTCGCCGAGCCCGTCGCCGTCGAAGATCATCACCATCCGGCCCTCGGCGCCGTCTGCCGCGACCGCGGCGCTGTAGGCCTGGAGCACCTCCGGGTCCCAGGTGAAGCCCTCGACGGGTTTCGCTCTCGATCCCAGTCCGAGGTGCACGGGGGTGGTCCGCAGGTCCACGGCATTGCGTTCGTGATTGACGAGTCTCATGCCGACGATCGTCCACGCCAGCGATCGGGCGGTCTTGAAGAAAAGGGAAGAGAAGCCGGCGCGACGGGCAGACGGTTGGCGGCTACTCGGCTCCGAGGAGGACTTCGCTGCGACGCCAGGCCGTCGGCGATCGGCCGGTGAACTCGCGCCAGTCCCGAACGAGATGGGCCTGGTCGGCGTAGCCGGAGACGGTTGCCACATCGCCCCACGGGAGCGGGTCCTGCGCCGCCGCCAGCTCGTGCGCGTGCTCGAAGCGCAAGACTCGGGCGAAGGTCTTCGGCGACAGGCCCACCTCACCGCGAAACCGCTCGGTGAGGTACCGACGGCTCCAGCCGAGTTCCGCGGCGACCGCACCAACCTGGACGCAACCCCGCGCGGCGACGAGGCGGCGCCACGCCTCGGCTACCTCGGGGCGCACCCAGCGCACATGGTCGCCGCAGGCACCACGGCCGACAGCTCGGAGGAGCAATTCGTCCAGCGCGGTGAACCGCGCCGCCCATGTTGTCGCCGATCGGAGCCGGTCGACCAGCTCGACGGCAAGCGCTCCGAGAAGCTCGTCAAGTGGGACCAGTCGGTGGGCGAGCTCGGCAGCGGGCATGCCGTAGATGGCCCGGGCCCCGAGCGGTGTCAGCGATACCTGAACACCTTGCTGGCGTCCGTCGTGGTGAATCGCGACGGACCGGCACATCAGACCGCCGGCCACGCTGCCGAATCGGGTGACCGGTGACCCGTCGTCAACGCCCGCCGCCACCTCCAAAGGATCTGACAGGCTGATCACCACAGTGAGCGCGCGGCTCGGCGGGCCGCAGTGCACCCCCGTCGGGAACCCGCGGAGGTCGAAGCCGACATACGAGTCGACGTACTGCCGCAAGACAGGCGCCGGACGTGCACCGATCCCCGTGGCCGTGTGGTCCTCCATTTTCGTCAGTGTACGAGCCGCCCAGCCCAGGAAGCTCACCACAAGGACTGATCACCGCCGTTCGCAGCTGGTGACGCGGTGCTTACCGGCACCCCGTCACGCAGCGCTACATGTCCGTTGGCCGTAGCTATACGAGAACAGGGCCGAGGAGTGCGCCACCGCCGCGGCCAAGTCCCCGGGAGCCGCCGCGCTGATCGCGGACGGCAACGGCGAGTACCGCGGGACCTACCGGCGCATCCTCGACGCAGGCCACCCCGTCCTGACCGTCCCCGACACCGACCCGGGCACCGTCGCCGAGCAACTGCGCGCCAACCTGGACCAGGCCCACGAGCACCGCCAGCGCCAGGCCGGACAGACGCTCAGCCTGGCCGCCGGCGCCTGACCTCGCACAGCATCAACGAGAAGCGGCGCCCGAAGCCATAAGAGGTGGCTTCGGGCGCCGCTTCGACTGCCGACCCCGTGCTCACACGAGGAGACTCGCGGTCGTCAAGCGGCCTGACCGAGTCCGGCGGCGGTCAGGTCCTGTTCGCGCAGCGGTGTGAAGTCGACGTCGAGTTTCGGTGCAAGATTCACCTCGCCACCGACCGCAAGTGCCGGCCGCTGGCCATCGTGGTGGCCGCCGGACAAGCCGCGGTCAGCCCACAGTTCATCCCGGTACTGAAGAAGATCCGTGTCCTCCGACTGCCCGTCGGCCTCCCGCGCACCCAGCCCGCCGCCGTGGCTGGCGACAAGGCGTACTCCTCTCGCGCCAACCGCGCCTTCCTGCGTAGACGCGGAATCAAGTCCGTCATCCCGGAGAAGAAGGACCAGGCCGCCCACCGGAAGAACCGAGGTGGCAAGGGCGGCCGACCCCTCGCTCACGACACAGAGCTCTACAAGGACCGCAACACCGTCGAACGCCTGATCAGTAGGCTGAAAACCTGGCGCGGCATCGCCCCTCGATACGACAAGACCCCCGCACGTTACGACGTCGGCCTCCATCTACTGGCCTCGATGATCTGGATCAACGGCCTCCTGCCTCTGCCGAAGACAAAGTGACCTCGCATAAGGCCCTATGGCGCTTCTTTCGCGAAGCGGGCGGCTTCGTGGGCCGGGTCCGCTGTCCGACGGTGGCGGGCCTTCTCCGGCTCGCTGCCGCAGTCACGGTCCGGACGCTACCGAAGGGTGGATTCAAGCAGCAGTTCGCTCAGGTCCGCCGGCATGGTGATCATGCAGTCGTGCCCGGTCGAGAGTTCCCGTATCCGTGCTGGGGAGCCGTTGGGCTGTGTCGCGGGGACGGGCCGCCGCACGATGCCTTCCGGCTCTGCGCCGACGCAGTGGATGTGCGTGCGCGGAATGGAGTCCACGGCAGGGTTGTCCAGTCGGACCGGTTGCCGCAGGCAGCGCACTGGCTGGTCCGAGAGCGTCGCACGCAGCCAAGCGACGTCCGCCGGGTCGGTGACTCCGAACAGGCCGAGGGGCGGAGGCATCTCGGGCAGCGGCGGGATGCGCCAGCCGTCGTCGGACTTGGCGGCCAGGTCGATCAGGTTCTGGGTCATGGGCTGCACGTCGACGGCGGTCTCCCCGTGCTCCGGGACCATCGCATCGAGGTACACCAGGTGCGCGATTCGTTCCGGTACCTCGTTGGCCGCGGACGAGACGACCAGCCCCGCGTAGCTGTGACCCACGAGCACCACCTCGGTCAGGTTCTCGTCGTGGATCAACTTGACGACGTCCGCGACGTGCGTGTCGAGCCCCACCTCGGGACCGAGCAGGTGTGCCTTGTCGCCGTAGCCGGTCAGTGAGGGCGCGAACACGCGGTGTCCGGCCGATTCCAGCAGCGGGACCACCCGCTCCCAGCACCGGCCGCTGTGCCAGGCGCCGTGTACCAGCAGAAACGTTGACATGAGGGAGTCTTTTTCCTCTACGGGGCGTGGAGGCGCGGGAGCATTACGGTTCCTGTTTGTGCCTCGGTACTCTTCGGGAACCGAAATCATCGTGCTGCACCTGCCGCACCCCGATCAATAGGGCACATTTCGGTGCCCCGGTTCTCTGGAGGTAACCATGAGCGGCACAGTGGGCGGCGAGTCGCGGCCGGCTCGGCCGGAGGACCCGTGCCAGGCCCGTGAAGTGCTCGGCATCGTCGGCGACAAGTGGTCGCTGCTGATCGTCCGTAACCTCAGCCAGGGGCCGCGCCGCTTCACCGAACTCAAGCGGGCCGTCAACGGGATCAGCCAGCGAATGCTCACCGTCACCCTGCGCGGCCTGGAACGCGACGGGATCCTCACACGGACCGTCCGCAACGTCATGCCGCCGCACGTCAGTTACGAACTAACTCCGATGGGCAGGACCCTCCGCGAAGCCACCGCACCCCTGTTGGAGTGGAGCATCACGCACCTGACGCACATCGACGCCGCCCGCGCCGCGTACGACGCCCGCCCTGACACCTCGCCCGCCTGACCCCCGCCCGGCTGTGCTTGTGTCTGAGGTGTAGGTCCGGTGGTAGGCCCATTCGTCGAGCAGGGTGCGGTTGAAGCGTTCGACCTTGCCGTTGGTCTGGGGCCGGTAGGCGCGGGTGAGTTTGCCGGTGGCGCCGAGGTCGGCCAAGGCTTGCTGCCAGGCGAAGCTCTTGCGGTAGGGCCAGGCGTTGTCGGTCAGGACCCGTTCGATGCGGCCCTCAACCTCATCGCCCACCGACTCGGACTGCCCCGCCTGGCCAGCAACGCAAACGATCCCCTCCGGGTCTTCCTCAACCACACACGCCACTGACCAGCATCATCCCGGAACCCCTGGCCCCAGAGAGCGCAGCCGACTGTAGACACGCCACCACACCTACGAGAAAGCCAAGATCAATCCCACATAACTACTGAACCGCGCAGGCCAAGCACCCGAACAAACAATCCGAACGCGACCCCGGGCCACGCCAATTACGAGGAGATGGTCGTCATCCCACCAGCCGCAGCCGCTCCTCGCACACCCCAACCGTCGCCCTCTGCCCCCAAGTCAGCTCCACCGCGTCGCTCTCGATCCCGTCCCCGAAGGCGATGAGCCGCTCCGACTCGACGGTGAGGGTCAGCCGCCGCGCGGCCGACAACTCGCCCGCCACCAACGACGTCCCGGTCACCGGCGACGGCCACGCCTCGCGTACGAACCACAGGAGCCGCCGCTCCGACGGGTCCGGCAGCTCCAAGCCGTCGCATCCCCGCTCCTGCCAGACCGAGCGGATCCAGCCGGTTGCCCCCGTGCCCGTTCCCACGAGCACCCCGGAGGAGGCCTGGGCCTCGGCGACACGCCCGCCGCCGTCGAGGGCCAGGCGGTACCGGGCGGTCTGGTGGCCGGCTGCGCCGAGGTAGATCTCATTGAGGGCCACCAGCCGTTGGGTGTCGTCGGCGACCACCTCCACCATGGTCAGCTCGGACACCCCCGTGCCGCCCGCGAGGACCGACGGCAGCAGGTCGCCGGCGTCCTGCGGGCGATGGCGGACCAGGACGCCCGGGTTGCGTCCGGGCTCCGTGTCGATGCCCACCACCGGCTGCCCCGCAAGGTACTTGGCGACGTTCGCCACGAGACCGTCCTGGCCGACCACCACGACCACGTCCTCAGGGCCGAAGAGGAACCGGTCCAAGTCGCTGCGCTCCACACGTGTCTGACGCCACATCAGCGGAATCGCCGCCGTCACCTCCGCCAACGCCCGCCGAGTGCGGCGGTGGCGTTCGGCGACCTCCTCAATGTCCCGGCCCCGCGAGGCGAGGAAGAAGGCGGCCTGGCCGTGCGTGCCGTGCCGGGCCACCAACTCCTCGTATTCCGTCGTCCGGTGAACCAGAACGGCACGCGGGGCGAGGCTCACGTTCGGTCCCCGGCGCCGAGCCTGGCCATCAGGCCGGTCAGCACGTCCGGCGAGATGGTCACGCTGTCGATCTGCGGCAGGTTCTCCGCGAATCGTGCGCTCGCGTGGGCGTGCAGGGTGGCCACGCCGTCCACCCCTGCGTCCGCGTGTACGCGCAGCCAGGCCGCCTGGGCCTGCGCCCGCGCCTCACCCACCTCCCGCGCCGCCTCCGCCTCCGCGCGGGCGAGCCGTACCGAACGGGTGGCCTCCGCATCCGCGAGGACCACCGTGCGGGCGGCCTCCGCCTCTGCAAGCCGTACCGTGCGCGTCGCCTCCGCGTCGGCCCGCACCTTGTCCGCTGCCGCGCTCTCCTCCGCCTCGCGGCGCGTGTTCGTGCCGCGCTGCTCGACCAACTGCTCCTCACGACGGGCGAGTTCGATCTTGCTGGCCAGTTCGTTCTCGGCGATCGTCCGTTCCCGCTCGACAGCCACCGCCCGCCGCTCGTACGTCGCCCGGTCGGCCTCCTGCTGGATCTGCTCCCGGGCCGGGGTGCGCAGCGCCCGCTCCACCTCCGGCTCGGGCCGGAGCGCGACCACGCGCACGGCCACGATCTCGATGCCGGTGGCGGGCAGCCGGGGCTCCGCCAAAAGACCGGCCGCGACCCGCTCGCGCACCGAGGTCACCCCGTCCACCAGCGCCGCCGACAACGGCGTACGGGCCAGGACGTCCAGCGCATGCTGCTGCGCCGTCTCCGTCAGCAGCGTGCCGAGCTGTTCCAGGGGTGCTCCCCGCCACACGCCCGTGTCCGGGTCGATCGAGAAATCGAGGCGAGCGGCGGCTACGGCCGGGTCGCTGACGCGGTAGGTGACCGTCGCCTGCACCGCCACGTCCTGGAAATCCGCTGTGCGAGCGTGGAAGGTCATGGCCAACTCGCGGTCGTCGACCGGCACTTCGGAGAGCGCGGCGCTCAGTGAGCGGAACCAGAAGCTGAGCCCGGGGCCGTCGTGCACCAGCTTGCCGGAGCGGTGGTGACGGATGTGCGCCGTGGGTGCGCCCCGCAGATGGCGCCAGCCCAGGCGTCGGGTGATGTCGGCCATGGAGTCCCCCTCGGGCGAAACGATATTCGTCAGTGCGACGATAATCGGTTTGCCCACTTGTCGTCAAGGGGACGAAAAGCAGATCGGGCCGAATTGGTCGAGTGGCGGGTGAATGTGTCGACCGGGAACGTCTGCGTCCGCATCGAACCCGGGCTGGCGACCACCGGCGCGACCTCGCCGCAGCAGGCGCTGCAGGCGTCGGCGAGTCGCCAGAGTCGGTGGGCGAGTTCGGCCGAGCGGGCGGAGGCTGCGGTGACCTGTCCGCTGCCGTGCGGGCATTATCGGCATACGAGGGTGAGCCCGCCGGGGTGCGGGCGTAAGTCCACGGTCCAGGCGCATGATGTCGCCGGGCATGCTGTGCGCAGCCTCATGGGCGCGTGTTCCTCCTGATGCGTGCGCGCCGTTCCGTCGGAGGCTGTGGGGCGGCAGCCCACCATAGTGCAGACCTCTGCACTATCGCCGCTGCCGCCATCTGCAGAAACAGGGCAGAGGTCTGCGCTGACAGGGCAGAGTTCTGCACCGTCGGGCGGACGGGTGACGATCTTGCCGCCCAATCCGGACCTCGACGCGCTGCGGTTGGAGCTCGCGCGTCTGCGGGCCGCGCGCGGGTGGACCTACAACGAGCTCGCTGACCGCAGCGGCCTGGCCAGGCGCACCGTCATCGAGATCGAGCAGGGCCGCACCATCGGCACACTGAACACCGGGCACGCGCTCGCCCACGCGCTGGGCACCCAGTTCGACGAGCTCTTCGGCCCCCTGTGCCGCGGGCACGACCTGCCGGAACCGAGCAGAAACTGACGCCCCGTCCGAGCAGCCACCTGGTCCGGAGCGTCGGCCTGACCCCCGGGCCGGTCGGCGTACTCATCGCGGCCACCAGTGCCGGAGGCGTTGCTGGGCCTTCGTCGCACGCCAACACGCCGATCAGATCGGCACAGCCCGCGCGACAACATCATCAAGGCGAGCTTCCAACAACGCTTCTGTCCGCCAGACCTCCTCGGCCGCCTCACCGCAAGAACCGCATCCTCAGCTACGGAACAATCCCCCCTCGGAGCACTGTTCGGCGGCGCGCTCGGCACCGCGCTAGGCATCCGCACCGCGATGGCGATCACGACAGCCGGCGTCCCACTCGCCGCACTGATCCCGTCCTTCTCCCCGATCCGTCGATCCCGAGACCTGCGGACGTACCGTCGGCCTGCGAGCAACTCCAACCTCCCGATGGTTCCCGATGCCGAGCCGGTCCTACTTCGTCAGTGACCGCGACTGCAACTCCCGGCCGCCCTTCACCCCATCCGTCCCACTCTGCACCGCGCTCGTCATACGGGGACAGGGCGTGAGCCCCGATGAGGCGGTCTGGTCGGCGACGGCCAACGTCGCGGCGGCCCTGCGCCGAGACGACATCGGCCGTCTCACCCCCGGCGCCCGCGCGGACCTGCTACTCCTCGATGTCCCAAGTCACGTCCACACGACCTGTCGGCCGGGCAGATCCAGCAGCGCAACTTTGCGCGAGGTCTGATCAAGCGGCCCCCGCCCGCCACCGCTGCTCGGTGCCTTCACCCGCCGACTCCAGCGACAGCCCGTCCCCAGCGCCGCCGTCCGGGGTGACGGCCGTACCGAAGGCGATGGCGGGGCGGATCAGCCCGTCCTCGTCCACCACGAACATCAGGTTCCGGCCGTTGCGGCCCTCCACCGAGTCGCAAGCCCAGATCCCGACGCCCCGGTGCGTCGCTCCCCGGCTGTCCAGGCAGAAGTCGGGATCGGCGGCCGACTGGAGCACCCCGCGGTCGTCGTCGACGCGCCAGCGCTGGGTGCGTGATGAGGAGCAGGGGGCCGTGATCACATCGGTCCCGTTGGAGAAGGCGCCGCTCACGTCCAGGCACAGGCCCGACGCGACGTTCACAACCTGCGCGAATGAGCCGGAGAGCGGGCGCGTGGAGGAGGGCGGCGGCTTCGGGCTCGCCGTCTTCGTGGGTGACGGACTCCTCGTCGAGGAGGGCGGCTTCGAGGTCCGCGAGGGCGAGGGTGACGGCGAGGGCGGGGCCGACGACGGCGTCGCCGACACAGTGGCCGTCACCGACACCGTCACCAGCGGCGCACTCACCCGAGCGTTCACCGGGCCCACCGGGTCATGCGACGGCGATCCGCCCTGCGCCATCAGGAACACCGCCACCGGCAGCAAGGCCACCCCCAGCACCACCGGCACCAGCACGGTGCGCCGGCGATCCGGTGCCCCTTCCCCCTCCTCCAGATCCCGCCCGGACCCGGCAGGGCCGGGCCCGCTCCGCCACACGGCGGTGCCACCGGCCGCCCGCTCGCCCGGGTCACCCGCCGCGTACGCCGTGCCGCCCCACGGCAGCAGCCCCTCCGCCAGCGCCGTGCGCGGTGCGTCCCGCAGGGCCGACAGCTCCTCGTACGCCGTCGTGCAGTGCGGGCAACGCGCCATGTGGGCGTGCAGATCGGCGCTGTCGCGGGGGCTGTCAGGCCGCACGGACTCCTCGATGAGGCGGCCGAAGTCGGGGCAGTCCGGGTCCTCGGAGGCGGCGAGGCGAGTGCGCAGGCAGGCACGGGCCAGCTGCTGCAGCGCCGCGTCTGTGCAGTAGGCGACGTCCTCCCGGGTCAGGCCGAGGAGGGCGGCGGTGCTCTCCGTAGGCTCCCGCTCCACGATCCCGTACCAGATCAGGCCCTGAGTACGGGAAGGCAAGGACTGAAACGCCGTGAGCATGGAGGGCCGGGGGCCGGAGGGGCCGACCGAGTTCAGGACGAGCAACAGCCCCGCGTCCAGGCCGGCCGCCCGCCCGTCCCCTGCCCAGGACCCGGCCGACCGTGCGACCAGCAGGAGGAGTTGGTGGCGCCAGGGCAGTCCCGGGTCGATTCCGCGGGCGGTCTGACGGGCCGCAAGCATGAACGCCTGGGCCGCCAGCTGCCGTGCCATGGACTCATTGGGAGTGCACAGCCTGGCGTAGGCGAGGACATGCGGATGATGACGGGCGCGCAGTTCCTGAAGCGCCGGATATGCCGTGACCGTATCAGCGCCCAGCAACTCGGTAAGCCGCGCGTCGGACGCGCCCTCGTGAATCCCGTGACCGGGCTCCGCACCGCCAGGATCCCTGTCGTCGGCACGACCCATCCCGCCGCCTCCCTACAACCTTGCGACCCGCGCGCAGACCTGACCTACCGGCGGGTATGACGGCTCATAGTGGAGCAAGGGAGGCCATGGGGAAAGGGTTTCTGTGGGTAACTCACGAGCTGACGGCAGTAAGGTCTCGATGACACAGAGGCCCCTCCCCTGGGAGACGCCTGTCTGCGGTTACCGGGTTGGTCGGCGTCCCAACCTTCTTCTGCCAACAGGGGGTGTTCCTAGCCGACGGCCCGGCCGGGGCAGCTGCGGACCTGATGGCCGCGCTGCAGCAGTCCGTCGACGAGGCCGGGGCGGCACGCGGCGAGACGGACGACACGAACGCACGCCTGGCGTCGGCCACGCCCGTGAAAAGGCCGCGGCGAGGCAGCCGGCTTCCTCGCGGAACGCCGACCGCCCAGGCGATCAGCGCGGTACGTCAGCACGCTGACCTGCCCGTGGCGGTCATGGTGCGATGCGCTCCCACCACCAGGCGATGGTCGGGTAGGTCAGCGGCTCGTCAGTCAGGTGTGCGGGGGCGTGAGGGTGCGCCGGATTTCGCCATGATCAAGCCCGGCCAGTGTCAACAACGTTCGTGATCAATACAACTAGGGCCTGTCCGGCGAGGGGATGCCTTCACCTCTCGGCGCGGCGGGACTTACGGTTTGTGGGTTACCCAGAGCAGTTCCGCCGGCCAGCGGTGTGCCCAGTCGGGTGGGTCGGTTTCGTTGTAGCCGTTGGGTGTTCCGAGTTCGGGCCGCGGCTCGATGAGGTCGTCGATGATGAGACCCGCGCCGCGCAGGACCTTGACCCAGTCGCCGTAGGTGAGCTGATAGCTGGTCGCGCCGTCGTCTTCGGCGATGGTGCTCAGCCCGAAGTAGTCCTGCTGCAGCGTCGTGGTCACGCGGCCGGCGGCTTCGTCGTAGCAAGCTTCGAACCATGGGCTGGCGACGTTGAACACCAGACGCCCGCCTCGGTCCAAGACGCGTGCGGCCTCCGGGACGGCCAGGTGCGGGGGCGCCCAGCTGAGCCCACCGAAGTCGCAGAACACCAGGTCGAAGCTGTTGACGGCGAAGGGGAGCTGTTCGGCGGCGCCTTGCACCAGTGGGTAGCGGGCCGCTCCCATCGCGCGGTCCGCTGCGGCGAGTTGGGCTTCTGACAGGTCGAGCCCGACCACTTTGGCGCCCTCGGCGGCGAGCGCCCTGGACCACTGGCCGGCGCCGCAACCGAGTTCGAGGACGCGCTTGCCGGTGACGTCGCCCAGGGCGTGCAGGTGCGCGTCGGGGATGGAGTACATGCCCCACAGCCGGGGTGTGGCGCCGATCTGCGGGTCGTGCTCGTGCTGGTAGGCGCTGCTGATCTGGTTCCAGAGCCGCCGGTTGGCGGGGATGCTGTCCACGTGCCGACTCCAGCACCGCCTGCCGGGGGCGGTCAACACGATTAGTGGATCGCTCGCAGACTGGTTCGACGCCATCCTCCACAGGCAAGAGGTACGGCTCGATCAACTTCCGCTGCGTCACGCGCGGCCGCCGGCCGCCGCCTGTTGCGCGAGGCGCTGTTACGGTCTCAGCCCATGGGGAGATCGACATGGCCGGCCCGTCTATGGGGCGGGGGCGCGCTGCTGTTGGCGGGGGCAACGCTGTGGTGTTCCTTGTTCCGGAGCGGAGCGCGGGTGCCACGGCTGGATGTGGCGGTGCTGGGGGCCGCTGCGTTGTTGTGCGCTGCGGGCTGGGTGTGGGTGGCTGCCCGCACGCGGTCGAGGGCTGTGGCGGGGTCCGGCGGCATCGGTAGCCCACCGGGCGGCTCCGAGGGGGCGTCGGTGCCCGCTCCGCCGGCGCGGCTGCCGGTGCGGCCGTCACGGCGGGCGCGGAGTCACCTCGTCGTCATTGTCTGCCTCTTCGTCCCGGCCGCCTACCTCGATCTGGCGGCGCGCCCCGACGGCGACGACGTACGTCGTATCGGCGCGATCCAGAAGGCGGGCGCCGCGACCGCCCAGGGGACGATCACTGCCGTGTCCGGACTGCGTCAGGAAGGCAGTGTCAACAAGCGCATGCACTACTCCGGTGACGTCACTGTCGAGGTGGCGGGCGAGGAACCCGGCACGGTGCAGCGGATCACCGCGCCCGATTCCCAGCTCGGTACGGCGCGTTCGGCGGGGGCACAGGTCGCTGTCCTGTACGCGCCCGGTTCGCCGGGGCTCGGTGGTTTCGTAGACGAGAGCGGCAATGTGGCGGTGTACGCGGACGGCCACTCCGACTGGCGGCTGGTGCCGACCGCTTCGGGTGGCGGTGCCCTGGTGCTGCCGACCTTCATCGTCGGCTTGCTTCTGCTTGTCCTTGTGATCCTGGAGATCCGCCCCCGAGCCGACGTACGGGTCCTGCGCGCCGACGCCGCTCGTGGCGCGCGGCTGCCGGCGGTACGGGCCAGGGTCACCGGCGCCGTGCGCGCGGAGTACACGACCCTCGGTGATACTGCCGGCCGTACCAGGACGAAGACCCGGCGGTGGCTACGCGTCGACTGCGAGGACGGAGCCGGACTCCACCTCACCTCGGACGATGACGAGCAGGGCTTCGCCTCGATCAGCGCCGACCTGGCCGGCCGACAGGGCTGGTTGGTCGGTGCCGAGCGCTGGCGGCTGATCCCCGGCGCCCAGCCGGTGGCGTTCGTCTCCGATGACGACGAGGTTCTGTGGGCGTACGCCGACCGGCAGTCGTTCGAGGACGTGCTCGGCGCCACAGCGGTGGAGGTGACGGCGGAGCGCCGGGTACGACTGCTCGCGCCGCGCACGAGTGCCGCCTTGACCCCGGCGCGGCTGCCCTGGCTCGGTCTCCTGGCGCTGGGCTGGGTGCTGGCGCTGCCGGTGTTGGTCACACCGTCGACATGGCTGCTGTCCTGGGCGCTGTGCGCCCTGTCCCTGGGCGCGGTCGTCGTGGCCTGCGTACAGCTACCGAAGCGCTTGGGCCGAGCTGCCGACCGGATGGACGGCTGGGAGGTGATGCGATCACGCGATCCCGCACTCGGGCCCTGAACCTGCCGCGGCCGAGAAGTGGGTGCGGCTTTTCCCGGTCGCGGGCGGTGGTGGATGGCTACCCGGTGCCGGCAGCGATCTGAGTGAGCTTCTCGGCGATCGCAGCGAGCGCGGTGGTGTATGTCGCGTAGTGGTGGCGGACGGGTCCAGTCGGGACACCCGTGGGCGTGACTGTCTCGCGCACGGGTTCGGGAATGCGGCCGATCGGCCGGACCGCCGGCGCCCGTATGGTGCCCCCGATCGACCCGGACGTCTTCGTGGTCGACGATGTGCTGCGCTGGGTCGGTGGTGCTTCGCAAGTCCGGCCGGGTTGGCCACATCATTAGGGCCTGTGTGATGGCGTGATCAATTTTGCCGATCGGTCCGTCTGGGAGGCGGATCCGGTAGGAAGACGGTCGTGACGCGCAGTCAACTCCGATGGGCAGTGGAAGTTGATCGAGCCGTTCCTGCCGATAGGTGAGTACGGCCCATACCCGGAACATCGAGAGCGGCGCACCCTGGTGGGCGCGGCGATGTCGTGCATCCCCGAGTGGCCCGCACCGGGTGCGGTGCGGACCATCGTGGTGCGAGATAGGCATCGCTTCGCTCTTGGCCCAGGAGCTCGGGCGCTTTCACAGCCCGGCGGGCGCAGCCTCCACATCGCTGCGCAGGGTCCGCTCCTCCGCGTCGGCCAGCCAGAAGAAGACCGGTGGCAGGCCGAGCTCGAGCACTGCCAGTGCGATCTGGAACCAGTGCGGCCAGCCGTGCACGGCGAGCGAGAGAAGCCGGCCCGCACCGCCCAGCAGGAAAACGCCGGCCAGCCACCGCACCGTCCGAGCCGGGATCGGTCGCTGCCGCACAGCCCAGAGCCAGGCCAGCCCGTAGCCGGCGAAGCCGGCCCCCATGAAGCGGCCCCAGCTGTCGACCGTCGCACCGGCGGAACCGGCGCCGGGGATCGCTGCGTTGCCGAGTGCCACGTGATACAGGCCGATCGCCACACAGGCCCAGCCCATCAGCTGTGCGAGTAGACGCAGAGTCCTGGCCATGATTCCCCCAAGTGGTCCTGAACCGCGCTTAGTTGACATGCGTCTACTAGCGTGCCCATTGTAGTAGACGCATGTCAACTAAGCTCGGTTCATGCCTCCCCGCCGACGACTCACCCCCGCCGACCGCCGCGCCCAGCTCCTCACTGTCGGCGCACGACTCTTCGCCGCACATCCCTACGCCGATGTGCTGATGGAGGAAGTCGCCGAACAGGCCGGTGTTTCCCGGGCCCTGCTCTACCGTCATTTCCCCAGCAAGCACGCCCTCTTCGCGGCCGTCTACCAGCGGGCGGCGGACCAACTACTCGCCGAGACGCGGCTCGACCCCACCGCCTCCCTGTTGGAGCAGCTCATCCAGGGCATGGAGGTCCATCTCGACTACTTCGTGGCGAACCGCAACGCCGTCCTCGCAGCGAACCGGGTACTCGCGGGCGATCCCGTGATCCAGACGATCATGACGAACGAGCTGGACGCGCTCCGTGCCCGACTCCTGGCCGTGCTGCCACTCGCGGACGAGAACACCCGCGAGGCCGTGTCCGATGTCCTGAAGAGCTGGCTGGTCTTCGTCCAGGTGCTCTGCATCGACTGGCTCACCCACGAGACCTGTACCCGCACTCAGCTGCGCGACGTCTGCGTCGGCGCGGTCATCGGCGCCCTCCGGCCGCTGCTCGCCGAAGACCCTGCCCCCGACTGGCCGCCACAAGAATCCGGTGCGGCTGCCCAGGGTTTGCCGCACCACGCCACGTAGTGAAGTCGATGCACTGCCAGCGGGCCGGCTCGAACGTCTGGATGCGGAAGCTGATGCTCCCGGTGGGAATCACGTGGCGTTCTCCACATCGCGACACCGGGAACGGGCTGCGGCTTCATGCGAAGGCGCTGATCGGTGAAAACAGGTGTCCCATTCCTCGTACGAGAAGGAGTTCAGGTAGACCGCGCCAGCCACCTCGTCGGGGAACAACTTCGGGTCAAGCGCCGGGCTTCGGCCGCTCGCTCCAGCCCGTGCCTGCCCGGTCGTAGACCACCGACGTAGTGGTCTCGGCCATCTTCATGCACGTTGAGGTAGTCCAAGCCCAGGGCGTTCGCCGCGGGCGAGGAAGGCCACCATCGGGCCTCCCGTCCCCGACCGTCGGTGCGGTTGTGAACCGGACGTCCTCATCAGGGGAAGGCGTTCGTGCGAACAGGACGGTGAAGCCGAGGCCAGCCGCGTTCGGGGCGGTGGCTCCTGGTGCGGCTGTGGCCGCACCAGGGATCTGCGCTCACGATTTCGGCTGATAGCCGTCGTAGTCGTGCCGGCCAGAGGGCTGGCCCATCAGCTGTTGCCAAGTGGGCCAGATCTCCTGGGTCTTCTGGCGGACGAGTTCGCCGGGCATGCTGACGTCGGCGTAATCGGTCGGCAGGACGGGCGGGTCGTCGTCGCCGAGGCCGAGTCCGGCACCGGCCGTCACCAGGGCGATCTCGGGCCGTTTGCGTACGGCGATCTCGTAGTGCAGGTGCAGGGCGACGGCGTCCCAGACGACCTCGATCCTCTCGGGCGACAGCCCCTGCTCGGTGAGGAAGCGAGCGGCCAGATCGGCTCCGTCGATGTCGAAGCGCTGATCGCCGTTGCCCTCGGCGCTGAGGCCGGCATCGGGCAGCAGGCGCCCCAGGAACAGCAGTTCGTCACCGTAGTCGCGGTCGGGCAGTAGATCCTGCCGCTCACCGAGGAAACGCCCGTAGAGGTAGGTGCGCAGGCTGTGGTTGAAGAGCGCCGGATCCTCGCTGCCCGTCACGAAGGGCAGCGTGTTCAGCGCCACGTCGGTGCGCGGAAACGGTAACGCGTCGTGTGCGTCCATCAGGTCGCCCTCCTGGGGGTGCGATGAAGGTCGGACCTGCTCGGCCGGCGGTGATGGCGGAGCCGCCGCGAGGCGAGCAGTCCGCGGTTGTCTCCCCTCGAGGGGAGAGCAGGGTCAGTTCAGGAGTTCGCGGGCCAGCGCTCGTCCCCACCACTGCTCGACGCGATCGGGGGACCAGCCGCGTACGAGCGTGAGCTCGGTGTAGACGTCGATGTTGCACAGGGCTCCGTAGACGTCCACGGCGAACCGGACATCCACGCCATGCTGGAGGACGTCGGGCGGCCAGGACGAGAACACCTGGATGCGGGCCTCGTCGGCACGCCTGCGGCTGTCGCGGTAGAAGGCCGCGAGCTCCGGTTCGCTGCGCCCTGCCTCGCGCACCAGGGTGATGATGTCGCCCGCGCGCTGGAACAGCCGCCGGTCGAAGGCGGCCATCGCCGCCAGTTGGCAAGCGGGGCCGGCAGCCGGGTCCTCCAGTTCCGCGACGAGTTGTGCCACGTCGGCCGACAGGTCCGCTGCGTCGGCCAACGCGCGGATCAGCCCCGTCTTGTTCCCGTACGTCGCGTAGACGGTCGGTACGGAGACCCCGGCCTCACGCGCCACCTCCCGGACGGAGGTCGCCGCCCAGCCCCGGGCGACGAACAACCGCCGTGCGGCACGGGCGATGTCCGCGCGTGTCTGCTGCGCCTGCGCTGTCCGGCGCAGCGAGTCGTAGCGGCGCCGGACCGGCTCATCGCTCACAACAACGGGCCTTCCCATTGGGTTTACGGTGCCTATAGTGAATACATGTTACGTCAATCACCTGAGCCGGTCATCCCCACCACGGGCTTCTCCCGCCTCAGCGGAATCGCCGCCCTCGGCTTCGCCTTCCTGATCGTCATGGGCAACGTGATCGTGGTCCCCGCCGGTCTGCCGCGTACCGGCGCCGACATCGATGCCGTCGACGCGTTCTTCAGCACGGAGGGCGATCTGGTCCGCGTCGCATCCGTGCTCACGCCCGCCGCCTGGGTCCTGGCCACGCTGTTCGGTGCGGGCGCGGTCCGCGCGCTGTGGCGGTCGGAGCGGGCATGTGGCGAGGCGTGGTCGTTGCTCGGGTTCGCCGGCCTCATTCTGCAGAACGCCGCTTTCGCCGGAGTCATCGCGATTCGTCTGGCCCTGGCGTCGACGGCCGCAGACGGCACCGATGGGTCCGCCGGGTTGTGGGCTCTGCACGATGCGCTGTTCACTCTCAACGGCACCTTTCTGGCCCTCGCCCTCGTCGGTTTGTCCGTCGGCGGCCGGCACGCCGGGATCATCCGGCCCTGGCACCACGTCCTGGGGCTGGCCTCGGCCGCCCTGCTGTTCACCTCGGCCACCCTCACCCCTCTGGTGATCGACCGCACCGGCCCGCTGGGCCTCCTCGGTCTCGCCGGCTGGCTCCTGTGGGTCGTCTGGGTCGCCGCCTACGGCATCGTTCTGATGCGCCTGGATGCGGATGCGCGTTCCCGCGAGGCCGCTCGGCAGGTCCCAGGAGACGCCCGGTGACGGCGACGGCGTCCTCAGCTCTCCCTGGGAACCACTGACCCTTACATAGAGGAGTTCGAAGGGCAGCAGTGGCAGAGCGTCACGGATCTGCCGCAGGCCTGCGGCCTGTTGCGGGCCGTGGGGTGTTTCACTGCGCCGCTGGGGGCGCTTGCGCGGGTGGGCCGCACCGGCCGGCCGCCGAGCTGACGAGCCGACGGCTGCTGATCGATCCCGACGGCTGGTTGGGCGGGCGGCGCGACCAGACCGGGCTGGGCGAGCTGCACGACGCCGTCCTCGCCGACCGGCTGCGGATCGCCTACCGGCACAGTGGCCGCGGCACAGTCGACGTCTGCTCCATCGATCCGTATGGGCTGGTCTCCAAGGCCGGCACGTGGTACCTCATCGCCGACCAGGCGGGGCGCCCCCGGCTCTTCCGCACCGACCGGCTCCGCGGCGTCGCGGTCACCACCGAGCCGCCCCGCCGCCGTGACAGTGTGGAACTTGCCGACGTCTGGAGGAACTGCGCCGGAAGGTCGAGTCCCGCGGTGGGTCGTCGTCAGGGCCCGGGTACGCCGACATCGCCTGGACATGCTCCGCCGGATCACCCGCCCGCGGGGTCTGCGGCTCTGGGCCGCCGGGACCGACCGCCGGGGCGATGTGGCAGCCCCGACCCGGACTGGTCTGGCAGTGGCAGCTCGACGGCAAGGTGGACCCGTCGGTGGACGTGTCGGTCTACGACATCGACGGCTTCGAGAACGACGCCGAGGACGTGGCCCGGCTGCACCGCGCCGGCCGCAAGGTGATCTGCTACGTCAACGTGGGCGCCTGGGAGGACTTCCGGCCGGACCGCGACGACTTTCCCCGCGCGGTACTGGGCGAACCCAACGGCCGGCGGGTCGAGCGGTGGATCGACATCCGCCGGATCTCCGTCCTGCGGCCGGTCATGGAGCGCCGGTTCGAGATGGGCCGGGACAAGGGCTTCGACGCGGTGGAGTCCGACCTGGTGGAGGGGTACGCCGACCGGACCGGGTTCCCGCTCACCGCACGGGACCAGCTCCGTCACAACCGGATGATCGCCGATCGCACACGCCCGTGGTCTGGCGGTCGGCCTGAAGAACGACCTCGCGCAGATCCCGCGGTCGGCACCTTCGACTTCGCCGTCAACGAGCAGTGCGCCGAGTACGGCGAGTGCACGCGGCTCACCCGTTCGTTACGGCGGTCAGGGCGGTCTTCCACGTGGAGTACACGGGGACGCCCGCACGCTTCTGCCCGGCCTCCCGGGAGCTGCGCCTGTCGTCGATGCTGAAGCGACCGGAGTGGGACGTCCGGCGTCGGCTCTGCTGACCGACTCGCCTCCCTACGGCCCGAAGTGGACGTGCGAGGCCCAGGCGAGCGGGGCGTCGGGGGCGCGGCGGCGGGCCTCCAGGACCGCGCGGTGGAGGGCCTGGGGTGTGCGGGAGGGGTGGATGCGGCCTCCGGGGTCGCCCAGTCGGGCGTACACCTCGTCGGTCAGGGCGCGGGCGCTGTCGTCACCGATGGGCCACAGGGTGGAGACGACGTGCCGGAAGTTGCCGAGGAGGAGGGCCGCCGCCAAGTGGATGGCCTCGTCGGGCAGGTCGGTGCCGCCGACGGCCGTCTGACAGCCGGAGAGCACGGCCAACTCGGGTGTCTCCAGGTCGAGTCGGGTCAGGTCGGTGACCGTGAGCGGCCGGTCGTGCAGGTACAGGGCTCCCTTGCTGGGGTCGGCGAGGTTCTGGCCGGCGTGGCAGGCGAAGTGGACGCACGTGTGGCCGTCGAGCAGGTGCAGCGCCTGCTGGGCGGTGGCGGCCGCGTCGAGCCGCAGGGTGTGCCGTTCGGGGAAGCGGCGGCGCAGCGTTTCGGCCTCTTGGCGGGCGCCGGGCAGCGGGGCGAGGTGGGACGCGTACGGCGGTGGGGCGCCGAGGGCCAGGATCAGCAGCCGGCGTACGTGGTCGGGCGGCGCGGCGGGGCGCCGGGCCCGCAGGAGGCCGCGCAGGGTCGGCATGTACGAGGAGACCACGCGGGCCAGGACGGCGTCGTCCTCGCGCTCGTCGTCGGGGTCGTGGTAGCCGGCGGCGTGCAGGGGCAGCAGGGCGAGCGGGCCGGTCGCGCACCACCACACGCGTCCGCCCTGCCAGGACCGGGCGAGGTCGGAGTCGAGGACCGGCGCGGCGACCGTGTCCCACAGCCACTCCAGGGTGCCCAGCACGGCCTGCTGGGTGGGTCCGGTGGGCGTGTCGGGGTCGTCGAGGCGTTCGAGGGCGGCGAGGTAGTCCCGCGTGCGGCGCTGCGCCGCGGGGGCGGTCAGGCCGGGCAGGGGGACGAGATGGACCCGGCCGGGGGTGACTACGAGGGCGTCGCAGCGGAACCGGCTGACGTTGACGAGGATCATGGGGCCGTCGGCGGTGGCGGCCGAGAGGTCGGCGAAGGGCAGTGGCTTCAGGAAGTGCGCGAAGCCGGGCAGGCGCCGGATCTCGTCGAGCAGGGTGTCCCAGGCGCGGGCCAGGCGGCGCCGGTGCTCGGTGCCGTCGTCGGGTCCGGTCGGGCCGTCGGGCAGGTCGTCGAGGCCCGCCCGCAGTTCCTCCAGGCGGGCCGCCTGGTCGGGGTGGGCGGTGTGGAGCGCGGTGAGGTCGGTGCGGGTGTCGAGGACCTGGCTCCACAGGACGGAGCGGCCCTGGTCGAGGAGTTCGACGGCCTGCTCGGGCCGCCCGGCGAGGATCGCGCAGGCGGCGGCGTCGGTGGCCAAGTGCGCGTACGGGGCGAGGCGGCGCTCTCGGTCGCCGCGGGACAGTCCGCGCCAGGTGAGGAGCGCGAGCAGGTCGACGGCGACCGCGTGGGCGTCGGCGGCCTCGGCCCAGTCGCCGTCCCCGTCGGCGGCGCGGGCGGCGGCGAAGTCGCCCCAGGCCACGGCGGCTTCGAGACGCTCGGCCGGGGGCGAGGTGTCCGCACGGGTGGCCGCCTCGCGGGACAGGGCGAGGCAGCGGGCCGCGTCGTCGGGGCGCGCGGCGGCCGGTCCGGCGAGGCTGCGGTCGCCCAGCATCCGGGCGAGGGTGCGCAGGACGTGGGCGCGTCGGGGTGAGGAGGGGTGCAGCGCGTGGGCGACCGTGCCGGTGAGGTCGATCGCCTCGTCGAGGTCGGCGGCCTCGCCGTGCCGGGCCCACCGATCCCACAGGGCGAGGCCGAGGTTGGTCAGCAGGTACTCGTCCGAGGTCCCCGGCGGCTGGAGTCGCGCGGCCTCCCGTCCGGCGGCGACGGACTCCTCGAGGTCGTCGGCGTCGTCGGTGAGCAGGTAGCGCATGCGCAGGCGGTTGCACAGGGCAGTGAGGGCGCCGCGCCGGTGCTCGCCGGGCGGGCCGCCCACGATGTCGTCGGTGAGGGCGAGGACGGCGCGCCCGGAGTCGACGCACTGGTCGAGGTCGGTTCGGTGGCCGGTGTGCCGGTACCGAGTCAGCAGGACGAGGCCGAGCATGGCCTGCCGGTCGTGCAGGTCGACGGTGCTCTCGGCGGGGGTCGTCTCGACCGCGCGGCGTGCGGAGGCGACCGCTTCCTCCAGGTCGCCTGCAGCGCCGTCGCGTTCGAAGCGGCGGACGAGGGCGCCGGCGAGGTGGGCGAGTTCCTTGCCGCGTCCGCCGGTCAGTTCGAGGACTCCGGCGAGCGAGCCGCCGGTCATGCGGTCGAGTTCCTCGACGGTGAGGTCCTGGCGGTTCAGCTGGTTCCGCAGTTGCTGGACGGTGGCGTCGGGGCCGTGCGCGCCTCGGCGCAGGTGGTCGACGGCGGCGTCGAGGTCGCGGGGGTCGCCCTCGTGCTCGAAGCGCAGCAGCAGTCCGGCGCCCAGGTCCGCGTGGACGAGCGCCTGGTAGGGGTGGGTGTCCGGCATGCCGGCGAGCAGGCGGCGGCTGATGTCGACGGCCTCCGTGAGGGCCTCGGTGTCGCCGGTGTGCCGGAAGTGTCCGAGGAGGGTGTTGACGCGGTTGCTGTGACGGACGACGGAGCTGAGTTCGTCGGGGTCGCCGCCCGCTTGGTCGGCCGGCACGGCGGGCGGGTCGGCCGGGCCTGAGACGAAGGTGCTGGAGCGCAGGACCGGCGCCGCCTTCTCCTCGTGCCGGGTGTGGACCTCGCGCCGGCGTTCGGTCACGGTGGTCAGCAGGTCGCGGGCGCGGGTGTGCCGGGGGTCGTCGGGCGGGAGGCGGTCCAGCGCGGCTGTGAGGCAGGTGTGTGCCTCGTCGAGGTCGCGCGCGGTGCCGCTGTGTTCCTGGCGGCGGAGCAGGGCGGCGGCGAGGTCGAGGGCGACGGGGCCGTGTTCCCCGTCGGCGGGGCCGGCCGCGTCGAGGGCCTGCCGCAGGGCGTCCACGCCCTCGTCGAGGTCGGAGAGGGTGCCGGTGTCCTCGTGGCGGGCGACGAGGTGGGCGCCGAGCCGGTGCAGGGTCCGTCGGCGGTATCCGGTCAGGTCAAGCGGCCGGGACAGCAGGTCGCGCCACCGCTGGACGGCCGCGTCGCGGGTCTCGGGGGTGCCGAGGCGTTGGTGGCGGGCGTCAGCGATCATGGCGAGCAGGGTGCGGAACGGCACCTGGTTGTCGTCGCCCTCGGGGCACAGCCGCACCGCGTGCCGGACCGTCTCCTCGGCCGCGTCCAGGTCCGCCGCGTCCTGCTCGGCCTCGTAGCGGTTCAGCAGTGCCTGGCCCAGGTAGGCGGCGTAGGGCGCGCGGTCGGGGAAGTCCGGGGGCAGCTCGCGCAGGGCGCCGCCGAGCAGTTCGATGCCCTGGTCGAGGTCGAGCAGGCCGCCCTCCGGTGTCTGGGAGCGGTCGACCAGCTCGCGCCCCTCCATGGCGCGCTGGTGGGGCGTCGGTGGGCGGCGGAGCGGCCGACGGGTCACGTCCAGGCCACGGCCGGCGGCGTTCTCCCGTTCCAGGGCGACCAGTTCGGTCCGCAGGGCCGACGCCGCCGCCGGGCCGCCACGCGCGGCGGCTGTGGACACGGCCTCCTTCATCGCGCCCAGCGCCTCGTCCAGGTCCTCCTGTGCGTGCTCGCGGACGTAGCGGTCGTACACCGTCGCCGCGAAGCTCCTGAGCTGGTCCGGTGCCGGGCCGCCTGCGCGCCGGGCATCGGCGACGGCGTCCCGCAGCACGTCCACCGCCTCGTCGAGGTCCCGCGACGCCCGGGTGTGGGCGTGGCGGACCTTGAGGGTGGTGCCCAACGAGAAGCGGACGGCGAGGTGTTCGCCCTGGCCGGGGGGTACGGAGGCGAGGTACTTGCGGCACATCCGTACGGCGGCTCCCGCGTGGGCGGCCGTGTCGTGCCGGGCCGTCTGGCGGGTGAGGGTGGCGACGAGCGCGTGCAGCGCGGCGACGCGTGTGGGGTCGCCGGTGGCGGTGAGCGCGAGTGTGGCGCGTCCCCACTGTTCGGCACGGTCGAGGTCGCCCGCGTCCTCGAAGGTCCCGGCGCGTTCGAGCCAGTGGACGGCGAGAAGCAGGGCGTAGGGGCACAGGCGCGGGTGGCCCGGGGGCAGGTCGGCCACCGCGTGTTCCAGCGCGACGAGGAAGGCGAGGGGATCGGCGCCGCCGTCCTTCTCGGCCTGCGCGAACGAGGCGGCGGTCTCGGCGCGGGTCGCCGGGTCGGCGCCGAACTCGACGGCCAGGTCCCACAGGGGCGCGGGGAGCAACTGTGGCCGGGTGTCGTGCAGCAGGCCCAGGGCGGCGGCGATGTGGGAGGCCTCGGGGAGTACGGCGCCTTGGCGCAGGCCCAGTTCGCGGGCGAGATAGAGCAGGCCCACCAGGCGCAGCACCCGCTCCCGCTCGGGCGAGCGGGGCGGCGCCTCGGCGGCCTGAGCCAGCAACCGGTCCGCGTCCCGCAGGAGTTGGGGACCGGCGACCTCGGCCGCACGTCCGCTGCTCAGGTACCGGGTGACGCTGTCCTCGATCCGCCGCTCGGGATCGCCCCAGGCCCGTAACCTCATCCCGCCCCATCCTTTTCCCTGCCGTCACCCACCTGGCCTGTGGCACCCTGACGGCACGACAGGCACACAACGATACGACCGTTCACCCCAGAGTGACCAACCTTGCGCGGAGGGTCCATGACGTCCGAGGAACCGACCGAGTCCGAGGCGCTCGCCGTGTGGTGCGCCCGGTTGCCGGGGCTGCGCGAGCAGGCGCGGCGTACGGGGGTCGGTGAGCGGCTGGACCGGGACGTGACCCGGGTCCAGGAGGGCGGTTCGGCGGTGCGCGCGGTGCACAAGTGGGTGCGGGACGGGGACCCGGAGGCCGTCCGTGTCTGGTCGGGCCGCGACGTGCTCGGCCTGGTCGGCTTCCCGGGCACCACGCGGACGACGCCGGTCGGCGCGGGCACCTACGTCTGTCCGCGCGAGCGGTGCGACCGGACGGCGGGGCGGGACGCGCAGGGGCACGTGCCGGTGTGCCACGCCTTCGGTGCGGCCATGCGGCCGACGGCGTGACGCGCGATGGTCACGGGTGTACTCGCCGAACTGAACCGGCATGTGAACAGCCGCTGGTTCACCGCCGTGCTGCTGCCGGGCCTCCTGCTGGTCGCCGTGGCGGTGGCGGGCCGGCACCTCGGTCACGAAGGGGCGCTGAGCGCCGACGAGTTGAGGGTGTGGGCCGAGGCGGTGTGGCGCGGCTGGCGCCGGGAGCCGTCCGGGGCGGCGGTGGACGTCGGGCTGGCGCTGCTCGCGGCGGGCGTGGTGGGCGCCCTCGCGAGTGAACTGGGCGTGGCCGTCGAGCGGGTGTGGCTGAGCGCCGGGTCCTCCGGTGGCGGGCGGCGGCGCCGCAGGGCGGTGCGCGCGGCCGAGCGGGCCGGGGTGGCGACCGTGGCGGCGTATCTGCCGCAGCGGCGGACCTGGATGAGTGACCGGATCAGGCTGGTCGAGGCGCGGACGCGGGCGCAGTACTGGTTCGACGCCTCGGCGGCCTGGCCCCGGCTGTGGCTGCTGCTGGGTGACGAAGCGCGCAGGCCGGTGATCAGCGCGCGGGCCGCCTTCGCGGACGCGGTGTCCCTGGCCGGCTGGGGCTGCCTCTACGCGCTGGTGGGGATCGTGTGGTGGCCGGCCCTCGTCGTCGGGGCCTGCGTCTTCCTCACCGGGTGGCGCCGGGCTCGCACCGGTCTGGACGACCTGGCGACGCTCATCGAGTCGGCCGTCGACGTCCACCACCGCGCGCTCGCCGAGGCGTTGGGTGTCACCCTCGGTACGGAGGGGGTCGGGGCGGCGGAGGGCGCCCGGATCGACGACATGCTCCGCAAGGGCGGCGCCTGAACACACCGCGACGCGTAGGTGCAGGGCGCGTCGGGAACGGTGCTTGCGACTCAGCCGAGTTGGACGAGCAGGTCGCCGCCCTCCACCTGCTGGATGCGGTTGACGGCGAGCCGGGAGACCGTGCCGGACTTCTGCGCGGTGATGGTGGCACAACCCCTCGGGTCGTTGGCAGTGGCGGTGCAAAGCAGCGTCGTCCTCACGCAGCGCGGTGTGGAGAGCCAGCCAGAAGGACGGCGGCCTGCCCACAGCGCAGCGGACGACGCGGTCGTGGACCGGGACCAACCGCGGACGCTGACGCGCCAGAATCTGCCCCGTGATCACCTATGCGACATCGGGCTGGTCGCGAAGGAGATGCCAGGCCTGGTCCGCCGGCGAGCCGTCGGCCACGACAGCGGCTTCGGCATCAGCCATGTCGATGTCCCTGGGAATGGCCTGCAGCAGGCCGGACAGCCGCGCGCCGAGAGGGCCCTCCAGAATGTCCAGCGCGACAGGCGCCGGAACGGTCACCGACAAGGTCTGCACTGCGACCAGGTCCTCCGCCGTGATCCGGTCGGCGGCCTCCGGCTTGTCTCCCCCACCCGCCGGATACTCGAACCGACTGCCGGTGAACGGCACTCGCCGGGCGGCATGCCTATGCCGAAGTAGCGCCGCAGGTCACCGACGACACGCTCTGCACTCAGCAGCACGCGCAACCGCTTCCCCAACGGCGACAACGACGTTCCAGCGGAAGAGATCACCCGAACCCATCCTTCATGAGGCGAGCAGTGCCCTGAATCCCCCCACCGCCTGTCTCCGGCCAAAGGAGCGTGGAAGCTCCACACCTGGTGCAGGGTGTGGAGCCCAGTTCACTCAGCGAAAGGGACCGTCGGCCGCGAAGGCGTGGGCTGCAAAGCGCTTGCCCATTCGACGGTATGCGGCGGCCGTAAGGTGAAAGCCGTCGGCCAGGTCATCTGCCTCGTCCGGGCCGAGCAGCTCGCGTCCGTCGAGATAGTGGAGGTGGGGATCGGACACCTGTCGTGCCGCAGCGATCCGGGCCGGCTCGGCACGGACCACCGCCAGCGACAATGCCCCGCCGGCCACATCGGCCGGGTCGCCCAGGGCAGCGAGCCTGCCGTCCGGGCCGGTCGCGGTCGGGTCGGGGGTCTCCTCCAGGGCCGGACAGCTCACCGGAGAGATCAACAGCAGCGGGGTGTCCGGGTGCCCGTCCCGGATCGTGTCCAGGAACCCGTGTACCGCCGGGCGGAACGTCCGCAGCCGGAAGGCGGACAGGCTCAGGCGAGACCCCGAACAACGGTGCGAGCTGCCGCATGGTGAGGTTCGTGCGGTAGTGGACCGCTACCACCAGAACCCGGTCGGCCAGCGGCAGGCACCATGGAGGCCGATCCCCCAGCCCGTCGCCACCCGCTCCCGCACCACCTTCAGCAATCAGCTCGAACTGCTTCATCCGCAGCCCTGTGAAACGTCTCCACTCACAACGGCTCAGTCCTCAACCCCCCACGCACACAACGGAAATGCCCTGATCACAGCGTCTGCAACACCCTTTAGGCTTTCCGGGCCAGTCCGGCGGCGATGAGGTGTTCCCAGACCGTGAGCTCTCGTCTTTCGCCGCTGTTCCACGGGGTGTCGGGCTCGTCGGGACGCCACAGAGACGCGGGGACGATCCCCGGGTCGAGGATCTCCAGGCCGTCCAGCAGGGAGGCGATCTCCGCGTCCGTGCGCCACCGGCCGCGGCCGAACGTCTGCTGGAGGACCTTCTCGGCCTCCACGGTCTCCGGGTTGTCGCCAGAGCGGAAATGGCTGATGAAGAAGTAGCTTCCGGACGGGACCTGGTCGCGCCAGTAGCGGACGATGCCGGCCGGGTCCTCGTCATCGTTGACGTGGTGAAGGATGGCGCTGAGGATGACGGCGACGGGACGGGCGAAGTCGATGATTTCGAGCGTGGCGGGGTGAGAGCGGATGCCTTCGGGGTTGCGCACATCGACCGCGACGACGCGGGTCCGGTCGTTGTCCTCCAGCAGTGCCCGGCCGTGGACCAACACTTGGACGTCGGTGTCGACGTAGACGACCCGGGACTCGGGAGCATGCCGTTGCGCGACCTGGTGGACGTTGTCCGCGGTCGGCAGGCCACTGCCCAGGTCGATGAACTGCCGAATGCCGGTGGTCTTCGCGATCTCCCTGACCGCCCGGGTCAAGGCCGCGCGGTTGGCGAAGGCGATGGCCACCGAACCGGGCAGGTCGCGCTTGAACACGTCGCCGACCGCACGGTCCGCGGCGTAGTTGTCCTTGCCGCCCAGCAAGTAGTCGTAGACGCGGGCGATGCTGGGCTTGGCCGGGTCGATGGAGGAGCCTTCGTACGTCATGGCGGCCATTCTTTCCGCAACGTCGCCTGCGCACCCTCGTTTTGGCCCTCCAGCCAGCCCGGGGGGGCGGCCGCCACCGCTGACCTGGCGAACCAGTGCGACTCCTCGGGGTCTCGTACCTCGGGCAGAGGGGCACACAGACGGCAGCCTCCGCCATGCACATCTTTCCTCAGACGACCAACGCGCGGAGTGCAGCCGCCGCAGCGACCACCTCTCAAAGAGCAACGATGGGCAGTTACGTCGGCAGCGCACTCCAGGGCTCCGGACGGGGGCCTCACTCCCCCGCCACCACGACATCTCGTGAAGGCTTGCCCGGGTCAGCTACGGAAGCGCCGTCCGAGCCGGCCACCGGTCGTCGCCACGAGCGGCGCCCCCGCTGCTCTTGGCGCCCGCGCACATCCTGTTCGGCCTGGCACACCGCCTCGATACGCCACCCCCTGCACACGTCGAGGCCCCGCTGAGCGGCATGGCAGCCTGACCACCGACGACTGGAAGCGCCTCGTCAGCGAGGCCGCCGCAATCGTAGGAAAGAAGGTGCGGTTCATCGGCGGCGAGGCGACGATGTGCCCGGAGTTCGGGTGCCTGAGGCACCGCGCCCCAGAAATCAGGGACGACGGAGATCGGCCGCGGTCGTGCGTGCGTCCAGGGAGCAGGTGTTCAGGAGTGTCGCGGAGTCTCTATCAGCGGGCAGCGCGACGGTGCGAGAGGCCGGGGGGCGGTGTCCTGGCATCAGCCAGTTCTCCAGGGCCGTGAAGGCCGTGCGGTGGCACGGCGTGAGGGGGCGCAGGCGTTCCGGGTGGGTGTCGAAGAGGGCGTCCGTGTGGGTGCCGCCCTGGATGCGGTAGTAGCGATGCAGTTCGCCGCGGCCGGCCTGGCTCACCATGCGGGCGTAGACGTCGGAGTCCTGGGCGATCGGCAGCAGGACGTCCAGGGTGCCGTGCAGGGTGATCAGCGGTTTGCCGATCCGGCCGGTCAGAGCGATCTTCTCCATGGCCCTGCGGACCTTGTCGGGCCGGGCGGCATAGTCGTAGTCGGCGTCACAGGCCGGCGTGCCCGGCGCGCAGAAGGGCGTGCCCGCCTCGATGGGGCCGTCGAAACCGGGGTCCAGTTCCTCGCGGTAGATGCGCTGGGTCAGGTCCCAGTAGACCTTGTGGTGGTACGGCCAGAGGAACTCGGAACCGGCCGGGAAGCCGGCGGCGTGCAGAGCTCTGCGCGCCGCGTCTGCTTCCTCGCCACCGCTGGCGTACGCGGGGTAGTTGCGGAGAGCTTCGGGCAGGAAGTTCAGCAGGGTGGGGCCGTCGGAGCGCCACAGGGTGCCCTCCCAGTCGACTCCCCCGTCGTAGAGGCCGGGATGGTTCTCCAACTGCCAGCGCACGAGGTATCCGCCGTTGGACATGCCGGTCACCAGGGTGCGTGACGGCGGGCGGTGGTAGTGCCGGGCGAGTGTGGCGCGGGCTGCTCGGGTGAGTTGGGTGAGCCGGTCGTTCCATTCGGCGATGGCGTCGCCCGGCTTCTTGCCGTCCCGGTAGAAGGCCGGGCCGGTGTTGCCCTTGTCGGTGGCGGCGTAGGCGTAGCCGCGGGAGAGCACCCAGTCGGCGATGGCCCGGTCGTTGGCGTACTGCTCCCGGTTGCCGGGGGTGCCGGCGACCACCAGACCGCCGTTCCACCGGTCGGGCAGGCGCATGACGAACTGGGCGTCATGGTTCCATCCGTGGTTGGTGTTGGTGGTGGACGTGTCCGGGAAGTAGCCGTCGATCTGGATACCGGGGACCCCGCTGGGAACGGCCAGGTCCCTGGGTGTGAGGCCCGCCCAGTCGGCCGGGTCGGTGTGGCCCGACGTGACCGTGCCCGCCGTGGTCAACTCGTCCAGGCAGGCGACCCGCTGGTGCTCGGCCCCCGGTACGCGCACCTGGGTGAGGTGCGCGCAGTGGCCGCCACCCGCGTTCACCGGTGCTGCCCCGGCGGGCACGGGTGCGAGGGTGAGTGCGGCCAGGGCGAGGGCCGCTGGTCCACCGCGTCTCCAGGAGCGTGGCATGGGGCGGAAAGAGAGAGGCATGCGTGAACCTCCGCGGTCGGGTACGGGGATGCGCGGGAGGCTATAGCGCGGCTTCGCAGCGACATATGGGGCTGACCACCACCGTCCAGAGCCACGGCGTGGCTGTCGGCACCACTCGGCGCAGGGCGCATTTGGCCGTACGGCCCGGGCCTGTGGACTCCTGCGCTACACGACGCTTCACGAGCCGGGAAATGTTCCGCCGGCACACGGGTTCTCGCCACCTGTGGCTGTCCCACCCATGCCGGCGCCGACACGCGAGCGCCGATGATGCACGCCTCGCCGGTCACCTGTCCTGCCGGTGCCGGCGAGGCCCCCACAACCTCAGGAGGCAGTCGCCATGGGACAGTCGCATCCTGCGTTCCGCTTCTCCCGGACGCTCGTCCGGCGCATTCGTCGTTGGGCCACCGCCGCCGGGGCTCTGACGCTGACGGGCAGCCTGCTCGTCATCAGCCCCCCGGCATCCGCCGCCGGTCTGACCCAGGTCACCGGGTTCGGCACCAACCCCGGCAACCTGTCGATGTACACCTACGCACCCGATGCACTGCCTGCCGGCGCCCCGCTGGTCGTCGCCCTGCACGGCTGCACGCAGAGCGCGAACGACTACTACGCGCACTCCGGCTGGCCCAAGTTCGCCGACACCCACGATTTCGCGCTGGTCCTCCCCCAGACCAACAGCGCCAACAACGGCAACTCCTGTTTCAACTGGTTCGAGCCGGGCGACAGCGGACGCGGTCGTGGCGAGGCACTGTCGATCAAGCAGATGGTGGACAAGGCCGTCGCGCTGTACGGCGGCGACACGCGGCGCATCTACATCACCGGCCTGTCCGCGGGCGGCGCCATGACAGCGAACATGCTGGCCGCCTACCCCGACGTCTTCGCGGGCGGGTCCATCAACTCCGGACTGCCCACCGGCTGCGCGAGCAGCGTGGCCACGGCCTACACCTGCATGTACATCCCGCCGGACAAGAGCCCCGTCCAGTGGGGGAATCTGGTGCGTTCCGCCGCTCCGGCCGGCACGACCTCCTGGCCGCGCGTGGCAATCTGGCAGGGCACCGCCGACACCACCGTGAAGCCCGCCAACGCCGCCGAGTTGCGCGACCAGTGGACCGACGTGTGGGGCATCGGCCAGACGCCCTCCCGTACGGAGAATCTCGGTGGGGGCACCACGCTGAGCGTGTTCGACGACGCCTCCGGCCGCTCCGCCGTCGAGGTCTACTCGGTCTCCGGCATGGGGCACGGACTGGCTGTCGACCCAGGCGGCGACGCCCGACAGTGCGGCAGCGCCGGCACCTACTATCGCGACACCATCTGCTCCAGCTACCACACCACCCGCTTCTGGGGGCTCGACAGCAACTAGAACAAGGCCCCCCGGCCCGCCGGACTGACGGTCACGGGCCCCGCCCTCTCCCTGAGCTGGCAAGCGATCGGCGAGCCCGGCCGCGCGCGCCGACCAGCCTTGGGCTGGCCTCGGTGCACGCGCCCGCGGGTGACGACGCCGGACGCGTCGCACCACTCCGCCGCGATCATCGCGACACGAGCACCCCCGCGCAGCCCGAGCGTCCCCACTGGGACTACTCCATGCCGTCCGCCGGCAGGCGCTCGGGCAGCCCGAGCCGTGGGAACCGGTCGTCGTGGAACGTGACGATCTCGGTGATCGCCCCGCCGGTGATGCGCAGGACGTCGATCGTCAGCGGCAGGTACGCGCCCTCTTGCTTCCGCCAGAGGTAGAAGGCAACGGCGGGCTGCCGGTTCACGGAGGTGAGGACGGCGCGCAGACCCTTCATGCCCTCGAAGCCGCTCTCGACCCAGTCGTTCACCACCGCGTCGCGGCCGACGTACAGGCCCGGTGTGGGCGGCATCGAGCAGCGGACGTCGTCCCGCAGCAGTGCGGCGAGCCCGTCGACGTCCGTGGCCACGCTGGCGTCGGTATAGCGGCGCACCAGCTCGCGCGTCCCGACGTCCTGTTCACCTCCGGTCCAGTCCTGACGCTCGGCGGGCAGGTGCTCCCGCATGCCGGCGCGGGCTCGCTGCAGCGCGCTGTTCACGGAATTCACGGAGTCCCCGAGGAGCTCGGCGACGTCCTTCGCCGGGCAGCCGAGCACGTCCCTCAGGATCAGCACGGCCCGAGGGCGCGGCGCGAGGTGCTGGACGGCGACCAGGTACGCCAGCTCGATCGTCTCCCGCGCGACGGCGGCGGTCTCCGGCTCGTCCGCGTCGCCCGCCGGCAGCTCGTCGAGCAGCCGGTCCGGGTAGGGCTGCAACCACAGCACCTCGCCGCCGGTCGCGGGCTCCGGGCGGCACTTGGCGAGCAGATCCAGGCAGGCGTTGGTGGCGATCCGGTACAGCCAGGCCCGGAACGTCGACCGCCCCTCGAAGGTCTCCCGCCGCCGCCAGGCACGGAGGAACGTCTCCTGCACGGTGTCCTCCGCGTCATCGAACGACCCGAGCATCCGGTAGCAGTGCACGTGCAGCTCCCGCCTGTGCCGCTCCACCAGTCCCGAGAACGTCGGCTCGTCGACCTCGCCCAGCCCGCTCCGGCCCAGACCGCTCACGCCCAGCTCCTTCAGCCGCGTGTCCGCACTCATCACGTCATCCTTCCGCCTCGTCGTATCCCCCGTCGTAGGTGTGACGGGATCCGGTGCGAAAACTCATCACTGGAGCCAGTCGTCATGGCTGAGCGCTTCTCATCCTTAGCCATATGGGCTACTGGCCGGGTCGAGTCGGCGCGTGCGTTGGGCGGCGGGCCGGGCATCGCTGAGCCGCCGGCCACCCTTGCCCTGCGCTTCGTCCGCCTCGGCATGTGCGACACGCATTGACCGAGTGCCCCCTCATCCCCGCCGTAAAGCACATGAAAATCATTGTCGTATAGTGTCGGTGTCTCTCCCGCCCACCGACGGCGCTTCCACGTCTCCCCCCGCCTTGACCGAGAGGACCTCTCCCATGGCCGTGCCCAGGCACAACATGTCCCGCAGCCGCAACCGCCGTGCGCGATGGGAGGCGAGGACGCCTACCCTCATAGCGGTCACCGGCGACGGTGCGACCTACCGGGGGCAGCAGTACCAGCACCTCGTGCCCGCCTGCCGGCGCGGGCTGCTGCGCCCGGAGGGCTGACACCAATGCCCTCGCAGCGTCTCCCCGTCACCGTGCTGTCGGGCTTTCTCGGCGCCGGAAAGACGACCCTTCTCAACCACGTCCTCAGCAACCGCGAGGGCCTGCGCGTGGCAGTGATCGTCAACGACATGAGCGAGATCAACATCGACGCCGCCCTGGTGCGCGGCGGCGAGGCGGCCCTCTCCCGGACCGAGGAGCGGCTGGTGGAGATGACCAACGGCTGCATCTGCTGCACCCTGCGGGACGACCTGCTGGAGGAAGTCGACCGGCTGGCCCGGGACGGCCGCTTCGACTACTTGCTCATCGAGTCCAGCGGCATCTCCGAGCCGATGCCGGTCGCCGCGACCTTCGCCTTCGCCCGCGACGACGGCGCCACCCTGGACGGGGTGGCCCGGCTGGACACCATGGTCACCGTTGTCGATGCCGCCAACTTCCTCGCCGAACTGGGCACCGGCGACGACCTGGCCGACCGGGGTCTGGCTCCATATGAGGACGACGAGCGCACTGTGAGCGACCTGCTGATCGACCAGGTCGAGTTCGCCGACGTGCTGGTCCTGAACAAGCTGGATCTAGTCGGTGAAGCCGACGCCGAACGGGTGCGCGGAGTGCTGGAACGGCTGAATCCGACGGCCCGTCTGATCCCGGTGGTGCACGGCCGGGTCGGCGTGCGCGACGTCCTGGAGACCGGACGGTTCGACCTGGAGCGCGCACAACAGGCACCCGGCTGGGTTCAGGAACTCAACGGCGACCACGTTCCGGAGACCGAGGAGTACGGCATCTCCTCCCTGGTCTTCCGCTCCTCCGCGCTGTTCCACCCCGGCAGGCTGTGGGCGTTCGTCACCGAGGACCTGGACGGCGGAGCACACGGCCAAGTACTGCGCTCCAAAGGCTTCTTTACCTTGGCCGGACGGGAGGGCGTGACCGGCCTGTGGTCACAGGCCGGAGCCGTGGCCCGCTTCGAGCCGTCCGGAGTCCGCGACATCGACGCGCTCCACGTGCAGGAGCTCGTGTTCATCGGTGTCGGCTTGCGGGAGCCGAGTCTGCGCGCCGCCTTGGCCGCTTGCCTGATGGCCGAGGGCGAGCAGGTGCCCGCCGAGGACCCCTTTCCCGTGTGGGGCACGGGGGACATCTGCGATCTCGAGCATGAGCATGAGCACGAGCACGCAGGTACGGCGGCAGCCGTCTAGCAGATCATCGGGGCAGCCAGGCGCCTTACCGTTGCCCGCACCGCGTTCCGGACCCCTGCCGCAGGCGGCGAGGAGCCGGCTCCAGGCACGCGGCTCCAGCGAGGCGAGGAGCAGGGCGGGGACGAGGCCGAGGAAGGCCCGCGGTTCGACCATGGCCAGGGGGACGGCGAGCGTGACCAGGAGCTGGGGCAGGTGACGGGAGACGTAGGGGTCGACGCCCTCCACCCCGTCGATGAGGGTGGTGCGGACGGGTCCGGCCCGCGCGGTGGTCAGGTACGCGGGCCCCAACCGGCTCAAGTGGTCCAGGAGTTCATTTCGCACCGTCGCCCGGTACCGGGTCCGGCACGTGTGGCGGTGCGCCACTGCCACAGGGTGAGTCAGGCACGGGCGGCCACGACGGCCAGGACAGCGGCCGGCAGTCACGGGAGCCGGCCGTTGTCGCCGTCGGCCAGGCCGGCGAGCGCAAGGGCCGGCAGGGCGGCCTGTGCCAGGCGGGTAAGGGTGACGGCGCCTTGCAGGAGGGTGGTCACGAGCAGGGGGCGCCGTGCGCGGCGAGCGGCGCGACACAGCGCTGGGCGGACAATCACGTGGTGATCTCGTCGTCGGCGTGCGGGTGCCGAGGGTCAGTGCGTGGACGACCCAGCACCGGCCCGGGGCGGTACCGAGTGCGGCGCCGAGGTCGGCCTGCTGCCAGGAGCCGACGCGTCGGGCGTGATCCGCAGATACGGAGCATTGCCCTCGGAGGTGCGAACGGAGGGTGAAGATCACAGTAGAGCTATCGGGCATATCGGTCTTGGATCTTCACGGAAGGCTCACAAGTTGGTTAACTTGACCACTGCGTGCACGACTTCCACCGATAGGCAGACGGTTTCGTGCACTCGCGGACGGAAGGAGCACGCTTTTCCATGGCGTCGAAACCAACCTCGAGCCCCGAAGCGACCGGCTTCGCGGACAAGGCCCACTCCCCTGCCCCGGAAGCCTTCACTGTCGAGGCCCGGCTCTCTCGGTCTGCTGGTTCCCGCGTTGGCGACTGAGAGCGAGGGGCCGAGCCCTGACGAGGTCCGGCGGTGGGTCGACAACCTCTACGACCGGGCCGAGAGCGACACGGGCACCTTCAACGCGACCCGCGCCGCTGCGATCCCGCGTCAGCGGGGCGCTGCCGCCCGCGTCGGACCCCAGGAGGACACGGAGCCGACGGTCGGAACCCTTGCCCGGCAGTGGTTCGACGCCGCCCGTGCCAAGTTGGGTCCGACCGTGCCGGTGTGGCAGTCGGACAGAAGACCGCCGGTCCGTCCCGCCCGCGCGCCCCAGGCAGCAGGACCCGCGCGCCCGGCGGAACGTCCCGCGGAACCCCTCGCCCTCGAAGCACCCAAGGTGCCCGAGGCGCCCACCGGTGTCGCGTGGGAACTGACCGGCGGATCGGCACAGGCGCCGAGCACCGGTTCCCTCCCTCAGCTCTCCGACCAGCGTGTCGCGCCGGCTGCGGAAGGCGAGTCCCGGCGGGACGAGGACGCCTGGCGCGCCGGTGCACGGCCGGTCCCGGGCGGCGACGCGGCGGCATGGCCGCTGCACGAGCCCGCACCAGCCCGCGCCCCCGAGTCCAACTGGCTGCCCGCCCTACAGGCCGCTGTGGTGCTGCCCACCGACCCGCACCTCACCGCTGGCACTCACCAGGCGGATCTTCCAGCAAGCGGGGCGCAGGCGTACGGTGCCGGTCCGGTGACCGGCGCGACCGCACCGTATACCGCGGCTCAGGCGGCCGATCCCGCCGCGTACTACACCTCCGGTTCACCGGCCGACGTGCCTACCGAGACCTATGGCACCGGTCTGCCGGACATCCCTGCATCTGCCCTGGCGGCTCCTGCTCCGGCACTGCTCACGGAGCCGGCCACCGTATCCGCCTCCGCCGCACCAGCAGGAGCTGCCGCACCAACAGCACCGGTTGCCTTCTCGGCACGCGAAACTCCCTCCACCATCTTCACACCCGTCGCCTCCGGTGGACCCTGGCTGTCGCCGGAGGCCGGCCACAGCACCCAGACCGAGCGGGTGATCGCCTTCGCCCGAGCGCAGATCGGTCGGCCCTGCGTATGGGGCGCAGTCGGGCCGGGCTCGTACGACGCCCCCGGTCTCACCCGGGCCGCGTGGAAGGCTGCCGACGTCACGCTTCCCCGGACCACCCAGGCCCAATGGGGAGCGGGAGTACAGGTCTCGCTCGCTGACGTCCGGGTCGGAGATCTGGTCTTCTTCCACGACGACTTCGGTCACGTCGGTATCTGCAGCGGCGACGGCATGATGATTCACGCACCGGGTCCGGGAGCGCTCATCCGTGAGGAGTCGCTGTTCTTCGCCGGCCAGTCGGCGATCAAGGGCGCGGTCCGCCCGGCCTGACGCCCTCTGATCGGCCGCATGGTGCGGCGGCGGACGCGCGCCCAGCTGTGCGGCGGCCGTGCGCCGGACCGTCGTAACAGCCGCGTATGCCTGCGTGCCGACGCCATGCCCCCTCGGGGATGTCGGCGCGCGGGTGCTCATGCCCGGTCTCAGGTTCATGAAGACCGGTGAGAAGTGAGGTGAGGGATTCCGCCATGTCCTGCAGGGCTCAGGACAATTGGGGGCTCATGACACTGCCCAAGCACTTGAAGAACGCCCTGATCATTGGGCTGGCCTACGTCTGCGTCGTATTGATCATGCGCTACCGAAGAGACGGCATGGACTGGGGTCCGGCACTACTGATCGGTCTGCTCGTCACGCCTCTGGCTCTCCTGCTGTCGTGGGGTCGGGACCGGCTCATCGGCAAGGAGCCGAGAGGACACCTTCCCTGACCGCCCCGGGCGCACTGCTCGTAGTGGCGACGGCACGGGCGGGGGGGGGCGGTTAGCTCAGGTGCCGGGCTGAGGGAAGCCCGTGCTGAACGCGTGTGTGGATGCCGAGTCCCATCGGTTGATGTGTGGACCTGGCCCGGCGTACTGACGGGTCGCATTCGAGCCCGGCATCAGGCCTCGGCGACCTCGATCCGCAGGACAACCGCACGCCTGGACGCCTGTCGCGCACATCGGCCGGCGCTCGCCGTGCCTCACCAGGGCGGCACAGCGAGCGCAGCTCAGGGACGACTACTCGACAATCTTCAGGAGTTTGTTCGCGGTGCCCTGCGAGGGGTTGGAGATCTTGTCGGGGGTGGCGCCTTCGGTGAGAGCCTTGGCAACCTGTTCAGGCGTGGCGTCCTTGTGGCCTGCCAGGTAGACGGCGGCGGCGCCTACGACGTGCGGCGTGGCCATGGACGTGCCCGATATGGTCTTGGTTCCTTCGTCGCTGTCGTTCCACGCGGACGTGACGTCGGAGCCCGGGGCATACACGTCCACGACCGAGCCGTAGTTGGAGAAGTCCGACTGTTTGTCGTCCTTGGTCGAGGACGCGACGGTGACGGCTTCCTTGACGCGGGCCGGGGAGCCTTGCCCGGCGTCCGAGGAGTCATTGCCGGCGGCGACGGCGAAGGTGACGCCGGCCGCGATGGCCTTGCGCACGGCTTCGTCGAGGGCTTGGTCCGCGCCACCACCCAGGCTCATGTTCGCGACGGACGGGCCCTGATGATTCTTGGTGACCCAGTCGATGCCGGCAACGACCTGCTCGGTGGTTCCGGAGCCGTTGTCGTCGAGAACCCGGACGGCGACGATCTTGGCCTTCTTGGCGACGCCGTGGGCTGCGCCCGCGATCGTGCCGGCGACATGGGTGCCGTGCCCGTTGCCGTCACTGGCGTCGTTGTCGTTGTCCACGGCGTCGAAGCCGGAAGCGGCCCGCCCTTCGAAGTCCTTGTGCGAAATCCTCACGCCGGTGTCGATGACGTACGCGGTCACGCCCTCGCCCGCGCTGTCGGGATAGGTGTACTTGCTGTCGCCGGCGGTGTCCGCCTGGTCCAGGCGGTCGAGGCCCCAGGAGGGCGGGTTGTCCTGAGTGGTGTTGATGCTGAACTTCTTGACTTGGACGACCTTGGAGACCGACGGGTCTGCGGCGAGATGCTTGGCTTCGGCCGACGAGAGACCGCTGACGGAGAAGCCGTCGAGGGCAGCCGTGTACGTACGCTGGAGCTTGCCGCCATATTCCTTGGCGAGCGCAGGCTTGTTCACCTTGTCGTCCAGCGTGACGATGAAGCTGCCCGGTACGGCTCCCTTGGCGCCGAGGCCGTGCACGGTGCCCTCGGCCGGAGCGCGTTCGGGGGCTGTCTGTGCGTGTGCCGTCCCGAAGGTCGTCAGGGTTGTGACGACAGCCGTGGCGGTGAGGACCTGCATTCTGCGTGTGAATGCGCGAGCTGACATCTGAGGGTTCTCCTCGTCACTTCTCGTGGGGGGTGTGGGGGTTCGGACCGGAACTGCATTTGGTCCGCCTCGAACCTGACCCATTGATGTGCACAGATCAAGAGCTTCGCGCCAACCCGCGCCGAAACGGCAGGTCAGCTGCGCGCGAATCGGCCACCCTCCGCGCCTAGTTCGTTCATCACACGCCTGACGCTCATGCGGACGTTGTGTCGAGAATGTGTGCCCATACACCCGGGGCGGAGGTGGTTGCGAACAATCTGGGTAGACAGTGCCAGTTCCGCAGCAAGCGATTACGGACCAGCGCCCAGCCGAACCTGAAATCTGCGGCAGGCCCTGCTCCGCAGCAAGAACCAGGCCGATTCGTTACCCCGGGTGCTGACGCTTCCAAGAGATGAGCCCGATTACATCTATTGCGCGGCTCAATAGTTGAAGTGGAATACCGGATCCTGTGTCGAGCGAGCCAATCGCCGTGATGTACGCCACTGAACTTGGGCAAGTTCCGGGCAGAGCGGGGGTCTCGTGCAAAGCACGGGCGACGAGGCCACAGGTAGGTACACATACTCCTCAACCTTTCGGCGTTCCTGGACATCGCCCCTCGCCGATACAGCTCCAACGCACTGTTGAGTGAAATGGGCCCGCCCGTGCTTACGCCGCGACGCTGTTGAGGAGGGCGCCTCTCTCAGAGCTGTCCCGTACTGCTCGTGGGATGCACGTGCCCTGGCAGCTTTGCCCGTTGCCCCAGCTGCCGACGGCTCGGCAACCTGCCGCAGCGTCAGGTTGGCCCGCCAGTACGCAGTGACCAGACGCACCCGGCGTTCCAGCGGCAACAACACAGGCGCCCCGGCCGCGTCCTGTCGCCCCCCCTCACGGGGCACCCTCGCACTCAGCGAGGCCACGATGGACGGGCCGACGGACGGCTGGACGATGGATATCCTCGGAGGATGTCGAATCGGGCGGGTGCAGCAGCTGGGGTAGATCTCGCGCGGGTGATGACGCACTGCGGAGGCAACCCAGCGGCAGCCGTGCACTACTTGGCCGGGGCAATCGCCTCCGCGGGCGAAAGCCCCGAGCCTTACATGCTTATCGCCGAGTTGTGGAGCGAGAGGCCGTCGGAACTCGCAGAGGTCGTTCAGGATGACGACTCCCTGAGGACCGTACTGGCGCAGTCGTACCTCAGGTTCCTCCAGGACGACACCCACGCCAAGCAGCCGCGTTGCAGGGGGGTGGGCGGCTCGAGTGGTTCAAGCTCATGGTGGTTGTGGTGTACGGCGGTTGTGGCCGCCCCGCCGGATCAGGCGTCCTTGGATGTTCTTGCGCAGCAGTTCGCTGCGAACCCGCGCGCTTCCGGTCAGACCATGGGCAAGCCCTACGACGAGACGAGTGGAGTGCTCCGGATCCGTGGACTCCGGGAACTCCTGTCTGATGGAGACGTGCACCCGAAGCCGTCGACAGCGGCGTCCACTCGGCCCTCGCGGGACAAGAAGGACAACCGCACCTTCCGCACCTCATCCCACCGCCGTACTGCCTCAGGCGCCAAACCCTGCAGCAGCAGAAGCGACCTACGGCGGGGCGCAGACGGCATCACCAGCCGACTCTCGTAGGCCCACCCCTGATCTCCAGGGACGGGCCACAAGGTGCGCGCTCAGGGCCTTGATGACCGGCGCTGCGGCGGGGCCACTCGCCGCAGCGCCGAGTTCCAAGGAGGGAGCATGCCTGTCGTGTAGCGCCAGATGCCGCCGCCCGGAGTTGACGTGCCACACGTTGCCGTCGGCGGCCACGCCGATGTCAGACGCTCCGCCGGGGATGTTGACCCACGGGTTGGCGTCGTGCCCGGTGTAACGGTAGAGCGCCCCGCCCGCGTTGACCCCCCACACGTGCGTCCTGGACCCGGCCGAGATCGTGGTGAGTCCACCGGAGATGTTCTTCCAGTCAGCCATGGGGTTCGCCCGGCCCTTTCTTGAGGCCGGGAAATCCGTCACCCACACAGAGGGTCAACTTCACGTACTGGGATGCCAGTTGGACATGTGCTGGCCGTCAACCTCTTCCGGGGAGGTCGCCAGCATCGCTCACGGCTGGACGCTGCCGGCACCGATGCTGAGTTGATCGTGCAGGCCGCAGTAGCCGAACTGCTGGGTCCGACTCGGACACCCCGTCACCGAAGCGCCTCGTGGCGGTGGCCTGGTCCTGCTCGCCGAAGCGGTCCTCCCACGTGGCGGCAAGGGCAGCTGAGGATCAACCCGCCCGACGCACTGGGGCGCCGACGGTGTACGAGAGGCGAAGGCGGCGTCGGTGTCGCCCGCGACGCCTCTGGCCGGTGATAGGCCTCCGCCCGCCCCGACCTCTCCCCCGCCACGTCGCCTTCCCTGAAGCCCACCATCCTCGCAGCCCTCACCGACCCGCACGCCGACTGCATCAGCCCCCTGCAGACCGTCTGCCCGCACGCCCGATCGAAGACGACGCGCACTGATGGACCTCGCAGCACAGATGCCACCCGCCGTCCTCAGCGAGGTCCTCGGCATCTCCGTCGGAGCGGCCACCGGCCGGGCGCCGCCTCTGGCAGCCCTCACTCGCAGTACGCCTCCGAACTCAGCCGCCGCTCGAAAAGCGGAAGGCGGAACTGCGCGCCTGCCATCATGGAAACGGCTACGCCCGACGCCCTAAAGCGCGAGGCAGAAGCAAGCCGACCCTGCTACTGCCGGCGTCTCGGGCTGCGGCCAGGCCGTCCGCGAGGCCGTTGAGGGCGTGCCGAGCGGGAGGAAGGGATTCTCGGCCCGCCGAGGTGAGGGCGATACATCCTGGTTCGCGGCTGAACAGCGCGTGGCCGACCTGGCCCTCCAAGCGCTGGATCTGCCGGCTAGCGGTGGCTGGGCGATGCCCGGGCGGGTGGCAGCGTGGCCGAAGTTGAGTTCCTCGGCGAGCATGGCGAAGGCGTGCAGTTGCTGAAGAGGAAGGTGAGGGCGTTCCGTACGCTCAGAGATATCACCCCATACTCAATGCTGCATTAGACGTATCGATGCTGCTCACTTAGCGTTCGGCGCATGACGGGAGCGACGTCCCATCCTCAGCGGCTCGACGTTCGAAGAGCGGATCGGCTGTGCCCGCGCGGTCGTCGACGGCGACTGGGTTCAGGTGTCCGGGACGACCGGGTTGGACTACGCCACCATGACGATCTCCGACGACGTGGTGGAACGGGCCGAGCAGTGCCTGCGCAACATCGAGGCTGCGCTCGGCCGAGGCGAAGTGCACCTTCCCCGACGTGGTACGGGTGCGCTATCTGCTGGCTGACCAGGCCGACTTCGAGCCCTGCTGGCCAGTACTGCGTCGCACCTTCGGCCAGTCCGACCGGCCGCCACGATGCTCACGTGCGGGCTCGCCGATCCCCGCAGGAAGATCGAGATCGAGGTGTACGCACGTCGGCCCACCGCGTAACCGTCCGCGCAATCGGCTCTGGGGGAACGGGGCGTTGTGCCTGCGGGCGGGTGGGGCGATCAGCCGAAAGGGCACCGGACCTACCGTCTCACCCATACCCGAGCCCAAGCCGAACAGGCTGGCCGGCCTGAAGCGCGAGGCCAAGCCAGCCCTCAGGTGACCTGGAGAACGCCGGCTCGGACAGCTTTGACCAAGAGCCGTATCTCCTATGTATCCCGTTCACGAAAGGACACCGGATCGTTGTGCGCATCCTTCCTCACAGTGGTGCCGTGAGCAGTCACTCCGAAGCACCTGTCACGCCCGTCGAAGCATATGAACTCCCCTACTACGTGGCTGTCTTCACCACGGTGCGAACCCAGAACCAGAACGACTACAGCGAGACCAACGCCTGCCTGGAAGACCTGGTGAAGGACCTCCCCGGGTACCTGGGGATGGACCACGGGCAGACTCCCGGCGGGCTGGGTATCACCGTCAGCTACTTCCGCGACGCCGACGCCCTCACGGAGTGGCGGACCAACGCCGAGCACCACTCAGCGCAAAAGCGCGGGCGAGCCGAGTGGTATCAGTGCTACACGCTGCATGTCGCGAAAGTGGAGCGGAGCCGCGGTTTTCGCGCGGGCGTAGGTCCCTCAGAGTCAGCAGGCTGACCAACCGAAGGTCGCGAGGGCGCATCAGCAGCCGTCGCCGCTGCAGGGATCGGTCCAGGCGGGGAAGAGTAGCCGGTCGACCTCGACAGCGTTCTGGGGCTGGCGATAGACGAACTCTTGGCCTGTCACCTCGCCGTTGGGTTCAACTGCCTCGGATTGCCGACTCTTTGCGGACATTCGCGGATCGTACTGAGTCGTCCTCGGGCGCGAACTACTCGTACACCGCCAACACCCGGGCGCGGTGACACACGCAGTACCTCCTCGATCACAGGCGGCTACCGGGGAGTGAGCTCTGCGGCGTCCGAGTGGATTTTCGGCCGATGGCGCCGTCGAGGGCCGTGGGTGCCTGGTCGACACCGTCGACGACTACTGGCCGCTCTCGCCCCGGCCCCTCACCGGTCCAACACCTTCGTCCCCTTTGCGCACATACATCACATCTGGAAACATCGATAGCAAGAACATTCCACGCAAAGAGGTGCGCAGCACACTTCCGCGTGCCTCCTCGGCAGCGCCGACGTCTTCGCCTTCTCCGGACGCGTCCCGCCTGTCCTCCGATGAACAGAATCTCGGACACCACCGCCCCGATATACAACAGGCCAGGAGGCGGATCATGGCCACGGCGGAAATCGCTTCCGAACGAGAGTCGGACTATCTGTCACAGTTGACGATGGCCGCGGCGCGCTACGCGAACCGCACCGAACAGCGCGAGAGAACTCGTTCCGTTCTCGACACGCGCGGCGTGCTGTACGCGGACGAGCCCGAGCGCGTCGAGAAGCGGCTCGCGCGTCTTGGTGCCGACTGGGCCATGGCGCGGGCCATAGAGCAGAACCCCACGGTGCCCGCCGTCAGCGCGGGAAGCACCCTGCGCCTGCCCCCGGAGTCCTTCACCAGTGAGGTCCTGGGGCTTGAGCGCCTCATCGGGCGCAACAACCTCACGCCGGTCGCGTTCCTGGAGGAAGGCGTCCAGGCTTCGCGTTCGGTCGGCCGGGTCACCATCAGTGGACCGGGCGGCGGGCACGGCACCGGCTTCCTGGTCTCGGCGTCCCTGCTGCTCACCAACAATCATGTGCTGCGCGACGCGCAGGTGGCAGCTCGCAGCACCGTCGCGTTCGCCTTCCAGGACGGCGTCGACGGGAGTCCGCTCACGCCGGCGGTCTTCCAGCTGGAGCCGGCCCGGTTCTTCGTCACCGACCGGGCGCTGGACTACAGCCTCGTCGCGGTGGCCCCCCGCAGCGCACAGGGCCAGGAGCTGTCGTCGTTCGGCCGACTCGTCCTCAGTGACGCGCAGGGAAAGGTGGTCATCGGGGAGTTCGTGAACATCGTTCAGCACCCGAGGGGCGAGCCGAAACAGCTCGCGCTGCGCGACAACCAGATCGTGGACGTGCTGGAGCGGTTCCTGCACTACGAGTCCGACACCCGTGAGGGTTCCTCGGGTTCTCCGGTCTTCAACGATCAGTGGGAGGTCGTCGCGCTGCATCACTCGGCCGTGCCGCAGACCGATGGCGAGGGCCGGCCGCTGAGTGTCGACGGCGTGGTGTGGCAACCGGAGATGGGCGACCAGCAACTGGCCTGGCGGGCCAACGAGGGGGTGCGGATCAGCCGCGTGCTGCGGGCACTGCACGAGACGCCGCTGACCGGTGAGGCGGCACGGCTGCGGGACGAGGTGGCCACCGCGGGACTCGCACCCCCTCCCACGACGAGCCTCCCGCCGGAGCTCTCCACCACCGTCGGCGCCCCGCCTCCGAGCCCCAACGGCGCCCAGGCCCCCACCCCGACCACCGCCGCGGCTCAGCTCCAGGTTCAGGCCCAGGCAGCCGAGATCGCCGCACAGCTCGTCGTCCCGCTGCGGATCACCGTGGCCCTCGACACCCCCGCACCGCAACCGCCGCCCGCGCGCGGACGGCCGGACGTGGTCTCCTTGGTCGAGAAGGACATCGACGCGGCCCTGACCAACCACCAGCTGGCACAGACGCGCCCCTACTACGACGGTCCCGCCGACACCGCGGCGCGCGACGCCTACTACGCGAACGTCCGCACCGACGACGGTGACGTGCTGCGCCGCACGCTGACCGAGCTGGTGACCCGAACCCATGCGCCGCAGCCCAGATACAAGCCGATGAGGCTGGTCTACCCGTGGGTCGACCTGCATGAGAACGGGCGGCTGCGCAGCATCTACTCGGGCAAGGAGTTCTCCGCCGAGGAGCTCATACGGGCGGACGCGGCCGTGGAGGAGGCCCGGCTGGACCGGGTGCAGGAGCTGCTGCTGCACGAGCGCACGGCGGGGCCGGCCGAGTTCGAGGCGGAGTTCGACGCGCTGGAGGCGTCCATGCCGTTCAACTGCGAGCACGTGGTGCCGCAGTCGTGGTTCGGCAAGAAGGAGCCCATGCGAGGCGACCTGCACCATCTGTTCGCCTGCGAGGTCGGCTGCAACAGTTTCCGCGGCAACTTCCCGTACATCGACTTCCCCGACTTCGAGGAAGCGGTCCGGGGTGCGTGCGGGAAGCGCGAGAGCGTGGGATTCGAGCCGGAGAAGGGCAAGGGCGTGGTCGCCAGGGCCACCCTGTACTTCCTGATCCGCTACCCGGGCCAGGTCGGCGACGTCGCACGGGAGTTCCCGCAGGACCGGCTGCCCCTCCTGCTGCAGTGGCACGAGAGCGAGCCGGTCACCGAGTACGAGCGGCACCGCAACGCCGCCGCCGCGGAACTCCAGGGCAACCGGAACCCGCTGATAGATCATCCCGAGTGGGCCCGCACGATCGACTTCTCCGGTGTCTGGCCCTGAGGTTCACGCAGAACCGGGCCGCTTCCTCGCATCCGCGGCCACCCGTACTCGGAGCGTCCTCATGGTCGACAAGGTCGACAAGGCGGCAGGGGCCCGGGCCGGGCCGCGTTCGGCGGCCGGCCGCACCACGGAACCGGGGTTCGCGCGGTCCTCGTTCGACGGCACGGGACTGCCGCCGGCCGTGCAGGACCAGGGGAACCACGCGGTGGGGGGCTTCCTGCGGCGGGAGGCGGGCCGTGCCGAACCGCTTCCACCGTCGCTGCGGTCCGGGATGAAGTCGTACTTCGGCAGGGACCTGTCCGGTGCGGCTGCACGTGTCCGGCGATGCCGCCCGGTCGGCGAACGCGCAGCGGGCGCGGGCCTACACGGTCGACCAACATCTGCACTGCTGGGGGATCCGCCAGCCGGCAGGCATGGGCCAAGGCTTCGGCCCAGTACCCGCCGTGCAGCATCGCTGACCAGGATCCGAACTGCCGGAGTGCAGCCTCGGTCTCGCCGTGCTCCCCGTGCTCGCCGTGCTCGCCGGTGGCCACGATCGCGCGGATGCCCATGCTCGTACCCAGCGCGAAGGCATCCGCCGGGGCGGCAGACCCGCCTGCAAGCCGCAGCCTGACCCATCCCGGCGAAACCCATGCCGGTCACGCCACTAGCCTCGGCTGCGGATCATCGACATCAGCTGCCCGTGAGTCTCGTCGTCAGCGGCGACCACAAGCCCGCTGCCTGTCTCACCGATCGGGGCACCGTCGATCCCGGTGACAATGCAGCCGGCGGCCCGGCACAAAGCGATGCCGGCGGCGAAGTGCACGCTCCCGGAGAGGTCGCCGCCGTCGGTGACATACGCGGCGCGCTTGCCGGCGGCGACCCAGGCCAGCGCCAGGGTCGTGGACACGACCCGCGGCCGGAAACGCTCGACGAACTCAGGGTGGGCCAGCAGATCCACGGCCCGGAATCCCGGCGCACTCGGGAACGGCGGATCCAGGTTGACGTCCACCAATCGGCTGGCCGGCGTGGGCGTCAGCAGTGCGTCGTCGGCCCCGTAGTGCCGCACCCAGGCGGTCTCCCCGTCGGTGAAGAACACCTCCCCGCTGAACGGATCGGCCACCGCCGCCGCCCCTTCGCGCAGCGACACGTTGACGGCCACCGCCATGTTGCCGACGGCGTAGTTCAGCGTGCCGCACAGGGGGTCCACCAGCCACTGGCGCACTGCGCCGCCGGCGCCCTGGTGCCCGCCTTCCTCGCCGAGCACCGCGTCGTCGCGCCGGGCGGCACGGATGACGTCGAGGATCATCTCCTCGGCCTTCACATCGGCGGCGGTGGCAAAGTCCCCGGCAGCTTTGTCGATGCGGGGGAGCCACTGGCCGTACATGGTGCGGACCACGTCCGCGCCGGCACACGCCCCGGCTATCGCGACCTCAGCATCGTCGGAACTCGTGTATGAGTTGATCACGTCGTGCAGACTATCGAGGCGTAGCTACCGCCCCGGCGAACCTTCCCGGTCAGAGCACTAGGACAGCGTGGTCTGCCTGTGGGTCGCAGGCGAAAGGGCTTGAGTCTCCCGTAGGGGGAGACACAAAGGTGGGGGCATGGACGGCGACACGCTCTACTCGATCGGCGATCTCGCTCGGCGGACCGGTCTCACGGTCAAGACCATTCGGTTCTACTCCGATCGCGGAATCGTGGCGCCGACGGAACGCAACCCTGCGGGCTACCGCTTCTACAGCATCGACGCCGTCGCACGCCTGAACCTCGTGCGGACCCTGCGTGAGCTGGGGCTGGACCTCCCCACGATCCGCAAGGTCGTGGACCGCGAGCTCTCGCTTCCCGAGGTCGCCGCGGCGCACGCCGAAGCTCTGGCAGTGCAGATCCGCGTCCTGCGCCTGCGGCGCGCGGTGCTGACGGCGGTGGCCGAGCGCGGGTCCACACCTGAGGAGACGGAACTCATGCACCGGCTGGCCCAGCTTTCCGAGGACGAACGCCGACGTTTGATCGGCGATTTCCTCGACGCCGTCTTCGGCGGTCCTGACGCCGTCCCCGCATTCGCGGGGGTCATGCGCTCGATGACCCCAGAGTTGCCCGACAACCCGGAGGCGGAGCAGGTCAAGGCGTGGGTGGAGTTGGCCGAAATGTCACTGGACCCGGATTTCCGCGCCGTCGTGCGGCGGATGGCCGAGGACCTAGCAGCCGAGCAGACCCGAAGCGACATGACGGGCCCGCGACGCGACATCGCCGCAGCCGTCCGTGACCAGGTCGGCCCGGCCCTGACCGCCGGCATCGACCCGGCGTCGCCCCAGGCCGATCCGATCGTCGCGGCGTTCACGGCGCACTGCGCTCACCTTCTCGGCCACCCTGACGACGTCGAGCTTCGCCGACGTCTGGCGACGCGGCTGGAGCGTGTGAACGATCCCCGCAGGGAGCGGTACCTCCAGCTGCTCGCAGTGGTCAACGGCTGGCCGGCCCCGGAGAGTCTGGCTCCGGTGTTCGACTGGTCCGTCCAGGCTCTGCGCGTCCGGACACAGCAATGACGGGGCCGTCGCCAGGCGGCATGGGGTGGACGCGGCCGGCGTCGGGTGAAAACGCCGCCGCATATGTTCGGTTGATGGGTGCCCCCATTGCACTTCAGGTGGCCGCTACGCCGGCCTCTCCCGCTCTCGTTCTTCGCCCTTGGCGCACGGAGGACGTTGCCGCATTGGTCGAGGTGAGCCGGGATCCCGCACTGCGCCAGTGGGCGAGCTCTGCCGTGGACAACGATGCCGACGGGGCACGGTGGGTGCAGGCCCAGCAGCAGGGCTGGGCAGCGGGTGACCGGTTCGGCTTCGCCGTCCTTGAGGCACAACCCGGTTCGGTTCGCGGACAGTTGGTGGGCAGCGTGGTCCTCAAGGAAGTCACCTCCGGCAAACCGGCGGCCGAGGTGGGTTACTGGACCGCGGCGCACGCTCGCGGGCGGGGAGTGGCCTCCCGCGCTCTGGAGGCACTCACCAACTGGGCCTTCGACACCTTCGAAGCCGACGGGCTGGAGCGTCTCGAACTCCTGCACCAGGTGGACAACCTGGCATCGTGCCGGGTTGCGCAGAAGAGCCGCTACGACTTCGACACCGTCCTGCCCGCGGCGCCGCCCTCCTTCCCTCGCGACGGCCACCTGCACATACGCAGGCGCAGGAGCACCTGAGATCACCGCGCCTTCTGCTGAGGGGAACATCTCGGCCAGGGCCTTCCAGAAGCCGAGCGCGCCGTCCCCGACGGCCGGCACCTGGGCGCGCATGCCCCGGCGGGGACAGTCGCGTAGCAGGCCCGCCCACGCTTGAGCGCGGGGGCCCGGACAGACCGGACCCCCGCGCAAGAGGGTGCTCACGATCCCTCGTACATCGTGCTTACGGCTTGTCGAGCACCGTCCCCGTCAGCACCGGCCTGTCGGGCAGCGGCTCGGCGTGCCTGTCGGTCAGTGCGAGGCGCATCGACTCGGTCGGCTCGGCCACCTGGTCCTGGACGGTCGGCACGACGAAGTCCACGCTGGTGCTCCCGGGCGGGATGTGCAGCCACACCCACAGGCTCGCGTCGGACAGCGGCCGTTCGGGGTCGGGCACGTCACCGGAGGACTCCTTGAGCCACTGCGGGTCCACGTCCTTGGTGGACAGCTCGGCGCCTTCGGTGGCCGGAAGGACCCGCACCGGCTGGTAGATGTCCACCGCCGTGGGCGTGTCCACGGACAGTCGCCAGGTCAGCGTCTCTCCCTCGGTCACCCGGTCCGTGACCGGCGACAGGGTGATCACCGGCTCGGGGTCGTCGTTCTCGACGGTGAGCCCGCCCCGGTACTTGCCGACGACGGCGTTGCGAACGGCTTTGACGGCGATGTCGTGCTCCACGTCGTCGCCGTAGACCGTGTCGCCCTTCACCGCGACCGGCACGTCGATCGCATCGCTGCCGGACCGTACGGTCACGAGGCGGTTCTCGGCCCGGCCTCCGTCCGGGTCGAGGACGTATACGCGGACCTGCCCGCTGCCGTGTCCGGAGATCTCGACCGGGATCCGGTAGGTGCGGGTGCCCGAGTCGCCCTCCTTGACGATCGTGCGGCCCACGTCGACACGCGGCAGTGCGGCCGCCTTCACCGCCGAAGTGCCGGGCGCCCAGCCCCAGGCGTCCATCAGCCAGGCCCGCCCGGACTGCGAACGGGGCGTCACCTCAAGGGACTTGACATGCTGGAGATCGAGCCCGGCCCGGGTCGCGGCCGACAGCGGGACGCGAAGCTCCTGAGCCCAGTAGGAGGCGGTGTTCGCGGAGCCCGGGAGCCCGTCCACCTTGACCGAGCCCAGCGTCACCCGACGGTTGGAGGAGTCGGTGACGGACACGTCGAACTTCGTGCCGGTCGTGTTCGGCGGTACGAAGACGCGGAGCGCGAGTTTCTGGGAGTCGCGGAGGGAGAGCGGCTCGGTCGGAGCGATACGCGCGGCCGTGCCCGGCGCGGACCACTTCAGGTCCACCGCGCTGCGGCCGGTCTCCTGTTCCGTCTCCCACGACGCGAAGTGCGGTGACGATCCGGGGGTCTCCGGGTCCAGACAGGCCACGGCCGGGTCGGGGTCGATCGCCGAACACATCCTGGCGCCGGTCACCTTCGCCCCGCCGTCCGGCAGGAAACCACCGGCGCGGCGGCCGCCGACCGCGTGGGTCAGCACCCGGGCCGGGTCCGCGGACGGGGCCCGCTTGCCGGAACCGTCGAGCAGCGGACGCACCCGGTCGTCTCCGGCGAGGAAGAGCCGGGCCGCGGCGGCGATGTACGTGGCGCCCGCCTTGTGCTGCTGGGCGGCGGTCAGCCGGGTCGCGGCACCCGGCGTGCACACCGGGTCCGCCGGCTGTTCCGGGTCGGTCCTGAAGTCGTCCTCGGCCGGTGCGACGGCCTCGCCCGGGGTCCACTCGCTGTTGAAGTAGTTGTGGTTGGCTCCGACCATGTAGACCGCGCTGTGCAGTGCCGTGCCCCGGCTGATCCCGCGCGTCCCGTCGACGAACTCCTGGCCCTGCAGGTCCGACACGTCGCCGTCGCAGCCCGGCAACAGTGCCACGGACGGCACGTCGGCTACTGGATTCTGGCCGAAGATCGTCGGTCCGATGAGCACGGTCCCGCGCACCTTCCAGCGCACCGGGCCCCGGTAACCGTCCTCGGCGGCCGGCGGCGGGTAGAGGCTGTCCATGGCGGCCCGATTGACGCCCTCGCCACCGCGCGAGTGGCCGACGAGCAGGACACGGGAGAGGTCCGCCTTCGCCGCCTCGCGTACGACGGCCGGGGCGGAGGAGCGACGGGCGGTCCAGTCGGCCCAGCGGGCGAGGTGCTGTCGTACCAGCGAGGAACGCGCCTGCGCGCCGGCGTCCTCGGCCTCCCAGTCCTGGGCGTTGATGCCGTTCGCCGAGATCGACACCGTCACATAGCCCTGGGAGGCGAGCAGTTGCTGGTCGCGCAGATAGCCCAGGTGGCTCGGGATCGGCTTGTAGCCGTCCGCACAGGGCCAGTCGCCGGTCACGTCGTCCTCGGAGCCCGGCTTGTAGCAGGTGCCGTGGCGGCCGTGCAGGAACAGCGCGAGCGGCCGGCTGCCGGTGGCACCCTTCGGCGCCACCACCTTGGCGGTCATCTCCACCGGGGTGTCGAACCCGGGCAGGGGCACCGGGTCGAGGTCGTACTTTCCGGCGACCGTGCGGTACGAGCCGGGTTTGCCCGGATCAACGCCGTTCGCCGGCGCCTGCGCCGGCATCCTTGCCACGCGCGAGCCGGACCTGTGCGTGTCGTCGGCCGCCGCGTCCAGCCGCCGCCCCGCGGCCGTCACTTGAAGGTTCGTCAGCTGCGCGGGCCGCATCTCGCCGAGGGCGAGCCGGAAGGTCCGCCCGTCCCTCGCCGGCTTCGGCACCCCGAGCAGCCGGTCCCCGGTACGGAACTCGACCCGCGCATCCCCGATGGGCACGACCTTCGGTGCACGCCAGAGCAGCTCACGCGCCCCGCCTTCCCCGCCGATCCGCCACCCCGGCGGAAGTGGGTTGTCGTCCGTCGTGCTCAACAGCCCCGATGTGTACGGCTGTTCAGCCTGGGCCAGTCCGGGCGAGCCCGCCAGGGCCGCCAGCACCGCCAGGGCGGTCACGCATATTCGCCGGGCACGGATCAATGATCCTCTCCTCAAACCCCTGTGCGCAGACGTCCCGTCGGTCCCGGGCGCCTCTCGCGTCACCTAGGACCGGGGAGGGGCGACTGTGGGTTGTTTGTGAGGAGACGCCGAAGCGGGCGAGCGATGTGATCAAGCCAGTGCAGCTGATCGCTCTCCGATACGTCGCCGCGCAGCACGCTGGTCGCCAGTCCCTCGTCTGAGAGGGCGTCTCGGTCGGGGGCGGGCAAGAGGTTGAATGGCAAGCCGTTCCAGGGTGTTGGGTCGGCAAGGAGCGGTCTTGGGCGCACCGGCTCAGCGGGCCATCCAGCGGTCCATCTCTCGCACCCGCGTGTCCAGCGCGGTGACGACGGCGGCTGACGGGGTCCGAGGGCTGCCGGGAACTCGCACGTCGCGCTGGACGCCACCACACACAGCGCCGGGCCCGGAGTCGGGCATCTCCACCTCGACGCCCGCGCGCCGCGCGAGTGCGACCGCAGTCGCCACGAGACTCTCGGAGAGCGCGAGGATCACGGAGTGCCCCGTCCGGCAGTGCCGTGCGACCAGGCCTCGCGTGAACTCCGCGTACACGGCCGGATCGACCCCGCAACGATCACGCTCCTCAATAGGCGAGCGCCGACCACCCATACGCTGCCACGATGCACCCCATGGGTGTCGAGAACCTCAGCGGGCTTCAAGTGGACCGCGCGGATCCATTGGACTGGGACGCGTTAGCCAAGATCGATTCCGTCGCGGCAGCAGGCGACCAAGCCCGACGGGGCAGCATCCGGCGCTGGTGCGAACAGGGTGTGGTCCTTGCGGCCCGAGACTCATCCGGGCCTGTGGGTTACAGCGTGCTGGAGTACAGCTTCTTCGAACAGGGCTTCGTCACCATGCTGATGGTCGCCCCCAATGCCCGCCGACGAGGCGTGGGAGCACATCTCCTCACGGCCGTTGAGACCGTCTGCACCACCGCGAAGCTGTTCACCTCGACCAACGTCTCCAACGCCCCCATGCAACATCTGTTGCGACGCGGCGGCTGGCGCCCGGTCGGTCTGCTCCACGGCCTCGACGAGGGAGATCCCGAACTCTTCTACCTTTGCCCAAGTTCTCGGCTCCGCGACGCCCCAGGCACCGGAGGTTGAACGACGAGCTCAGATGTGTCTCACCTACTGGTGCCCTCGTTTCGGGAGCTTGCGGCGGGTCACATCACGGGCCAGCAGCTTCTGGCTGATCGGGCGGTCCAGAACCTTCGATGATCTCGCTCGGCTGCATGGTCCGGTTTCTCCTTCTCAGTGCAGCTGCTCGGCCAGTCCGACGATGATGCCCTCCGGGCCGCGGACGTAGCAGAGCAGATAGCTGTCCTCGAACCGGGCGATCTCGCCGATGAGTTCGGCGCCGTGAGGGCGCAGGCGGGCAACGGTGTCCTTGATGTCGTCGACGGCGAACATGACGCGGTGCGTGCCCAGGATGTTGTGCGGCCGGTTGCGCGGTCCGGCGCTGATCGCCGCGGGGCTGCGGTACTTCGCCAGCTCGAGCCGGCTGTGACCATCCGGGGTCCGGAGCATCGCGATGTCACAGCGGACGCCGTCGAGTCCGGTGCACTGGTCGGCGACGAGGCCCCCGACCTCCGCCCTGCCCTCCAGCTCCATACCGAGTTCCACGAAGAACCCGATGGCGGCGTCCAAGTCCTCGACGACGATGCCGACGTTGTCCATCCGCTGAATCGCCATGCTGGTTTCTCCTTCTTCCTCGTGCGGCCGGTGGTGGCCGCTGATGTCCCTGGGACGGAGCCGGTGACACGTTCTCGACATCCTCAGACCGACGAACTCCGAAAATCTGGATCGCGATCAGCCGGCCAAGAAGGCGGCGGCGAAGACCACGAAGCAGGCCGCGGCCAAGAAGACCTCCGGGAGCGGGCCGCGCAGCGCCTAGTAGCTGTCGTAGCTGGGCTTACCGTTCGGCCGATAGACGCCGACGATGGTGCCGCCCTTCGTCGTCGAGACGCTGACCGGCTCCAGCGCAGCGGGGATCGCCCCGTCGGCGAACAGCCGCTTGCCAGTGCCGATGATCACCGGATGGATGGTCAGCCGGTACTCGTCGACAAGGCCGTGCCGCATGAGGGTCTGGGCGAGGTCGCCGCTGCCGACGACGTTGATGTTGCCGCCGTCGGACGCCTTCAGCTTGCGTACGGCATCGACGATGTCGCCTTCCAGCAGCGTGGAGTTCTGCCACTCGACGGACGTCAGGGTCCGAGACGCCACGTACTTGTGCATGCTGTTCATCCGATGGGTGAACGGGTTGTCGGGATCGGCGGTCGGCCAGTACGACGCGAAGATCTCGTACGTCTTGCGGCCGAGCAGCATCGCCTCGGAGTGCTCGTACCAACCGGCGATGGCCGCGCCGACCTCGTCGTCGGACACCGGTTTCTGCCAGCCCCCGTGCTCGAAGCCGCTCTCGGCGTCCTCGTCCGGACCGCCCGGCGCCTGCATGACGCCGTCCAGCGTCAGGAACGTGCAAACGATGATCTCGCGCATGGTGCGCTCCCTTCGTCGAAGGGTAGACCGCACAACCGCCGGAAACTCATCGACGGGACTTCCGAGGCACAGGGCTGCAGTGATTGGCTGCCGGGCGACTGCTCCCTGCTCGACGGGGCTGCCAGTGGTCGACGTGGAAGGCAGCCCGGCATCCCCGAAGGCGCGCACCAGACGACCCTGGAGACCCTTCTCAGCACCTGGCACGCAACCCTGCGGCTGTGCCAGTTCGACGTCCAGCCGATGGTCAAGCTGTACGGCACCGCCTTCGGCCTCTCCGACGAAGACCTGAACACCGCCGCCAAGCAGTACAACGAACTGCTTGCCTCCTTCGCCGCCTGCCCGCACTCTCACGACGGGAGACCTGTATCGGCGGCGGCCGTGTCGTGAAACAGCGACCGCTCGTCGCCCAGCGCCGTCGGCTCGGGCGGCTCGGCGGAGCTGGAATTGCAGCGTGAGCGCGTCCGCCGGACCCGGCTCCTGATCTCCACCCGGGTCCGGTCTTCGAATCGCACGGCACAGGTCAGGACCGGCTTGCGCTCACTCACCCTCCTGTTCCGGCTGAATGGAGCAGCCCCGCCAGAGTTGCGTAGGAGCGGTCCCAGGTCCATTCCGTCTGCACCCAGTGGCGGCCCTTCTCGCCCATCTCGTTGGAGAGTTCGGGGTTGCGGAGGAGTCTGGTCAGGCGGTCCGCCGTCGCCGCCACCGAGTGGCCGTCGACGACGTATCCGGTCTCGCCGTCGCGTACCGCGTCGGGGGCGCCGCCCGAGTCGCCTGCCAGGACGGGGAGCCCGGATGCGGCGGCCTCCAGGTAGACGATGCCCAGGCCCTCCACCTCCAGGCCGCGTCGTCGGGTGCGGCAGGGCATGGCGAAGGCGTCGGCGGCAGCGTAGAAGGTGGGGAGCGCGTGGTGGGGGTGGCCGCCCGCGAAGACGACCGAGTCCACGACGCCTTCGGTCAGGGCAAGTTGGCGCAGTACGGGGGCGTAAGGGCCGTCACCGACCAGGAGGAGCGTGGCGTCCGGGACCGCCCTGCGGATCCAGGGCAGCGCCCTGATCAGGGTGTCCTGGCCCTTGCGCGGGACCAGCCGGGCCGCGCACAGGATGACCGGGCGGCGGCCCAGGCCGTAGCGGGCCCGCACCGGGCCGCCGTCCATCGAGGGATGAAAGGCCGTGGTGTCCACTCCGGGGACCAGACGTGCGGTGCGGGTTCCGGGAGCGAGGGCCGCCTCGATCGGCCGACGGGTGCTGGCGCCCAGCCAGGTCAGGGCGTCGGCATCCGTGCCGATGCGGCGCAGCAGGACCCTGGCCCCGGGGGTGCGGGCCCACCACACCTCATGGCCGTGCGTGGTGGCGACGGTGGTTCGGATGTCCGTCGTCTGCCGCAGTCGTCCCGCCATCAGGCCGAGCGGCGCCGCCGCGCCGAACCACACCCGGTCGCAGCCGTACCGCCGGGCCACGGCTGCGGCGTGCGCGGTGGCCCGGGGGGTGGGCAGGAGGGTGCGTACCCGGTGGCGGATCACCGGGTACGGAAAGGACTCGTCGGGGGCCGACTCCGCCGTGGCCGGGCTCGGCGTCGAGGTGAAGACGACCACCTCGTCGGGCGGGAAACGGTCAGCCAGTTCACGGACGAACGTCTCGATGCCGCCCTGCCTGGGCGGGAAGTCATTGGTGACGATCAGTGTGCGAGGGCGGGAGTTGTTCGTCATACGAGGGTCTTCTCCCTGGAAGGGGCGACAGGGGTGACAGTGGTGCTGCCGCGCCGCGGCATCCGGTACGCCAGCGCCCCGAGCACCAGCGGATAGACCAGGTAGCCGAAACGGGTCGCGGGCATCAGGGTCATCGCCAGGCCCAAACCGAGCGCGAGCCGGGCGGCGGCCGCCCGTGCCGTCCTCGGCGGCCGCACCACCAGCGACACCGCGATCAGCAGTGCGCTCACCGCGAGGAGCGCGAGCGCGATGACCCTGCCGTCAGGGACGTACGTCGCGAGCAGATGGCCGGGCAGCGGGCTCGCGGCCGGCGAGGTGGTGTCGGTGAGGCCCAGCGGGAAGGCGATGACGCTCCGGTAGAAGCCGGAGGGGCCGGCGAGGGCGAAGGGCAGCACCGCCGCCGTCGCGGTGGACAGGGCCACGGCGGCGTACCGCAGCGCGGGTCGGCCGCCCCGGCGTACCGCGATCAGCGCCAGCGCCACGGGGAGCGCGGGCCACGCCGTCCACTTGAGCGCGGCGGCGGCGCCGAGCACCAGCCCCGCGCGGCCCGGCCGCGCCTGCCCGGCGAGTACGACGCCGAGACACATCAGGCCGACGACCGGAAGGTCGATCCCGCCCACCGAGAGGGGCAGCGCGACCAAAGGGCAGGCGAGCAGCCAGGCTCGGTGCAGGCCTGCCGCGGCGAGGGCCGCCACGAATGTGCCGCCCAGCCACCAGCGCGCGTCCCCGGGTAGCACACCGAAGAGCGCCATCCCTGGCAGGTAGGGGTTGAAGTCGGCGACGGCCGTAGGGTCGGCGACGTACGGGCTGCCAGTCGTGAGCAGCAACTGCCCCGACCGCTCGACGACCGTGACCTCCAACTGCCCGAGCCCGGCCGTCACCAGCGAGACGAGCGGCACCAGGACGGCCCCCGCCACCGCGACCACCCGGGCGGCGGGGCGGGAGCGCGCACCGCACGCCAGGACCGCCGCGACCGCGTAGCCCGCCCCCGCCACCACCCCCCACACCCGATGCGGCCCCAGATCCGAAACCACGGCGAGCCCTAGCGCGACGACCGCGCAACCGGCCCAGGCGTACCGCTCGTACCGCTCGTGACGTACGTACTGGATGTGTCGCACGTACCGTTCAAGGCTCTTCGTCATGTCCGTCGACGGTAGGAATCCGCAGGTCGCAGGGCGTCAACCGAGGCTCCGGACCTGGGAATCAACCCGTGGTATGACATCCGACCGCAGGCTCAACCCGTGCGGCGACGCGCGCACCCGCGCCGGCACGGACCATGGATGTATGAGGACGCCCCTTCAGCAGCGGTTCCGCGCCTGGATCGCCACGCCCGCCTACCCCTGGGTCACCGGCGGTGCCCTGACCGTCGGTGCCGTGACGGAGCTGATCGTCTTTCGCGGATCCGTGACCACCACGATCGGGGTCCTCGTCTCCTCCGCCTCGCTCATGTGGCGGCGGTCGTTCCCGCCCGTCGCGGTGCTCACGGTCGCCGCGGGGCTGCTCGGCTTCGCCGGGGACATCAACCTGTACGTCTCGATCATGGCGAGCGGGCTGATCGGCTGCTACACCCTGGGCCGAAACCGGGTGCTGCACCCCGCGGTGACCGTCGCGGGCGCCGCGCTCGGGGCCCTGTGCGTGAACCTGGTGCACATCAACACCTGGTCGCGGATGGACCTGCCGGTGCCCGCGCTCTGGGAGAAGGGCTCGCTCAGTCTGTTCGCCGAGTCGTTCCTGCTGACCGTGGTCATCTTCGGGGCCGTGATGATGGGTGACGCGGTACGTTCCCGGGAGGAGACCCGCAAAGAACGGGACCTGGCTCAGGCCCAGTTGATCGCCATGGAGCGGCAGCAGGCTGCCGAGGCCGAGCGGGCCGCCATCGCCCGTGAGCTGCACGACATCGTCTCGCATTCGGTGTCCATGATCGCCGTGCAGGCGGAGAGCGCCACGTACACCACCCCCGGGCTCACCCCCGAGGCCCGCGACGGCTTCCAGCAGATCGCCGGCACGGCCCGCTCCTCGATGGCCGAACTGCGCCGCCTCCTCGGTGTCCTTCGCACCCCCCAGGGCCAGGAGAACGCGGCCCTCACCGCCCCCCAGCCGACCCTCGACCATCTCGCCGAACTGGTCGAGCAGCACCGGGCGGTGGGCGGTGAAGCCGAGCTGAGGGTCACCGGGGAGTGGGTGTCGCTGCCCGCCGCGTGGGAGCTGTCCGCCTACCGGATCACCCAGGAGGCGCTGACCAACGCGCGCAAGCACGCGCCCGGCGCCCGTACCGTCGTGGAGATCGACTACGGTGCCGACCGGCTGCTCACGCTGCGCATCCACGACGACGGCCCGGGCCCGGGTTCCGGTCCTGGCTCCGGCGCGGGCCATGGCCTGACCGGGATGCGGGAGCGGGCGGCCCTGGTCGGCGGTCGGCTCAGCGCGGGGGCGGGCCCGGATGGAGGTTTCCTGGTGGAGGCGGAGCTTCCCTGGGGGACCGGGTGATCGGCATGGAGAGGGAGTTGGGTGTGATCAGGGCACTGGTCGCCGACGATCAGGCGGTCGTCCGTACGGGCTTTGTGAACCTCCTCAACACTCAGGAGGACATCGAGGTCGTGGGCGAGGCCGAGGACGGTGTGCAGGCGGTACGCATCGCCGCCGAGACCCGGCCCGATCTCGCGCTCCTCGACATCCGGATGCCGCACAAGAACGGCATCGAGGCGGCCCGCGAGATCCTGGCCGGGTCCGGGGGCACGACGAAGGTCCTGATGCTGACGACCTTCGGCCTCGACGAGTACGTGTACGACGCGCTCGCGGCCGGGGCGGGCGGCTTTCTGCTCAAGGACGCGACCTTCCCCGAACTGCTGCACGCGGTGCGGGTGGTGGCGGGCGGGAATGCGCTGCTCTCCCCGGAGATCACCAAGCGGGTGATCGGTGAGTTCGTGCATGCGCGGGCTTCTCGGCTTCCGGTTCACTCCGTGGGGGAGCTCACGGCGCGTGAGGCCGAGGTGCTCACCTTGATCGCTCGGGGGCTGTCCAATGCGGAGATCGCGAGCCGGCTCACGATCACGGATCACACCGTGAAGACCCATATCAACCGGCTGTTCGCGAAGCTGGAGCTGCGGGATCGGGCGCAGGCCGTGATCGTGGCTTACGAGTTGGGGCTGGTGCGGGTGGGAGGCGGGGGCGGCTGAGGGATCCTTTGCCTGGTTTGTGTTGGCGGTTGCGGCGGTGCGGTACCAGCCGCCGACCGTAACGGTTCCGCCGTACGGTGGAACGGTGGCCGCGAGCGCGTAACCGGCCGAGGAGCCGATGACCAGAGCCACCGGCCCAGCCCTCTGCCACGCCGGCGCACTCGGGGCATGCCTACTAGACGCTGCGAACGCGACTTCCTGCCCTTCACCGGCGTCGCCTGCTTGCCAGCCAGGGGGTGGCGTAGTCGGGGTCGATGGCCGGCACACCGCCGGGCGCCTCAACCTGGGCGGAGGCGGTGCCGCTACGGTGACGGGAGACGGACGAGATCTTCTGGCAGCTTCCTCTGCCGCAGGCACCAACACATGCCTGCACACTGCCTCGTAGCCACTCGACATCGCACCCCTGAGGCCGACGCAGAGCAAAAGAGGCCACATGGCGGGAACAACAGGCTCCACCAGTCCGTACCATCTCTCACCAAGGCGTCTTGCAGCACAAGCGACGTTCCACCAGGCCCCGATTCCCCCAGACAGGCATCACCCGCAGCACGCCTCCAACGCAAAGGAAGGGTCAGCCCCATGCCCGAGACAACAACTCACGCCACCGAACTGGCATCGCAGTACATCGCCCAGGTGACAGGCGACCTCGAGGCAAACCTCAAGGAGCAGGAACGTATCGGTGCGGAGATCGCCTCCCTGCAAGAGCAGCTTGCCGCTCTGCAGCACGATCACAGCGTGCTGGTAAGCATGCAGCAGGCACTCGGCATCACACAGGCGCCGACCGAGTCTGCGGCCGAGTCCAAGAGTGGCATGGTGCCTTCCCCACGACGGAAGAAGGCCGGCTCGCCGGGTAGCGGAAAGCAGAAGGCACGCAAGTCCGCTGCATCCACTGCCGCGCCAGTGAAGAAGGCAGCCAGGAAGCCCGCGGCCAGTAGGACGGACAGCGTCAAGGCAGCCGCGCCCACACTGGTCGAGCTCATTCGCCAACACCTCACCGAGCAGAAGGAACCGCGCTCCGCTGCGGAGATCTCCACAGCGCTCGGCGAGGCCCACCCGGATCGCGAGATCGCACCCAAGGTCGTGCGCGTCACGCTCGAGGGACTCGTGGCCAAGAGCCAGGCCGAGCGCTCCAAGCAGGGCAGGTCCGTCTTCTACACCGCGCCGGCCGCAGAGCCGACGGCTGCGCCCGAGGCCGAGGCACCGCGCGAACCCACTGATAGCTGACGGTGCAGGAGGCGCTGCCCAGCTCTGTGAGCAGAGCCGCTACCGGTCCGGGCGGAGTCAGCTCTGCAGGGCTTCAGCCGAACGATCTCCCCCCAGGGGTATCAGAAGGCCTGGATACCTTCGCTGTCTCAGCAGCGGAAGGAAAGCGGCCGGCGGCTTCGGTGGGGTGTGACCCCATCGTCGGCGTCCCAGGACGTCGTGGACGGCTGCTGCGCCTTCTGAGCGTAGTTGGTCGGTGCCGGACCACGGATTCGGCATCGATCTGCCGCCGCGCGATCAGTGCCCGAACGAAACCGGTCTTGCCCGAGGCCGGTGGCCCGACGAGGACGACGAGTCCGACCAGCACCCGGATCAGCCCCTCGTCGACGGACTCGGGAGCGTCAGTCACCGTGCGGGGCCGCTCGCGGGTGGAGGCCGCGGGCGCAGTCCAGCCCTTGCCCAGGTTCCGGACGTACCAGTCCAACCAGGTGCCATCCTCGGCGCAGACACGCTCGCGATAGGATCGAGACACTCGGTATCGACCAGGGAAGGGCCAGGCATGATCAGCCTGTGATGGCATCCCGTGTCGACGAAGCCCCCCTCCCCCGCAGCCAACTCGCATTCGCCTGAGCCATGTACCAGCAGGAGAACTGAATTCGCAGGCCCGCCCGAGGGAAGATCACTAAAGTACGCGGCATGACGCTGCAACTTGTTCAGGTGAACTTCAAGGCCCGGGACGACTCGGCGCTCGGCCAGTTCTGGGCGGAGGCGCTCGGCTGGGGTGTCTCCAGCGAAGGGCCCGGCGTCACCAACCTGGAACCCGTGGGCTTCGACTGGCCGGACCCGTCCGCCGTCTGCATCGATCTCGTCCGCGTCCCGGACCCGGAGACGGTGAAGTACCGCGTGCACATCGAGCTCGCCACCACCTCCGATGCCCATCAGGCGGAGCTGGTCGCACGTCTGAAGGAGCTCGGAGCGACGCCCCACGATGCGGGCCAGGGCGACACGCCGTGGACGGTGATGGCCGACCCGGAAGGCAACGTGTTCAGCGTCCTGGAGCCCCGGGAGCTCTACCGCGACACCGGGCCGATTGCCGCCGTGGTCGTCGACTGCACCGACCCACGGGCCATGGTCCGGTTCTGGGGCGAGGCGATCGACTGGACCGTCCACGAACTGACCGACGACCGCGCCCTGCTCCGCTCGGTCAAGGGCGTCGGGCCGTACCTGGAGTTCCGCCGCACGCCCGACGACGAGGTCGTATGGAACCGTGTCCATCTCGACGTGATGTCCGACCCCGTCGAGGATCAGGCGAGGGAGGTCGCCCGGCTCGAAGACCTCGGCGCGATCCGGGCCGACGTGGGTCAGGGTGACGTCTCCTGGGTCGTCCTGGCAGACCCGGAGGGCAACGAGTTCTGCGTCCTGGGCCGAGGCTGACGCGGAACTCCGTCCGGCCTCCATGGCGGTGGGGCAGTGCACGGCACCGGGCCCCGCCCACCCCGACCGCCAACCCACGACAGCCTGACCCACATACGACAGGCGAGCCCTACAGTGCGCCCTGTCGCTGATCCTCGGCGGCAGGGTGCACCACAGCCCGGTCCGGTCCCGCCGGGCCTGGTGCGGGGTCTACTGCGGGACGGGTGCCTGGCCGGATACGGCGATACCTGCCTGGTGGAAGTCGTCCACGGCCGCGGCCGTCGTGTCCGGGGCGACTCCGACGGAGTAGTCCAGGCGTACGCGTGCGCGGAAGCCGGCCTTCACTGCGTCCAGCGCGGTGGCACGCACGCAGTGGTCCGTGGCGATGCCCACCACGTCGACTTCCTCCACCCCACGGGCGCGCAGCCAGTCCGCGAGGGGGGTTCCTTCTTCGTCTGCTCCTTCGAAGCCGCTCTTTGAGGCGCTGTGGGCGCCTTTGAAGAAGACTGCGTCGACCTTTCCGCCGGTGACGGCAGGGGCGAAATGGGGGTGGAACTCGCCGCCCTCGCCTCCCGCCACGCAGTGGACGGGGAAACTGTCCTTGAAGTCCGGGGTCTGGGAGAAGTGACCTCCCGGGTCGATGTGATGGTCGCGGGTGGCGACGACGTACTGGTAGTCACGGCCCGCGCTCTGCTCCACCAGGTCGGCGATCTTGGTCGCGATCCGCGCGCCACCCGCCACGGGGATACTGCCTCCTTCACAGAAGTCGTTCTGCACATCCACGACGATCAAGCCTCGGCTCACCACGGCCACCCTTCATCACGACGGAAAAGCCCCCCGCTTTCTACCGGCTCCGCACGCCCCCGGGGGACATAAGCGGCTGGGCTCACCCGCATGGCCCAGGAGCTTCACCGCAGGAACGATTCGCAGCACCCGCCGAAGACCTACCGTGCAGGGACGGGTCAGGGTGTCATCGGGGATCGATCCGGGATGAACCCCGATGCTCGGGCGCGTGTCCGCTGACAGAGTGAAGTGCATGACTTCAACGCGCATGTCACGGAGGGCTTTTGCGGGCGCCGCCCTATTAGGGACGGCCGCGCTGGCCACCACCGCAGCGCTGCCCGCGCACCGCGCTTACGCCTCGTCCGCACTGCTCCCGGCGTTGGATCCTCCTGCCCTGCGGGCGGCGATCGACGACCTGGAGCACCCGCCGTCGACCGCGGCGCAGCTGCGAGTCGGCGGCACGGCCGGTCACTGGTGCGGCACATCGGGCGTCGCCGACATCAGCACACGGCGCCCGGTGACGGCACGTCACAAAGTCCGGATCGGCAGCATCACCAAGGCCTTCGTCGCCACGGTGGTGCTGCAGCTGGTAGCGGAGGGCCGGGTCGACCTGGACGCGCCGGTGCAGCGCCTCCTGCCGGAACTGTTGCCGGCCCGCTTCGCGGCTGTCACCGTGGCACACCTGCTGAACCACACCAGCGGACTGCCCGACCACGTCGGCATCCCGCAGCCGGACACCGCGGAAGAGGTGTTCCGCCACCGCTTCGACCACTGGACGCCGCAGGAGTGGGTGGCGACGGCGACGCACGGGCCGCTGAAGTTCGCCCCGGGCACCCGGCAGGAGTACCGCGGCATCAACTACGTACTGGCCGCCCTGATCGTCGACAAGGTGACCGGCCGCTCCTACGGGGAGGCCGTCACGGCCCGCATCCTGCGTCCGCTAGGCCTGGCGGGCACCGAGGTGCCCGGCAACGACCCGCGCATTCACGGCCGGCACGTGCACGGCTACCTGCGGATGGCCGACGGCAGCCTGCGGGACATCACTTCCTACGACCAGTCGTCCTCCCGCGGCGAGGGCGACATGATCTCCACCACGAGCGATGTCGACCGGATGCTCGCCGCGCTGTTCTCTGGCGAGTTGCTCCCGCCTGAGCTGCTTCAGCTGATGTTCAGCCTGCCGCCGAACGACGTGCGCATGCTGGACGGCTCCCCGGCCCGCTACAGCACCGGCCTGCAGCAGGCCACCGTCAACGGCGTCACGCTCTGGGGCAAGACCGGTGAGACGTACGGGTACAAGAACGCCGCGTTCTCCACTCGTGACCAGCGGCGCCGCTTCGTGCTCGCGTACCATCCGACGACCGCCCGCAACGGCGAGGAGAGCCAGATGATCGCTCGGGTCGCCGACCTGCTCACCCGCAGCCCGACCGCTGAAGGTTCGGCGTCCTAGGCGTATACCGGAGAGCGAAGGGATGCTCCGCGGAAGAGCGTTGGTTGGCGGGTACGCGCTGGGACTAAAAGGCGCGCCGTGCCGCGTCAGGCGCCCAGGCCGAGGGTCCCCGCCCCCCGGCCGGGTTTGTCCTCCCAGCCGCGGATCCTGGCCGCGAGCCGCTTCAAGCGCGCGTCCGAGGGGGGCACGTCGATCTGGAAGTGGGACTCGTTCGGGCGGCGGAAGTCTCCGCCCCAGGCCACCACGTCCTTGCATTCCTTGAGGATGTCGCGGACCGTGGCCAGTTGGTGGGGGAAGAGACCACCCTTGGCGCCCTCCGGGTACCAGGTCGGGCGGATCGCGACCGCGGTCCCCGAGGCGTGGTTGGTCGCGTAGCCCTTCAGTGTGCCGTCCGCCGGGCGGAAGCCGATCACCTCACCGTCAACGAGCGTGTCGATCTCGTAGTGGTAGCGGCGGATGACATGTACGAGCACGGTGGCCGCCTCGCCGATGCGCAGGGCCACGGAAACCGAACTGCCCGGCACCTGACGGGTCCAGATGGCTCCCGAGGTGTCGGCCTTCGGTTCCATCGGCCAGCCGTTGGCGCTGGTGGGGGGCTTGGGCGAGCTGCCTGCGGCCGGTCGCGTGGACGCGGACGCCGGTGTGGGGACCGCGAGCGTAGTGAAGCCCGCCGCCGCGGTCAGGCCGAGGCCGGTGCGCAGTACGCGACGGCGCGGCGGGTGTGGGGATGAGGTGGTCATGCCCGTCCTGTCTGAGAGTGTGGACTGCGGTGGGTGGTGATCGGTGCGTCACAGGCCGCGCAGGGGCGCGTTGTACTTTTCGAACACCAGGTGAAGGCCGAGCATTGCGCGGCCGTAGTTCTGGGCTCTCTCGTCGGTGCCGTTGTAGCGGGCCAGCGTGAGGCGGGTGTGCTCCTCGCTGGTCGACATGGACGGCTGGGGAACGCCGACGTCGGCGGCTCCCTCGATCAGGACCGTGGGCAGGGTGCTGATGTTGTAGTTGTGGTCGTTGTGCAGTTGCTGCCATACGTTCCACAGATCGTTCTCGTTGGCGGGGTCCATGATGGTGCCGCCGATCAGGCCGGCCCGGATGCAGTGGTTGCGGCCGCGGATGGCGGTGGCGGCGAAGATCTGTCCGAGACCGGTGCTGGCGTCGTTCTTGGTACTCAGTCCGGTCCCGTCGTAATGGTCGATGACCGCCTCGTCACCGACGACATCCAGGGTGTTGTACATACGTATCTCCCACAGCAGCGGGCTCTGGATGATGGCCTTGCGCATCCTGAAGGTGCGCGCGAGCCGGGTGACCAGCCCGTCGAAGCTCATCAGGAGGTCGAACGCCTGCGTGGTCGACCGGTAAGTGAGCGCCTGGGCGCCCTGGTTGCCGCCCTCCTCCGGCACGCCCATGTGGTTGAGGAGATACGCCTGGACGTCCGCGAGCAGGGCGTTCCGTCTGGACATGTCCATACTGACGTCCAGGTCTGCGGTGATCTGCTGGGGGTTGTAGGTGTTCTGGCCGACGTCACGGCCGGACACGATGTTGTTGTCGATCTCGATCAGGCCGCTGCCCGCTCCCACCGAGATCGTGGAGATCTGGTCGAAGGCCCAGTCGTTGGGCAGCGGATAGCCGAGGTTCCCGGAGAATCCTGTGGACATGTCGCAGACGAAGCTGGCCGAGGTGTATCCCGCAGCGGCGACGCGGCTGCATACGTTGCGGGGTCCGTAAATGCCCGTCAGGTACCCCTGGCCGTGCTCGTTCATGACGTCCCGGATCGCACGGAAGTGCGGAAGGATGTTGTCGGTGACCTCGTAGTCGAGCGCGTCGAAGTCCACGGCGAAGTAGATACGTGTGCCTGGTTTGAAGCCGTAGTGTTTGGCCCGCTCAATGGCGGCGAAGGCGTCGGCGATTCCCTGCTCGCGGCGGAAGTAGGCCGCCTCCCCACCCCAGGTCTGGTAGATCGGAAAGCAGCTCAGACCGTAAGCGGCCATCCGGCCCAGCTCACCGGACTTGATCTTCTTGTCGAGAGAGGTGTTGGGGACGTTCGACAGGTAGCGGCCCACGATCTGGTACCCCGCGTCCCTGAGCGCCACCGCCCGCGCGTCGGTGACCTCGGTGACGCAGTCGGCCGCGGTCCCCTTTCGGGTGGCGTCACCGGTGGACACCAGCAGCGAGGCCCAGGTCTGGAAGTCCCCGCGGCCGGTGACCGGGAGCTTCGCGAAGTTCTGGAAGCTGCGTACGCGTGTCGCCAGGTCGGCGTCGAATTGGCTGGTGAAGAACACCCCGCCACGTTTGTTGAAGATCATGGCAGCGGTGAAGAGACTCACCCACGTGCCCGACGAGCCCTCCGAGAGGGGGTTGTTCCTGATGCCCTGCTGAGTGCCGGGGCCGAAGACCCCGTTCGCGACGTCGTCGCTCATGCCGATCTCGTACTGGATCGCAAACATCAGTGCCTTCTGCACGTCCCGTGAGAAGTGACCGTCGCACGGCACGATGAAGAAGTTTCGACGTCCGACGTAGCGGCCGTTCATCCACTGCTGTACCGCGCGGGTCAGCTCGCTGCCGCCCTCGGTGACGACGTAGGCGTCCATGGTCAGCAACGCCTTGAACACCTTGGGCGTCACACCATCCGCAAGGGTGCCGTCGACGCCCATGTTCTGCGTCAGCTCGCGGACCGCCGCCGCGACGGAGCCGTTGTAGGTGCCGTCGATGCCGCCGCCGTCGTAGCCCTTGCAGTACAGCGCAGACTGCACGATCTTGAGGATCTTCTCGTGCCGGGTGCCCGCGTTGATGACGGGGTGGCGGGACTGGAGGGTGGCGAGCGTCGTCGGGCCGAAGCTGTCGGACAGGGCGGCGATGCCCAGCTCGTGCTGGAGCGCCCGGGTCAGCGCGAACATGACGGCCCAACCGGTGCGGCCGTTCTCCTCCACCTTCGGGATTCCGGCGACGTTGTAGGAGTTGATGAATCTCTGTGCCTCGATGACCATTTGATCGGCCATGCTGTGTCCTTTCACACGCGCCCATGGGCGGCTCTGTGGGGTGTGCGGCTGCGCGCCTTGCAGTGCGGGCGGGAACGGACCGGATGGCCAGCGCAGTCATCGGCCTTGCGGAACCAGGTGTCGTGGGCGGTGAGGGCGAATGAATCCGCACCGGCAGTCGCTCGCCACGACGAGGGCCCCGGCTGACGAGCCGGGGCCCTCGTACCCCCCGAGGCAGGACGGACGACTGCACGGGCCGCTGCGCGCACCGGCCCGGAAGGGACTCGTTGGAACGAAACAAGCTCTGCAGACGAAGACGGCCGCTCAGTGCCGTGTCCTTCGACGCCGCGTCAGCAGTTCTCGACGCCGTCGATCCAGTTGCTGGCGTTGTCGATGTAGTAGCTGGCCATGTAGCCGCGGTGGCCGCTCGGGGTGAGGACCCACACCCAGTACGGGTTGCCGCCCACGGTCTGCGCGCCCCCCTGCTGGCAGTACACCCACACCTGAGCCGGGCTGCTCACCGTGGTCTGCACGGCCGGGCAGTTGGCGGCTGACGGGTACAGATAGCACTGCTCCCCGCCACCGGCACGGACATTGACGCCGGAGGCCCAGACACCGTAGTAGCCCTCGCCATGACCGGTCGCGTGGGCAGAGCCCGCGGTGCCGAAGACGAGGCCGGCGGCGGCGATGACCGTGGATGCCATGGCCGCGGCGGCGGCCTTCACAGAAGTGATCATGATTGATTCCCCCTTGGGATGGTCAAAAGGTCGGTGCGGGCCCGGACGTCACAGCGGGCGGCACACATGACATGGAAACCGCTTCGAACAGCCGGTCGTACTCCTGTGAGCGGCGCCTGCTCCGCCCGTCACGGGATGCCGAGAGACCTCGGCGTCAGTTGCAGCGGATCAAGGGGTCGGTCTCGGAGCTGACGGACGTGTCCTTCATCCATCCCCAGACTCCGTTGTCCGCCTTCGTCAACAGCCAGCGGTTCGGGTGCGGGCCGCCTACATAAGCGCCGTTGTCGAGCCGGCAACTGAACCAGCTGTAGGTGGTGTACATGTATCCGACGACCTCGCCGGTGCCGTCGAAACTGTCGTAGACCTTCGCGGCGTAAACGTTGTAGCAGTAGTGGGCGTTCGTCTCGAGCGTGCACTGGTGCTGGGCACTCGCGGAGGCCATGGGCGTGCTCAGGCCGAAGCTCCCCAGCGCGGCGGCGATGGTCAGCGCGGCGGCTCGTACTCGCAGGTGAAGTCGCATGAAGGTCCTCCTCTTCTTGTCACCGTCGTCAGCACTGGGCTGCCGTCGGTGCGCGCATGCACGGCGCTCCTTGCGGCCGCGATGACAGGGGCTCGTGCACGAGAGGCTAGGAGCCCACGGGCAGGAACAGTCCTGACAGATGTCAGGGAATCCGGCCCGGAGTCGACCCGACGAACCATTTGAAAAGTTCACGACTCACGACCGCACGCTGACTGTCTGGTATTGCACGCCGGCTGGGCCGGACGGACGATCCGCACGCGTCAGGTGCCGCAGAGAGGGCAACCTGCGGCTGAGGCAACTTCCAGCAGAGTCCAGATGCAGGAGCGGAGACAAGCGATGGCCACGACGACAGGCGACGCGCGGGTCGGTCTCTCACAGCCGAGGAGTATCCAGCTGCCGGGCATCGTGCTCGGGGTGGGGATGGGCGGGTTCGCCGACGGCATCCTGCTGCACCAACTGCTGCAGTGGCACCACATGCTCTCCAGCACCAACCAGGACCGCATCGGGGTGAAGTACTACGACCCGCACACCGTCTCCGGCCTGGAGATGAACACTCTGTGGGACGGCGTCTTCCACACCGTGTGCTGGCTCTCGGTCCTCCTCGGGCTCGCCATCCTGTACTCGCGGGTCACCCACGACCGGCTGCGGGTGTGGACCTCTCGGGTGCTGTGGGGATGGATGCTTGTCGGGTGGGGCCTGTTCAACCTCGTCGAAGGCGTCCTGGACCACCACATCCTGGGCATCCACCACGTCTACGCCGGAGACGGCCAAGCCTGGTGGGACATCGGCTTCCTCGTCCTGGGCGCCCTGCTGGTCGTCGGCGGTTACCTGCTCCAGCGCAGCGGCCAGCCCTTCGACCCGAACGCCCCGGCCGGGCGGAGTGAGAACCGGCAAGCCTGATGGACCACGACATGCCCGCACACGGGCACGACGCGGGAAGCAGCCTCCCGGGGACGCTGCCCGCGCTCGTCCTGCTGACCGCTGCCGGCGCCTATCTGCTCCTCGCCCGCCGGGCACGCCTCCGCAACCCGGCCCTGGGCTGGAGCCGGTGGCGGACCACCGGCTTCCTGACCGGAACCGTCCTGCTCGGCGTCGCGCTGCTGCCACCTGTGGCTGACTTCGCGCACGAGGACTTCCGCGGCCACATGGTCCAGCACATGCTCATCGGCATGTACGCGCCGCTCGCGCTCGTCCTCGCGGCACCCGTCACCCTCCTGTTGCGCACCCTGCCCGCGGTCCGGGGACGGCAGCTGACCGCCGTGCTGCACAGCCCGCCTGCCCGCGTGATCGCCCACCCCGCTGTCGCGCTGGCACTGTCCACGGGCAGCCTCGCGGTCCTCTACTTCACCCCCCTCTACAACGCGACCACGGACAACCCGGCAGCCCACTGGCTGCTGCACGCGCACTTCCTGCTGTCCGGATGCCTGTTCGCCTACGTCATCGCCGGCCCCGACCCCGCCCCCTCCCGCCCTGGAGTGCGAGCCCGGCTGGTGTACCTCGGCGTCGCGATCGCGGCGCACGCGGTGATCTCCCAGCTGATGTACGGCGGCTTCTGGGTCGACATCCACGCACCGATCTACCAGGTCCAGACAGGCGCGGAGATCATGTACTACGGCGGCGACATCGCCGAACTGCTGCTGGCCGCCGCCCTGGTCGCCACCTGGCGCCCCGAACACCGCCGCCAGACGACCCGCAGCACCCTTGCCGAGCGGGAACAGAACGCTGATCCGGCGAGCTCAGGTCGCACACGAGGCTCCTCTTGGTGATAGCAGCGGACTTCCAGGGCCAGTCCCGGCGGGCGGTATCACGGCGACTTCAACTCCTGCACCGGACCCGAGGTCACCCGCGCCCTCTCCCGCATCCGCGCCGAGCGGGCCCTGCTCCTCGTGGACCACTCGAAGTTCGGGGCCTGACCGAAGTCCTCCGACTCGTAGCCTGACGAGGGGAGCTGTGGCCTCCCCCATGTCGGGGGCAGGGGTGCCATCGCGTAAGAGCAACCAGTACTATCGGCAGCGGCCTGGTGCAGCCGGCCGCTCGCGCCTTTCAAGGTTGGGTGAATGCACCGTGAGTCGCCTCGCCTCGGCTCCCTGAACGCGGCGCCAGCCGACAACGCGAGCATCGGCAGGATGGGCCGCGTGGAAAGCCGACGCGATGACGTCCCCTACCACTGACCAAGCCAAGAAGCTCGCCAAACTCCTGCGCGAGGACCTTGCCGCGGCCGGGATCGCGATCCCGCACAGCCTCGCGCTCGAACTGATCGCCCATCAGCTCGGCACCAAGGACTGGAACGTGCTCGCCGCCCTGACGAGCCGCGCCGGGAGCCCTGCCGCGCCGGACATCAGCCCGGGCGTGCCGGTCCTGCGCGTCATGTCCGTCGCGCAGGCACTGCCGTTCTACCTTGACTACCTGGGCTTCACCCTGGACTGGGAGCACCGGTTCGAGCCCGGGTTGCCACTGTATGTGCAGGTATCGCGCTCATCAGCCGTGCTGCACCTTTCCGAGCACCACGGCGATGGCAGCCCCAACAGCACGGTCTGGATCCCGGTGCGTGACGTGGCCGCGCTGCACAAGGAATTGCTCGCCCGACCGCACGCTCCGCTACGTCCCGGAATCGATCCGGACGCGCCAGGAGGGCCGACGTTGCAGGTCATCGACCCGTACGGCAACAATCTGAGGTTCACACAGCCGTCCGGCTGATTCCAGGTCAGCCAGTGCGCAGGCGTGCGGTCTGTTCGGTGCCGACATCGGTAGTGCGCCGCAGGTAGCGCTCGATCACGGTGAGCTCGTCGTCGGTGATGGCGCTCGACGAGGCCGGCCTTCTCCAGGCGGTCGACCAGGCGGGTGGCTGATCCGGAGGTCAGCCCCGTCAGGTCCGCGATCTCGCCTGTGGTGCGGAGTCGGGGCTCCAGGGCGAGCAGGCTGACGCATTGCAGGTCGGAGGTCGACGGCGTATAGGTCCCGCAACGGGGAATTGGGGCACGGAGGGCACGCCTGTCCGACTGGCGACGCTGACACCTGGTGTTGGCTGAAACATCAACTCATCACACCTGAAACACAGTTGCCGCACATCCTTCTGGTTGGCAGACTCGCCTCGCCGCCGGACATACGCGAACACGCGTGCGAACGCACACGTGGAAGCATCAGGTCGGCGGACGGGGCTCACGTCATCTCACCAGGGGGAACCTCCATGAATCTCAGCCTGCCCAGACGCGTCCTGGCCCGGGCCACCGCCACCCTCGCCCTGGCGCTGGCCATGGCCACCGGCACCACCGGCCTGCTCTCTGGCACCGAAGCGCACGCCCAGCCGGTCACCGGGGGCTCTTTCAGCTTCAGCGGCGACGAGGACGACTACATCAGCGGCGGCCAGTCCTACGCCTACGCGACGGCGTCCCAGGACCGCATGAACGTCTCCGGCAACACCGACAACAGGGTGGTCACCGTCTCCGTCGACGGAGCGAACGGCGACTGGTGGACCTTGAACCTCGCGGCGCCGTCCGGCAAGGCCCTGACGCCCGGAACGTACACGGGAGCCACCCGCTACCCGTTCAACGACGGGACCGAGCCGGGCCTGTCGCTCAGCGGCAACGGCCGCGGCTGCAACCAGCTCACCGGCACCTTCACCATCTCCGCAGTGGAGTTCGGCCCCCAGGGCTACGTGAAGGAGCTCGACGCCACCTTCGTGCAGCACTGCGAGGGAGGCACCCCGGCGGCGCGCGGCGAGGTCCACATCGAGAACCCGGCCCCGCCGGCCGAACTCGGCCTGGGCCTCGGCATCGCCCTGGACGGCACCGCGAGCTCCCTCAACGGCAAGGCCACCCTCCACGGCACGGTGAGCTGCAACAAGCCGGTGCAGGTGACCGTGGCGGGCGACGTCACGCAGGTGAAGAAGCGGGACCTCATCCGTGGTTCCTTCTCCACGTCGGTGTCCTGCACCCCGGGCGCCCCGGTCGCGTGGACCGGTACGGCCGTACCCAACGGCTCGGTCCCGTTCCAGAAGGGGGACGTCGAGGTCGAGGGCCGCGCGACGGCGACGGACCCGGACTACGACCGGCCCGTAACGGTCAGCGAGACGGTGGCGGTCCGCCTCACCCGGGTCTGACCCACACGTCCGACGCACAGCCACACCGTCCGGCCCGGGCCCCGCTCCTCTCGAGGAACAAGGGCCCGGGCCGGGTCGCGTTGTGGGGCACCTGGACCACGAGTTCCTCAGGGCTGCTCGCTGCCGAGCTCAACTCCCGGTGAGCGGCGGCGTTCACCAGAAGATCGCGATCGCCTCCAGCGTCACCTCGCGGGTGTCCTCGCGCCAGCCGGTCATCTTGCCCAGGCAACGGGCCGTGAATGTGCCGGCCGGGATCGAGCGGCGCGCGTTCCCGGGGGCTACGACACGCATGTACACCGGGGGCCGCTCGGTGCCGTACTCGGCCCGCAGGACGAATCCCTCCGCGACGTCCGGCACGCCGGTGAACACCCCTTTGACCGAGACGAATTCGCCGATGCGGCTCAGGGTCACGGCACGGCCGTCGGCCAGGTTGTCGGCGAGGTTCCGGTTCGGGACGACCGTCAGTGTGGTCAGGTCGGCGTGGACGATGGCGTCGGCCCGGTCGAAGGCCTCCATGACCACGCCGATCACGTTGATCGGCTTGTCCTTGCGCACGAACTTGCGGAACGTCTCCTGGCTGACGTCCCGCTTCAACCGGAAGCGGAACAGCCACGTCAGCACCCGGCTCCAGAAGCCGACACTCGTGTCGACCTTCGTCCGCAGCTCGACGGCCTCCTCCAGCGCGGACCGGTAGTTGCCGAGCTCGTACAGGTCCATCACCGCCTGCTCGTCGAGGTACAGGCAGATGCTGTACGCCGACTGCCAGCGCCGCATGTGCCTGCGCCGCTCCCGGGCATGGCGTACCAGGACCCCCGCGAGCACCACCGCGCCGGCGGCCGTCACCAGCCAGACCGTCATCCACGGCCACCAAAGGCTCCACCACAGTGCGTCAGTGACAGCCACGGATCTCCTTGAAAGCCTCGGAAAGGGACGAGCCGGCGGCATCCACCATCCGTCCGCCCGTCCGCGCCGCCGCACGCCGCAGTTCGCCTGCGTCGGCCTCGCCGAAGTGGACGGGGTAGGTGTGGACGGCGGCGCGTACGGCGGCGGGCAGCGCCTTGTGGCGGCGTACGAACTCCGCATAGGACAGGCCCGCGTTGTTCTCGCCGTCCGTCATCAGGACGAGTGAGACGGAGCGGTCGGGGTCGGTGGCCAGTTCGCGAGTGGCGGTGCGGTAGCCGTGGTCGAGGGCGGACCATACGGCGGTGGCATCGCCGTATCCGCCCCTGGCGACGGTGTCGGCGAGGGCCGTCAGGTCCTTCGGGCCGGTGACGGTGACGGTCTTCTCCTCCAGCACTCGACCCCCGAACCGGACGACGGTCAGCCGCTCGCCCCGGTAGAAGCGGGTGAACTTGCCGGCGGCGGAGGGGTCCGCGCCGCTGAGTCCGGCGAAGGCCTCGCGCAGGGCGGCCGTCCGGGCGCCGCGCATCGAGCCGGAGAAGTCGAGCAGGAAGACCACCTGGCTCGTGGTGCGGCGGTCGGGGTCGCCGTAGTCCGCCAACAGGGTTCCGATGACGGCGGGTTGGTCGGGGTAGAAGAGGGCGTTGCCGATCGGTTCGCGCAGCCGCGCGTCCCGGGTGACCGTCGTGTTCACGGGGCGGCGCAGCGTGTGCCGCATGATCTGCCGCTGCACCGAGTCGCGCCGCAGCCACTGCGTGACCTTGTCGTACGCGGTGCGCTGGGCCGGGTTGAGCAGGAGCAGCGGGAAGTCCGCCAGGACCATGCCGTCTTCGGGGCGGACGACCTCCAGACGGTCGTCGAGGCGGTCGGAGGCGTTGAGGGCGAGCAGATCGGACTCGTATGTGATGAGGGCGTTGGCCTCGTCCTGATGGTCGGCGTAGGAGTCTACGAGGGCGGGACCGGTGTCGGCGGTGAGGGTCTGGCCGGAGCGGAAGCCGCGCAGCCGGTCGCAGGAGACGTCCTCGGGGCGCAGCGCGGCTCCGGTGCCGGCCGCGGCGGTGGCGACGCCGACGAGGGCGGCGAGCCCGCTGCCCGCGTGCCGGGGGTCGGCCATGCCGAAACGGACGGTGCCGGTGGCGGCGGCGTCCGCGATGTCCGCCCAGGTGAGCCGGCCGCCGGGCACCCGGGCGCGGAGCTTTTGTGCCACGTCCGGCTTCAGGCCGATGACGACGGGGGACGTCATGGTGGAGGTGCGCTGCACTCCCCGGGTCGCGCTCTTGTCGGTGAGACGCAGATAGCGGTCTGAGGACAGCCACGCGAGGTCGTACCTGTCGCGGTCCGGGGTCTGCGTCTCGGCGTCGGCCCGGTGGTCGAGGCGCAGGTCGACGCCGGTCTCCTCCTTCAGATCGCCCAGCAGCGGAGCCAGTACGGCGAGATCGGGACTGGCGAGCACGCGCAGCCGGACCGTGTCGTCGCCGTCGTCGCCCGAGCAGGCGGTGAGCAGGGTGGTGACGAGCACCAGGCAGAGCGCCAGCAGGCCCGCCCCGCGTCTCACTGGCTGCCCGTCCGGTCCGGGCAGTCGCCGACGATCTCGATCATCTTCTCCAGTAGGGGCAGGCTGGGCAGGACCGCCCGGGTGTCGTCGGAGGAGGTGGTGGGCGCCGGGATCTGCCGCTCGGTGAGGAACCGGGCGAGCTCGTCGCCGGTCGCGCCGCCAGTGGCGTTGCGGGCCCGGAATCCCAGCTCCATGGCGCGGTGCTGGAGTTCTCGGTCCTTGCTGACCAGTTCGCCGAGCCGGGCGCCGTCGCCGGTCAGCGCCACGAGCTGGGGTTCGGTGACGAAGCGTGTGGATGGGTAGAGCAGGACGCGCTCGTCGTCGGTCGCGCCCTTCGCCTCCTGGTGCCCGATCTGGTGGGCCAGGAACTGGTGCTCGTAGATCACCGAGATCGGGGCGATGCTCTGCCCGTCGGGGGACAGATACGTTTCGGCCCGTTCGGAGGACGGCAGGCCCTGCTCGACGAGGAGAGGCTTGATCTTCCGGGCGAGTTGCACGGCCTCGGCCTCGCTGTCCGGCGCGTCGTTTCCGTGCTCGACGAAGGCCACGAGTCCGAGGTAGGTGCCGGCGGAGTTGGCCTCGCAGATGTCCGAGGTCTGGGCGAGGATCTTGTTGCCGTTGCGGACATGGACCTTGCGGTCGATCTCGTCCCAGCGGTAGCCGTCCTTGGAAGCGCGCTGGACATCATTCCTCTTGCCACGCGCGAGATCGAGGAACTTCCGCATGTCGAGGGTGTAGTACATCGGCCGACTGCCCGAACCCGGCAGGCGCTTCGCGACGCCTTCCCTCCTGAGCACCTCGGCGTAGTCCCGGTAGGTGGCCAGCACGATGGGACTGACGAACGGGCGGTACAGCAACACCGGACGGTTCGCCCGGGCACGCTCCCGGCTGATCAGGTCGGCGGCCGGCTGGCCGGAGGGGAAGACGACGTCGTACCCCTCGTAGTCCTGCTTGGCGATCTCACGCGAGCCCATGCTGGTGATGTGCACCCGGAATCCATGCTTCATCAGCAGCCGCTCGACCACGGGGTCCTGGAAGAAGTCCCTCTTCGAGGCCATCTTGGCCTCTATGGTGACCACCTGCCGCAGCGGCAACAGCAGGTTTCCGGAGGCCACGAGCAGTACCAGCCCGACGACCGGGACGGGCAGCGCCGACGCCAGCACTCTGCGCAGGCGTCGGCGCGGGGGTCTGGTGACGGCTAACCGCGGCTCTTCGGCAGCGGGTCTGTTCGCGGGCACCTGCGTCTCCCCCCGTGACACCTGCGTTCTCCCCCCGTGGGCCCGGGCCAGGATCGTCGGTGATGCCGGTGTACCCCGAACACCGCTTCCCGGAACGTCAGTTGAACGTAGAGAGAGCGCACGGCGCGAAGGCCGGAGGGGCGCTACCCACCTGGCCGCTCGATCCACTCCAGGGCGCGCCCTCGGGCAGCGTGTAGGGCCGGCCACGGCATCGGGGCCGCCAGGTGCGAAGGTGGACGGCGGAAGGAGCCTGAGGTTCCCTCACTTCTCCGTGACAAAGCCCACCGCAGCCCACCCTTGGTCATCACGGGACAAAAGGCACCCTCGGTGATGTGTGCACACCAGCCAGGCATTAGCTTTACGACTTCTTCATCATCTCTGACCATCTGACCAAGGGTCGAATGCACACCATGCACATACCACCGCCCGTTCCGGGGGAACGGGGCGCTCCGCACGCGCTCAGACGTCTGTCCCGAACCACCGTCTTGCTCACCCTCTCCCTGACACTGCTGAGTGGGGCGATCCTGACGACGCCCCGGCCGGCCGTCGCGGCGACACCCGCCGTGAACGGACCGGCCGGGAAACTCTCCGCTCCCGACGTGCCGTCCGCCCTCGCCGAGGCGAAGCGTTCCGGCAAGCGGGTGGAGGCGCTGTCCGAGCGCACCGAGACGTCCACCACCTGGGTCAACCAGGACGGCTCCCTGACGACCGAACTCACCGCCGGCCCCGTACGGTTCGACCGGAACGGCAACTGGGTCACGGTCGACACCGATCTCACCGAACGCCGTGACGGCACCGTGGCGCCCAAGGCACATCCCGCCTCGCTCACCCTCGCGGGCAAGGGCGGGACACCCGCCTCCTCCCTCAGCGCCGCCCGCAAGGCGGATGCGCGCGACCTCGTCACCCTCGGCGAGGGCGAGCAGCAGGTCACCCTCCAGTGGAAGGGCGGCCTGCCGCAGCCCGAACTGGACGGCAACCGCGCCACCTATCCCGATGCCGTCCCGGGCGCCGACGTCGTCGTGGAAGCCACTCGTACGGGATTCGAGCAGTACGTCGAGATCAAGCAGCGCCCGTCCACGAAGGACTACGGCTACACCCTTCCGCTGCGTGCGGAAGGACTGCGTGCCGAGCAACAACCGGACGGCAGCGTGCTGTTCACGGACCGCGAGACCGGCCAGGAGCGGGCCGTCATGCCCGCCCCGGTGATGTGGGACGCGACCGTCGACGAACGGTCCGGCGAGCACACCCGCCGCGTGCCGGTGGCGATGCAGGTGAAGCAGCGGGGCTCCTCGATCGACCTCGTTGTCACGCCGGACGCCGCGTTCCTGGCTGACCCGACGACGCGGTACCCGGTCACCGTCGACCCCTCGACCTCCGTCCTCGGCAATGTCTTCGACACGTACGTCCAGCAGGGAGAAGCCCGCGACTGGTCCACCGACACCGAGCTGGACTTCGGCAACCCGGGCACGAAGAACGCCAACGGCACCCCGCGCACCGCACGGTCCTTCATCACCTGGGGAACGGCCCCCCTCGCGGACGCCCTGGTGACGAGCGCCGAGCTCAGCCTGTGGAACTTCCACTCGGGCAACCTCGACTGCAAGGCGCAGCCCTGGGCGGTCTGGTCGGCCGACAAGGCCTCGGTCTCGAGCCGCTGGACGTCCCAGCCCTCCCTGCACACCCAGCAGTCGACGTCCACGGAGACCAAGGGCAATCCGAAGTGCGGCGCGGGCGGCTGGATCAACGCCGATGTGACCTCACTCGTACAGACGTGGGCCTCCTCCAAGGCTCCGCAGTCCAGCATGGGTCTGAGGGCCGCCGACGAGTCCGAGGTCGGGCAGTGGAAGCGGGTCAACTCCGCCAACGCCACCAGTAACCCGCCCAAGCTGACGGTCACCTACAACTTCCGTCCGCGGTCGGGCGACAACCGCCAGGCCGGCCCGCCCTTCACCGCGGACGCCTCGGGCACCTGGCAGGTCAACACCACGACGCCGACGCTGCGGGACACGTTCTCCGACAAGGACGGCGACCGAGTCACCGGCACCTTCGAGATCGTCGATGCGGCGACCGGCAAGCGGGTGGGAGATTACCTCGTCTCGCCGCGCGTCGACTCCGGACGTGCCGCGGCCGTGACCGTCCCGGACGGCACGCTCAAGGACGGTGCGACCTACCGGTTCCGCACCAGTCCCTATGACGGCACGCACTTCAACCTCGCCTGGTCCGACTGGGCCACCTTCACGGTCGGCACCGGGCGCCGTCCCGGCGGTCTCCCGGACATGCCGCAGGCGCTGGAGTCCGGAGCCACGCAGTCCCTCACCCCCCTGCTGTCCGGGCTGGTGTCCAGCCCCGAACTGGGCCGCGTACGAGCCGAGTTCGTCCTGCGCGACGCCGACGGGAAGCAGCTCCCCGGGGTGAGCGTCCCGGAGACCTGGGTGGACAGCGGCCAGCGCGCTGCGGCACGCGTCCCCGAAGGCGCCCTGCGCGTGGGCACGACGTACCTCTGGGCGATGCGTGCCTGCACGGACCGGGGCTGCTCGGCCTGGTCCTACGAGCAGGAGTTCACCGCTACCGACGCGGGCGACCCGAAGGCACCCGACACCACGTCCGTCACCCTCACCGGCCCCTCCCTCGATGACGCCACGGTGCCGGTCGGCACCAAGGCCTGTGCGGACGGCGGCTGCCCCGCCGTCACCGACGGCCGGCTGACGCTGGGCGGGGGCACCGACGGTGAGCGGGCCGCCTGGCTCAAGCCGGACCTCGGCAAGGTGCCGGAAGGCGCCAGGGTGACCCGGGCCCGGCTCGTGCTGACTCCGGCCGAATGCGGCACCGGCACCTGCGCGCAGCGGCCGGTCGAGATGTACCAGTTGCACGAACCGTGGGCCACCCCGCGCACCGGAACCGGCCTGCTGGACGTGCTGGACGACGCCCCGTTCACCGAAACCGCGCTCGCCGACACCCAGGACCTCGCGCCACTGGTGCAGTCCTGGATCGACGAGCAGGCGGGCGAGGGGTTCGCGGTGCGGCTCCCCGCCGCCGACACCGCGTCGGCCGTCTCCTACCACTCCAGCCGCAGCACGGACGCGGCGAAGCGGCCGCGGCTCGTCATCACCTACGTGGCACCGACCGCGCCCGGAGCTCCGCAGGACCTGCGCGTGACCGCCGGTGACGGCGGGCTCCTGGCGACCTGGAACCCGCCGCCGGACCTGGGTTCGTCGACGGACGGCGCGGAGTACACCGTCGTCGTCACGAAGACCGATGGCAGCGAGGCCGCCAGGGCCACCACCCGCGACGCGCACCTCGTCGTGGACGGACTGAAGAACGGCACCGCACATCGGGTGACCGTGACGGCGCGTACCCCGCACGGCACCGGTCCCGGCACGGCGTCGGAAGCACTCACCCCCGTGGCCGTTCCGGGTGGCGCGGCCACCTACCGGGAGATCGTGCAACAGTACGTCGATGCCCGCAGCGCCATCCTCACCGACAAGCATCCGACCGCCGCGGCGGCCCTCGCCGCGAGCTCGCGCGGGGCCGCGTTCCAGGACCTGCTCGGCGCCCAGGCCGCGGACCTGGCGGGGACCAGGGACGTACTGGCCCGGCGCGGTCAGCGCTACACCGAGATGACGACGAAGCTGTCCGACGTCCTGGTCGGTGTCGACGACAGCGGCACGGTGTTCCTGCGCGCGGTCCTCGAGGACGCTGCCGTACTGACGGGCGGGAACCCGGCGGACGCCGGCGACTCGGGTGACCCGAGCGGTGAACCGGAGGAAGGACGGCGGGAGCAGCGCTTCACCTTCAGCACCAACAGTGGCGCCCCGATCCTCCACGTCGAGGCGGACGCCCCTGCGGTGGAAACCGTGCTCTCCGCGTCGGCTTCGGCCGCCAACGGCCTGGAGACCACCGACGACTCACTGGGTCCCATCAGCGAGGTGCCCGACGAGCCGATCGCGCTCGACGCGGACGGCCTGCCGATCGAGGAACCCGCTCCGGCCGTTCAGAAGTCGGCACCGCGCGTCACGCGCGCCGCCGCGCAGGTGTCCGGCTCCGGAACGGTCAAGTGGGCGTCCCGGAACGTCAACACCCGCTGGGAGTACAGCCAGGACTGCACCAACTTCGTGTCGAAGGCGCTGTACCACGGTGGCAAGATGAAGACCCGCCACGGCGGTCGCAAGCACGACCGCGCCTGGTGGCAGCAGTACTACCTCTTCGGAAAGATCAAGAACAAGAGCTACACCTGGGCCGCCGCCGAGAACTTCCGCCGGCACATGATCCGCTACCGCGGGGCCAAGCACGTCACGTCCCTGTCCGCCAAGCCGGGAGACCTCGTGCTCTTCAAGTGGAAGCGGGAACGGGGCTACAACCACGTGGCCATCGTCGAGCGCAAGCGGCACGGGCTCCAGCTGATCCAGCACGGCAGCTCGAACAGGACCAGCCTCGCGGCTGCCATCCTGCGGTACCGCGGCAAGCCCAACTACATCGAGCGGATCACCATCCTCCGTCCGAAGGCGAGGTCCTGACCATGGCACGCAAGACAAGGCTCACCGGCTTCGCACTGGCCGCCGTCGTCGCGGGCGGACTTCTCACGGGCTGCACGTCGGACGACGAGTCCCTGACGTATCAGACGGACTACGGCAATCACCGGCCGCTGCAGGTCGTCGGCTACCCCTCCACGGGAAGTCTTGAGACGGTGCAGAAGGCCGTGTGGCGGCTCGCCGACGGCGACGCCGACGGGCTGGCCGCGCTCGCCGTCGACGACACGCACGCCGATGCCACGGCCCGCAACTGGGTCAAGGCCTTCGGCGCCGCAGCCAAGGGAGACGTGACGGCGGACTTCTACGACGAGGGTTCCGTACGGCAGGTCGTGGTCCTGTACTTCGCCAAGAGCGGCCAGATCAAGGAGATCGAGGCCCGCATCGGCGAGGACGACTCCTGGGGACTCACCCTCGCCGAGCGCGACCCGGCCGAGGCGACGGCCAAGCCCACGTGGGCACCGCCGAAGCCGGGCGGCTCCGGTTCCCGCACCTCCGGCGCCCCGTCCGGGGGCTAGCGGTCACCTGCCCCGCAGCCCCTTCAAGGACCGCACTCCGAACATTCGGGGTGCGGTCCTTCGCATCTGCCGGGCCTGGCCGTCTGCGCGCCGGCCGATGGACAACCGCGCCGGCGGGCAACACCACCTGGGTGCCTTGCGAGCCCGGCGTACGGCTGCGCTGCTACCCACGCACCTTCGCGTCGGCTCGGCAACACCGTCGCTGGGAGAGTTGCGGAGCAAGCATGGCAGGGGACGTCTGCGGAACACTGCCCGCGGGCCGGTCAACCGGCCCGCGGGCCCCCGCGGAACGCGCCGGGTGTCTCGCCCGCCCGCAGCCGGAAGAACTTGGTGAAGTCGCTCGGGTCGGCGAAGCCCAGCCGGGCCGCCACCTCTCTCGCCGACAGGCCGCTGTGCCACAACAGGCGTTTGGCCTCCAGCAGTACACGGTCGTCGACGTACTGCTTCGCCGTGCGGCCCGTCGCGGCGACCGTCGCCCGGGTCAGCGTGCGCGGGCTGTAGCCGAGCGCCGCCGCGTAGTCCTCGACGCGCCGGGTCACCGCGTGGTCCCGCTCGACGGCCGCGTGGAAGCGGCGGAACGTGCCGGACACCGTCGCCGCGCCGGGCGCCGGATCACGCACGTTCGCCAGGCGCACCACCAGCACGGACAGCAGGGCGCGCAGCACCTCCGTATGGGCCTGCAGCGGCAGCGAGGCCAGCGCCTCGTACTCGTAGCGGAGATGTTCGAGCGCCCGCGTCACCGCCTCGGCGTCCGGCCCCCGTGGCTCCAGCGGGCGCTGCTCGTACGGCGTGTCCAGGTGCGCGGCCGTGACCGTCGCCGGCGGCAGGAAACCCGGCTGGAACAGCACGATCACCCCGTCCACCGCCGCCAGATCGGAAGCGAACCGCTGCACCTGCCCCGGCCGGATCCACAGCCACGACCCGGGCCGCAGCTCCTGCTCGACGAAGTCCACCCACATCCGCACCGGACGGCCGCGGGCCCCGATCAGCTGGTGGAAGGCGGGGCGCAGCGGGACGTACGGGTCGTTGCCGTGCCGGCGTGCCCGCTCGTACAGATCGGCGAGCTCCATCACCTCGACCCCGGCAGGCGCGCCCACGGCCGGGGTGTACGCCAGGTCCCTGACGTCCGCGCCCGAAGCGCCCCCTGCATCCTGTCCGATTTTCCCCATACCGAGTCCCAAGCGTACCGCTGCCGGGTCCGTCCTGCCGCCTAGCGTGAAAGCACAGGTCAGCAACGTGTGAGGAGAGATGCTGTGCGATTGGTCGTAGGCATGACGGGGGCGACGGGTGCGCCCTTCGGTGTCCGGCTCCTGGAGAACCTGCGCGAGCTGCCGGACGTGGAGACCCACCTGGTCCTCTCCCGCTGGGCGCGCACCACGATCGAACTGGAGACGGGCCTGTCCGTCGCCGACGTGTCAGCGCTCGCGGACGTCACGCACCACCCGGACGACCAGGGCGCCTCCCTCTCCTCCGGCTCGTTCCGTACCGACGGCATGGTCATCGTGCCGTGCTCCATGAAGACCCTCGCGGGCATCCGGACCGGATACGCCGAAGGGCTCGTGGCGCGCGCCGCCGATGTCGTCCTCAAGGAGCGCCGCAAGCTCGTCCTCGTTCCGCGCGAGACGCCGCTGAGCGAGATCCACCTTCGGAACATGCTCGAACTGGCCCGTATGGGCGTGCAGTTGGTGCCGCCCATGCCCGCCTTCTACAACCATCCGCAGAGCATCGACGACATCGTCGACCACGTCACGGCCCGCATCCTCGACCAGTTCGAGCTGCCCGCGCCCGCCGCCCGCCGCTGGGCCGGTATGCGCGCCGCCCGCACCGCTGCCCGTGATGCCGCATGACGTCCCGTATCGCACAAAGGAATTGATCATGGCCTACGACGATCTGCGCAGCTTCCTCGAAACGCTGGAGAAGGAGGGGCAGTTGCTGCGCATCACCGACGAGGTGCTGCCCGAACCCGATCTGGCGGCCGCTGCCAACGCGACGGGCCGCATCGGCGAGAACGCCCCCGCCCTGTACTTCGACAACGTCAAGGGCTTCACGAACGCCCGCATCGCGCTGAACGTGCACGGCTCCTGGGCCAACCACGCGCTCGCCCTGGGACTGCCGAGGAACACACCAGTCAAGGAACAGGTCGAGGAGTTCGCCCGGCGCTGGGACGCCTTCCCCGTCGCACCCGAACGCCGCGCGGACGCACCGTGGCGCGAGAACACCCAGGAGGGCGCGGACGTCGACCTCTTCTCCGTCCTGCCGCTCTTCCGGCTCAACGACGGCGACGGCGGCTTCTATCTCGACAAGGCCGCCGTGGTCTCCCGCGACCCCGAGGACCCCGACGACTTCGGCAAGCAGAACGTCGGCACGTACCGCATCCAGGTCATCGGCCGGGACCGGCTCGCGTTCCAGCCGGTCCCCATGCACGACGTGGCCCAGCACTTGCGCAAGGCCGAGGAGGTGGGCGAGGACCTGCCCATCGCCATCACCCTCGGCAACGACCCCGTGATGGCGATCGTCGCCGGGATGCCGATGGCGTACGACCAGAGCGAGTACGAGATGGCCGGCGCGCTGCGCGGGGCGCCCGCGCCGATCGCCACCGCGCCGCTCACCGGCTTCGACGTGCCGTGGGGCAGCGAGGTCGTCATCGAGGGCGTCATCGAGTCCCGTACGCGGCAGATCGAGGGCCCCTTCGGGGAGTTCACCGGCCACTACTCGGGCGGACGGCGGATGCCGGTCATCCGCGTGGACCGCGTCTCGTACCGGACGGATCCCGTCTTCGAGTCGCTCTACCTGGGCATGCCTTGGACCGAAGTCGACTACCTCGTCGGCCCCAACACCTGTGTCCCCCTGCTCAAGCAGCTCCGCGCCGAGTTCCCCGAGGTGCAGGCCGTCAACGCCATGTACACCCACGGGCTGATGGTGGTGATCTCCACCGCGAAGCGGTACGGCGGCTTCGCCAAGGCCGTCGGCATGCGCGCGATGACGACACCGCACGGACTCGGTTACGTCTCCCAGGTGATCCTGGTCGACGAGGACGTGGACCCCTTCAACCTGCCGCAGGTCATGTGGGCGATGTCCGCGAAGGTCAATCCGAAGGACGACGTCGTGGTCATACCGAACCTGTCGGTCCTCGAACTCGCGCCTGCCGCCCAGCCCGCCGGCATCACCAGCAAGATGATCATCGACGCCACGACACCGGTCGCCCCCGACGTCCGCGGCAACTTCTCCACCCCGGCCAAAGACCTGCCCGAGACCGCCGAGTGGGCGGCCCGCCTGCAGCGCCTCATCGCGGCCCGCCACTGAACTCCTACCGTCTCCAGAAGGGGTCAACTCCCGTGAACGAAAACCCGCTTGAGTGCCCGCGCTGCGCCTTCGCGGCCGTAAGCCGACTCGCCACGTCGCCCGTGCCCGGAGTCTGGGAGGTGCTCCAGTGCGACCGCTGCCTCTACACCTGGCGCACCATCGAGCCCGCCCGGCGCACCCGGCGTTCCGCCTATCCAGACGCCTTCAAGCTGACGCAGGCCGACATCGACAACGCGATCGAGGTGCCGGCCATACCGCCGCTGCGGGCCGAGCCCGCCTGAACGCGACGGAGGGCAGTGCCGGGGAGAGCCGACGTGTACGTCGGCGCCCAGTTCGCGCGCCGCGTAGCAGGCGAGGACGGGTCGCGCAGCAGCTCGCGGTCCAAGGTCGACCGCTGCGCGGCGTACGCGATGCGCTGGGCCGCGCAGAACGTGGTGGCTGCGGGCCTCGCCACGCGCTGTCCGCCACCGACGGACGGTGCCGATGTCTCCCTTCAGGACAGGCCGGCGTCCCGTACGAGCAGCGCCACCTGGACCCGGTTGGACAGGCCGAGCTTGGCGAGGGCACGGCTGACGTGGGCCTTCACCGTGCCCTCGCTCATGGCGAGTTCGCGGCCGATCTCGGCGTTCGACAGACCGCGGGCGACGGCTCGTACCACGTCGCCCTCACGCTCCGTCAGCACCGACAGGCGTTCCCGGGCGCCGGCCGCGTCGGCCGACTCCAGCCCGACGAAGGTGTCGATGAGCCGCTTGGTGATGCGCGGCGTCAGCATCGCGCTGCCCTCGGCGACCGTGCGGACCGCGGCGGCCAGGTCGCGTGGGGAGGTGTCCTTCAGCAGGAACCCGGCAGAGCCGCCGCGCAGCGCCGTGTGCACGTAGTCGTCGAGGTCGAACGTGGTCAGCATGATGACGCGCGGCGGGTTCGTCGCGCGGCGCAGCTCCTTCAGCGCGGTGAGGCCGTCCATGCCGGGCATCCGGACGTCCATGAATCCACCCTGATCGTGCGCGAACTGCTGCACGGCCCCCACCGCTTCAACGAGCTCCGCGAGGCCCTGCCCGGCATCAGCCCGCACACCCTCACCAATCACGCCGAGGATGCGAGCCTCTGCCGCAGGGAGTCGTTGTCGTCATGGTGAACGACCTCCTCGAAGCGCAGCCGCAGACCGTGCTTGTCCAGCAGCTGAGCCACGATCGCGTCGAGCTGTTCGCGATGCTCCGTCGTCCGCGCTTGGAGGTACGCCTCGCGGACGTCTTCGGGCTCGTCGGCCAGGACCTGGTCCATGCGCTCGCGGATGTACCGCTTGAGGTTGATGTGCTCCATGAACACCTCACCCACCCCAGCGTCGACGAGCCGGCCGAAGAGGTCGTCCAAGAGCTCGGGCTGTGTGGCGAAGTGGGGCAGGAGCGGGCCCACGAAGGCGTAGGTGTGGATGCCGGCCTCTTTGAGTTCGGCAAGGGTGCGCAGGCGGCGGGAGGCGAGTGGGGCGCGCACCTCCAGCCAGCGGCTGACCTTGTCGTCGGTGGTGGTCACGGTCATGCCGACCTCGGCGCTGGGCAGGCTGGTGAGCAGGTCGATGTCGCGGGTGACGACAGGTGACTTGGTGAGGATGCGGACCAGGCCCGGGTACTCGACCGCCTCCAGTTCACGCAGGATGCCGCGGGTGAGCCGGTACTGCGTCTCGTGACCCTGGTAGGGGTCGGTGACCGAGCTGAGCAGCATCGTGCCCCGCCGCTTGTCCTCCGGCATCTTCGCCAGCTCCTTGCGGGCGAGCTCGACCGCGTTCCTCTTCACGTACAGGTAGTCGCCCCACTCCTTCACCGACCGACCGAACTGCCGCCCGGCGAAGCTGGCGAAGCAGTAGGCGCAGCCCAGCACGCAGCCGGTGTAGGGGTTGATGACGTAGTCGTTCGACGGGGTCTTCGACTTCTGGATCAAGGTCTTCGCCTCGATCTCGACCGGCTCCATGACCGCTTCCTTCCTGCTGACCCGACCGTCCGCGTCCCAGACGCCGGGTTCCTGTGCCGTCCAAGGGCCGGCCGACTGAGGACCACCGAACCCATACCCTGGAACAATAATCCATGGAAGTTGCTTCCATGGAATGTAAATGGTTTGCTGGACGCCGGGCCGGCCGGGCCCCCATCCCTGCCGGCCCCTGCCGGGCGGCCCACCGCGTGGTGGTGATCACCGTCTGATTCAGCCCGACTCAGAGAGTCGTCTTTTTCTTCCCCACAGGGCGCAAGGAGTGAGTGTCATGACCGTTCCCGCCTTCAACTCGGTCGCCTGGTTCGAGTTCGGCACCGACCAGCCGGAGAAGGTCAAGGAGTTCTACGGCGAGCTCTTCGACTGGAAGTACGTCCTCAACACCGACACCCCCGGCGTGACCTACCACTCGGTGATGACGCCGGGCGCCCAGCAGCCGGCCGGCGGCGTGTGGGAGTCGGAGGGCGGCTTCCCCAACTACGCGGTCTTCTACGTCCTCGTCCAGGACGTCGCCGCGACCGTCGAGCGCGGCCAGGAGCTCGGCGCCGAGGTCCTCATGGAGCCGGCCTCCGACTCTGCGGGCTTCACCTTCGCCCGGCTGCAGGACACCGCCGGCAACCACTTCGGCGTCTTCTCCGTACCCGCCGCCTGACCGGTTCCGCAGAGCCGCGTCTCCACTGTTCACCGCCTGGAGGTTCACCGATGTCCGGCGCCAGCGCCACCAGCGAAAAGATCCCCGTCCGTGTGTACGGCGGCCCGACCACCCTGATCGAGTACGGCGGGCTCAGGTTCGTCACCGACCCCACCTTCGACCCGCCCGGCGAGTACCCCATGCCCCTCCCCGGCGACCACAAGCTCGTCAAGACCGAGCCGTCACCTGTCTCCGCCGCCGACCTGGGCCGCGTCGACGCCGTTCTGCTCTCCCATGACGAGCACGACGACAACCTCGACAACGCCGGCCGCGCCTTCCTGCCCGAGGTGCCGGTCGTCTTCACCACCGAAAGCGGCGCCCGTCGTCTGGGCGGCAACGCACAGGGGCTGGCCTTCTGGCAGAGCGCCGAGCTCAGGCGGCCCGACGGCGGCACCGTCACCGTCACCGGCCTGCCCGCCCGGCACGGCCCCGAGGGCTGCGAACCGATCTCCGGCGACGTCGTCGGGTTCATGCTCACCTCCGACGACATGCCCTCGGTCTACGTCAGCGGCGACAACGCCGCCCTGGAGCACGTCAAGGAGATCGCCGAGAGGATCGCTCCCGTCGACACCGCGGTCCTGTTCCTCGGCGGTGCCCGCATGGCCTTCGCCTTCGAAGGCGCCCTGCTCACCCTCGACAGCACCCAGGGCGCCCAGGCCGCCCAGATGCTCGGCGCCCGCCGGGTCGTCCCCGCCCACTTCGACAGCTGGGCGCACTTCAAGGAAGGCCGGGACGAGATCGAGTCCGCGTTCACCGAAGCCGGCCTCACCGACCGCCTCGACTTCGCCCGATAGCCACCACCCTCCGTGCAAGAACCCAAGGAGCAAGCGACATGACCAGAGCGAACATCGACATCGCCCGCACCTACTTCCAGGCCGTACAGACCGGAGACATGGCCACCCTCGGCGAACTCCTCGACGAGGCGATCGTCTGGCACCAGCCCGGCGCCAACCAGTTCTCCGGCGAGCACAAGGGCCAGGGCGCCGTCTTCCAGATGCTCGGCCGGATGATGGAGGCCAGTCAGGGCACCTTCGCCATCGACAAGATCCACACGCTGATGGGCAACGGAGACCTGGTCGCCGCCACCATCCGCTTCAGCGGCCGCCACGACGGCGCGTCGATGAACATGGACGGCGTCGACGTCCTGCGCATCGAAAACGGCAAGATCACCGAGATGTGGCTCTTCTCCGGCGACCCGGCCGCCGAAGACGCCTTCTGGGGCTGAACCTCTGGGTGTCCGAGGCCGACTCCCCCTCGGACACCCGCCAGTCGATCCGTGCGAAGACGAAAGGGCACCCACATGCGGAAGATGACCGACGGGCAGTGGCGGGAGTTCGTCACTCACGGCACCCGCACCGGGAAGCTGTCGACCGTCCGCGCCGACGGCAGCCCCCATGTGACACCGATCTGGTTCCTCCTCGACGGCGATGACGTCGTGCTCACCACCGAGAAGGACGGGGTCAAAGGCCGCAACCTCGTACGTGACGGACGGTTCGCCCTCTGCGTCGACGAGGACCGGCCACCGTACGCGTTCGTCCTGATCCAAGGACGCGCCGAGATCTCCGAGGACCCCGACGACATGCTGCGCTGGGGCGGACTCCTCGGCACCCGCTACATGGGCGAAAGCCGCAGGGAGGAGTACGCCGCACGCAACGGCGGCCCCGGCAACCTCCTCGTCCGGGGCCGCATCGACAAAGTCATCGCCTTCGACGGCATCGCCGACTGACCCGTGGGCTGATGGAGCGGGGCCGGGCGAACACAGTCCCCGGCCCCGCCCCATCAGCGCACGGCCACAGCGCAGTCCGTCGCAGCTCACGACGCCGGCCGGCCGGGCTGCTTCGGCCCCCGCATGCCCGGCGCCGGCGTCTGCCCGGCGGCCTTCCGCTCCGCGTCCAGGGCTCTCCCGGCCGCCCGCAGCGTGCCGAGGACCGCCGTCACCTCGCGCACGGACTGCTCGGGAATCACCGACCCGATCCGAAGTTCCAGCTCGTCCTCGAAAACCTTCAGTGCTCCGTCCACCAGTTTCCGTCCCGCAGACGTCAACTCGACGACGGAGGAACGGCGGTCGTTCGGATTGGCACGCCGCTCACACAGGCCCGCCGCCTCCAGACGGTCGACCACCTTGCTCGTGCCGCCCACGGTGATCGAGAACTCCTCGGCGATGTCCTGGATCCTCGGCCCGGGCCGACGCAACAGCAGATGCAGCACTTCGAACGAGGTCAGCGGCAGGTTGTACTCGGCCCGCAACCGCCCTTCGATGCCATTCCAGAGCTCGATCTCCAGCGAGACCAACTCCCGGTACAGCTGCTTCAGGTCAGCCATCACTCATCTTCCGAAGAATTATCTTCCAGGGATGCTTAATTGTAGGTCATCGGCATCGGATTCTCGGCGAACGCCAGGGTGCGGCACTGGTCGGGTCCACCGGGAGCGCCCGGCACCCGAAGGCGCTCGCCGTACGGCTGCCCGACCACCGGAACGCTCTGCCACAGCGGCTGACCACGCCGCTCGCCGCCGCCATCGCACCGCGCTTGGTCCCCCTGCCCGAAGGGCTTCCCGAAAGCCGGCGACTCCTGTGCACCCGCCCGAAGTCCGCCTGTGCTGAGCGTGGTTCGGGCCGGGCCGCCGGCGAGGTTCGGGCCGTGTTCGACGGGTCCGGCGATCAGCCGAGGGCGTCCCGTCGCGCCGTGCCCCACTCCCACATGCTGCGCACCACTGGTTCCAGCGCCCGGCCCTGGCTGGTCAGAATGTAGCGGACGCGGGGAGGCCAGCCCGGGGTGCGGTGACGCTCGATGACGCCGGCACTGGTCAACTGGGCCAGCCGATCCGAGAGGACCTTGTCCGAGAGAGCGGGCAAGGCGGCTGACAGTTCGGAGTATGTGGCCTGACCGCGGCGTAGGAACTCGCGGACTACCAGCGGCGTCCACCGGCCACTCAGCGCGGCGAGGGTGATGTCAATAGGGCATCGCGGTTCGTGTCCTGGCGGAACGAGGGCGCTGTCCGGGCAGTCCGCCAGCGGGCCGCCCTGATCACCCGTCGCTGCGTGTCCAACGGTTTGGTGAGTCACGCAGGCCCCTCCTAACGTCGGTCGCGAAAACCCCGCCAGCTTGCCTCCAGGGGGCCTTGTGCGTATCCATCACCTCAACTGCGGTTCTCTCCGGAAGATTCCACTACTCGGCGAAGGACTTCCGGCCGGCCCCGTGAACCGCGAACGGGCCGTTGCCTGCCATTGTCTGCTCATCGAGACGGACTCGGACGGGCTGATCCTGGTGGACACCGGTCTCGGCACCGCCGACCTGCAGCACCCCGACCGGTCGCTGGGTGTGGACTGGGTCGCCCACGCCCAGCCCGCACTGAACCCCGAGGAGAGCGCGCTGCGCCAGGTCGTCCGCCTCGGGTACGCACCCCAGGACGTGCGGCACATCGTGCTCACCCACCTGCATCGCGACCACACAGGTGGCCTGCCTGACTTCCCGCACGCACAAGTGCATGTCCACCCTGACGAGTACCGAGCCGTCACCGACCCCACGGCAGCGCACCACCGGCACAGCCTCGACCGCTTCATGCCGGCGCACCGGGCGCACGACGTGCTGCTCACACCCGCACCCATGGCGGACCGCACAGAGTGGTTCGGCTTCCCCGGCGTGGCGCGGCCGCAGGGGGTGGCATGCGAGCTACTGCTGGTTCCGCTGCCTGGCCACTCGGCGGGACACTCGGGGGTCGCCGTGCGCGACGGCCACGGACGGTGGCTGCTGCATGCGGGCGACGCGTACATGTATCACGGCGAGCTCGAGCACACGCCGCCCCTCTCTCATCCCGTCCTCGACCCGGTCCAGCAGGGAGCACAGACGGACGTCGCAGCTCGCGACGCGACCCGCGACCAACTGCGCTCGCTTCGACACGACCACGCGGATGAGATCACCATCTTCAGCGCACATGACCCATGGGAGCTGGCCCGCTTCACCGCCTCCTAAAGCTAGAAATGTCGGGTGCACCCCGATTCGTCTGAGCTACTTGAGAGCGTCGTCGCAGGTCATCCGAGTGAGGTCGGCCGTGCGGGCCCGCGTCGACGCCGTCGGCGAGGGCCTGGACGCGGGCTGCAGGAGCGGAAACTCGCGTGGACAAGCCTCCGGGGGTGTGACCCGCTCGATCGCGTCGTGCGGTCGGCGCTGTCCCGGGCCGGTCCGACGGACGGATCAGCGCAGTCCGGCGAAGAGATCGTTCTCGGGTACGGCCGCGCCGGTGGCGTCCTGGACACGTACGAACGTCTCCACGCCCATCAACTCGCCGAACCTCTCCTTGCCCATCTTGAGGAAGAAGATGTTCTCGCCCTGACTGGCGTGCGCGGCCAACGCGTCGAACTTCTGACCGCTGAACGCGGTGGTGTCCACCCAGGTGGTGATCTCATCGTCGGGAAGGCCGATCTCGGCCATCGCGGCGGCCTCGGCAGGATCCGGCTCCGGCATGTCCTCATGGAACTCGCGCATGATCTCGCCGAACCGCTGCATCATCGAGCGGGGCATCGTCGTCCAGTACACCTTCGGTGTCAGCGAGGTCATCTCCAGTGCCGCCATCGTGATGCGGTGGGCCTGGATGTGGTCGGGGTGGCCGTAGAAGCCGTTCTCGTCGTAGGTGACGACGACATCAGGTCGGTAGTGCCGCATGAGTTCCGCGAGTCGGGCCGCGCCTTCCGGCACGGGGGTCTGCCAGAAGGATCCGGGGGCGTCGTTGCTCGGCCAGCCCACCATCCCGGAGTCGGCATAGTCCAGCAACTCCAGATCGCTGACCTTCAGGACGCCACAGCTCGCCTCGAGTTCTTGACGGCGCATCAAAGCGACCGCCGCCGGATCGTGCCCGGGATCGCCCGGCTTGACACCCCCCGGCCCGTCACCGCATCCGCCGTCGGTACACGTCACGAGAACCGTGCGGATGCCTTCCGCCGCGTACCGCGCGAGGACCCCTCCGGTTCCGGTGGCCTCGTCGTCGGGGTGGGCGTGTACTGCCATGAGCGTCAAAGGCCGGTCAGTCATGAAACAGTCCTCCTGCAGGAATACGTCTTGGTCCGAGGTGCGCGGCGGGCGTACCGCGATCCCGGGGCCCGGATCCAGGCGGGCGGACGACCTTGCGGTCTCCGTGTCCCCGCCCGTGCGGTGCCGGTCCCTCGGTCGATGCAACCGTGCCGGCCGGGCCGACTGTTCCCGGCAGGGCGGCCTGTCTTTCCAGGTGTCCGCGAGCGCACCATGGCCTGGCTTGCCGGATGCCGACGTCTGCCCTGTCAGTCCTGGAGCTGTGGGTCAGCACCGCTGTCTTCTCCTCAGATCACCAATAGAGATGAGTTGTCAGGCAGGCCGATCTCCCCCCATTGGCCGTTCCCGGCCGCGCAGACGGGCGGTTACGGTCCCGGCATGGACGAGTTGACAAGGATCCTCCATCACGCCGCGGAACACGCCGCCGCCTACCGTCGATCGCTGCCCGAACGGCCGGTGGCGCGCCCCGTCGATCCCGCAGCCCTGCGCGCCGCGTTCTCCCGCCCCTTGAACCGCTCACCCGCCGACCCGCTCACGGTGGTCGACGAGTTGGTGGCCGCCGCCGAGACGGGACTCGTCGCCACCGCGGGGCCGCGCTTCTTCGGGTTCGTCGTCGGCGGGGCACTGCCTGCGGCCACCGCCGCCGAGATCCTCGCGGCCGGGTGGGACCAGAACGCCTTCAACGCCGCGCTCTCCCCCGCCGCCCTCGCCGCGGAGGAGGCGGCGGGCGGCTGGCTGAAAGACCTGCTCGGCATCCCGGACACAGCGTCCACCGGATTCGTCACCGGCGGGCAGGCGGCCAACACCGCAGGACTCGCGGCAGCCCGGCAGCACCTGCTCTTCCAGGCCGGCTGGGACGTCGGGCACGAGGGGCTGCGCGGCGCCCCGCGCCTGCGGGTGGTCGCCAGCGAGGAGCGTCACGCCACCATCGACCGCTCGCTGCGGCTGCTCGGCCTGGGCACCGACTGCCTGGAGACGGTCCGCACGGATGGACGCGGCGCCCTCGACACCGAAGACCTGCGCCGCGTGCTGGCGTCCGACCCGGACACGCCGGCGATCGTCTGCACTCAGGCGGGCAACGTGAACACTGGCGCCTGCGACGACCTCCGTACCGCCTGCGCCCTCGCCCATGCCCACGGCGGGTGGGTGCACGTCGACGGCGCCTTCGGCCTGTGGGCAGCCGCGAGCCCAGCGACCCGCCCCCTCGTCGACGGCGTCGAGCTGGCCGACTCCTGGGCATGCGACGGCCACAAGTGGTTGAACGTCCCCTATGACTGCGGCTACGCCTTCTGCTCCCGCCCCGCCGTACACGCCGACGCACTGTCGTACACCGCCTCCTACCTCACCCGCGCCGACGGCACTCCGGCCGGCGGCGCCGACTACACTCCCGAGTCATCCCGCCGCGCACGCGGCTTCGCCACCTGGGCAGCACTGCGTGAACTCGGCCGTGACGGCGTCGCCGAACTCGTGGACCGCTGCTGCTCCCTCGCCCGTCGTTTCGCCGACGGCCTGACCGCGGCGAGCTTCGAGGTGGTCAACGACGTGACGCTCAACCAGGTTCTCGTCAGCTTCGGCGACGACGCCCGCACCGACCACGTCGTGCAGGCTCTGCAGGATGACGGCACCTGCTGGATGGGCGCCACCACCTGGCGTGGCCGACGGCTGATGCGCATCTCGGTGTCCGGCCACGCCACGACAGAAGCCGACGTCGACCGGTCGATCGATGCGATCGTGCGGCTGACGCGGGCGTCGTAACCCGCCCGACGGGTCGAGCAGGGGGCGCTGTGCTCCGCTTTCCGAAGCCGCACACCTCCACGGAGCGGAGAACGTCCGACTTGGTGTCTCGTTCCACTGAACCCCGGGCCGCAGTGAAACCCCTTCTCATGGGAGAGCAGTGTCATGACCGAGCGCGATGTCTCCTGCTCCGACGGGTGCGGTCACTGGTGGCACAGGCTATCCGCCGCTGACTGATCCCTCGCCCGGCACCTGTGCACGCCACCGCTCCTCAGATCAAGCGGGTACGTGCGCCAGGAAGCAGAGGTGTTGCCGCACGGTCGAGGCGTGGATCGCACCGCTGCGCGCCCTCCTGCTCCTCTCAGCGCCACGTTACGCCGAAGGTTTTGCAGACAGAGCACCCCTCTATCAACGGGGCCCCGCTCACAGATACACCGTGACCGGGGCCCCAGGATCGGCTACCGCGGAAGGTGCCGACCGCCGCTAATTCCGGTACCGGAACACGATCCGGCCGCGGGTCAGGTCGTACGGCGGGAGCTCCACCAGCACCCTGTCTTCCAGCATGATCTTGATGTAGTTCTTGCGGATTTTCCCGCTGATGTGCGCGAGCACCTGGTGGCCGTTCTCGAGCTCCACGGTGAACATGGCGCTGCGCAGGCACTCGACGACCTTGCCCTCGACCTCGATGACGTTCTTGTTCTTCGTCATCGCACCAGCTCCAGGTTGCTGTTCATCGGCCGGGCGCCGATGCCCTCGAACAGTGCCGAGGCTGCTGGGTTGGATTCGTGGACGTCAGTCCATGCCGCGGCGAACCCGGAGCGGTGCAGCGTCCCCAGCGCGTGGGCGAGCAACGCCCGCGCGATGCCGCGGCGCTGTTCGCCGGCCCGGACCGCGATCAGCCCGATGCGTGGGCAGTTCACCTTCACCACCCGGATCAGCCCCAGGTAGCGGTCGGGCGTCGCGGCTACCGCGTACTTCGTCGGGTCGACGATGGTGTCGCCTTGGGGGCGGGGAATCACCTCTGCGGGCATCAACTGCCACCCGACGGTCGCCTCGACTTCGTCACGGATCGCTCGGTCCACCGCCCGCAGCAGACTCTCGTCCGCCTGACCGGCGGGAACGATCGTCACGCCCGAAGGCGGCAGGACTTCGTCGAGCCCTGTGACCCGCGGGTCGGTCGGTACGACGTACTCCCACTCGCGGCGCCGGATCGTGAAACCGGCCCGCTTCCAGCCGGCCGTCAGCTCGACGTCGGCTTCGTCGACCACCGTGTGCAGCGGCGCCGGCAGTTCCGCCAGCATCGCCCCGGCCAGCCGGTCGAAGGTGGCGTCGTGCCAGGCGTCGATGCTGACGAACAAGCGTCCGTCGGGCCGGTGCTGCGCAAGCCCGCGGCCGACCACCAAGTCGTCATCCAGTGCATGCCATTGCCTGTCCGCGACGCGCGTGATCACTATCGCGTTCTCGCTCGGGCCAGACGTGAAAGGCTTCGTGTTCATCGGAGTCTCCTCCCAGGAGTGCCTCGATCTCAGGCGCTCCTGGCGACACCGAACGTCAGCCGCCGGACCGTGACGGGATGAGGGAGCACCCACGGGTAACTGTGTTCACGGGGCTCACCTCCAACAACGACTTCACGGTCCACCACGAAAGTAGCAGCGGGGTGCCGACTCGCTCACATCATTTTCCAGCGAGGCGAGCTGCCGGGAATTGGCTGGTCGCGGCAGGAGCAGGTCAGGGGTGCCCTGGAAGGAGCACTCGTGTCACTGGCCGCTCTGCGGACTGTAGGGCTGCAGGAGCTGGTCCACGGGTGCGTGATCGTCGGTGAGAAGTTGGGCAGCGCCGGTCCAGGACCGGAGGTCCTCGCCTGTGGTGATCTTCCAGCCGGTTTGCCGGGCGTCGAGCGCTTTTTGGATCGCTCGGAGGTCTACCGGCTTGTCGGAGGCGAGCACCACCAAGTTGCCGCCCATGGAGTCGGCAGTCGGGCCTTGGCCGATGTCGGCGGGTTCGCCGAGGAGGGCCAGGTGCTCGAAGGTGTCGCCGAGGGTGGCTACTTCGGCGCGTGCGAAGTCCATACCACCGTGATCGATGAGGTTGGCAACGTACAGGCCTTCCTCGTTGAGCACGCGCCGTACATCAGTCATCGCTTCCACCGTGGTGAGGTGCCACGGCACACTGACGCCCCCGAAGGCGTCGCCGACGACGAGGTCACGACTGCCGGTGTCCAGTCGCCGCAGGCCCAGCCGGCCGTCCTCGACGCGTACGTCGATACCGGCCTGCGATCGCAGACCGAGCTCCTCGCGGTTGATGCCCACGACTCCGCCGTCGATCTCGGAGACGAGGCTGTGCGTTCCGGGCCGCGTGGCCGCAAGGTAACGGGGAAAGGTGAGTCCGCCGCCGCCCAAGTGGTGGGCGACAAGTGGTTCACCTTGCGGAAAGGCGGCGTCGACCACGGACGCGATGGCGCGCACATACTCGAACTTCAGATGTGTCGGGTCGTCGATGTCGACGTACGAGTGCCGCAGACCGTCCAGTACGAGCGTGCGGCCGTTGCCCCCGTCGGGGTCCGCGACGACTCGAGCGCAGTGATACTTGGTCTCCACGTCGCAGCCCCCGGGCGCGACCGTGACGGCCAGACCGCCCGCCACGACCATGAGCGTCAGGGCCGGGGCGCCGCTCCACCCGCGCGTTCGCCACTCGGCCCACGCCGAGCCTGCCACCAGGAGTGCTCCGAGGCCGAGCAGTATGCCGCTGACGGGTAACCGCGACACGAGGACGAAGCCGGTGAGCACGGTGCCGACGATGGCGCCGACGGTGCCGACTCCTGAGAGTCGGCCGACCACCGTACCGGTTTCCGCCAGGTTGGTGAGACGCAGCTTCGTCACGAACGGGGTCACCGCGGAGAGCAGTGCGCCCGGCACCAGGATGGTCAGCGATGCGATCACCAAGAGCACCGCTGGTGCCCACTCCGCAGTGCTGCGCAACACGGACGGGGTGAGCGCCACCACCGCTCCGGACACTCCGAGTGAAGGACCGATGAGCCGGCGTGGATCGACCTGGTCCGCGATGTGCCCGCCCAACCAGGAGCCGAAGGCGATAGCGGTGAGCGCGATGCCGATCACCATGGTGCTGGTCTCGAGGGTGAGACCGAGGTACGGAGCTAGCAGCCGCAAGGCGACGATCTCGACCACCAGAACCGCTGCCGAGGACCCGAACACCAGTATTGCGGCGGCACGGGGGCCCAGACCGGCACGGCCGGGCGTGCTCTCAGCGACAGGCGACGATGACGATCCGGTCACGGGCGACATTCTTGCATGCTGCTCACCGTCCGAACGGCACGTGCGCACCCTCATCCCGCCGCCCCGCAGGGTGACTTGCTGTCGCAGGCTGCTCCTGCACTCCGATCTCCGGCGTGCAGCACTTCAGGCTGCCGCCGCCCTAGACGGCGGGGCAGTTGCGGTGCCGGCGTCAGCAGGGCTGGGGGATGCCGTTGCCGATGTGGGTGGGCACCGGGTCGGTCTCGCTGTAGATGTCCGTGTCCTTCATCCAGCCCCACTTGCCGTTGTCGGCCTGCGTCCAGAGCCACCGGTTCGGGTGCGGGCCGCCGATGTAGGCGCCGGTGTCCCTGCGGCACTCGAACCAGCTCGGGTTCGAGTACATCTTGCCGACCGGACGGCTGGTGTCGGGGGTGGCGTAGACCGTGGCCCCCGAGACGTTGTTGCAGTACATGCGCATGCCGCCATCGCCCCACCAGCACGGATTGGCCGCCTCGGCTGTGCCGGTGAAGACGGTGCCCAGCGCGGTGAGTGCCACGCCGGTGACGACGGCCGAGAGTTTGCGCGTGGATGCCTTCAAGGTGATCCCCCTGTGATGAAGTCGGTGGTGCGTGGTCAACAAGGACGCACCGAGTCGGTCCCGCTGAAAATCGAGGTGTCCTTCTAGCAGGGTCTGACGTACCAGACAGGAGTCCAGTCGAAGCTCGGCTCGCTGTAGGTAGCGGCAGGCGTGGTGTAAATGACGTTGCGGCTTTGGTTCTTGAACAGTGCACGGGTGCCGGGGGTCTGGTGGTTGTAGTAGGAACCGTCACCGGTCCAGCCCTGCAGCGCGTAGTCCTGGCAGTGGTACAGGGCGAGTCGGTCCCCCATGCCGAGTTGCTGACGGTACATGCAGAAGTACTCGTAGTCGCACTCCCACTGTGCCGCGGCACGGCCTCCGGCGGACGTGCCCAACTCACGCACGTACCTCTCGCCGGGAACGGTGACCGTCAGCGTGGCACCGTCGGCCAGGACAATCTCGTTCGCCGAGACCTGTCGTCCGTCCTGGCGGGCAAGGTAGCGGTCCACCTTCGCCTGGAGAGCGTCGGCATCGTCTCGGCTGAGACCGGCAGCGCGGGCCTGTGCGTCGAAGGCCGCCTGGGTATGCGTCGTCTCCGCGGATGCCGGTCCCGCTAACCCCACGGACAACAAGGCCACGCCCGCAGCTGCGAGGGATGCGTACCGCTTCCATATGGACATGCCATTCCTCTCCTGCTTGCGTGGCCAGGGCTATGAGAAGGCCCGAGTCTGCCTGAGGCTGACTCCGCATGTGGGGGAACGTACTCGGCCTGCCCATCAGTGTCTTCCTGACATCTGTCAGGAAGACACTGAAGCAACCAGCGGAGCGCGACCCGGCGCCGGCGCCGGGACTTCCCTCTGGCTTTTCCACGCAGGGCGGCGCGGTGCCTGGAGCAGCCGGTGAGCCGCCGTCATCCGGCGAGGGAGAGGTGTGCAGGCGTGCGATGCAGAGCATGGCGTGGGGTGCGCCGTCGCCCTGAGGCGGCAGTCCCGGAGGATCTTCCAGGTCTTCATCCACGCGAAGGCGTGCTCGACGCGCGCACGGACATGGCGGTGCCAGGCGTCGTGCCGCGCCCCCGGTGCCGGCTCGGCATTCGTCTCCGGCTTGGGCGTGGCGGCCGTGCCGGCCTTGGGGCCGGTGGCCCTCCGCGTGGCAGGCACGCAGAGGGCCACGGTGCGAGCGTTACCGCGCCCGGGGGCCCTGACGGTCACCTGTCGACGAGCCCCCTCTTCGGGCTGTCACTGCGCCATCTCGTACGCCCCGGACAGTGCCTCCACACGCTCCCAGACGCGCCCCGAACGCGCTTCGTCGACGACGGGGCGCCGGACGGCACCGAGCGCCCAGCGCTGCTGATCCACAGTGGCGGAGTCCTTGCCGTGCAGTTCGACGGCGAAGGCGGAGAAGTCGCGGACGAGGACGGAGAACAGCTCGTCGAGCACATCCTCGTCGAGGTCCGCCAGGCGGGCCTGCTCCAGGATCAGCTGGCCGTGCACCACCAGCGCGAACAACTGGCCGACGGCGAGAAGGAGATCGAGGTCGCGGCTCTGCTCCTCGTCGGGGGCTGCGGTGGCGACGAACTCGCACAGGGCGTCGGCCTGCTCCCGGAAGCGGGCGACGTTCGGCACCCCGGCGTACGCGTCGTAGGCGGGGCGCCAGTCGTGGAAGCGTACGGAGCCAAGGCCACGGGCCGGTCCCTGCTCGAAGAGGAACGTGTCGTCGGCCGCGTCGAGGCGGGTCGGCACGGCCGCGAACTCGGCCGGGTTCAGGAGGTGGTTGCGCATGAACTTGAGGATCAGCGCGAGGTTGACGTGGACCGTGCCCTCGAGCTTGGGCAGGCTCCGGATCTCGACGGCGGCCTGTGCGAAGTAGGTGTCCTTCTCGAAGCCCTTGGCGGCGATGACGTCCCACATCAGGTCGATGACCTTCTCGCCCTCCGTGGTCACCTTCATCTTCGTCATCGGGTTGAAGAGCAGGTAGCGGCGGTCGTCCGGCGAGGCGGAGCGGAAGTAGTCGACGGCGCGGTCGCTGAACAACTTCATGCCGACGAGGCGGACGTACGCGTCGGCCAGCTCGCGGCGCACGTGCGGGAAGGCGGTGACGGGGCGGCCGTACAGGATGCGGTTGTGCGCGTGGGTCACCGCCTCGTACATCGCGTGCTCGCAGATGCCGATCGAAGCGGTGCAGAGATTGAACTTGCCGACGTTGACGGTGTTGAGGGCGGCGTCGAAGGCGGCGCGGCCCGTGTGCAGGACGTCGTCCGGGCCCACGGGGTAGTCCTCGAGGCGGAACTCGCTGACGTACTTCGAGGAGTCGACGACGTTCTTCACGAGGTGATAGGCCGGGTGGCGGCTGTCGGCGGCGAAGAAGACGTAACCGTCGGGGCCCTCGATGTCGGCGCGGCGGCCGAAGACCGAGACGAGCCCGGCGGCATTGCCGTTGCCGATGTAGTACTTGGAGCCCGTTGCCCTGAAGCCGCCGTTGCCGTCCGGCGTCAGCAGCATGTCGGTGGAGTAGATGTCGGCGCCATGGGTCTTCTCGGAGAGACCGAAGGCGAACACCTCACCCTGGGCGAGGAGTTCCGCCGCGCGGGTACGCGCTGCGGTGTTGTCGCTCTGCCAGACCGGTCCGAGGCCGAGGATGGTCACCTGCCATGCGTACCAGTAGTCGAGACCGTAGAACCCGAAGATCTCGTTGAGGGCGGCGATCCGGGCGGTGTCCCAGCGCTGGTCCTCGCCCCCGGCGGCGGACGCCGGGGTGAGGAAGGTGGCGAACAGCCCTTCCTTGGCCGCGAACGCGAGGAAATCGGCCAGCCAGGCGCGGGAACGGTAGTCCTCGATGAGCCTGCGCTTGCCGCGGTCCTCGAACCAGTCGACGGTGGCACGCAGCAACCTGCGGGTCTCGGGGTCGAACTGCGCCGGGTCGTACGTACGGGGGTTGAAGAGGAGGGAGTCGGCCATGGAGGTCCGCCTTCCGAGGGTTGAGGGTTGAGGGTGCGGGTCTGAAGGTCGCGGGGCGTGGGGCGCGGGGCGCGGGCGGCGGTGGCCGGCAGGTCAGGCTTGCGGGTGTGACGTGCCGAGCCGGCGGAGGGTGGCGAGTACGTCGTCGAGCCAGGCGATCGTCATCCGCTCGTACGCGATGCCGCCGCGCAGCACGACATGCTGCAGCTCCTGACCGGCGTCGAGCGGGGTGGGAGCCGCCGGGCCGGTGAAGTCGCGCAGCTCCCCGGCCAGATAGTGCGCGAGCCGTTCGCTGTGCACCTGGTGGTGCCGTTCGACCTCACGGATCAGCACAGACGGGTCGTCGAAGGCCGCGCCGCGGATCTTCACCGCGAGGTCGTGCCGCATGCTCTCGGGTTGGATCGATTCGTGCAGCCACTGGGAGAGGGCGGCGCGGCCGGGGCCTACGACGGAGTACTCCTTCTTGTCCGGTCGGCTCTGCTGCGGCAGCTCACGGACGGCGAGCAGGCCCTCGCTCTCCATGCGCTTGAGAACGCGGTAGATCTGCTGGTGCGTCGCGGTCCAGAAGTATCCGATGGACCGCTCGAACCGCCGGGCCAGCTCATAGCCGGAGCCCGGCTTCTCCAGCAGGGAGACGAGGATCGCGTGCTCGAGCGCCATACCCCGATCCTTCTATGCAACTCGTTGCATAGCCAAGTGGTGCTGCCCAGGTGAGACGGGGCTCACGCGGGGCGGCGGTGGACGGCCCGCGCGGAGTCGCCCGACAGTGGCCGGGGTCGTGGAGAAGGCGCACCCTGAGCAGTTCCGTGATACGCGGGGCCGCACGGCGTCACGTACCGACGGCCGTCTGATCGGCCACACGGGCATCGAGTCGGCTTCGCGGCATACGGATTGAGCGGTCCGTCCACATCCACTGGGAAAGGAACACAACGCCTCCCATCGCAAAGTCCGCGCCCGCGTCGAGCACGCTTTCGCCCGCCCGCCTGCACAACCTCGCCATAGCCGGGCAACACAGGAACAAGCAGGTCACCCGGCCACGCCCGGTACGGGGGATCACGCCGGAAACGGAAACCTACGGCACCGCTGGGGCCGCTCGACGCGGGCCGATCTATTCGGTTGCCGCTTCCCGTGTCCGCCCCTCACCATGGGCGCGACACCGGGAACTGCCCGGTGCTCCACGAGAGGAGGCACGACCGTGACTACGACTGTTCCCGGCCTGCCCGCAGACCGCCTCACTCCCACCTCATGGAGCACCTCCAGCGATGTCTCACGACGATCTCTCGCAGCACCCTCAGCACCCGGCATTTCCTGACGACTTCACCACCGAGGCCTACCCCCACGTCCCGCCGCCGGACGACCTGAGCGACGTCGACGACCGGTTCGTCTTCGACTTCCGTTCCTACGACGACCTCGAGGACGGCCAGCGCTGGTCGACCTGGCTCAGCGTCGAACCCCTCTGCCGCGGCCCCGAGCCGCTCCCCGACTGGGTGGTGACCTCGCAGGGCGCGATCGACACCGAACTCGGCGTCCTCAAGACCGGCAAGGAGGCCGACGTCCACCTCGTCGAGCGCGCCGACCCGTTCGACCCCGCCGCCTGCGTGGTCATGGCGGCCAAGCGGTACCGCTCCCCCGAGCACCGGACCTTCCACCGCGCCGCGTCCTACACCGAGGGCCGTTCGATGAAGCGCTCACGTGACGAGCGGGCCCTCAAGCGGAAGAGCACCTTCGGCCGGCAGGTCGCAGCCGGCGAATGGGCGGTGTCCGAGTGGGGTGCGCTGGTGCGGCTCTGGAGCCTCGGACTGCCGGTTCCCTACCCGGTCCAGATCGACGGCACCGAGATCCTGATGGAATGGATCGCTGTCGTCGGCGAGGACGGCACCGTCGAGACCGCGCCCCGGCTCGCCCAGGTTCGACCCTCACCCGAGCTGCTGGCTGCGTACTTCGAGCAACTCACCGATGCGCTCGCGACGATGGTGCAGAACGGGGTCGTGCACGGCGACCTCTCGGCGTACAACATCCTGGCGGCGGGCGAGCGGCTGGTCATCATCGACCTGCCACAGATCGTCGATCTGGTCGGCAACCTCAACGGGATGAACTTCCTCCAGCGCGACTGCGCCAACATCTGCCGCTGGTTCCGCTCGCGGGGCCTCGATGTCGACGAGCACGCGCTGTTCGCGGAGCTGATGGCACACGCCTTCTGAACCGGCGGCCGGCCAGAGTGTGTCTCATGACGAGGTCGAACTGTCGTGCTGGTTCACCGGCTGGGAGGCAGGTGGGGCGAGTATCTTGCGGCATGCAAGCAAGGCGTCAGCGCTCAGCGAGTCCTGGAGTCTGGTGAACAGGGCGAGCAGCTCAGGCCCCCACCTGTCGCGGAAGGCGGAGTCGACGTGGGCGAGGTCGAGTTCGTTGGCGGCCGATAGTTCGGCGAAGTCTCGGCGCATTTGTGGCCCTGGAATCCAGGAGCGACCGGTGAACCTGTCGTGGAAGGCAGCGTCGGCCTGGTCGAGAGCTGGGTAGGTGGCCTTCCGGTCGCATGAGGCGTACAGGTACACGATGGCCTCGGCCTCGGTGCCGATCACCGCTGCAAGGTCCTTGCGGCGGTCGAGTGGCAGCAGAGCCGCGGGGAAGCCGTCCGTGCCGTAGAACGCGTGACACAGGCCAGCGAGTTGGAGGGCCGGGCGGGCCTTCCAACTCGCGAGCCGCGCCTGTACGCGCTGAAGGTGGGTGAGGAGAGTGCCGCCGGGGTGGGCCATGCCGTGGGCTCCGAGCTCACGCAGCAGGGTGACGGCCTGGTCAATGGTGGCAGGGAGAGCAGGCACGGGGTCCGTGTCCTTTCGGTGAGGGTTGGTCGGCACCCGCACAGCGCCTTCGCCGGTCCGGATCCGTACGAAGGCACCGCACGGGTTGCCGCCTGGGCCCTGCCACGATCGTCTGGCACCGCGACACCCCAGTCAATCCTGGGGATTTCTCCACTCACCCCAGGTGTAGCTTGGGTGTTGTGACCCTGGATGACCTGCGCGTGTTCGTGGCCGTGTGCCGGGCAGGAAGCCTCAGCGCCGTGGCCCGTGACCTGTCCTGTACGCAGTCCGCGGTGAGCCAGCACGTCAGGCGCCTGGAGCGGGAGACGGGCACGAGCCTGTTGGAGCGTCAGCCGCGCGGGGTCGTTCCCACGACTGCGGGGCGCATCCTGTGCCATGCCGCCGCCGACGGGATCGCCGGGCTCGATCTTGCGCTGCGCCGCCTGGGAGACTTCGTGGACGGCGAAAGCGGTTCCGTGCGGATCACGACGGGCGGAACGACCGTCCGGCACTTCATGGCCGAAGCGATCGTCTCCTTTCGCCGGCGCTTTCCGAAGGTGAGCCTGGAGTTCCGGACCGAGACTTCCAGCCGCGGATGCTTCGACACTCTCCTGACCGGCAACCTCGACCTTGCGTGGGTCACCGTCGGCAGCCCGGTGCGCGGCATCGAGCAGCGTCCCGTCGTCGACCTGCCCTGGGTCCTTGCCGTGCGGTCCGACGATCCGCTCGCGGCCCGGCCCCGCATCGAGGCCTCCGACCTCACGGGCATCCGCCTCGTGCGGCTGCCGCCGAACTCCACCTCCGGCGCCCATCTGGACGCCGTCTTCGCCGAACTGGGCATCCGGACCGGCTCGGACACGAGCGTCGCCGACTGGGACACAGCCCTGCTCCTCGCCGAACTCGGCCTGGGCCACGCGGTCGTCCCCGCCGTACCGGATCTTGCGACACCGGGTGACGGCGGCCCGCTGCGTCTCATCCCGATTCCGGCGCTGCCGCCGCTGTCGGTCGGCTGGGCCGTACGGCGCTGGGACGCCCTCTCCCCGCTCGCACGGTCCTTTGCCGACACGGTGGCCGCAAGTTGCGGGAAGATGCCCCACACCGGTGGGCCGGACACAGCTTCGATGTCCGGCTATGAAGCGCCGGGGTCCGCAGGGGAGCCCGATCGCGGGTGAGTGTCGCGGTGCATACCTGGAGGAGCCAGCCGCAGAGCATCTGCCGCCCCAGCGTCCAAGCTGTTGGTTCCCCGCTGACCCCCTTCAAAAGAAGGTGGCGCGTGGAGTCCTGCCGGACGCGCAATGGGCACGGCTGGAAACGCTGTTGCCCGCCGGCCGGAGGCCCGGAATGCTCCTCACTGGAACGCCGGTGCCCAGCCCGACGACGGCTGCGACACCCGCAACGAGGTGCTGATCGCCGAGGCGATCGACCCCCCCGGCCACCGGCCCGGACTGCAGGTTGAAGGGCGGTATCTGGTCGCCCTACTACGACGCCCGCCAGGTGACCTCCGCAGCGGCGATGGACGTCGACCACATGGTGCCGCTGCCCGAGGCCTGGGACTCGGGCGCCTCCCAGTGGACCGCCGCCCGCCGCGAGGCCTACGTCAACGACCTCGACGACCCGCGCAGCCTCGTGGCCGTCTCAGCCACAGCCCACCGCAGCAAGCAGACCAGGACCCCGCACAGTGGCTGCCGCCCAACACCCAAGCCACATGCCGCTACATCATCGAATGGACAGCCGTGAAACTGCGCTGGGCCCTCACCGCAGACACCGACGAACGCACCTCCCTCGCCCGCCTCGCCGAGGCCTGCCCGGACGCCACCGTCACCTACACACCAGCGCCGTAACCGCGACCTCGGACCGCTGTCTCGGACACCGGCGCCCGCCTGCGTGGTCCACCACCCGAAGCCCCTGGCACTGCTCGAATTGCAGTATCGAACAAGCGCCGCCGCGGACCGTGGTGGACCTTCAGGGACTCCGGCCGAAGGTCCTCCGGCGCGAGCCCACGGGTCCACTGGTGTGCGTCAGGCCAATGCATCTGTGGGGTCGGGTGAAGCAAAAGGATGCTGCGCGATCACCATGCGGCCGGTCCGGCCTGGGTTACGGCGCGCAGGGCCCGCGCCAACCACTCCAGCTCCTCGGTCGCGTCGGGCGACGAATCCTGCCCGCGCACACGGGCGACGAGCCTGCGGTAGCGCTCAGCCCCTGCCTCGATGCCGGCCTCCAGGCTGCGCAGCACGGCGGCCCGATCGGCGTCCCCGAACAGCTCGGACAGCACCTCGGCCGCTGTCGGCCCTTCGGGAGCGACCCCGCGTTCTCTGACCTCCGCGACGGTCTGCACGACCTGCCTGGCCCACCAGATGGACGCCCCGGGGGGACGGCCCTGCCCCGGTGCGGGCGTGTTGAGCTCCATCCATGTGCGCAACCGGGCGCGAAACCCGGGGTCCTGCACCAGTTCGGCCAGTTCGATCCAGGCGTCGACCTGCTCGGGTGTGGGGTCGTCCGGCAATTCGACGCTGAAGGCGCGTAGGCGGTCGCGCAGGTGCGGGTCGACGTCGAGACCGCCGAACACCTCTTCCTTGAACTCGTCGATGATCTGCATGCGTTCGGCGGCGGAAAGCCGCGCCAACCGGTTCATCAGTGCTGTCTCCTCAGCGGTCGAACCCCGTCTCGCCACCGTGTACAGGACGGCCCGGCTCACCTTGAGTGAACGGATCTGCGCGTCAAGCGCGGCCACGTGCGCGTCGGCGACCTGGGCGACCGTGGTGCGGCCGCTCAGGACGCGACACACGTCGCCGAGCCCGAGGCCCAGCTCCCTCAGGGTGTGCACCAGCTCGACGCGGGCCACGGACTCGGCGTCGTACAGCCGGTAGCCGCTCGCGGAGCGGGCCACAGGCGGCACCGCTCCCTCGTCCGACCAGAAGCGCAGGGTACGCACCGGAAGTCCGGTGCGGTGCGCGAGCTGGCCGATGGTGAGCACGTCGGGGTGTTCGTCGTCCATGGGCAAGATCCTGGACCCTCCAGCCGCTGGAGACTCAAGCATCTCAGCGCGACATCCCCTGAGTTCTTGAGAGCTCTGCCGCGCGAAACTCACGGTCGGCCGCCAGCGGCCTGCATCGCAGCCCCGGCACCCGCCCCCATCGCTGCCTCCTCTGTCCCTGCACCGCGTTCCAAGGCACACCCGACGCCCCGCGCACGCATTCCATCCGGACCCGTGCGCTGCACGGCCGCGTGGGGTCAGACGCGGGCCGGGCCCCTCCCGCGGACCAGCGGCAGGAAGACCTCGTCGACGATCTCGGTGAGGACCGCGTCCGGCACGGCCGGGACACCGCGCGTCACGTACTCGTTGCGCAACAGCGCCGTCGGCGCGGAGGCGACCCGGGGGTGCAGTGCCTCGGGCGCGGCCTCGCCGCGGGCCACTGCCCGGCCGAGCAGTGTCAGCCAAGCCGCCTCGTACGCGCCGCCACCGGCCGCAGGGTCGCGCAGCTCGGCCAGGAGCTCTGGAGTGGCGCCGGCCGCCGCGATCAGACCGCGCAGGATTTCTCCGTACGGCGATGACCAGGTGCTGTTCGCGCGCCGCAGCATCTCCAGGGCGTCGCCGCGCAGAGAGCCGGTGTCGGGCAACTGCGTTTGTGCCGAGGCCAGTCGGCGGTACGCGGCAACACCCAGCGCGACGCGGTTCGGCCAGCGCCGGTAGAGCGCGTTCTTGTTCGTCCCCGCCCGGCGGGCCACTTCCTCCATGGTGAGGCCGGGGACACCGGACTGCTCCAGCGTTGCGTTGCCTGCTCGCCTTCCCGCACCGGGACTTGGCCTGCGACGAGTCCGGCCCGCTCGGCATCCGTCCCACTCCAGGCTCATGCTGGGCCGGACGGAAAACGACGTGAACGCGCCCGCATCCGCAGCGAGAAGGGCATCAACTGGGGCGGACTTCTCCTCAAGACCGCAGCGCGACCGCACCCCACGCCAAGTGCGCAGCTCCTCGTGAAAGGGTGGGAGCATGATGGGCGGACCGTCCGAGAACCTAGAACTCTGGGCATTCCTGGAATCATTGCACTGCGGCGAGCTCCTTTCCGGCACCGTCACGGCAATCGAACGGTTCGGCGTGTTCGTGGCGCTGGAAGACGGCCCCGACCACCCGGTCTTCCCCGGCGTCGGGTTCATCTCGTGCGCCGAGTTGTCCTGGCAGCGCTTCGAAGCAGCCTCCGACGTCGTACAGGTCGGGCAGCGCGTCTCATGCGAGTTCCTCCAGTTCGACACATGGAACCTGGAGGCCAGGCTGTCCTTGCGAGCGACGCAGCCGGATCCCTTCCATGCATTCGCCGACAGCATCGCGGCGGGGCAGAAACTGCATGGCCAGGTCACCAAGCTGGTCCCGTTCGGCGCCTTCGTTCAGGTCGCCGACGGGATCGAGGGACTGGTCCACCTGCGAGAACTCACCTGGACACCCGTGCAAACCCCGGCAGATGCCGTCCAGGTCGGCGATGAGGTCACGATCGTCATCACCAAGATCGACCGAGAGCGACGCACGCTGACCCTCTCCCGACGACAAAGCCCGTCCGAACGACGGTGACTCCTCCCGTGCTCCCGCGGCGGCTCCCTTGCACGAGTGTCCCGCAACTCCTGCTCGGTGAAAGGTTCGGAGAGCGAGAACCGCTCCGCTTGCCCCGGTACTTTGGTTTCGCATGACCAACTCCGAGATCCAGATCACCGCAGACCTGGTCCGCGACCTGCTGCGGGAGCAGCATCCGGACCTTGCAGGACTGGCCATCCGCGAGGTAGCGGGCGGATGGGACAACCAACAGTGGCGCCTTGGGGACGAGTTGGCCGTGCGCATGCCGCGCACAGAACAGGCCCCGGACCTTCAGCGCAAGGAGTGCCGATGGCTGCCCGTCCTGGCTCCGCGCCTGCCGCTCCCGGTCCCGAACCCCGTACGGATCGGTGAACCCTCCGCGCGCTTCCCGAAGCCCTGGACCATCATGACGTGGGTTGCCGGCGAGCCACTGGACTACACCTCGATCAGCCGCGGCGACCATGCCGCCGACAGCCTGGCGAGCTTCCTCAGAGCGCTCCACGTGGAGGCGCCCGCCGAGGCTCCGCCCAGTTCGGACCGCGGCGCTCACCCCAAGAAGTACACGGACGGCTTCGACCACTTCTTCCACCCCGTCGTCCCCGACGACCTTGCCGACGACGTCCGGGCTGTCTGGGATGATGCCGTTGCGGCCCCCGAGTGGGAAGGCCCACCGGTATGGGTGCACGGTGACCTTCATCCCGCGAATGTCGTCGTCTCGGACGGCACGCTGTCCGGCGTGATCGACTTCGGTGCCTTGTTCGCCGGCGATCCGGCGTGGGACCTCGCGGCCGCATGGGTGGTCCTTCCGGCAGGCGCCGCCTCACGATTCTTCGACGTGTACGCGCACGCGGACGAGGCGACAATCCGGCGCGCCCGCGGGCTGGCTGCCCTGAAAAGCCTGTTCCTCATGCTGATGGGCCAGAACGGAGACCGGGGTCTTCCTGGCGGCAAGCCGACCTGGGGACCCGCAGGCCGGGCAGCGCTCGATCGTGTCCTTCAGAGCTGACAAGCAGAGTCCACTGCAGGGGTTGCTCAGCCGCCGCACTGTTCACCTCCACTCTCCCAATCTTGGTGACATACAGCGGAACTGGAATCTGGGAAGGACGACGGCGGCGAACAGGCCCTCGGCCCGTGCACGAGTACCGCGGCCCCAGCGTCGCCGGTCTCCGGTTCCGGGTCGGTCTCGGTGCCGGCGATCAGGGTGCCCTTGAACCGTGCGGCAGGACGTTCGCCTCAGCCCGGAGACCCCTTGGGCGGTGTGGAGCCAGTAGAGGGCGTTGCCATTCGAGCATGGTCAGTAGCACTACCTCTGTTCAGCGTTGGGAATAGCCTGACCGTCGACAGGATCGAGGCCCTGCACTACGTCCGGGACACCACCATCGCCGAGGACTCCTACGCCGGAGCCCTGCCTGCCTAGGGGCGGTCGACCGGGCTAGGCACAGGGTGAAGGCGTGGACCGCCGGGGCGCCATGACTCTTCCGGATATCCCGGTCGCGCCGTTCCGTTGGGCGGACATCCCGCAGGTGGACGAGGTGACGATCCCCTTCCTGGGGCCCGACGGGCAGCGCAGCAGTACCGCTCGGGCGCTGCTGCGCTCCAGGGCCACGCTCGCCGCCCGCTACGACCGGCTGGTCAGCAGCTCGGATCCGCTCCAGGGCCGCTTCCATGTGGCAGTCAACCGGGCGACACCGGACGGCGACACGCCGGTGCTCCTGCCCGCCGAAGGAATCGGACTCGCCGAGGCGATCTGCGGCTATGCGGCGGGCTCGGCCCTGGGTGAACCGTCTCGACGACACCGGCTGGGTCCGAGAGGGAGCGCTGGCGAATCTGGTGGTCCGTGACCGCGATCTGTTCGACAGGCCGGCGCAGGAGATCGCGGGGACGCAGGTCGCGCTCACTCACGTGGGGGCGCGCGAGTATACGCAGCTCATGAGGCTCGAGCAGTAACTCAGATCACGGCAGGGCCACGGTGTAGATCATTTACGCTCTGGGCAGTCTCGTAGCGCTTCTCGGTTCAACTTTCGTTCTGCGAAGCCCCGTTCGAGTGGGCGGGCGGTCTCGACGTCTGTTTGCAGGGCCGGGGGGACTCTGCGGTCCGTCTCCCGAAAGGAAGTGCATGACTCAGGACGTCACGTTCGACCTCCCCTTCGAGATCCCTGTCAGCAGACGTCTGGAGTAAGCCCAGGAGCGCCATCTGTCGAAGGGCAGTGGGCGACCCGTCCCCACTTCCTCGGCCGTCAACGCAGCAGTCCCCCCACCTCGCGGTCGTTCGCAGCAGGAACCGGAGCCGGTCGCGGGAGTCCGGTTGTTCGGCGAGGCCGTCGCGGCAGGTACAGAAGATTCCCGGAATCGACCGGCCACCAACCACGGCCGATCGATTCCGTTGCCCGGACCACAGCTTGAAGGGAAGCCGTTGTGAAATCTCGAGTCGTAGGTGCTGGTCCGAAGGCGTCCGCCGACAGCGTGCTCCCTGCGCAGCCGAGTGCCCAACTCCACCCCGGGGAGGCGGGGAACAGCCTGGCCCGCCTCTTGGAGAAACGCATCAATGGGCGCACGGAGGAGTACCGAAGGTCCCAGAAGGCCGCTCAGCAGCGGCTGGACGCACTCGGATCTCCCCACTCCAGCACCACGCTGCACGTGGAGGGAGCCCTCCATCTGGCACCGCCCACGTTCCTCCCGCCCGACGAGGAGGGCCACGCCAGGTTGAGGCAACTCGACACCAACCTGCGCATGATCGAAGCATCCTTCCCCCAAGTCAGCACCGATGTCGAGATCTGCCGACTGACCAGCAGGATGCTGGAAGGGGCCTGGAGAAGCCGGGCACTCACCCCGCTGCGCGAGGAGGAGCAAATATCCGACTGCGCCTGCCCTCTGTGCCGTCGGCTGCCCACGCCCCCCGCCCGCACGCTGGGTGACTACGGTTGGCGGCAGAGCGCCGGTCGTCCCCTCACAGTCAAGACCTGGCCATACCGCCGGGAACTCGACAGCGTCCTGACCGGTGGATGGTCCTGGACCCGGCAGATGAACGACCTTGAACGGAACCTTGGCCACCGCCACCGCTTCGAAGACGACATCCTCGTCTTCCACGAATACAGGCGCGTGATCGACACCATCGATACCACGCAACTCACCCAACTCGTCGAAGGCCGCTTGGCTGAGAGTTTCAGCACCAACAGCGCACGGGCCCTGGTCTGCGGACTCTTCGCAGCCCACAAGCGATCCGTTGACGAGTACTGGCTCCAACAGCACCACGCGGGCAGCGTCACACTCCCCCAGACCAACCCGCTCAGCCAGAGCACGTACGCACTCCTTCAGATGCTGGACTGCATGTTCTGGCACGTATCGCCCGACAGCGAACTCTGGCAGGAAGAACACCTCGCCTCGCTGCTGCTGTGCCGCGTCATCGACGACATGGCCGACGTCCGAGCCGACGCCCTCACCGGCGAGATCAGCAACTTCTGGCTCGCCGACATGCCCACCCACACCAAGGCCCTCTACGCTGCCTGCGCCATCGCCCTCGTCAAGTACGGCTGCATGCCCGAGGCACATCACCCGATGTGGAACACCTGGCTGATGACCACCACCATCGTCTGGATGGGGCTCACGGGCCGCCACGCCCTGTGGTTCGACGGCATCACCCAGGGCCTCCCCCCGGCCGAGGAATGCCCGCTTTGCGACCTGCAGCCCAACGCATGCACCGGCATCCTCACCCACGGCACCACCCTCACCATCTCCCCGCGGGCGACCGCACCAGCACTGAGCACCCGGACCGCCGAGCTATCAGCGCGCTGCCGAGTCCAGTACCCCCGGACATGGCCCCTATTCGACGCCGAGCTCCATGCCTTCGAAGCACTGCACGGCCCGTGGTACGGCAACATCGACAGCACGTGGGAGATCCTGCGCCGCACCTACATCGCCGCCGTGGAGGCATCCACCGCCGCACCGTCCCAGGACCGCGCACGTCAGGTCCAACAAGACGCCGGCGCAGTCGGATCTGAAATGTTTCACACCCTGCACGACCCTCGAACCGGGAGAGAAGACACCACACTGCTCGCCTACATGTTCGGCTGCGCCCACCCGCATTTTCTCTGGAACGCCACGGGATTTTCTCCCACGGGCCTCGCAGGCGACTGGCTCGACGGCTGACACCTCGCTCCCGTTCCAGAAACCCGGTAGATGGTCGCTGGGCCGTGCTCACCATCGATCTCGGAACGGCGCCGACCCATTCCGACCGGGATTGGAGCGATGCAACTCCCGGATCAAGCCCAGCGCCAGCTGCCACTTCTCCACATGCCCCGCAGCCGGGAATGTGGTCACGCTGGCTGCTGGTGGAGTGGCCCGCCGACGAAGCTGCGCCACAGCCGTGATCCGCAACCGGCGTGCCCGAACGCGACCGTCGTGGTCGGCCACTTCCCTGTCGTCCAGCTCGCTAACACAATGGCCCGCATGGTCGTCAGGGTCGGCAGCGTCGGCACCCGCTGCTGGGTCGTCCTCCCCTGATCGTGCCGCTGCACGGCCTGCTGCCATCCGCTGCGGCGGAGCAGCCCGTGGGCCGCACCCTGCACCAGCCAACATCTCAGCGCCTGCCGTGCAGCACCCGGGGGCGTGACATGGGCACGCGGGCCGGACCCGGTGGACACCATCGAGGCGCGTCCGACAGGAGCCATGACGCACTCGGGGCCGCGGATCCTTTCGGTAGCGAGCCGGGCGCCGAAAGAGGACGCTGGATGAAGGGGGCAACGTGATGGAGCGACATCTCATGTCTCGGACCAGCACAGACCACACAGACCAAAAGCGGCACACACCCTTTCTGTCCCGCCCCGGCGTCCGCCGCCTCACACCATTCGTACTGATCACTGCGATCGCTCTGGTCTTCATCTTCGAGAACCGCGCGAGTACCGAGATCCGCCTTCTCATCCCCAAGGTGACCATGCCGCTGTGGGGTGCCCTTCTGATCGCTTGGGGCCTCGGCATGCTCGCCTGTGCCTTGAGTGTGCGCCGGCGCCGGGACCGGCATACAAAACGACCGGGTGGGTGATTCCCTGCGGCCCCTTGTCCCTCAACCGCGTCGGCACAGCCCCGGCCTGCACAGATGCCTGGGGACAGCTCATCGAGCGCGGCCGGTCAGCGCCCCCGAGGTGCGCAGCCCACCCCACGGGACGAGATTGGAAGTAGCCCCAGGGCGCCACCTGGGCCATCGTCTTGATCGCGATCAACGTCTTCGCGATCTGGGCACTGTGCGCCGCGCCCAGTCCATCGGAGCGACAAAGCAAGCGATGGCCCGGATCGGAGACACCCATGAAAGATCTCAAGTTCCAGCAGAACCGCACGCTGTCACGCCTTGAAGCGGCTGACCAGCTCACCGCAATCGCAGCCGCGCTCAGAGAAGGCGGTGAAACCGAACTGGAACTCAGCCCCGGAACGCTGAGCCTGCGAATTCCCGACGACCTTCACAGCGAGATGGAAGTCGAGATCGGCGAAGGGGAGATCGAGCTGGAGATCGAGCTCACATGGCCCATCGCACCGACTCGGACACCACCATCACGGACGGCCACAGATACGAAGAAAGCCACAACACGAAAAAGTGTGCCCTCCAAGCCAGGACGCAGCACCACAGGCACCAGCAAAACCAAGAACACCAAGCCGGCCAAGAAGACGCCCTGACCGCATCCTCGGCCCGTCCACGAACACCGGCGACTAAGACGTCATCTCATTTGGCACGTAAGCGTAGGGCTCAAGCTTGCTGTGGTGCACGTCTGACCTGCGGGTTGCGCCATACTCCACGAGTGACTACACCGATAGGTCCCGTGGTCCTCTTCGATGACGACTACTACATGTACGTCCTCCAGGACCGAGCGTCCGCCGAGGCATGGTGGGAGATGCCCGACGAGTACGCCTGTGGGTTCGACGCCCTCGCCAGACCGTTGCGCATGACGGGTGAGCCGCATCAGGTCACCCTTGAGCTCAGTGGTGATGAACCGGCCGAGGCCGACCTGCGTCGTCTCGTCGCCGACCACTACCAGCGGTTCCTGCAAGGGCAGATGCCGCCACAAGGGTCCGCTCTTTCAGAATTCATTGCGGGACTGCCTGTCGAGGGTGCGTAACGCGGATCTGTTCGTCGGCTAGCACTCCGACGGATCAGGAAATGAGTCTGCGGTAGCAGATGAGGTGCAGGCGATGCTGGTGAAGGCGAGGAAGTGGTCGGCTTTGCGTTCGTAGCGGCGGTGAAGGCGTCGGCAGCCGGCAAGCCAGGCCATGGTGCGTTCGATGGTCCAGCGATGGCGGCCCAGCCGCTGCGAGGACTCGGCACCTTTACGGGCGATGCGGTGGGTAATGCCGTGCTGGCGTAGCCATCGCCGCAGGTGGGAGTAGTCGTAGCCCTTGTCGGCGTGGAGCTTGCTCGGCTTGCGCCGCCGGGGCCCACGGCGGGAGCGGATCGGCGGTATGCCCGGCAACTGCTGTCCGGCACCAGCCGCTCGACAATCCCAACCACGGCCCGAAGCCTACCCAGCGTCTAAAACCGTGTCCTACGTGGTGAGGCGGACAAGTCGTTTGTAGCAGCAGATGCGGCGGCGGGGCCGAGAAATGCCAGGTAGTTGCGGGCATTGCGTTCGTAGCATGATCTGAGCCGTCGATAGCCGGACAACCACGAAATGCTCGCGCTACTTCGACCTGTCCCTAGTACTCCAGCCGTAGATCGTGATCTCGATGGTGAGGGGCGTCGAGGCGGCAGGTGTCCAGCGTGGATCATCTCGCCCGAGATCGCCCATGCCGTAGCGGGCGTCGGCCACTTCTCCGTCTACCCGAGTTCACCGCGACGGAGGGCGTCCCTTATCTCGCTGAGCTTCGCGGTCGTTGCCGGGGTCCGCTCCTGTGCTTGTTCAGCGAGTCGGAGGGCATCGTCGATCTCGCTGAGCTTCCTGGAGGACAGGACGGCAGGCAGACGCTGCGCGACCTGACGCGGTGTGGAGACGGGTGCGGCCACCGTTGATCATCGGTGTGTGAAGACAAACGATCATGCGGTGGCCGCAGGTCACAGCGGACACGGGTCGAATTTCGACGCCGGGCCCGGAAGTTGGTACTCGGCCTGTTGTCGGACCTGCCGCGCAAGAACTGCTGGACCATCGCCGAGTGGGCCGGGACAGGACGCCGGACGGCATGCAGCACCTGCTCGGGAGGGCGAAGTGGGATGCCGACCAGGTCCGCGACGAGGTGGGTGACTACGTGGTGGAGCATCCGCACGACGACGAGGCGGTGCTGGTGGTCGACGAGACCGGCGACGTGAAGAAAGGCACCGACACCGTTGGAGTCCAGCGGCAGTACACCGGCACCGCGGGCAGAGTTCCAGGCGTACGCGTGGTGGTACATCCGGCGCGGCTACGGCCCCATGCGCGAGGACGGACGGATGAGCAAACGCGGTGCCGCCATGGCGCTCTTCGCGAAGTTCGTCCGCCCCGGGCATGTCCGGATCGCAGTGACCTCGAATCCCCAGTCGAACGTCTACACCTCGGCGTACAAGGGTAGCGGCTCCCGTGTGGTCGTCGTCGCCGTCGACAATGGGACCTCCTCGGTGACGCAGCAGTTCACCCTGCAGAACAACCCCTCGTCCGGCGTGTCGTCCTGGGTGACGGACGGGGGCAGGAACCTCGCGTCCCAGGCCAGGATCAACGTGTCGAACGGCTCCTTCACCGCGCAGCTTCCCGCCCAGAGCCTGCCGACCTTCATGACCGGGTGACGGGGCTGTTCCCCGCGACGGACCGTTCGCACAACTCCTTGCCAAGCGGCTCGCGGCCGGCCTCCACCGGCCGCGTGCAGCCGGCGTAGGCAGCGGCCAACGCGCGGTCCTGCCGTACGAGAGCGGGGCGTCGTCGCCATGCTCCGCCGGCCGGCGGTCGACCCGGGCGAAGAAGTCGCCTCGTCCTCGCCTCGTCCTTCCCCCTTGCTCTCCCCTGGTCTGTTTCAGGACCGTTCCCGAACCCCGTTGACAACGGCCGCCACTCCCTTCCATCATCATTCCACTAATCACATAGTGGAATGATGATGGAAGGGAGTGGCGGCCGTGGAGTACCGGATCGACAGGCGGAGCGGGGTCCCCGCCTTCCAGCAGATCGTGCAGCAGACCAAGCAGGCCCTGCGGCTGGGCGTACTGGTGCCGGGCGACCGGCTGCCCACCGCCAAGGAGGTCTCCGAGACGAGCGCGGTCAACCCGAACACCACCCTCAAGGCGTACCGCGAGCTGGAGCGCGAGGGCCTGGTCGAACCGCGACCGGGTCAGGGCACCTTCGTACGCCGCACGCTGGGCCGCCCCGAGACGGGCACCGACTCGCCGCTGTACGGGGAGTTGGTGGCGTGGATGGCGAAGGCGGCCGGGGCCGGTCTGGAGCAGGAGGACGTGGCCGCGCTGGTCGCGTCGGCGCTGGAGAAGCAGTACGCCCCCGGGACCACGGCGGTCGCGGGGGTCAGGACAACGAGGAGCACAGGTGAGTGACGTCATGTACGCGGGGGAGCCGGCGTTTGAGGCACACGGACTGGGGATGCGCTACCGGCGGGGCTGGGCGCTGCGGGACTGCACCTTCCGGCTTCCGGCGGGCAGGATCTGCGGGCTGGTTGGCCCCAATGGGGCGGGCAAGACCACGTTGCTGAACATCGCGGCCCATGTCCTGAAGCCGACGCAGGGCTCGCTCAGTCTGTTCGGCGAGGCGCCGGGCTCGGTGGAGTCCGGCCGGCGTACGGCCTTCCTCGCGCAGGAGAAGCCGTTGTTCCGTCGCTTCACCGTGGCGGAGACCCTGCGGCTGGGGCGGGAGCTGAACCCCGGCTGGGACCAGCGCGCCGCCGAGGACATCGTCCGTGCGGGCAACGTGCCCTTCGACGCGAAGATCAGCACCCTCTCCGGCGGCCAGCGCACCCGCGTCGCCGTCGCCCTCGCCTTCGGCAAGCGCCCCGACCTGCTGCTGCTCGACGAGCCGATGGCGGACCTCGACCCGGTCGTGCGCCACGAACTCATGGGCACCCTCCTCGCCGAGGCCGGCGAGCGCGGCACCACCGTGGTGATGTCGACCCACGTACTCGCCGAGCTGGAGAACGTATGCGACTTCCTCCTCGTCGTCTCCGGCGGCGGAGTGCGCGTCGCCGGTGACGTGGACGAGCTGATGACCATGCACACCGTGGTCACCGGGGCCAGGGAGGGTGAGGGCCTGCCCGACTTCCTCGGGTACCACACCCTCGTCGAGGCCCGGACCAGCGGACGGCAGTTCACCGCGCTCATCCGCCCGGAGGGCCCGGTCACCGGCCCCTGGGAGGCGGCCGCCCCGAGCATGGAGGAACTCCTGCTCGCCTATCTCCGCTCACCCGACGCGCCACCGCTGATCACTCCCACTGCCCAGGTCCAGGGCCAGGCGTTCGGCACCGGGACGGTGGCGGCATGAGCACCTTCACCAACCCCTCGACCGACGGCAGGAACGGGACGGCGAACCGGACGATGAACGGGACGATGAACGCAACGAAGAACGGACCCAGGCACGGGGCCGGGAACGCGAGCACCACGGAGGCCACCCGGCGGCCCCGCCTAAGCGGTATGACCTGGCTGGTCTGGCGCCAGCACCGGGCCGCGTTCTGGACCATGATCGCCGCCACCGTGCTCTGCGCGGCCTGGATGATCTACCAGCGCGCCCAGATGATGGACTTCCTCAACGCCTACGGCTTTCCCGCCAAGAACCTCGACGACGCGGAGAAAGAGTTCAAGCCCTACATCGGCGCGTTCACTTCCGTCACCATGGGTCTCACGGCGATACCCGTCATGCTCGGTGTCCTCCTCGGCGCCCCGCTGCTCGCAGGCGACCTGGAGAACGGCACGGCCAAGCTGATCGCCGCCCAGTCCGTGAGCCGCAACCGCTGGCTCGCCACGAAGCTGGCGCTGACCGGGCTGGTGGTGACGGTGACCACGGTCACGCTGTCGGCTGTGTTCGCCTGGTGGTGGAACCCCATCAAGCTCCATTACCTGGACATCGACTGGACCTCCCGGGAGTTCTTCAACACCACGGGCCCGGCGCCCGTCGCCCTCTCCCTCCTCTCCGTGTTCGGCGGGGTGCTGATCGGTGTGATCCTGCGCCGCACGCTGGCGGCCATGGTCGTGACCCTCGGATTCACCGTCGCCCTCCAGGCCGTCTGGGGCTACTTCAAGCTGTCGCTCGGCGACATCGTCACAGCCACCAGCAAGCCGGTCAGTCCCGGCACTACGATCACCTTCCCCTCGGTGCCCCGCACCGCGCACTGGCTCGACACCTCGTATGTCAGCGGCAGCGGGAAACTGTTCGACGTGACCACGTGTACGCCAACGCTGAGGGAGGAAGCGACTAGGTCGTGCATGAAGAAAGCGGACATCGTCGGCGCGTCGACCGACTACATCCCCATATCGCAGATGAGCAGTATGCAGTGGTTCGGGGCGTCGATTCTGTTCGCCCTGACGGCCGGCGTCGTGGCGTTCCTCTTCTTTTGGGGTCGTAAGCGGCTCGTCTGAGGAGCCGTTCGCGCCACCGCGATCACCGAAGGCGGTGAGCAGGTGAGGCTTCGGCCCTCCCCCTGCTCACCGCCGCCGACGCGACTACCTTCTCAGCCACGCCAAGGACGACTGGAGCAACGTCGCACTGGCCGTGGCCGTACCCCTGGACGACGTCATAGCGCGACTCCGGGAAGGCTGACGGTCTTCGCCTCACCGAGGGCGTTCCGGTACGTGCTCCGCGCGCCAGTTCGTGATCAGCGCGCGCAGTGTGAGCCGCGCCAGCGCGGCAATCGGCAGCAGAGGAAGTTCCCAGTCCCGGATGGGGCGTGCCCGTTCGTAGCCGGTGACGAAGGCGCAGGCATCCTGCATCTCCTGGGGTCCTGCGCGCAGAGCGTTACCGTTCTCGAGAACCCGCTGCTGCAATCCAGGACCGCGGCGCCGGCGGCCACAGTCCACCGCGACGGAGGGCGTTCCATATCTCGCTGAGCTTCGCGGTCGTCGCCGGGGTCCACTCCTTCGCCTGCTCACCGAGACGGAGGGCGTTCTCGATCTCGTTGAGTTTCGCGGAGGACAGGGCGCCCGCCCGCTCTATCAGGTCGTCCCGGGACACGGTGGTCAGCCACGTGCAAGGGGTTAAGCCCGGACGCGGGAACGCGAACCGAAGCACGCCTTCGAAGGGCAGTCCTTCCACGGCGCCTACTGCCACTTCGACGCCCAGACCGCTGATGTCGACACCCGCCCGAGCGACGACCTGCATCACCCGGATCCCGGACGCGTCGTCTCCCGACAGCAGTACGACCAACCGCCGCTCGTCAAACTGGACCCACCAGACTTCGCCACGTTGCACACGTCCTCCTGACACAGGACGGCGGGCGGACGCTGCGCGACCCCGACGCGCTGTGGAGACGAGTGCGGCCACCCGTTGATCATCGGTGTGTGAAGACAAACGATCACGCGGTGGCCGCAGGTCACAACGTAGACCCTGCCCGCTGGCAGGAGGCGGGCCAAGTGGGACGCCGACCGGGTCCGCGACAATGTGTGTGACTACGTGGTGGACCACCTGCACGACGACCAGGCGGTACTGGTGGTCGACGAGACCGGGGATGTGAAGAAGGGCACCGGCACGGTCGGCGTCCAGCGCCAGTACACCGGCACCGCGAGCAGGATCGAAAATGCCCAGGTCGCCGTCTACCTGGTCTACGGCGGCAACCCCAGGCTGCGAACCGCACGGGAGGAACGCGGCACCGGCTACGTCCTCACGGTGGCCTGCTCGCACGAAGTCACCACCGGGGCGGGGAGGTTCCGTGCGGACACCCTGGCCAAGAAGGTGCCCAAGCGGGCCTGGCAGAAGCTCTCCGCAGGGGCCGGGGCCAAGGGCCACCGTTTCTACGACTGGGCAGTCATCGACCTCGCCGACCCCCGACCCGGGAGTCGTCAGCTGCTGATCCGCCGTAACCGCAGCACCGGCGAACTCGCCTACTACCGCTGCTACTCGCGCGCACCCGTGCCGCTGACCGTGCTGGTCAGAGTCGCTGGATCAAGATGGCGGGTGGAGGAGTTCTTCCAGTCGGGCAAGGGCCTGGCCGCACTCGATGAGCACCAGGTCCGCCGCTATGCCTCCTGGTCCAGCTGGGTCACCCTCGCCATGCTCGCGCACGCCTTCCTCGCCGTCGTACGCGCAGACGAGCACACCCGCCCCGCACTCGATGCCCTCCTTCCGCTCACCTGCAACGAGATCCAGCGCCTGTTCATCACACTCGTTGTCCGACCCGTCCACGATGCCGCCCACCGGCTCGGTTGGTCCGACTGACGCCGCCACCAGGCCCGATCCCAGGCCAGCCACTACCGTCGACAAGCCACTCAGGCATGAAGATCACGATCTACGGTTGGAGTACTGGGCCGTTTCACCCAGCTCGGCCCGTCGGGGGAGGAGAAGAGCACCTACCTCTACGCCGGTGGCGACCCCGTCAACCGAACCGACCCGAGCGGGTTGCTCAGCTTGGACGAGGTCGGCAAGTGGTACGGCCGCGTCAATGACGTCCAAGACGGAGTGGAAATGATGCAGGCCATCGGAGATGGGGAATACCGTCTGTGGAACCGGGGTTGCGCCGTAAGCAGCCCAGCTTGTCGGCCGAGTTGGATGCCGCGGTAACGATCACCAGACATCCGCCAATCGCATGAACTTACCTAGTCGCAAAGGCGTGAACATGCTGACAACGGTGGATACACCTAACATGCCAGCATGAGTACAGAAGACGGCTACGTTCCCTTTCCAGGTTCCGAGTGGTTCAAAAACGAGCCGAGTAGCCCGATCATCAGGATGATGGCGATGCGCCTGGCCGAAGAGGGATGCACCGAATTTGGTCCGGCCGGCCCACCCTCGGCCCACCCTCTGAGTGGACGTCGGTGGACGACGCACCACCGTGACTCCTACGCCAGGTGGCAGCGGAAGCTCGGGTACCAGGGTGCGGACGCGGACGGCTGGCCGGGAGCAAAGTCCTGGGCCAAGCTCAGGGTGCCCTATTCGGAATGACGGAAACTCAACATGCTGAGCTCCCGGAATGGCTTTGAAGCACGACGGCGTGCTCCGACTCTGGATCCGACCAGCACAGGCGGCCGATAGCCCGCCGAGATCCGCTTCATAAGTCCGTGTCCTACGCGGTGAGGCGGATGAGTCGTTTGCAGCAGCAGAGGGCGGCGGCGAGGCCGAGTAAGGCCAGGTAGTTGCGGGGATCGCGCTCGTAGCGAGGTCTCGAGCGCCGGTAGCCGGACAGCCAGGACATCGTCCGCTCGATGACCCAGCGGCGGCGGCCCAATCGTTCGCTGGACTCGATGCCTTTGCGCGCGATCCGTACTCCGATGCGTTTGCCACGTAACCATTTCCGCAGGTCGGCGCGGTCGTAGGCTTTGTCCGTGTGGAGGCGCTGGGGCTTGAAGTGGCGGCCGCGTTGGGGGTCGTGTCTCGTTTGGTGACCCTCGACCATGGGATTCAGCCCTTCGCTGTCGTGGGTGTTGCCGGCGGAGACGCCGACGAGGAGGGCAGCCCGTTGGCGTCCGACAGAACGTGCATCTTGGAACCCGGCTTGCCCCGGTCCACGGGGCTCGGACCTGTATGTTCGCCCCCCCTTTTAGCCCTGACGTGGGCGGTGTCCAGGACGACGATTCGGGCGCTCCTCCCCGGTACCTGCGACCCACGGGGCCACCGGATTCGTCGAGGCAGTCACGGTCGGCGTTTCCGCACTCGGGGACCGTGGATCGCGGACGAGGTGACGGCGCCGGCAGTTGACCGCCTCTGGGGCCTGTACGCACCGGCTACGGTTCCGCGGAGCCGGGCTGGGTGGTCGGGATCCGTTGGGTGAAGAACATCGCGAGGAGGCTGGCCAGAGCGAGGATGGCGAGTGCGGCGCGCAGGCCGTCGAGCCTCGCCTCCTCATTCGCGTCGAGCGCGGCCTGGGTGACCTCCTTGCTCGTGCCCGCATCGTCGAGGGCGTCCTTGAGCTGAGCGTCCGACAGGAAGGGGACGCCGCTTTGGAGTTCGATGGTCGCCTGGCTCTTGACGTCGGCCGGGATCGCCTCGTTCTGCTCGACGCTGCTCAGGAACGAGGCCGTCAGCGCGGCGATAAGGATCGACCCGGCGAGTGCCGTACCGATCGAGGCCCCGAGGTTGGTGACCGCGTTCTGGATGCCGCCGACCTCCGCGCTCTGCTTGTCAGGCACTGCGGACACCGTGACGGACCCGAGCTGGGAGGCCAGCGCGCCCATGCCGAACCCGATCAGCAGAAGGGGGATGGTGACGATTTCCGCACCGGCGTCTGCGTCGAGCGCGGCCATCAGGACCACCGCACCCGCGAGCAACGCAAGGATCCCGAGCCGGACCACGCGCCGCGGTGAGACGTCCGGGAGAAGACGCGGGATCAGGATTGCCGCGGCGAGCAGGGTCAGCGAGAGCGGCAGGATGCGCGCCCCGGTCGTGAGCGCGGACAGGCCGAGCGCGACCGAGAGGTAGAGCGGTACGACGAAGAACACGCCCATCTGCACGAGGTACTGGAAGAAGAACATGGTCAGGCCGCCGGTGAGCTGCCGGTTCCGCAGGAGCGCCGGGTCCACGAGGGGCTCCTTGCGCTGCTCCACCACACGGGCCTCCCAGCGCAGGAAGAGCCAGATCAGGAGCAGACCCGCCAGCATCAGCCACACGACCAGCGAAATTCCCAGCCAGGAGGGTGCGTCGGGCTTCGGCTTGAACCAGCCCCATTCGTCCGAGCGCAGTACGCCGTACACGAAGATCCCGATCCCGAGGGCGGAGAGCGCCGCGCCGACGAGATCGAGGGGGCGGCGTTGGCCGGTCGGCGCGTCGGTGATGCGGCGGGCGAGCACCAGGATGCCGAGCACGATCACGACTTCGCCGGCGAAGACCCAGCGCCAGGAGAAGTACGTCGTTGCGATACCTCCGATGATCGGCCCTACCGCGATCGCCACGGCTCCTGCGGCCGCGACGAGTCCGTAGGCTGCGGGGCGGCGTTCCGCGGTGAAGTTGCCGGCGACGAGCGCCACGATGGCGGGCAGGATGAGCGCCGCCCCGACGCCTTCGAGGAACGACCAGCCGAGCAGGAGAACGGGCAGGTTCGGGGCGAGGGCCGTCGTCATGGATCCGCATCCGTAGATGCAGCAGCCGATCAGGAACGCGCGCTTGCGGCCGATGATCACGCCGACCTTGCCGCCAGGGATCATGAACATCGCCATCACGAGGGTGTAGGCCGTGATCGCACCCTGGATCCCGGTCACCGTTGTGCCGACGTCGTCCGCCACCGTCGCGATCGAAACGTTCATGACAGAACTGTCGAGCGCCATGAGGAATTGCCCGGCCGCGAGTGTCAACAGGACGAGGCCTGCCTTTGTCGAACTCCCCGTGCCCGTTTTGGATGTCATGGGGCGCATCGTTCCAGCGCCCCTGGCGGCGGATCTTCGGCCCGCCTCGGAGATCAACCGGTTGGCGGACACTTTCGTGTCGGCTTTCACTGAACTGCTCTTTCCCCAGCCCTTTCGCAGGTGGCCTGCTTTGTTTCCCCGATGACGGCGATCGTCAGCGCCGGGCTCGCCGACTGACAGCCGGACCCCCCATCCAGTCCGGCGTAAAACGACCGGCGCCCGGGCAGCCCTGTTCCTCGTGGGAGCTCGCTAGTGCTGTGACCGCATTGGTTCTCGGGGACACCCCGGCCCCGTACAGACGACCCGGGCTCTGACCTCGTACGCCCTACGTCCGCAAGGTCCTTGGCTGCCGAAGCAGCGGGTGAACGCGCTGAGGTACTGGGCGTGGCCGAACGTACAACCTTTCGTACGGCTCGCGTGTCATTGGGACATCCGTTGTTCGCGTACAAGGAGTTCCGTTGCGTAGAGCAGTCACGGCGGCCGCCGTGCTCACCACGTCCGTCGCCGTCACCCTCACGCCGGTGACATCGTCCGCCGCCGCACCTTACAAGGGCGCCAACACGGCGACCTTGCAGGACGACTTCAACGGTGACGGGTACCGCGACCTGGCAGTCGGGGCTCCGGGTGCCGCCAACGGCACGGTGGAGGAGGCCGGTTCGGTCGTCGTGCTCTACGGCTCCGCGTCCTCGGTGAGCACCACCCGCGGCACGGTCATCACTCAGGCAACCACAGGGATCCCCGGCACCGCCGAGGAGTCCGACCGCTTCGGCAGGACGGTGGCGAGCGCGGACGTGGACCGGGACGGTTACGCCGACCTGCTCGTCGGTGCTCCGGGCGAGGACGTCGACGGTGTCGAGTCGCGGGGCTCGGTGACCGTGGTGTGGGGCGGGCCGAACGGCCTGAAGGGCGGCGCGAACATCGCCCCTCCGGCCGGGTACGGCGAGGGCAGGACCTACTGCCGGTTCGGCATGTCCATCGCCACCGGCGACATGAATGGCGACGGCGCCCCGGAGATCGGCATCGGCTCGGGTTGCACCATCGCCTCCTACAGCGGCCCCTTCACCCGCGCCGGCCAGGCCGCCGCCCGCTACCTCGAGTGGCGGGAGAACGCCCGTGGCGTGGTCATGGGCGATGTCAACGGCGACGGCAGGGCCGAGCGCTTCTACCTGGCCGGTCCCACCGACGGCGACATCCGCGGACCGGTGACCCTCGACGCGGGCGCCCCCGAATCCGAGGACCCGCTCGTCAACCGGGGCATCGAGCTGCCGTACGCCGACGGCCACGCGGGGCAGATCGGCGACATCAACGGCGATGGTTACGGCGACCTCGTCACCGGCATCGCGGGCGACGACTCCCACTTCAACGCACCCACCCCCGCGGCCCGCCGCGGCGGCGAGATCCAGGTCCTCTACGGCGGCGCCCAGGGCATCACCGCCGGGCAGAAGCCGAAGGTCTTCCACCAGGACACGGCAGGCGTCCCCGGCACCGCGGAGTGGGGCGACTGGTTCGGCCAGTCCCTGAGCGTCGGCGATGTCGACGCCGACGGGTACGCCGACGTCCTGGTCGGCTCCCCCGAGGAGGCCGTCGGGTCGCTCGACTCGGCAGGCACCGCTGTCCTTCTGCGCGGCTCCGCCTCCGGCCTTACGACGGCCAAGGCGGCCGGCTACACGCAGAACACCGCGGGTGTCCCCGGCACCGCGGAGGCCGGCGACGGGTTCGGCGCTGCCGTCCACCTCGCCGACCTCAACAAGGACGGCAAAGCCGAGACGGTCGTCGGCGCCCCCACCGAGAACTCCGACGGCTGCCTCTGGGTCGCCCGCGGCTCGGCATCCGGCCCCCTCCTGAACGGCTCGGTCAACCTGTGCGGCAAGAGCTCCGGCATCGCCGTACGCGGAATGAAGGGGTACTTCGGTGCCGCCCTCACCAGCCCGCACGTGGAGAACTGACGCGGGCGGGGCATGAGATCGGGGCCATGAACGTCACCCTTCACCTCGCCCAGGACGCGGGGGCGGCCCGCTCCTCGGCCGCCGCCCGCTCACCGCGCTGGTCGGCATGGGTGCCCGCAGGGGGCGGTGTTCCGCAACTCCCCCGCCCGCTTCGCGGCTGTTCATCCGTCACGAGCGGATCGGACTTTTCCGGGATGCCCTGGGAATCATTGCGACGTGCCCCAATCCAAAGATCCACCCCTCGCAGCCGACGGTCGCGGCCATGACTTGGTCTCCTTCGCACGCGGGACCGAAGACGCGCCACCGCTTGACGCGCCGCTGCCGACGGCGTTGGTCGCCATCTGGCACGCCGACCGTGTCCTCATGGTCTTCGATCGATTCCGCCAGGGCTGGGAACTGCCCGGTGGACGCATAGAGGAAGGTGAATCATCTCGTCAGGCAGCCGCGCGCGAGTGATGCACGCGTCAAGCAGGGAGGCGAACGCCTGAGGTGGTATCGGTGTCTCCAGTCGCTGAGGCCACGAAGCCGGCCTCATTGCGCCAGGGATCCAGCGCAAGGGACGAGGCCATGACGCCTGGCCGGGGCATCCTCTCGCGAGCCGACGGTCCATCAGCGCGTCGCCCCGCGCGGTCAGACACGCGTACAACTCTGACCGGAAGCGTGACACCTCCGCGAACGCATCCCGAAGGACGCCTACGTGTCCGCTGAGCTGCGGAAACCTTGATCAACCAGAGCCCGCTGGTGTATCAGGGTGCTTGTCCAGGAAGGCGTTGATGAAGTCCACTCCGAAGGCGTGTGTGTCCGCGGAGACGTCGGAAGGCGGTTCGCCAAACCACAGGACGGTCTCCGGGTTGCGTTTTGCCTCATCGAGCCACTTTCGAAGTCTGCCGAGCCGTCCTCCGCTCAGCCGGACCGCAGCCTGATGCACGCGTTCACACTCCGGGCCCGCATAGAGATCAAGGAGTGACAGGGCGCTCGCAGCCTCGTCATGCGAAAAGGTGGCGTCGCAGAGCTGACGTGTGGCGGGAGACATGGCCATGCCTGTCATCCTGCCCACCGGCAGCACGTCGGCGACGAGATCCTCGAACGGCGCGCGCCTCCAGTGCTGTTCACTGTGGTCGGCCAGATAGCCAGGTGGGCGCCGATTTCAGTCCTTGGCGTGTGCCTGTTCTGGTTCGTGGGTTTGCGGGAGGTCGCGCTCGCCGCGCATCGGGCTCAGGGCGAGGATCAGCCAGGAGGGCGCAACGACACCCGTCATGATCCACATGGCCGGACGGTATCCGACGGCGTCGCCGAGCACGCCGCCGAGCAACGATCCGAGGGGGATGGTGCTGTGGTTGATCATCATGGCCGTCGCCACGACCCGCCCGAGCATGTGCGGCGGGCAGTAGGTCTGCCGAAAGCTGCCGACCACGATGTTGGCCACGGAAATGCCGATCCCGACGAGGAAGGCTCCCATCGCGAACAGCAGCAGCCCCGGCCCCGCCGTGGTCATCGGCAGGAGCAGCACGCACGGCGCGGTGGCGATCTGGAGGAGCAGGAGACCGCGAGCGGTGCCGAACCGCCGGCTGAACCTCGTGGCCACCAGGGCGCCCACGATGCCACCGGAGCTGCCGCTGGTCAGCAGCAGCCCGACCATGGCCGGGCTCAGCCCGACGGTGCGGACCAGGAAAACGACTTGGACCGCCTGATACCCCATCAGCGCCATGTTGATCACGGCACCCCAGGTGACCATCGGCCGCAGGTACCGGTCCCGGCCGACGAACCGGAGTCCTTCGATGACCTGCCGTCGGAGGGAGACGCCTTCGCCGTCAGGAGCGCGGGCAGGCTCGACCACTCCGATCCGCTTCAGGCAGACCGCGGAGACCAGGAACGTCACCGCGTCCGCCGCGAGCGCGGTGACCGCGCCGAACGTCTGGGCGAGCAGCCCCGCCGCCCCCGGCCCAGCGACCTGGGTGGCGGCCTCGCTGCCCTGCAGTTTGGCGTTGCCCTCCAGGAGGTCGCGGCCGTCGAGGACGATCCGGATGTACGAGTGGTAGGCGGTGTTGAAACACACCGCCGCAATACCGCACATCAACGCGACGACCACTAGATGCCGGAAGGTGAGCGCGTCGAGCCACGCCGCCAGCGGAATGCTCACCAGCGCCACGGCGGTCACCAGATCACACGCGATCATCAGGGGCCGTTTGCGTACCCTGTCCACCCAAGCGCCCGCCGGGAGGCCCAGCAGCAGCCAGGGCAACCACACAGCCGCGGCGAGCAGACCGACAGCGGTGGAGCCGGCATCCAGCACCTGAACAGCGATCAGCGGCAACGCGACCACGGTCATGCTGTTGCCCAGACCGCTCACGGTCTCGCCTGTCCAGAGCAGTCGGAAATCCCGTTGAGTGAATACTCCCCAGCGGGTTCGGGGCCTGTCCGGCATGCCATTCATCGAGTCCACTCAGGGCATCATGCCGTGAGTGCTTCAACTTGCAGCCATCAACAGGAACTGCCGCAGGACGACGAACTGCTGCTGCAGGACGACGAGCTGCCGCAGGACGACGAACTGCTGCCGGAGCAGGAAGAAGAACTGCCACAGGAAGAACCGGACGACGAGCTGTCGCAGGCGTCACCCGCGGCGTACCAGGACGAGCCGCTGGACGCGGTGCCGGCGTCTCCCGTCGCCGATGCCGCACCCGTAGCGCTGCTCGCCGGCCACGCCCCGTACACCTGCCCACTCCCCCGGCCGTACCCGGACGCCTGCCGGCCCAGATCGTCCCAGGCACGCCGCCAAGCCCGACGCACGAGCCAGCTACACAGCACCGCCATCGCCAGCACGGCGACGGCCACCACGACCAAAGCAGTCACGATCGCTTCCCCCTCCGCCGGGCCAGGCGCACCGGTTGTCCGGACCATGCCCTGCGCCCTGGCGACTTCAATCTCTCCTTGAGCAAGCCCAGAGGTTCTCTCACCAGAGCCAGGCGCACGCGGCTCGCACCCCATACCCCACGCAGCCGAATGTGGGTGATCACCCCACCGCCCACCGCCTGCTGCCCGCCGGACGGCCCGGTCTCACTTCAGGTGTCGGTCCAAGAACCGGCACCCGTCCTCCAGCTCGAACCACGGGGTGCCGGTGTGCCCTCCCAGATTGGCGTGCAGCGTCTTCTCCTCGCTGCCGAAAGCGTCGAACAGGTCCAGGGCCCGTTGCCGGGGGTTCCCTTCGTCGTCCCACTGCAGCAGGAACAGCAGCGGAATGGTGACCTGCCGGGCCTCCTCACGCTGGGCGCGGGGCACGTATCCCCCGGCGAAGAAGCCTGCGGCCGCGATGCGCGGCTCGACCACCGCGAGCCGAATCCCGAGCGCGGTCCACCCTCCGGAGTACCCGACCGGGCCGCCGATCTCGGGCAGCTCAAGGAGGGCGTCCAGAGTGGTCCGCCATTCCGGGACAGCGTTTTCGACCAGCAGATCCGGCAGACCTTCCGCACCCATCCCCAGGCCCACATCATCGAGTCCCTGCCGGGCATGGGCCCCATCCTGGGAGCCGAGTTCCTCGTCGCAGCCGGAAACCTGAGCACCTACGCCGGTGGCAGGCCACCTCGCCTCAGCCGCCAGCCTCGTGCCCGTTCCACGCGACTCCGGACGCCGCACCGGCAACCTCCACCGCCCCAAGCGCTACCCGACGCCTCCGCCGCGTCTTCTACCTCTCCGCCCAGCAGCATCATCCGCGAAGGCCCCAACCGCGACTACTACATGAAGAAGCGAGCCGAGGGCTGCAAGCACGTCCAGGCCGTCATCGCCCTCGCCCGCCGACATGTCGATGTCCTGTGGGCGCTCTTGCGTGACGACAGACTCTTCACCCTCCACCCACCCATCGCTCAACCCGCTTGAACAGGCCGCGCACCCCGCCTACCCGGCGATAGCCTGCGGGCCAAACCAGAAAGGCGGACCCCCGTGGGCTTCGACGCAGAACGAACAGCACGCATCGCTGCCATGCAGGAAACCGCCCGGCCCGTCTGGGAGGCCACCGGCGACACGGACGCACTCCAACAGTTCCTCAAGGACAACGGATGTCACGGAGTGGAAGCCGTATTCGTGACCATGGGCCTGCTGAACTGCGATCTTGCCGAAGCCCAACGAGCCTTCTTCAACGCCCCATGCCGCGACGCCGAGCGCCGCTTCCACAACCGCGCCATGGACCTGCTCGAAGAGGCCGCCGATCAGGACGCCGACAGCGCCAGCGGCCCCGCATAGGCCCTTGACTCGGCCATTAAGCCTCCACCGCTCTCACGCCGCGCGGCGGGCGCTCAGCAGTGTTCGTACGGTGGCCGCGAGGGGCGGTGACGCCGGGCCGTCCAGCAGTCGGGGGCCGCGTGCGAGGACCGCATCCGCGGTGAGCAGCTCGATGTCGACGATGGCCCCCAGCAGCGCGCGGCCAGGGGCCGTCGCCAGGGCCGCCACCTCTCTCGCCGAGTGCAGTGCCGTGCGCGCCGTCCGCACTTCCCGGCTCACCAGGTCCGCCAGGCCCGGCGGTTCGTGACCGGCCCGGAGGTCCTCCACGGTTACCGAGAAGCGTTCCATGCTCTCGGTGCGGATGCCCAGCCGTCCTTCCCGCAGGTCCTCGGCGAGATCGTTGACGAAGTCGAGCCGCTGGCTGCCCTCGATGAGGGTCCGGCACGCCGAGCGGTACCGGTCGTGGCCGGTCTCCGGCGCGAACAGGGTGCCGACCAGCATGAAGGCGGGTACCGAGTAGGCATCCAGATAGGCCTGATAATCGGCTTCGGTGGTGAATCCGGCGAACTCGAGCTCGGCCTCGGCCGTGACCAGATACTCCTCCACCGCCTCGCGGAGCCGCGGACACCGCTGCGTCGTGGCCAGCAGCGCGAGAATCAGCGGGTCGTCGCCGCGCCCGGTCTCCAGTGCCTTGCGCACCCGCTGTTCCCAATCCCCCCACGCCGTGGCCCGCTGCGCCTTCGGGCCGGTGTCGAGGACGTTGTCCCCGTGGTCCATGAACGCGGTGGCGGCCAGCGCGTGAGGCTGCAGCGCGGCCGGCAGCAGGACGCGAGCCGCGATGTAGGAAGAGCGGCGGTGCCGCCGTACCGCTTTCCTCTGGGCGCCGTACGCGCTGCGCAGCTCAGACTCACCGATCCCGGCGGCGTCCAGACACCGACTCCATGCCGTCATGGGCCGATCATAGGCAGCGCGACGGTCCGGGCGTCGAAGTCCGGCCGCCGCCGCGAAGGCCTCCACGAGGCGAGGAGCTCTCGGGGGCGGGGGGGGGACACCCCGCGCGAGTCCCCGCTCCCGTCAGGCGAGCTAACTGCCGAACTCGTCAGCTCGACAGTTCCATGAGGCGTTGCATCAGGCGCTGCTCCTTCTCGGCGGCCTCATGAACGATCTTTGACGCGCTGTGGAGGGATTCCCGGGACGACGAGGCTCCCGCCTCTTTCAGAAGTCCGGCCACCTCGGTCCACTTCTGCGACAACTCGCGGTACGCGTCCGAGGCCTTTTGGAATTCGCCGATACCGGTGATTTCGGCGGTCTCCGCCAGGAACTCCGCCCACATCTTGCGGAACAGGCCCCCGCCGGTTCCCGCATCCTCCATGATCGTGCAGATCTCGGGCAGGCTGTCGGCGGGCGACTCCAGGTCGTCGAGCCACTGCGGCATCAGGTCGGCGACTTTGTGCATGCCCTTGTACCCGAAGTTGGAAATCGGCGGATTCAGAAAGTTCTCCGCCGCCGTTTTGATGCCTTTGCGGGCTGCTTTCCCCAGATCGGGGAGGCCGCCCTTCGGGAGGTCGATGGTGAAGGCGCGGTTACGCGAACTCATCGGTCCCCGGGCGTTTCGGGCGGTTGCGAGGGATTCACCGGAGGCCCACTGCAGGCCCAGCGGCTGCGTCTCGACCAGAGCGAAACGGTCGTCGTCGTACCCGACACAGGCGACGTAGTGGGCGGCGAACCGGAAGTCGTCGGTGGAGTAGTCGAGGAAGTAGCGGTCGAGCTTGAGTCCGACAACGGTTCCGGAATCAAGCTCGGCCAGCAGATGATCCCTCGCCCGCTTCGCCGATGACGTCTCGTGAACGGACAGCCGCAAGTTCAGCGCATTCGCAAGATTGTCCGACAGCGTGTCGGGCTTGATACGGCCACCGACGAACGGCGTCGGCATCTGCTTCGTCCGCCAGTAGATGAACGACAGGCCACCGGCGAGCCCGAAGATGAGCGGCTCCGACAAGTCGACCTCTCGCTGCCGCAACAGATTCACGAGTGTGGTCGACTCGCAATGTTTACCGACGTACGGTTCTGCTTCTAAAAGCGACACCTGTTCACGTCTCCCTTCCATCGCGTAGAGCGTAGCGCAACCTTCTGAAGTTCGATTGCGGACGCCAAGATCAGGAAGGCGTTCCCCCACTCACATTCGGGACACCAGGAAGTTGCCGAGGAACAGATGATCCATCTCCGTTTTGAGGAAGCAGGACAGAGCATCCGCGGGCGAGCAGACGATGGGTTCTCCGGCGACGTTGAACGAAGTGTTGATCAGGCAGGGAATGCCCGTCAGCCCGGTGAACTCACGCAGCAGCTGGGCGAGCAGCGGATTGCTCTGCTCGGTGACCGTCTGGATCCGTGAGGTGGCGTCGACGTGGCAGGCGCCCTGGATCTTGTCCTGGTACTCGGGCCGCACCGGAACCACAAAGGTCATGTAGGGCGAGGACGTCTTCTTGCCGAGTTCGAAGACCTCGGGTGCGAGGTGCTCCAGGACCACGGGGGCGAAGGGCCGGAACTGCTCGCGGTGCTTGATGCGTTCGTTGATGATGTCCTTGATGTCGGGGAACCTCGGGTTGGCCAGGATGCTGCGGTTGCCCAAGGCGCGCGGCCCGTACTCCATACGCCCCTGGAACCACCCGATGACGCATCGCTCCCGCATCAGGGTCGCGGCCTCCCGCGCCACGTCCGCGGGGTCCAGTTCCCGCCAGACGACCCGGTCGGCGTACTGCTGGAGGGCCGCCTGGATCTCGTGCCCGTCGTAGCTCGGCCCCAGGTACGGTGACGTGCTGATCCGGGGCGGGGTGCCGGCCTGCCCGGCGGCGAACAGAGCCGCCCCGATGGCCACCCCGACATCGCTGGCGCCGAAGCTGACATCCATCTCGGTGAAGCGCGAACGCTCCAGCAGCTTGCTGTTGTTGACGCAGTTCAGGGCGAGCCCGCCCTCGAAGATCACGCGTGGGAGGTCGCTCCGGGCCTCCAGCGTGCGGATCTGGCCGGCGGTCACCGTCTCGAGCATGTGCTGTGCGGCACTGGCCACGCGTACCCGGTAGTCGAACTCCTCGCGGCATTGCTCGTCTCCGCCGAAGATGCGATCGAAGAGTTCGTAGTAGGCGGGTACGGCGTTCGCCGGATAGGGAATCCTGTAGGTGCCGTCGGGGCACACCTCGACCACGTGCTCCAGGAACGGGTTCGGCTCGGGCGGGGCGCCATACCCGGCCAACCCCATCACCTTGTACTCGTCGTTGTTCGGGACGAATCCGAGGTAGCGCGTCACCACGGAGAAGAGCATCGCCAGTGAGTGCCGCGAGTCGATGGTCATGTCGTCGAAGATCTTCACCTCGCCGTCGCGCACCTCACCCATGATCGACGACAGCCATTCGGCGCGACCGTCGCTGACCAGGAATGCCGCGTCCCCGCCGCCCGACAGGTGGTATCCCGTCATCAGATGCGCGATGTGGTGCGGGACCCGGACCAGCTTCTCCGGGTTCAGCCGGTGGCCGGTGTGTTCGAGGAAGTCGGCTTGGGTCGCGGCCTCGCTGAACATCGCCGCATGGGTCTCCGCCAGACGCTGCAAGCGCGCGAACTTCTGCTCGACGGACGCCGCCGGGTCTTCGGTGATCTCGGCGATCATCTTGTTCAGCACGTCCTGGGAGAACTGCCAGGAGAAGGCGAAGGTGTCGACGTCGTCGAAGGATATCCCGGCCGAATCCAGGCACCAGCGCATGGCGTTGACCGGGAAGCTCGATGTCTTCTTCTCCCGGTTGAGCCGTTCCTCCTCGACGGCGGCGACCAGTTTCCCGTCGATGACGAGGGCGGCGGAGGAGTCATGGCCGTACAGCAGGTGACGGTCGATGCCGGTGGCGCGAAAGAGGCGTCCGAAGATTTCCGCAGACTTGCCGAACCCGTTGTAGCCCAGAACGATCATGAGGAGCTCCTTTCGCTATGGCCAGATCGTGAGGTAGTCCGAGATCACGGCAGTCCGCCGGAAGCCCGGGTCGAGGACCGCGCCGGTCAGATCGGCACCGCTGAGGTCCGCGCCGTCGAGGTTCGCGCCCACGAGACGGCAGCCGTTCAGCTCGGCGAGGATGAGGTACGCCTCGCACAGGTCGGCGCCTTCCAGGTTCGCGCCCCTCAGGTCCGCGGAGATCAGGTACGACTCGGTCAGCACCGCGTCGGTGAAGTCCGCGTCGGCGAGTTCGGCGCCCTGCAGGTCGGCGCCGTGCAGCACCGCCTTGCGCAGGTCCGGCCGGAAGGGGCCCTGCTCCCGGCGCCGGCGGGCGTGCTCGTTCCAGTGCCGGGGCCCCTGGAGCAGTACGGTCTCGTCCTCGGTGGGCATCTCTCGACCTCGCGTCTACAGAGGGGTGAGCGCGGTCAGCGCCCGCTTCTCGACGTCCATCGCGGACCGTGCGGTGTCCGCCACGGCGTCCACGAGCGCTTTGAGATCGCCCCGCGCGGTGACGGCCCCCGCTGTCAGCAGTGCGGATCCCAGGTTCGACCACAGCCGGCCGCTGTCGAGGAACCGCCCGGCCGCCTCGGCGTAGCGTGCCTCGCCGGTGCTGTCGGCGACCCTGTTCAGGTAGCGGCCGATCATCGGGCGGAACAGCCCTCCGCCGGTGCCGAAGGACTCGATCTGCCGTCCCAGATGCAGCAGTTGACGCGCCAGGGCGTCGGTGCGTATCACGCGGCCGGTCAGGTCGACGTCCTCGACCTCGCCGTGCTTGGACTGCGGCCAGGACGGCGCCGTCGTGGCCAGCAGCTTCAGGCCGGGGACGCCGAGATTGCGGCTGCCCGGCTTGAGGACCTCGCGGCACAGGGTGCGCACGGCCACCGGACCGACGCGGTCCAGCTGCGGAGTGCGCCGCGGCGCGCCGAAGACGTACACCTTCCAGTCCGGGTTGAGCGGCGGCGAGTTGCGGCTGGACCGGGCCGCCTGCAGCTCGGCCGCAGTCACGGAGACGGGTTCGTCGAACGCCGGATCCGACACCTCGAACGTGTCGGCCCCCAGAGGGCGGACCACGTTGACGAAGTACCCGCCGAAGGAGGAGCGCCCTTCCAGACCCCAGTACGGAAGCAGGCCGAGGTCCACCCGGGTCATGACGGCCGGCGCCGACTCCAGCAGCTTGGCCAGGCCCGCCCCGGACTTCGGCGTGTGCGTTTCGACCTCGACGCCCATCAGCCGCGACGCCCTGAGCGGCATGATCGCCTGCTTGCCGACGACGATGTCCGGCGCATTGCCGTTCGCCGGGAAGAACGAGAATCCGAAACCCCCGTCCAGCCCGAACACGATCTCCTCGTCCGCCTCGTATCCACCGGCCGCGAGGACAGCGCATTGGCAGGCCGACTCGCAGTGGATGCCGCGCCGGTGGACGTAGCGGCCGGTCGCGTTCATGACGTCACCCCTGTCCCAGTTCCATCAAGGACCGCCGCAGCCGCGGGTCCATCTTCTCCACCGCGTACCGGAACGTGTCGCGGGGCATCTCGGTGTGCCAGGTGCGCAGGAACTCCGCCACCTCGTCGGGATGGGCCTCGGCGGTGACCTTGAGCAGCCAGCCCGAGCCCTTCTGCACGTAGACGTCCTCGTCGTGCATCAGGCGGACGCAGTTGTCGAAGACGTGCGCCGTCGGCAGTTCGAAGACCGTGCGCCCCACCTTGCGCCGCACGAACTTCACGACGGCCACGTTCGCGGCGCGCCTGGCCCACGGGGAGGCCGATCCGACCCACCGCCGGGTCCGCGGGATCAGTTCCAGGTGCCCGAGGAAGAACGGGTACAGCAGCTTCAGGCACATGTCGTCGCACTGCGCCCAGTTGGACACGTACGTCTCCAGCCAGTGCTCGCAGCGGTCCAGCAGCTCGCCGCCGAGCCCGGTCCTGGCGACCTTGTGCAGGACCGCGAAGCCCAGCAGCACTTCCTCGTGGTACGCGGCGCGCGTCAGCACCTCCTCCGCCAGGAGCAGCCGCGCCGCCGCGGGAGTGTCCCGCCGCTCACGGAAGTAGTCGGTGGCGATCTCCACGACCGCGGCGTTGCCGACCCCGAGGGCCCGGATCTCGTGCGGGAAGTACCGCTGCATGCGCACCGCGAAGTCCGGGTCGGCCCTGGCCGCAAGCGTCTTCGCCAGTTCGTCGGCGGCGGCTGGAACATTGATCACGGGGTACCGATCGTGAGTTTGAGCGGCTGGGTCGTCACCGGCTTCGGTGCCCGTTCCAGCCGGGGCTTGCCTTGCATGACGTACTCGTACTCCTGGTGCATGTCGGCCACGGCCTGGATGGTGTCCCTCGAACGGTCCGTCAGGTTCTGCCCGCCCAGGCCCCACCACAGGTACCAGTTCTTGTGGCTCAGGTAGGCGTCGCGGACGAAGTCGAGCGTGTCCCGGTCGGCGAGGATCGCCGGCTCCACGTAGAAGGCGGGGACGAACGTGCCCTGGCCCTCCCGCAGGATCCCGGCCTTGACGGCCTGGCGCTGCAGTTTGGTGCCGCTGAGGATCCGGATGCCGAGGTTGGCGTAGATCTGCGCCGGATTCAGGAACCGCTCGGTGAAGCGGATCGACTCCCTCAGTGCCTGCGGGGTCTCCCCCGGCCCGCCGAGGAAGATGCAGTGGGTGTGCTCGATCGGGCTGGCCGTGAACAGGCGGTCGATCTCCAGGACCCGCGCCATGTCGAAGCCCTTCATCAGGTCCGCCAGGGCCTCGTCGGTGAGCGCGTCGGTACCGAGGTCCACCCGGATGCAGCCGGCCGCGTGCAGCAGCTTGACGAACTCCGGCGTGACCGCGTTCGGCGTCAACTGGCAGTACCAGGGCACGTCGAGCTTGGCGCGGATCATCTCCTCGCACACCTCGGCCGCGTACTCCATCGGGTAGTTGAAGGTCGCGTCGACGATCTCGAACTCCCGAACGGCCGGGTTCTCCGCCATCGCCCGCTGGATCTCGCCGACGACCTCCGCCGGTTCCTTGAACCGGTCGCCCTTGCCCTCGGTCTTGCGGATGATGCAGTAGGAGCAGAACAGCTTGCAGCCCCGCTTGGTCTGCAGGGTCTCGATGGCCGGCTGGTGATCGCGGGTGAGGTCGGAGGCCGCCGAGACGCCCTCCTCGAAGTACCGGGGGTCGTACACGGACCGGTCGGGTTCCAGCGCGCCCAGGTCGAACGCCTGGCTCGACTGGTTGTGGCAGAACTTGCCGTTCTCGTCGAGGTAGCAGAGTCCCGAGATCGACTGCAGCCGCCCCCCGGACTCGAGGTAGTCCAGCAGCTGGACGATGCCGGCCTCGCCCTCACCCGCGATGCCGTAGTCCGGCTGGGCGTACTCGAAGAACGACAGCGGCTCGACGGAGAAGCCGGAGCCGCCGAGGACGACCGTGGCGCTGGTGTACTTGCGGACGCACTGGACGATCTTCTCGGTCATCGGGCCGAAGAAGACCGGGTCGATGAACGTCAGGTTGTCCAGGTTGCGCACGGCGATGCCGACCACGTCGTACGTCTCGGTGGTCAGCTTCTCCCGGACCGCCTTGAGCTCCCGGGACTCCCAGAGCAGGTCCAGGACGTCGACCTGGTGTCCGGCGTGCTTGAGCGCGGCGCTGATGTAGGCCATGCCGATGGGCAGCGCCGGCCGCGGCACCCGGATCTTGTTGGTGGAGATGAGCAGTACGCGCATGGGCCTTCACTCTCGTCAGGACTGCCAGTACGTCGCCGGCTTCAGGTCGCCGCTCAGGGTGGCCTTGGTGCGGTAGCGGCGCATACGGTCCAGGTCGACCTCGACGACGCCGACTCCGGGCTCTTTGCCGAGGTCCACCATCCGTTCGTCGCCGTCGACGAAGTCGAAGCGTTCGGCTTCCAGGAACAGCGGATCCGCCAGGATCTGGCTGCGTCCCATGTAGCCGAATCCGGCGTACAGGTTGGTGCCGATGCCGGACGCGAAGGCGACGATGCACTCGGCGTCCACCGCCCTGACCGGCAGGCGCATGTTCGCCACGTAGGCGAACATCTCCGGCACCAGCGCGGAGCACACGATGATGTCGACTCCGCGGCGGCAGTACTCCCGTGCGACCTCCGGGAAGTTGATGTCGTAGCCCTGCATCAGGCCGATGCGCCCGAACTCGACGTCGAAGACCGGGTACTCCGATCCGCCGGAGAGGTAGCGGGCCTCCAGTTCGTGGCAGTGCACCCGCCGGTAGCGGCCGAGCATCGTTCCCTCGGGGCCGCACAGGACCGAGGTGCTGTAGTACTTGCCGTCGTCGCCGCGCTCCAGCAGGCCGGCCACGATGTGCACCCCGGCCTGCTTCGCCTGCTCGCACAGGAATTCGGTCTCCGGCCCCGGGATGGGCACCGACACGTCCGCGGCCTCGAGGATGTTGCCGGACGTGGAGAACGCCTCGGGCAGGCAGATCAGGTCCGCCCCCTGCGCCACGGCCTCACCGATGTAGTGCTCGGCGCGGCGCAGGTTCTGGGCCGGTTTGCCGAGCTTCGACTCCATCTGGACGACGGCGATCTTCGTCCCGGGCATCACGTGCTCACCGGTTCGAGGGGACGCGAGGAGATCACCAGGCCGAGGTCCTCCTCGACCACCTGCCAGTCCGCCAGGCCCGCTTCCCGGAGCAGTTCGGCGGCCTCGTCCCTGGTGTAGGCGGCCTGCAACGAGCGCATGAACTCGTCGCCGCCCTCCTTCACGAACTGCAGGATGAAGGTGATGTGCCCCTCCTCGGCGTGCCGGTTCATGTCCTCGATGATCACGACGCCGTCGGGCTTGCAGATGCGGGCGCACTCCTTCAGCGTCTCGACCGGCCGGCGCCAGCGGTGCAGCGAGGAGAACGAGAAGACGATGTCCGCGGAGTCGTCCGGGAAGGGCAGCCGGTTCAGCTTGGCCATCTCGAACTCCACGTCGCCGGCGCTGTTCGCCCACACGGCCAGCGTCAGGTTGTCCTCGGCGACGTCCACCAGGTTCTGGTTCTCCTCCACCCCGGACACGGCCAGGTCCGGCAGCTTGCCGGCCACGTGCAGGGAGAGCAGGCCGGTGTTGAAGCCGACCTCGACGAGGTCGGTCATCCCCTCGCGGACGTGTGCCAGGATGCGGTCGCTGGGCCGCTTGTACGCCATCAGCGCGGAGCGGCGCATCCCGAGGTCGTAGAAGCGCACCTTGTCGATGTCGTCGTGCGGTGAGGCTTGCGGCACTCGGTCGGTCAGGTTCAGCAGTCGGGCTTCAGTGGTGGTCACAGCCGGCCTCCTCGTCCTTGGGCCGCGTGGTGAGCTGCAGGGGAATCGGCTGGCTGGAGATGAAGTTGGAGATGTCCGCTCCCAGGTGCTGCGGGTAGCGCCGGAACTCCGGCGAGTAGAACGCCTTGGAGATGTTGTCCAGGTAGTACCAGCCCTTCGGGCCGGTCACCTCGATGCCGTTCTCGTCGGCGGTGATCAGTTCCTTCTCGATCAGGTCGTCGATCTCGGCGCGGAACATCTCCATGAAGTCGACGCCGTGGATCCTGCGGAACCGCTCCCGGTTGACCCGGCCGGCCTTGACGCCCAGGACCATCGAGCGGCGGATCGCCTCCGACTTGGTGATGTGCTTGCCCATGGAGATCGGCAGCCGGCCCTCCATCACCGTCTGGATGTAGCGGCCGATGTCGGGCTCGTTGAAGTACCAGTGGTCGCGCAGGTGCCCGGTGGCGGTGGGGCCGAGCGGGATGATGGGGATGTCCTCGCTCCACGACGTCTCGCCGTACTTCGGCTGGTAGCCGGGCTTGGCGAAGCAGTCGCCGTAGTAGCCCAGGAAGCCGTTCTTGGACAGCTTCTCCGCGGCGAACAGGAACATGTCGTCGACCACGGCCTTCTCCGGGACCGGCGGCAGTTTCCTGCGCTTGGTGGAGATCTGCGCGAACTCCATGTACGTGTAGAACGAGATGCAGGTGACGCCGAGTTCGATGGCGACGTCGAGGCTGTGCTCCCAGCTCTCCATCGTCTGCCCGTTGATGCCGTGCATCAGGTCGATGTTGATGTTCTCGAACCCGCACCGGCGCAGCAGCCGGATGCTCTCCTTGAGCATCTCCGGGTCGTTCGGGCGGCCGATGTTCTTCAGTTCCTCCGGCACGAAGGTCTGCACCCCGAGGCTGATGCGCCGTATGCCGCGTTCCAGCAGGACGGTGGCCTTGCGCTCGGTGATGTCGACCGGGGTGGTCTCGATGGAGAAGTCCGCGCCCTCCTCGACGTTGAGGCTGCTGAACATGTGGCCCAGCAGATCGTCGAGTTGGGGGGCGGTGAGTGCGGTCGGGGTGCCGCCGCCGATGTAGCCGAGGGTGATGACGTGGTCCTGGATGTACGGCCGCTCGGCGTAGTTGGTGATCTCCGTCTTCAGCGCTTCCAGGTAGGTGCGGGTCAGGTCCCGGTCGGTCTGGTGCTTGATGTACGGGCAGCTGAAGCAGAGCCGGTTGCAGAACGGGATGTGGACGTACACGCCCATCGGCTTGCGGGTGAACACCTCCTCCTCGTTCACCGGCACGTGCTTCGTCGGGTACTGCCGCACCCACTCGCTGTCGCGCTCCGGGTACTCCTTCCAGAACGGCATGCTCGTGGTCGTGGTGGTGATGCTCATGCGATGTCCTCCGGTTCGACTTGGTCGACGATGGAACGGACGACGTCCGCCAGAGTGGGCTGGAAGTAGGACGCGGAGCGCAGTGCGAGGCCGGCGGCGTGGGCCCGGGCGACGACCTCGGCCAGCGTGCCCTGGTGGTCGCCGTCGGACAGGTCGAGCCGCACGCCCTGGTCGACGGCGCGGACGGACCGGACCAGGCTGCCGGCCTGCACCTCCTGTCCGGCCCAGTCGTGCAGCCGCGCGAGGTGCGCGTCGGTGAAGGCCTCCAGGATCAGGCTGGAGCGCTCGCCCCACCGGGTGACGGCGTCGAGCGAGGCGTCCTGGATCTGCCGTCCCTGGTGGAGCACCACGACCGAGTCGGCCAGCGCGACCAGTTCGTCGCGGTGATGGCTGGCGAACAGCACGCCGACGCCGTCCTTCTTCAAGCTCCCCAGCAGCTCAAGCAGCGTCTCGCGCGCCGTGGGGTCGAGGCCGGTCGTCGGCTCGTCGAGGATCAGCAGGTCGGGCCGGTGCGCGACGGCGCAGATGACGTGCAGCTTGCGCTGGCTGCCGCCGGAGAGACTGCGCACGTACTGGTGGCGGTACTGCTCCAGCTCGGCCAGGGCGATCAGCTCCTCGTACCGGCCCGGGTCGGCCCGTCGGAGCTTGAGCTGGTGCTTGACGTACGTCTCCACGCTGACGCCGTCCGGGAGGTCCTTGGCCTGCTGGACGTACCCGATGTGACGGCCGACCTGCCCCCAGCGGCGGGGCGGGGTGCCGCAGATGCGCACCTCGCCGCCGGACGGGCGCAGCAGCCCGGCGACGAGCCGGATGAGCGTGGTCTTGCCGGCGCCGTTGGTGCCGATGATGGCCACGCCCTCGCCGGCGTCCACCGAGAAGGTGAGGGAGTGCAGGGCGAAGTCGGGGCTCACCCGGTGGTCGAGCCGGGAGACCGACAGGACCGGCGCTGCGGTGCTCGTGGTGTCAGCCATGGCCGATCCTCCTGCGGAAGGCCCATGCGGCGATGGACAGGGCCAGGAACGAGTAGGCCACCGCCAGCACCGACGCCCCGGTGGCCGAGACGTCCGGCGAGGTGGCGGCGCGGAAGATGTCGATGTGCACCGAGAGGGGGAGCCTGGCGAAGACGTCGCCCAGCGTCCCGAGGTTGTCGAGCGGGAAGAAGATCCCGGCGAAGTACATGAGCGGGATGACGATGATGTTCACGACCGCCGGGAAGGAGATCTCGTTGGTGTAGGTCGCGATGAGGATCCCGAGCCCGGCGAAGGCCGTGCACGCGGTGAAGAAGCCCAGCACGAACAGCGGCACCGACTCGATCCGGGCGTCGAAGACCCCGACGCCGAGCAGGAGCACCAGCACGAACTGGAACAGGCACTTGAGCACCACGCCGATGATCCGGGCGAGCAGGAACCCCGAGTAGGACAGGGGCGAGAGGATCAGGTCCTCGATCGTCCGGCGGTTGCGGTCGATGATGACCGTGTAGCCGACGGTGTAGGTGCAGCTGAACATGATGCCGGCGCCGATGATGCCGGGGAAGACGAAGCCGAAGTAGTTGGCGGCCGTCGGCGCCGGGCTCACCATCTGGTCGGTCGCCGCCCCGAAGGCCAGCACCATCGACACCGACGTCAGCAGCGTCGACACCGCGAACAGGCGGTTGTCGAAGAACTGCCGCATGTCCATGGCGACGAGCCCGAGCACGTCGCCGAGCCAGCCGGACTCCGGCTGCATACGCGTTGCCCTCATCAGGCGCGCCCCCCGTGGATCGTGGTCCAGGTCGAGCGCAGGTCGTCGTGGAACGGCAGGCCGGCGCGGACCTTCCGCCGCTGCCGCCAGTGCACGTCCGCGTCGATCACCGCTTCCTGGCTGCCCGGGGCGGCCTCGGCGAGGATGTCCGCCTCCGGGTCCTCCCGGGCGTCCTGCACCAGACCGTCGACGATCATGCTGCGGCCGACGTAGGTCATGTTCGCGAAGCGGTTCTCGCCGACCCCGCTGGCGAACACCAGCGCGCACTCGTTGTCGGCGGCCCGGGCGCGGCACAGGGAGCGCAGCGGGTGCGAGAACGGCCCGAAGAGGTTCGCCACGCAGACGACGAGGTCGGCGTCCTGAGCGAGGTACTGCCGGCTCGCCTCGGGGAACCGCAGGTCGTAGCTCACTTGCAGGCCGATCCGTCCGACGGGCGTGTCGATCACCTCGCCGGGCGAGCCGGTGGAGAGGTACTCGGACTCGCCCGCCCACACGCAGGCGCGGCGGTACCAGCCGAGCGGGTCGCCGCCGGGGCCGACGAGCACGGCGGCGTCGAAGACGTCCCGCCCGGCGGACAGCAGCACACCCGCGGCGATGTGCATGCCGAGGGTGCGGGCCTGCTCGGCGAGGAACTCGACGACCGGCCCGTCCTCGGCGGTCGCGTCGGTGCGCAGCGTGGGGAAGTTCAGGCCGGTGGCGAAGGTCGCCGGAAGGCACGCCAGGTCGGCCTCGCGTTCTCTCGCGGTGGACAGCAGCTTCGCGGCTCGCGCGAGGTTCTCGTCCCGCTGCCCGGGCTCGATCCGCATCTGCAGGGCGGCGAGCCGGGTCCGGGCGCCACGGAAGAGGCTCATCGCAGCGCCGCCTCGGCCTCGACGTCCTGACGGGCCCGTTCCAGCTCCGGAAAGAACTCGTCCAGCATCTTCGGTGTCACATGCCGGGTGACGACCAGCCGCAGGGTTTCGCCGAACCGCTTCGAGGTGGAGACGATCCAGCCCCTCGACTCCAGCAGCTGCGAGATCCGCACCGCGTGCGGCATCTTGACCACCACGATGTTGAGCTGCGGTTCGGCGAACAACTCGTGCCCGGCCGCGCGCAGCCCGTCCACCAGGTACTGCGTCACTTCGTAGTTGGTGCGGGTGAGGTCGCGGAAACCGTCGCGCCCGAGGTGTTCCAGCACCGCGTAGGTCGACACGGCTGCGGCGCCGGGGCGGGTGCCGAGCAGGGTGTTGTGCACCGGCGTGTCGATGAAGAACGAGTCGACCGCGAAGCGCCCGGCGTCCTGTGCTCCCCGGAACAGGATCGCCCCGGCCGGGACGTTGGCCAGTCCGTACTTGTGCGGGTCGATGGTGATCGAGTCGACGCCGTCGACGGTGAAGTCGAACTGCGGGAGGTCGCGGCCGAGTTCACGGGCGAACGGGATGATGAAGCCGCCGGTGGCCGCGTCCACGTGCAGGTGCACGCCCCGTCCCGCCACCACCGGTCCGATCTCGTCGACCGCGTCGACCACACCGAACTCGCTGCTGCCCGCGGTCGCGACGACCGCGACGGTGTGCTCGCCGATGCGCCGGGCCACCTCGCCGGCCGGCAACCGCAAGGTGTCGTCGACCGGCACGACCACCGGGGTCAGCCCCAGCAGCCCGAAGACCTTGGTGAAGGAGAAGTGCACGGTGCTGCTGACGACGACTTCGGGCCGGTCGGTCAGCCGTCCCCGGGCGCGTGCCGACTCACGGGCCACGAGCATCGCGATCAGGTTCGCCTCGGTCCCTCCGGACACCAGACTCCCCGACCCGCCGGGGTTGCCCAGCAGATCGAGCAGCAACTCGACGACCTTGCGCTCGATGCGCTTGGTGCCGCGGAAGATGCGCACGTCACCGAGGTTGGTGTGCGCGGCGGCGGCGGCCGTCTCCACACCCAGCGGATGGGGTTCGGTGCAGATGGAATTGAGCACCCGGTCCCAGGGCACGTCGTCCGCCATCTCTCCCGCGATCCGCCGTCGGACGTCGGCGGCGGAAGCACCGGCTTCGCGCATCTCAACTCACCTGCGCCGTCAGGTCCGTGTACAACTCCGTCCGGCGTGCCCAGAGACCGAACCACAGGGTCTGCTGGAAGCGCAGGTCGGGTTCGCGCAGGTGCCGTATCTTCTCGACGTCCCAGGGCGCCTCGATGACGCCTTCGTCGGTGCCCGCCTCGGCGACGAACCCCTCGGGCACCGCCACGGCGCTGCCCCCGCCGCAGCGTTCGCTCAGCGATCCGGCGAAGGCGACCGCGACGGTGTTGAGGGTCGCGATGCCCCACACCGCGGCCCGCTGCGCGGCCTGCTGCGTGCCGTCGAGGGACCCGGCGACGAGCAGCAGTTCAGCACCGGCCAGGCATTCGATGCGCGGCGGTTCGACCAGCCAGAAGTCGGGGCCGAGGAGCACCCCGACGTGGCCGAACGGCGTCTCGACGACCGGGAAGTCGTCGCCGGTGCCGGTCGTCCCGTCGTCGAGGACGGGCCGCTCCACCCGGGCGCACTCCGATCCGCTCGGGTCCAGCAGCCTGGACACCTGCATCAGGGCGCCGCCCGGCCGTACTTCCGCCCACGAGCCGGTGAGCACGTAGGTGCCGCGGGCCCGTGCCAGTGTGGTCAGGCGGTCCAGGCACTGCTCACGCAGCCGCGGGGGCAGCGCCTGGACGTCGCCGCCGGTGGTGAAGGCGTTCTCGGGGAGGAGGACGAACGACGCCTCGTCGGTCACCCGGTCGTCGAGATCGTCGAGTACGGCGGAGGCCGTCGCCTCGGGGGTCGCCCGGCGGGCGTGCTGCGCTACGAAGATGGTCACGAACGAGTCCCCTCACGTGTACTGGTCGCGGCGACGGGCCGGCCCCGGTCCGGGCCGCCGCCCCCGGTCAGGCTCGCCCGCAGTTCGGCCGCGAGATCCCGGTCCGCTCCCACGTACGGGGTGAGCAGCGTCTGGTAGGCGCCGGGCCTGCGGAGTTCCTGCCAGCGGCGGCCGTCGCCGGCCGCGGGCTCGTCGACGTCGACGACGAGTGTCTCCGGCTCGTCGCTGCCGGCCTGCGCGATCACGCCCTGCGGGCCGGCGACCAGGCTGGTGCCGGCGAAGTGGATCTCCACGAGCCGGTCCCCGCGCTTGCCGCGGACGACGCCGACCGAACTCGCGTAGACGATGTTGACGTCGTTCAGGTACGCCGCCGTGCGCAGGGCGTTCACCATCAGCGGCTGGTTCTGCCCCAGCGTCCCGCCCGGTACGAAGATCGTTCGCGCGCCCGCCAGCGCCAGCATCCGGACGACCTCGGGGATCCAGAAGTCCGAGCACACGGCGATGCCGATCTGCCCGAACTCGGTCGACAGGACGCCGAGCGAGTCCGCCTGGCGGCACACCACCATCTCGTTTCCGAAGGCGTGTGCCTTGACGGCGCGTCCGGTGATGACGCCCTGCCGGCCGATCAGCAGGGACGTGTTCCGGTACATGCCGTCCTGCATGTCCTCGACCAGCGAACCCAGCAGGATGTGTGTGTTGAGCTTGCGGGCCAGGGACTGGAACCCGTCGACGATCGGCCCCGGGATCGGGGTGTCGGTACGCCCCTTCAGACCGTCCTGCCCCGGCATGTACCACGGTGGGCCGAGCAGGAACTCGGGAAAGCACACCAGGTCGATGTCGCCGGCACCGCAGACGTCCTCGATCGCCTGGTAGGCGTTGCGCAGGCCGTCTTCATGATCGTCGACCCACTGGGTCTGTACTACCGCTACCCTCATGCGTCTTGTCTCCTCGAGATGCCACCGGTGGATCGGCCGCGGCGGCTGCGTGCCGCGGCCGGGTGCGGGTCATGACGTGGCGGTACTCCAGTCCTGCACGCCGACGACCGTGACCTCGGCCTCGACCCCGAGCGCCTCGCCGATGCCGCCGCGGATCGCGCGCCGCATCGCGCCCGTGTCGACCGCCTGGGGGTCGGCCACGGCACAGGCCACGTGGAAGGTGCCGTCCCGGACGGAGCAGGCGAAGTGCGGTGCGAGCCTCCTGTGGCCGAACACGATCCGCTCCACGTCCAGCGCCGAGACCAGCCCGTCCGGTCCGCGTACCGCCGACGCCGTGCTGCCGAGCGGCACCAGGACCCGGCTCGCGGAACCGCAGTCACAGCGGCGGTCCGCCGGCCACAGCTCGACGACCTCGCCGGTCGGTGAGCCGTCCAGGAGCAGTTCGCCGCGCGGGCCGCCGCGGACCTCCGCCCGCAGCCGGTGGTCGCACAGGTGCAGTGCGCCGTGGTCGCAGGCCACGGCGACCGTCGGTGTCGAAGGTGTCCCGTACAGGGTGGAGGTCGTCGCCGCCCAGGCGGCGCCGATGCGGTCGAGGCGCTCGGTGGAGCAGGCCTCCCCCACGCAGATGATCGTCCGGATCGTCGAGTCCTCCGGCCGCTTCCCCAGCGACACCGCGAGGCTCGCCAGCTCCGCGGCGAAGCTCGGCGAGCACACCAGGGCCGTCACCTCGTACTGCTCGATCAGCCCGAGCAGCCGCGGCATCGGGCAGATGGTCCCGCTCGTCCCGACGCTGATCACCGAGGCGCCGATCATCTCGATCACGCGGTCCACCTCGGCGCCGATGAACGACAGTTCGTACGGCACGGCCGAGACCACGACGTCGTCCTCGGTCAGCGGCCGGCTCAGCGCCAGCGTCAGGTCGATCTGGTTCAGGATCCACTCGTCGCGGGTCATCACGATCGGCTGCGATCCGCCCGAGGGGTCGACCCGTTCGCCGTACCGAGCGCGGACCGCGTCGCGGCCGTCCGCCGCGTCGCGGGTCCGCGCCGCGTCGCGGGTCCGCGCCGTGTCGCGGGTATCGCGGGTGAGCAGTTCCAGGAACTGCTCGTAGTGCGTCGCGATGGACGTGGTGGTCGTCACCTGGCCTCCGCTTCCCGGGCGAATCGGCGCCACCCGTAGTCGTCGAGAGCGCTGGCGCCCTGTTCGGTCCGGAGCAGGGGCCGGCGGTCGGTGCCGGACTCCATGCCGACGCTGACGACCGTCGCCAGGACGAACTCGTGGTCGCCGATCCGGTAGGACGACTTCAGGCTGCAGTCGATGGTGCCGAGGGCGCCCGACAGCCGTGGGCAGCCGTTGGCGGAAGGCGTCCACGACAGGGCGTCGAAGCGGCTGTCCGGCCTGCCCTGCGAGAAGGCGTCGGACACCTCGCGCTGGTCCTCGCCGAGGATGTTGACGCAGAACCGGCCGGTGTCCGCGATGGCGTTCCAGCTGGTGCTGCCCGAGCGCACCAGGAAGCCGATCAGGGCGAGTTCGTCGGAGACGACGGTGAGCGAGCCGATCACCAGTCCGTACGGTGTCGGACCGTTGCGCTCGGACTGCCGTGCCGTGCCGGCGACCACGGTGACGGCCCGGGGCAGAAGCTCGCCGATGACCCCGAGGTCCGGCGCCGCACTCGGCTGCCTGCTTCCGGCAGGGTCGGGCAACGGCGTCACCGCGGCGGGTTCGTCGCGCAGCCGGCGGACGAATTGGCCGGTCACGCTGGCCGCGTTGTCCGCGAGTTCCTCCGGCGTCCCGCTGTGCACCACCCGGCCGCCTTCGCGGCCCGCACCGGGCCCCAGGTCGATCACCCAGTCGGCGATGGCGATGACCTTCACGTTGTGCTCGATGACCACGATGGTGTTGCCGGTGGAGATCAACCGCTCGAACAGGGCCATGAGGTGGCGGATGTCGGCGGAGTGCAGGCCCCGGGTCGGTTCGTCGAAGATGAACAGCGTGCGGCTGCGGCGCTGTTTGAGCAGTTCCCCGGCCAGGTTGAGCCGCTGCGCCTCACCACCGGAGAGTGTGGTCGTCGAACAGCCGAGTTGCAGGTATCCCAGGCCGAACTCGCTGAGCACGCCGAGCGCCTGGACGACCTTGGGGCTGCTCTTGGCGTCGAACCATTCGAGGGCGTCCTCGACGGTCATCGACAGCACGTCGTGGATGTTCTTGTCGTCCAGCCGTACTTCGAGGACGTGCTCCTGGAACCGGCGGCCCTCACACTCGGGGCAGACGATGAACTCGCTCTTGAAGAGGGTCATCTCGATCTCGGCCAGCCCGAGACCCTTGCAGGACTCACACCGCCCGCCGGCGACGTTCGGGCTGAACTCGCCGCGGCCGAGTCCGCGCTCGACCGCATCGGCACCGGCGGCGAAGGCGTCGCGGATGTGGTCGCTGATGCCGATGTAGGTGACGAGCGTGCTCCGGCTCGATCGGCCGATCGGTCGCTGCTCGACGTAGATGACGTCGTCCAGCGCTTCGGCTCCCTCGATGCCGGCGCTCTCGGCCGCCGCGCCCGTCGAGCGCTGGGCGATGGCCCGGGAGACCGATGCGTGAATGCCCGCCACCAGTGAGCTCTTGCCCGCGCCGGACACTCCGGAGACGCAGGTCAGTGCGCCGAGCGGGAACTTCGCAGCCTGGTCGACCACGTTGTTGCGCGTGATGCCGCGCACCTCGACCCAGGACGCGCCGGCGAGGTCGGTCCTCGCCCGCGACGGCCCGTCCGACACCATCGCGGTCGCGGTCGGTGAGTCACCGGAGTTCAGCAGTTCGGCGAACCGGCCCTCGAAGACGATCTCGCCGCCGCGGGATCCGGCCCCTGGTCCCAGTTCGACGATCCAGTCGGCGGCACGGATCACCGACTCGTCGTGCTCGATGACGATGACCGTGTTCCCGAGATCGCGCAGCCGTCGCAGTGAGGCGAGGATCCTCCCGGTGTCGGCCTCGTGCAGACCGGCGGTCGGTTCATCGAGGACGTACATGACCCCGGTCAGGTCGCTGGCCAGGTGCTGCGCGAGCAGCAGCCGCTGCAGCTCACCACCGGAGAGGGTGGTGACCGGCCGCCGCAGCTGGAGGTGCCCCAGTCCGACGTCGTCGATGTTCGCGCTCTGTTTGACGATCGCGGAGGCGAGCTCGCGGACCTGCGCCGGCACGGCACCGGAGGCGAGCCCCTCACTCAGGCGGGCGATCGAGCGTGACAGTTCGTCGCTCTGGAAGTCGGGGAAGGTGTGCCCGGCCACCGTCGCCTTGAGCGATTCGGGGCGCAGCCTGCCGCCGTTGCACGCGGGGCAGACTTCCCGTCCGAGGTAGTTGGTGAAGGCGTTCTTGCGGGCGGCCGACGACGCGTTGCGGTACGCCCGTTCCAGGAAGCCCAGGATGCCTTCGAAGCGGAAGTCGTTGGTGACCTTGCGGATCTTGAGGGTGTAGATGGTGTCCGAGCCGTGCAGCACCCGCTCGGTCTGTTCCGGGCTCAGCTTCTCGAACGGCAGGCCGAGGTCGAGGCCGATGTCCGCGGCCATCGCCTCGAATGCCTTGCGCACGTTGGGAACGGCGAACGTTCCGGGGTCGGCGCCGTCCCAGATCTCGGTGAGCGTCTTCGACCGGTCCGGGATGATCTTCTCCAGGGAGAAGCCGACGAGTTCGCCGATGCCGTCGCATTGGAGGCACTTGCCTTCCTTGCGGTTCGGGCTGAAGTGCTTCGCGGAGTGTGGTTCGGCGAAGCAGCCGCAGTCGTCGCAGAACAGGTCCGGGCCGGTCGGTCCGAGACAGGCCGGGCAGACCGGCCGCGACCCTGCGCCGAACAACAGGCGGTACAGCCCGTCGAGTCCGGTGAGGGTCCCCACGGTCGAGCGGGGGTTGGAGAAGCCGCCGTCACGCTGGCGCAGTGCCACCGGAGGCTGCGTCCCCGCGATCCGGTCGAACTGGTAGTCGCCGTCGCCCATGTCGAGGGACTTGCTGGACAGGGCCCCCAGGTAGAGCGTCTTCGAGTGTTCGAAGAGGGTGTCGATGACGAGGGACGACTTGCCCGACCCGGAGACGCCCGCGGCGACGACCAGTTTTCCCTTGGGGAAGGAGACGTCGACCGACTTGAGGTTGTGGGTCGTGACTCCCTCGAGCCGGATGCTGTCGAGACTCATGTGGTGTCGTTCCGCCCTTCGGCCAGGTTTCGGGCCTGGGTTTCGCAGCGCTGCAGGTCGGGATACCGGGCATAGAGCATCGAGCGGACCCGGGCGGGATCACCGCGGTTCCACGTCTCGTAGAGCTCCTGGCGCATCCCGAAACGGTCGACGGCCAGATCGGCGGCGAGCCGGAAGATCCGGGACTTCTCGTCCACGCCCATCTCGCGCCCGCACATGTACGTGTCCAGCACCGCGCGCAGCTCGGACGTACCCAGGTCGGCGTCCGAGGGCTGCATGATCAGACCCGACGCGCCGATCTGCCGGATGATCTCAGAGCCCCGCGTCGAGAAGCGGCCGGCGACCGCGTCGAGCGCGGCCGTCGAACCGGGGGCGAGCAGGCCCGAGGGGGTGGGCCGGCACTCGGAGTCGATCGTGGCCAGGCCGAGCCGCACGATCTCGACGTACGAGGTGAGTTCGCCGAGGAGGTCCGTGACCTGTCGGAACTTGTCGACGCCGATCGCCTGGGCCAGCAGCGACGCGACGCCGAGCATGGTGCGCAGCCGGTGGTAGTAGCGCAGTTGGCCGGTGTAGAGCGACCACTTGTTCAGCTCGCCGAACCCGCGGACGGCCGCCTGGGAGTCGTCGAGCAGGAAGACCCGGTTCATCGGGATGAACACGTCGTCGAACACCAGCATGGCGTCCTGCTCGTCGTAGCGCGCCGACAGGCCGCCGGAGCCGTCGGCGTACGACCTGCGGCACAGTACCCGAAGGCCCGGCGTCGCCAGTGGAGCGGCGAACCAGCAGACATAGCTCGGGTCTTCGCGCAGGTAGTTCGCGGGCGAGAGGTAGATGAGCACCTCGTGGGCGTACGGCGCCAGGGTGGCGATCTGTTTGGCTCCCCGCACGACGATGCCGTCGGCGCCGCGCCGCACGACCCTCAAGCCCAGTTCCGGCCGGTCGGCGGGGGTCGAGGAGCGGTCGATCTGCGGGTCGCCCAGGCCGTGCGTCAGCGTGAGGTCGTTCTCGCGGCAGTAGCGGTAGTAGTTCTCCGCGTTGCGCCCGAACTCGGGGTCGACCTCGGCCAGCTCGAACCGGTAGTCGTACAGGCCGACCACGACGTTCGACATGAAGTCGGGTATCCGGGAGAGCTGGCCGTAGGAGGCCTCCGCCCACCGGTGGGAGTTGGCCCACTTGCGGCTGAGGTCGTCCCGGTCGGCCGGCGCCAGGTACGACAGGCTGACGAGGTTGCCGGACGTGTCCGACCGGTGGAGCATCTCGTCCGCCCGGTCGGGCAGGTGCTGGGCGTCGTAGAGGTCGGCCAGCGTGGACAGCATGGGCCGGAAGCCCGGGTCGCCGGTCACGTCGACCCGGCGTCCGTCGCACCAGACTTCGCGCTCGTCCTTGAGGCTGGCGACGTAGTCCGCCCCTCGCCAGGCTCCGGCGGGGGAACCCGGCAGGAGGGTGATCTCTTCGGTGGGCATGACGCTGTCAGAGGCTGTGGATCCTGTGGTGGTCACCGTCCGCGCTCCTACGGGTTCCGCTCGGCCGCACCGGACCGGAACGGCTGGTAGCCCTGCTCTTGCACCTGGGGGAAGTACTCGCGTGTCGCCTCGCCCACGACCCGCATCAGCTCGGAGTCGAGGGAGCTGGGATCGGTGATGAGCTTGGCCAGGGGCGAGTCCGGCACGGCGTTCGTCAGGGGTGTCCGGCGTGCGCGGTGGATCGTGGCCAGTGAGTGCTGGGCGTTGGCCGCGTCCCGCATCTTGTAGACCGCCTGGGGCCCGTCCGGAATGCCGATCATGGACTTGGTGCCGCCGCTGCCCAGGCAGTTGCGGGGCATGTGCAGATGCTCGTGCCGCCACTGCTGGTGGGCGGAGTGCAGTTTGAACGCCTGGTCGACCACGGTGTGCCGCAGCCATGCCTCCGGGTCGTCGTGACGGCGTGCGTCGATGTCACGGACGGTCTCCTCGAGCGAGGACCCGCCGAGCGCGCCCAGCCAGGTTTCGAGGTCGTTCCACATGTGCTTGAACAGGTCCCGGAACATGTGCTGTTTGATCGACAGGGAGTGCGTGCCGCTCGCGGGCCCCAGATTGGTCCGGAACCCGTGGTACTCCCCGGTCGCCAAGTGCTCGGCCATCACCCGCTGCGCCTCGACCACCGGATCGAGCAGCTCCCGGCAGGCCGTCAGGTGCTGCGCCGCCCGGCTCAGGGCCGATGCGCGGATCGCCCGGATCGCAACCTCGAGGTGGTCGTTCGCCTCGGCGCAGAGAATCTCCGGAACCTGGTGCAGGGCGACGAACTCGCCGTGCAGGGTGCTCGCGTTCAGCTCGGTCGCGGCGACCGCTCGCGCCAGCGTCTCGGCGGAGATCAGCTCGTCGGTGCTCCGGCTCACCCCGATGGGTACGGCGGTGAGGTCGCTCTCCCACTTGGTCGCGTCGTGGCAGCCGGTCCGGATGCCGTGCAGCACGCGGTACAGCGAGTCGTCGATGCTCTTGGTCGCGATGGTGGAGCGGGTCAGCTCTGGCGCACCGGCCAGCAGCGAGCCCTTGGCGACGTCCTCCAGCCCCCGCAGCGCCTCCACGTAGGCCGCGTAGCCGGCGGACTCGGAGATGCTCACGGCCGTGGTCCCGGCGGCCACGCCGGCTCCGAAGACGCCGCGGGAGTCGAGCATCACCGTGCCGAGCCGGCGCAGCAGCCGGTGGAAGCCGACGGCCCACTGGACGTAACGGGAGGCGGCCGGGATGTCGTCGGCCAGCAGGCACTCCTGGGTCCGTCGCGCCAGCCGGGCCAGGTTGAGCAGGCACACCTCCGACGCCTGGAGGACGGCGCACACCGTCGAGTCGTAGGTGGCCTCCGGCACTCCTCGTGCAGCCCGCGCCTCGCCGAGCAGGTCGATGCGGTGCAGCTGGTCGTAGCTCTCGGCCACCGGTCCCAGTTCGGTCATCTGCCGTCGGCCGGCGCACATGTCGGCTTTTACTGGATCGTCCAGGCTTGACATTGCGCCATCACTCCTCGCTGGGTGCCGCTGAGTACCGGATCGATTCGGTGGGGCAGGATTCGAATGCGTCGAGGACCCGTTCGAGCTCGTCGGGCGTCTCGGGCTGTTTGCACACGTAGTGGACGTCGTTGTCGAGGTCTGCGTCGAAGTTGTCGGGCGCCAGGTCGTTGCAGAGCTTGCAGTCGATGCACGTGTCATCGATCTCGAAGCGCCCGTCGATCGGAATGCGCGTGGGAAGCGGCAGTTCAACCCTCACCCGCAGCCCCTCCTCCCCCGTAGGCACTGAAATTGCGCATCGTCGGTTTGGCCGAGGTTCGCAGCGCCGTCTCGAACCGGTCGGTGTCCAGCGGACGGAAACGTGTGGCCGCTCCGAGACGGTCACGGACCCCGGCCGCGATCGATGCCCGGGTCGCCTCGTCGGCGCCCGACGGCGGCAGGGCGATCTCCAGGACATCCCCGTCGATGTCGAAGGCGAAGTAGTACGGCGCGGTGGTCATGGCGCTCAGGACGATGTCCTCGATCTCCAGCTGGGAGGTCCAGCGGTCACCGACCGGGATCCGGTCACCGATCCGGCCTCGGTGGTACAGCCGGCGCAGCGGGGAACCGCAGCCGCACGGCGCCGCCTCGATCTGGCACACGTCACCCGTCCGGTACCGCAGCAGCGGCATGGCCCGGCTCGCCAGCGTCGTCACGGCCAGCTCACCGACGGAGCCGTCCGGCAGCCGCTCACCGGATTCCGGATCGACCACCTCGAAGAACGTCCGTGTCTCGACCAGGTGCAGCTCACGCTCGCGGCAGAACATGGCGAGTGTATTGGTCTCGGTCATGCCGAACATCGAGTACGCGACGGCGTCCCACTGGTCGGCCAGGCGCCGCTTCTTGGCCGGTGACGCGCCCTCCCCCGCCATGAGGATCTTCGAGACCGCGAGGTCGCTCCGCGGGTCGATGCCACGGCGGCGGGCGATCTCGCCGAGGAACAGGGCGCGCGTTCCGGAGCACACCAGTGTGGTCGCGCCCGAACGCAGCAGGGCGTCGACCATCCGGTCCGGAGTGCAGGACGGTGAGGCCGCTCCGAGCGGCACGATGGTGCACCCGAGAATCTCGACGGCACGGTCGAGGTCCTGGCCCACCCCGGCCAGCTCGTACGGGACGGCGATGGCCGCCACGTCCCGCTCGTCCAGCACGGCGGCCAGCAGCCCGGCGACGGTGAGGTTGTTCTCCAGCCAGTCCGCCATCGTGAAGAACGCCGCGATCGGGCGTCCGTTGCCGGTGCCGGAACTCTCGTCGAACCGGATCACCTCGCGCCGCGGCACGGCGAGCATCCCGAGCGGGTAGGCGGCGGAGAGATGGTCACGCCTCGTGAAGGGGATGGCCTCGAAGGCGTGCGCACGGCCCTGCCCGGCCGCTCGGGCGACATCGGCCGGGACGAAGTCGGCGTAGAACGGTGAGTTGCGGCAGGCGTGCTCCACGGTCGCGGCGAGCGCCTCCGCCGCCCACGAGTCGAGCGCCTGCCGGTCCAGTGAGGTGACGGCGGCGACCTTCCGCGCGATGTCGACGCGGGAGACGAGGGTGTCGCGCAGCCTGCTGCGCGGATCGAGGCCGGCCGGCCGGGCGAGCGTGGTCATCGGGACGCCTCCTCCAGCCGCGCCATCGCCGTTCGTTCCTCGGCCGCCAGGCTGCCGACGATCGCCGCCGCCTCGTCGAGGGAGCGCCGGGCACTGGTGTCGTCGGCGTCGCGCAGCAGGTTCGCCACCTCGGTCCAGCGCTTGGCGATACGGCGGTACTCGACGGCGAGTTCGTCGTAGGCCTCGATGCCGGTCAGCTCGTGCGCCTCCTCCAGGAACTGCGCCCACAGCGTCCGGAAGAGCCCGCCGCCCGTTCCGCCTTCCTCCATGCTGGTGCCGACGGCGCTCATCGCCTCGACGGGACGGTCGAGCCGCTCGGGCCATCCCCGCATGAGCGAGCCGGCCTTCGCGATCCCCTTGAACCCCATGTTGGTGATCGGCGGGGTCAGGAACTCCCGTGCGGTGGCCAGGATCGAGGTCTGGCAGGCCTTCGCGAGGATCGACTCGTCGTACCCGCGCGGATCCACCCGGACCGCCAGGTTGCGCGAGGACATCGGTCCCTTGGCGGACCGGGCCCGGGCGAGGCTTTCCCGCGAGGTCGACTGAACGCCGAGCGACCGGGTCTCGACGACGACGAACCGGTCGTCCTCGTATCCGATGCAGGCGACGTAGTGCGCGGCGAAGTGGTGATTCTCCCGCGCGTAGTCGAGGTGGTAGCGGTCGAGTTTCAGCCCGACCACATCGCCCTGGTCGAGCGCCTCGATCAGCGTGGCCTCGGCCTTCGCCGCCGAAGACGTCTCCTGCGTCCGCAGCTCCAGGGAAAGGGCGTCGGTGACGTTGCGCATGAGGTGGTCGGGCTTGACCCGGCCGGCGAGGAACGGGCTCGGCATCTGCTTCGAGTGCCAGTACAGGAACGACAGGCCTTGTCCCAGTCCGAAGATCAGCGGCTCGCTCAGCTCGATGTCGTGGTTGCGGAGCATGTTGAGCAGCGCGGTGGATTCGCAGTGCTCACCGGAGTGCGGAGAGATCTCAATGACCGCCATCGCCGTGCCCCGATCCGCCGCGCGGCACCTCGTAGACGATCTCCAGCACGGAGCCGCTGTCGTTGTTGCGCAGGTGCCCGTAGGTGTGGCCGAGTTCGTCCGCCTCGGTGAACGCGATGTTCTCGAGGTGGTCGACGTCCCGGTCGAGGACGTCCAGGAGGTAGCGGACGTCGGCGTCGGTGTGCACGTCGACGGCGACGTGCGACATGAGACGCCCGCGTTCGGCGGCGGGGCGGTCCGCCCAGGGGCCGAACCGGCGGCAGGCGAACATCTCGATGACACGTCCGTCGGAGAGAACGATCGAGTTCCACCAGCCCGGCGTGCCGTACTGCCGGGGTGAGATGTACGACGGCCCCATCTCGACGGTGGTGATCCGGCCGGACGCCCGGAGGTCGTTCAGGTAGGCGTTCCAGCCGAACACCTCGTCGTCGCTGTCGTAGTCGCCCATGTAGACGCCGACGTGGTTGACCCCGGCGAACTTCTCGACGACGTGGTCCGGGGCGTATCCGCACCAGGCCGACAGGTACTGCCCGCAGTCGAGGTCCCGCCACGTGCTCGACGTCTGCAGGAGCTCTTCCCAGGAGCGGTCGAAGCCGGCGCGGTCGGGGAAGCGCCCGTCGCGCGTAGCGGTGATGGCCGGCGAACTTCCCGCGAGTGCGTTCATGGCGCTTCCTTCCTGCCCGTGATGACGATCCCCATCTGCACTTCCGTCACGACGGCCGTGTCGAGCGCGGTGCCTTGGAGCAGTTCCTCGATCTCGCTCTTGACGTACGAGGACCGGATCGAGGTGCGAAAGCCCGGGCGCATGTCGGCCGCGATGTTCGCCTTCATGAACTGGAACGTCGTCCGGTCGACGTCCCGGCGCAGGTCGGAGACGCAGTACCGTCCGCCCGGCCTGAGTACGCGATGCATTTCCGACAGGGCGGTCACCGGATCCGCCCACTCGTGCAGCGAGGACGCGCTGATGACGTGGTCGAAGCGGTGGTCCTCGAACGGCAGGGCCAGCACGGTGCCGCATTCGTAGGCGCACCGCTCGGCGACGCCGTACCCGTCCGCGTTGGTTCTCGCCCGCCGGAGCATCGCCGGTGAGATGTCGAGGCCGACGAGCCGGGCGGAGACATCGGCCTGGGTGATCCATTCCAGGCCCAGGTAGCCCGGACCGCATCCCAGCTCCAGGACCTCGCCGGAGTCGATCTCCGCCGCGAGGATGTCGTCGATCTTCTCCTGGAGCCAGCCGTTGTCCCGGATGTGGCGTTGCATCTCGTCGTACTTGAGGGCCAGTTCGTCGCCCTGCAGGCCCTCGTCGGTTTCCGGCACCCGGGCGGCGACGGTGCCCCGCGCGCTAGCCACGGCCTGGCCCCAGCCGCCGTATTCCCACTGCTACACCTCTCATCGTCGCGCTCCCCATGTGCACGTCGGAACGGTCGTTGGTCGTCAGGAGATTGACCGAGGATCTGAGCGACTCGTCGATCGAGGGCTCGCCCGGATACCACCAGCCGGCATCCGCCATCACGACGTTCGGTGCGACGGAGTCGGAGATCTTGACCGTCATGCGCACCCCGCGCGCACCGGCCCGCGTGAAGAGGTCCACCTCTTCGCCGTCCGACAGCCCTTCCCGCTCGGCGGTGTCCGGGTGGACGGTCACCCGCGCCGTCGTCTGGCCGCGCGAGGTGGTCGGCAGTTGGTGGAACTCGGTGTTGTAGAACTGGCGCGGATGGGCGCTGGTCATCAGGTACGGCAGAGCCGCGTCCGCCTCCGGCGGGCACCGGAAGACGGGGAACGGCTCGTAGCCCATGGCCAGTAGCCCGTTGTTCATCAGGTTCACGCGCCCGGATCGGGTGCGGAATCCGCCGTCGCGGTACTTGCGGTACCGCTTGTCGTTCCGGATGTAGCCGATCTTCGTGAACTGTTCCCAGGTGAGGCCGATGCCGGCGAGCTTGGCGTCGAGCGCGGCTTCCAGGGAGGGGAAGAAGTGCCGGCTCAGGCCGAGCCGCTCGGCGAGTTCGAGGATGATCTCCTCGTCCGAGCGACAGCCGTCGACGGTGGCGATCTTCTGCCGAGCCGCGATGTAGGAGTTGAACTCGACGACCTGGTCGCGCTCGAGCCAGCTGGAGGTCGGCAGGATCACGTCGGCGTACCGGGCGGTCGGCGTCATGAACAGGTCGCACACGACGAGCAGGTCCAGCTTGTCGATCGCGGTGCGGACCAGTTCGGTGTTCTCGTGCGAGGCCAGGATGTTGCTGCCGAAGATCACCATCGAGGTGATCGGGTACGGCGACCCGGTCATGATGGCCTCGTGCAGGTCTCCCGGCGCGACCCAGCCGGACATCGACAGGATCTTGTGCTTCTCGCCACCGATCCGCTTCTTCGCCTGGTCCTCGGGGAGCAGGTCCGGGCGCGGGAAGGCACGCCGGCCCTCGATCGGCAGCGGTTCCCAGATCACGTCGCCGCCGGGAGCGTCGATGTTGCCGCAGATCGCGGCGAGGATGGCGATGGCGCGGTGGGTGTCGAAGGAGTTCTCGTTCTGCGACAGACCGGTTCCGGCCTCGATGCACGCCCTTGAGGCGAGAGCGTAGGAGCGGGTCGCTTCGTGGATGAGCTGGGGTGTGAGTCCGGTGGTCCGTGCGACCCGCTCGATGTCGTACGCCTTGACGTGCTCGGCGAGTTCGTCGAACCCGGAGGTGTGCGCGGCGACGAAGTCGCGGTCGTACCAGCCTTCGTCGATGACGATCTTGATCATGCCGAGTGCCAGTGCGCAGTCGGTTCCCGGCTGGACTGCAAGGTGGAGGCCGGACCGGGCGGCGGTCTGCGTCCGTCGCGGATCGACGGTGATGACGCGGCTGCCCCGTTCCACGGCTCGCAGCAGTTTGACTCCGATCACGCCGTCCGAGTGGGTGTTCGGCTTGTTGCTGCCCCAGAGCAGGATCACCTCGGGATCGCCGTCGTAGTCGCAGAACGTGAAGGCGCCGTACGTCATGATCGAGGCCATGACGCGCGGATAGAAGCAGACGTGCGCCGGACCGACGACGTTCGGCGTCCCGATCGCGTTCGCGAGCCGGAACACCCATTCCTGGTAGTTGCGGTCGGTCCCCTGTCCGAGGACGACGGATTCGGGCCCGTGCCGGCTGATGGTCGCGGCGAGCTCGCCGGCGATCCGGTCGAGGGCGGTTTCCCAGCCGGCCGGTTCGAACGTCCCGGAGCCGCGCGGACCGGTCCGTACCAGCGGCGTCGTCAGCCGGTCCGGGCTGTGCAGGAGGTCCAGTGACGCCTTGCCCTTGATACAGAAGTAGCCCTCGCTCGTGGGATTGTCCGGGTCCCCGTGGATGTCGGTGGGGACGCCGTCCACGAGCTCGACGACGGCGCCGCATCCGCCGTGGCACATACGGCAGATGGACTTCAGCCGGGTGACCGTCAAACCGGCTCACCCGCCCGTTTGGCGGCCGACACGAGCAGCCCTTCGAAGATGGCCTGTTCGGCGTCGGCGATCGCGTCCAGCCGGGCCGCGACTGCTTCCAGCTGCCTTCGCCCGTCGTCCGCGCCGCGGTAGGCCGTCAGCATGTCGATCGCCTGGTCCCACTGCCGCTGCACGTCGCCGAATTCCTTGACGAACGGGTCGAGTTCGCTGTCCCCGTACCGCTGCCGCGCTTCCAGCAGGAAGTCGCGGTAGAGCGTGCGGAAGTTCGCTCCGCCGGTTCCCGCGAAGCGCCAGAAGCGACCGACGCCCGGCACCGTCTCGTCCGGGGAGGCGAGGGTGTCGCTCCATCCGGCGATCTCGGAAGCGGCCCGCCGCATGGCGCGGATGCCGAATCGCGGTCCGCGGTCACCGGACATCCGTTCCGCGGTCAGCCGGATGGCGTTCCAGATCTGCTCGCGCAGGACCGCGTCGGTGTCGGTGGTCAGTCGCGCCGGCAGCCGCTCGACGTACAGGTGCAGATGGGGTGTCGGCATGAATCCCTCGTCGGAAGCGCGGGCACGGCGCAGCGACTCGGCCGGCAGTGTCTGCGCCCCGCCCTGCTGTTCGGTGTCGACGACGTGGGCGAGGGAGTCGTCGAGCCCGTACAGCGCGATGTAGTGCGAGGCGAAATGGCTCCGGGACGAGAAGTAGTCGAGGTGGAAGATGTCGACGGACACTCCCACGACATGTCCCGCGTCCAGCAGCTCCGCGACCGCCGCGCATGCCGATTCCGAGTCGGGCGCCCGCGATTCGCGCAGTTCCACGCCCAGGGCCGAGCAGGCGTTGCGGGACAGCAGGGTGGGCTCGATCCGACCGGTGAGCATCGGCGTACCGCGACCGGGTTCCGGAGCATCCCAGTATTGGAAGTCGATTCCCTGGCCGAGGCCGAACAGCATGGCTTCGGATATGTCGGCGCCGGCGTGGTGGATCATGTTGCGCAGGGTGGTCGTCTCGCAATGAACGCCGAGCTGGGGCTGAAATGTCGCCAAGCGCATATGGCTTCCCAATCGCATGGTGCGAAGATGCCGTGAACGATGGTGCGGCTATGCGTCGAGCAGAACTTCGTTGTAACCCTGCAGATCGAGGAAACCGGAGCCGCTGGCCAGGACCACGATCACCGGTTCGAGGTTTTCCGCGTCGGCCTTGGCCACGACGTCCAGGGCCGCGGCGACCGCGTGACCGGCCTCGGGGGCGAGCAACAGGCCCTCGGTCTGCAGCAGCAGCCGGCCGGCATCGAGGGCCGTCCGCTGATCGAAGGCGACGGCGTCCAGGACACCCTTGTGTCGCAGCAGGCTGACCAGGGCGGAGCTGTGATGGTTGCGCAGGCCGCCGACGTGGTTGGGCGGTGGGATGAAGCTCTCCCCCATCGTGTAGCCCAGCACCTCGGGCGTGAATCCGCCGAGGTCGGTGCGGCCGTATGCGTAGACGCCCTGGGTGAGCCGGGGCGCCGCCGTGGATTCGGCGGCAAGGAAGCGAAGGTCCGCTCCGTCGGCCCTGGCACGCAGGTGTGGGCCGATGAGACCGCAGAGGTTGCTTCCGCCGCCCGAGCACGCGATGAGGTGGTCGCCGCGCCCGTCGACGCCCAGGTCCTCGCCGTGGATTTCCTTGAGCTGCTTCGCGACCTCGAGCCCGAGCAACGTCTGGTGGAGGTAGACGTGCGGCATCCCGCTGCCGGCGAGATACGCGGCGGAGGGATTGCCCAGAGCATGCTCGATCGCGTCGCTGATCGCGGTGCCGAGACTGCCGGGGTGGCCCGGGTTCTCCGCGAGGATCTTTCGTCCGATCGCCGTGTGAGTCGACGGCGACGGGCGCACCTTCGCTCCCAGGAGCTCCATGTAGTGGCGCCGGTACGGCTTCTGTTCGAGCGAGCACTTCACCATGAAGATCTCGGCCTGCAGACCGAACATCTTCGCCGCCAGCGCGACACTCATTCCCCATTGGCCCGCACCGGTCTCGGTGACCAGAGTGGTCCGTCCCTCTTCGGCTGCGTAGTACGCCTGGGCTATCGCGGTGTTCAGCTTGAAGCTGCCGCTGGGAAGGACGTCTTCACGCTTGAGGTAGATCCTCGCGCCGGTACCGAGATACTCCTCCAGCCGGCGCGCCCGGTGCAGCGGGGTCGGCCGGCCGCATTGCCGCAGCCATTCGACGACCGGTTCGGGTATCGCAATCCATTGCTCGTCAGAAGCGTTCTGTTCAATGAGAACGCGCGGCCGCACCTGTGCGGATATCTCCGCGGCGGTAGGGCTTCCGGAGTCCTTGACCTCGGGCATAGGGCCGGGCAGATCCGCCAGGAAGTTGTACCAATGCGTGGGCATTCCCGGTAATGACGGGCCGCCAGGAATAGCGGGTTCAGGCATGGGCGATCGCTCATGCCCAAAATGGCTTGGGTAGTACGAAGTCACATTCCCCCCGCTCCCCGCTTCAAAATTATGAGAGTCAGCGTACGCAGCACCCCAGGGCCGCGCAACCGTCCGAACATGAGGTCGCAAATTCAACAATCACCTGCCCCGGCGGGTGATCAGATTCCGGAAACCGCCGGCTGGAAACTCAACCAGGACCTCGGCGCGATCAGTCGCCCCGTCCGCCGCCCGATCGAAAGGAACGGTCCTCACGGGAAAAGGACATGGGTTTGCCGAGTTTGTCGCGGCAGCGTTTCGCGAAAGTGCCCCTGAATAATGGGGACGCGATGTCTGCGGAATCACCTGGAGACGCCGAACCGAAGGCCTCGGCGAGGGCGTCTGACTGAACCCGCCGACCTCTAAGCGTCAGTGTCTTGAGAGTTGATCCGTTGCGTCAACGATTCCGCCAGGAGCTGCCAGCTCTCGGCGTGGTGCCGTGCCAGCTCGGCGATCAGTGGCGCGCAGTGGATCGGGAGGCTGCTCGCCATCGCCGCCCAGTCGTGCGGCTGCGTGGCGGAGGGGTCCAGTGTCCGCAGCAGCTTCCGGCCGACCTCGGTGAACCGAAGCGAGGGATCGGCCCGCAGACGCCGGACCGCCAGTGACAGATCCGCGCTGGCCGGGTGCGCCCTGGGACGTTCCGCGAGCGCGGGGTGGCCGGCCCCGCGCTCGCGGACCGACCCGTCGTTCGGCTGCGCCGCGGTCTGCGGTTCTCCTCGACCTGCACGCGCCCGCTTGCGCGCGTCCTTGGCAGTGGTGAGCGAGACGCCCGCGGCGCGTGCCACCTCCTGCGCGGACGCATCGGGATTCTCGGCGAGGTACACCAGCGCGCGATTGCGGCCTTCGGCCGCCGTCAGCGGATAGGCCACCCCGTCACGCCCGAGTCGCCTGGCGGTCGGGTGCGGAAATTCCGCACCCGACCGCAGCCTCAGCGCTGCGATGGTCTTGTCCGACAGGCCGACGACGCTCGCCAGCCGCCGGTTGGACCACTCCGGGAAGTCGGCGAGCATGTGGAGGGCGGCGGCCTTGCGGTCCGCCAAGGAGAGGGGCAGTCCGTGGTTGCTGTTCAGTTTGACCGCGAGCACGAAGGCTTCCCGCTCGTCACCGTTGAAGAGCACGGCACTGATGTGCGTGGCGCCGCTGTTCTCCACCGCCCTGAGCCGGTGCACGCCGTCGATCACGGTCATCGTCTTCCGATGGATCACAATCGGCGGAAGTTCGGAGCACACTTCGGTGAGCGCCCTGATGTGCCGTGGATCCTCCCCGACCGCACGGAGTGAGCCCACGACCATGATTCCGCTTATCGGCACACGGGTGATCTCTGATAAGAGTCCGCCGAAGTGCAATTCCGAACGACTCAAGTGCTGCTGTATCGGCTTCTGCATGGATGCCGAGATGTGGTCCATCGCTCTTCCTCCCCAGCGAACTCCCAGCGGACCTGCCGGCTGTCCTACGACTCGTCCGGTTGCGGATGACGTCAGGCAGCGCGGCGAACCACGGATCGAGGAATGGAAGATCTGTCATGGGCCATCGGAAAGGTGTGCAACATCGAGTCTCCCCCGCGACGCAATGCCGAACCGACTCCCGCACACTGCCAGGAGGATCGATTTGACGCAAGGGCCCTGCCATGCGGTCCAGTCGGGAAAGTTGTTGAACTATTGATCGCCGATTGAGTGACGACGGGGGTGCAAAGATCTCCCCCCGTTAGGCGGAATGATCTGATCCCTGCAGTCGGACATGGAATATCCCGGCTGTGGGACGCATGATCCGTCTTGGCCATCCGGGCCGGAGACCGCTTTCTCTTGGCCGGCGTGAAGAGCAAAGACGAGATCATGGAGACTCCGCAAGCGGACGATCTCAGGGCTGTCGGTACGCCCGTGACTCTGGGACATCGCCACCCAACAGCCCCTGGGCGGCCCGCTCACCACACCGGCGAGAACATCGGCGCACGGTCCGGAGCGGGGGCGGATCGGGACTTGTGCGGGGTCGGCGAGCGCGCGGTCAGAACCAGTGCAGGCAGTGCGGGGAGCGCTCGGCGCGGAAGAGGGCGTCAGCGAGGGTGGCCGCGCCCGGGCGGTGGGCCCGGATGTGTCCGGCACGCACGAGCGTGCTCGGGGCGGTGCCGCCGAGGTAGACCGAGCCCAGGTCTCTCACGTCCAGGGACAGGTCGGGCTCCCGGTCCGTCGGGACGCAGTCGGCCTTGCTGTCCCGGACGGTCAGCAGGTAGCGGTCGTGCTCGCCGAGGAACGGGTCCTCGACGTCGAGGACGAGCTCGCCGTCCATGAACCAGCCGCGCGCGGTCAGAGCACGCGGGACGTCCAGCAGCCGCACCCAGAGCCAGTCCATGTCGCCGCTCACCTCGCCGGCGCGGCGGTCCGCAAGCTGCCAGCGCAGCGGGTGTTCGGGCGGGACCTGCTTGAACACGACCTGAGAGACGAGGTCGTGTCCGAGTACGAACCGGGCCAGGGCCGTGAAGACGGCGTCGTCGGTGGTGATGGTCTCGTCGACCGTCAAGGTGTTGGTCTCGCCGATCGAGTAGCTGGCGTACCCGTCCGGAACGCCGTCGGCGTCACGGTGAACGGCGACGTAGCGCTGCGCCGGCGAGATCGGGGGCTGCCCCGCGCGCAAGGCCCACCAGCGGTGCGGCCGGGACAGCGCGCCGGGTTGGGCGCGGCGATACCGGTCGTAGACCTCTTCCAGGATCTCGCCGCACTCGGTGCGACGCAGCACCTCGACCGAGCCGTCGGCCGAGCCGGTCGCGGGGGCGTCGGCCAGTCCGCGCGCCCGGGGAACGGCAAGGGTGGCCTTGTGGCGCGGCACCGTCAGCTGCGCGGTGTAGGTCGCCGGTCCGTAGCCGAACCTGCCGTAGATCGGGGCTTCAGAGGCCAGCAGCACGGAGAGGAACTCCCCGCGGGCCCGCAGCTCGGCGAGCTGATGCCGCATCATCGCGCTGAGCACGCCCTGGCGGCGGTGCGAGGGCAGCACGCCGACGGCGGTCACCCCGGCGGCCGGGACGATGCTCTCCCCGGGCAGGGTGAGCTCGAAGGAGTGGGCGGCGGCGGTGCCGACGGGCCGCCCGTCCGCCGTCAGAGCAAGCAGGCAACGGTCCATTTCGAGCGCCGACCACCAGAGCCCGCCGCCCTCGATCGGGGTTTCCGGGAAGCGCCCGAACGCGGCATGGACGGTGTCGACGAAGACGTCGAGGTCCTCATCGGTCGTGGAACGAATCTCCATTGCTGCCGCTGCCTCCTCGCAATGCCGGCGCCACGACTCGTGGTGCCCGCCTCAGTGCAGCGTTGGTCCGCGGCCAGGGCAAGCGAATTACCGCCGGGGACGCGGCCGGGCCCTGCCCGGCCCCTGGGGTGAGTTGCGGCTGGCTCACCGTGTGCACTGTCGGGCCATGAAACCGTCCGCGCCCTCGCGGGCAGGCCGTGCTGCGACGCTGTCCGTGATGTGAACCGACCAGTCCAGGATCTGTACCGCCGCACCTGCCGCCTCCAGCCCTTGGCAACGGGCGTGGTGCCTGCGGGCGATGCCGTCCAGATCGAGATGGCGGCCGAAGGCGGGGTGGGCGGCGAGGCGTCGTGCGTAGCTCCACAGGTGCGGATGGTCGGCGATTCGGTGGACCGCGGCGGCGTCCAGGTGCAGGCGGTGCACGGTGTCGAGCTGGACCAGGGCCACCCACAGCCGCACGTCGGCGGCGGTCATGGCATCGCCGAGGACGTGGTTCTGGTGGGCGAGCCGCCACTCCAGTGAGCCCAGGGCGCGGAGCAGGGAGCCGAGGGCCGTGTGGCGTGTCGCGGCGTCGACGTCGGCCTGACCGGCGTGCTGTGCGGCTTCGTTGATGCGGTCCTCGCAGAGGCGCTCGACGGCCTCGATCTCCTCCTCCGCGCCCTGCGGGTAGAGGACGGGCCGGTCCTGGCCGTCACCGCCGAAGCGCCGGGCCAGGTCCCGGAGGATGTGCGAGGAGTGTGTGGTGACGATCCGTCCCGTCCAGGTGTCGCTCAACACCGGCGCGACGGCCGGTCCGGGATGCCGGTGCGAGCTGGCCTCGTACAGGGGGCGCAGCGCGGAGTGCCCGCCGTCGGGCCGGTCGGGGACCGCCGGCAGCAGCACGACCGGGAGGGTCTCCTCCAGACCGAGCAGGCTGTGGGTGACGGCGATCCGCAGACAGTGCGGGCAGGACAGCGAGAGGTGGAGGCGGTAGCGGCGCGGCACGGCGTAGTAGCCGCTGTTCGCGTCGCAGCCGATCCTGCCTCGGAACGACGGCGTGGAGGGGAGGGACGGCACGGTGGTCAGGGGCGTGGCGGGCATGTGTCTCCCTGGGTCCGGGTCCGGCTGCTGGCTCTCGGAGGTGCGGCGGGCGGGCGGCGCGCGCCGGGGGAATGGGTACGCGGCGGCTTCGGCGCACACCCGTACGCAGCGGAGTGCGGTGCCGGTGGACACCGCCGGTTCAGTGCAGAGGGTTCGCCGCGCTGCAGACACGCAGGAGGTCGATGTGCCGACGGGAGGTGAGGAGGAGAGACGACCGGCACGCGCGCACGGCGCGGTCGGCGGGCGGCTCCAGACGCTCCATCATTTCCTACCCATGCACTAGGGAACTCTCCTCTGGAGTGTCAGGGTGCTTTCGCGCCACGTCAAGAGGGCCTTCCCATGTTCCGCCCGGCGGCCGGGACGCAGGGCGCTACGCCGCCCCGTACCGGAGGCGACCGTGACCGTCGCGGCCTGCTTCGACACGTTCGCCGAGGGCGCCGAGGCCGTGTATCGACGCTCACCACCGCCCCATTCCCTCGACCCCGTCGCCCCTGACGTGCCGGACGCGGCATGGCAGGCCGCGAGCGATTTCTTCACCACCGCGCTGCCTGGGCGGCACGCTCACCGGCGAGCACGGAGAAAGCCCTCTGACCGCGTTCAGCTGTTCTCGGCCGACCGCCGCTCCCGCCCGTTGCTCGCGATCGCCGCGGCGTCGTCGGCGATCACATGCGTCACCGGGGGTTTCCCGTGCCTGCGAAGGGGACCTGTGCCGTGGCCGCGACCTGCGGGAAAGGGTGCTGCCACAGGCCCTGCGCCTGGAGCCTCGGCAGGACGCCCTCACCGAACCAGTAGGCCTCCTCCAGGTGCGGATAGCCGGAGAGGACGAACTCCTCGATGCCCAGGGCCGCGTACTCCTTGATGCGTTCGGCGACCTCGTCGTGGCTGCCGACCAGCGCGGTGCCCGCCCCGCCGCGTACCAGACCGATGCCGGCCCACAGGTTGGGGTGGATCTCCAGGGCGTCCCGGTTGCCGCCGCCGTGCAGGGCGAGCATGCGCTGCTGCCCCGCGGACTCGCTGCGGGCGAGCCCGGCCTGCACGGACGCCACGGTCTCCGGGTCGAATCCGTCGAGCAGCCGGTTCGCCTCCGCCCAGGCCTGCTCGGAGGTGTCGCGGGTGATGACGTGCAGCCGGATACCGAACCGGACGCTGCGCCCCTGCTCGGCCGCCAGCCTCCTGATCCAGGCGATCTTCTCGGCGACCTGCGCCGGGGGCTCGCCCCAGGTGAGGTACACGTCCACGTGCCGGGCGGCGATCTCTCCGGCGATCGGCGAGGAGCCGCCGAAGTAGACCTCGGGGATCGGGTCGGGCACGCGGGCCAGCGTCGCGTCCGCCACCTGGAGGTGCTCGCCGTGCAGGTCGACGGTCTTGCCCTCCCACAGGTCCCGCACGATCTGCAGGAACTCGCCGGTGCGGCGGTAGCGCGCGTCCTTGTCGAGGAAGTCGCCGTAGGCGCGCTGCTCGTGGCTCTCGCCGCCGGTGACGACGTTGAGCAGCAGCCGCCCGCCGGTCTGCCGCTGGAAGGTGGAGGCCATCTGCGCGGCCAGCGTGGGCGAGACGAAGCCGGGCCGGAAGGCCACCAGGAACTTCAGCCGCTCGGTGTTCTGGCTGACCATCGCCGTCGTCAGCCAGGCGTCCTCGCACCACGCACCGGTGGGGGTGAGGGCGCCGACGAAACCGAGGTCCTCGGCGGCGCGGGCGATCTGGCTCAGGTAGGCGACCGTGGGCGGCCGGTCCCGGCCGGAGGCGGTGGCCGGCGTGCCGTGGCCGCCGCCGACGACATGGCGGCTGTCGCCGTTGGTGGGCAGAAACCAGTGGAAGGTGAGGGACACGAGAGATCTCCGATCATGAGAAGGGGTAGGGGGGCGTCAGAGCAGGCCGTGCCGGGGCGGCCGGGTGCCGCTCAGCACGTAGCGGCCGATGTGCTGGACCTTCCAGCGGGCCGGGTCGTGCAGGGTGTGGGTGCGGGCGTCACGCCAGTGGCGGTGCAGGCCCAGGGAGTCGAGCGCCGAGCGGGTGCCGGCGACCTCGAAGAGCGCGCTGCCGACCTCCACCGCGGTCTCCGCCGCTGTCACCTTTGCGGTGGCCACCGCGATCGAGGCCTCGGCGGCCGAGTCGTCGGTCAGGTCGTCCCGGGCGGTGTCGACCACCCGGGCGGCCTCGCGCAGCAGGGCCTCCGCCGCCCGGACCCGGATCGCGAGTTCACCGAACCGCTGGATCAGCAGCGGGTCCTCCGCGGCCGTCTCCAGCCCGCTCTCGAACCAGGGCCGGCTCTTCGTACGGACGAACTCCACGGCCTCCGCCAGCGCACCCGAGGCGATCCCCGCGTCGATGGCGGCGTGCAGCAACTGGGCGACGGCACCGTGGAGTTGAGGCCCCTGGAAGGTGACGTGGTGGGGCACCACCCGGTCGGCCGGGACGGGCACCCGCTCCAGGCGGACGGTGCCGCTGGCGGTCGTGCGCTGCCCCATGCCGCCCCAGTCGTCGACGACCGTCAGGCCGGGGCTGTCGCGCGGTACGTACGCGACGTGCAGCGTGTCGTCGTCGGCGCGGGCCAGGACGGGGATCCAGTGGGCGAACAGCGCGCCCGTGGAGTAGTGCTTGACGCCGTCGAGGACGTACGAGCCGTCCGGCCTGCGCGCGAGCCTGGTGCGGATGTCCTGCACGTGCTTGGTGCCCGCCTCGGACTGGGCGTTGCCGAGCCGCCTGCCCCGCAGTACCTCGCCGAAGAAGAACTCCTGCTGGGCGTGCGTGCCCTGGCGGCGCAGCACGTTGACGTAGACGAAGTGGCTCTGCGGAATCTGGGCGAGGCTGGCGTCGGCGGCACCCAGCAGGCGGAAGATCTCGGCGAGCGTCCCGGCTCCGACGTCCGCGCCGCCGAACTCGGCCGGGACGCCGACGCCCAGCAGACCGGAGGCGGACAGCCGTTCCAGCTCCGCGTGCGGGAGTCTGCGCCCTGCGTCCCGTTCGGCGGCGTCCTTGCGGAAGTCCGCGGCCAGTTCGGAGGCGATGGCCAGGGCCTCGGCGTCGTCGGCGATCACATGGGCCGCGCTCATCCGGTGGCTGCCAGCAACGTCCGGGCCGGCGTCGTACGGCCGCCCAGCGCGGCGGAGAACTGGTCCGTGACCTGGGCCAGGGCCTCGGCCGAGCCGGGCGCGACGGTCAGGGAGCCGTCGTCGCCCACGGTGATGTCCTTGTCGAGGGTGAACCAGCCCGGGGCGATGTGCGCGGCGCCCATGGAGCTCAGCACGGGACGCAGGGCGTAGTCGATGGCCAGGACGTGGGCGGTGGAGCCGCCGGTTGCCAGCGGCAGGACGGTCTTTCCGGTCAGCGCGTACTGCGGAAGCAGGTCCAGCAGGGACTTCAGCAGCCCGGAGTAGGCGGCCTTGTAGACGGGCGTGCCGACCACGACACCGTCCGCCTGCTCGACGAGGGCGGTGGCCCGGACGATCTCCGGGTGCCGGAAGTCCGCGCCGAGGAGCGCCTCGGCGGGGACGGTCCGCACGTCCAGCGGGATCACCTCGTGTCCCTGGGCGGTGAGCCGGGCGTCGAGGTGGCGCAGCAGGCGTGCGGTGCGGGAGGTGGCGGAGGGGCTGCCGGATACGGACAGGATGGTGGCCATGGGAAAACCTTTCAGGAGTACCAGGTGGGCTGCGGCAGTTCGCCGGTGAGAACGTGGCGGCCGATCTCACGACGCTTGTAGGCCACCGGGTCGTGGAGGGTGTGGGTGCGGACGTTGCGCCAGAAGCGGTCGAGGCCCTCGGCGGAGGCGGTGGCGCGGGCGCCTGTCACCTCGAAGATCCGGTTGGTGACCTCCAGGGCCACGTCGGTCGCGCGGGCCTTCACGGCCGCCACCCGCACCTCGAACTCACCGCGGGCCTGTTCGGTGACCGCGTCGGGGTCGTCGTGCAGCTTCTGACCCTCGGCGGCCACGGCGTCGGCCAGTGCTTCGGCGGCCCACAGCTTGGCGGTGAGGTCGCCGTAGGTGTCGATGACGTAGGGCTCGTCAACGGCGTGCTCGTGGCCGCCGTGCAGCCAGGCGCGGGCCTTCGTCCGGGTGTAGGTGGCGGCGGTCTCCAGGGCGCCTGTGGCGATGCCGAGGTAGAAGTTGACGAAGACGAGCTGGATGGTCGGCACATTGAGGGTGTTGTAGACACGCGGCCGGAACTGCTTGTCCACGTAGCCCGCGGCGGCCGACCAGGGGACGCGTACTGCGTCGAGGGTGACGCCGCCGCTCTCGGTGAGGCGCTGGCCGATGTTGTCCCAGTCGTCGTGGAAGGTCAGGCCCTCGCTGTCGGACGGGACGATGGCGAAGACGTGGTCGTCGGTGCCTTCCAGGACGCCTTCGAGCACGGTGACGTCGGAGACCTTGCTGCCGGTGGAGAAGGACTTGCGGCCGGTGAAGGTGAGGGTGTCGCCCTCGTCCCGCACCACCACGTCCTCGTCGCGGGGGTTGACCGCGCCGCCGAAGAACCACTGGTTGCGGGCGGCCTCGGCCTCCACGTGCTCCCACTGCTCGCGGGTGGCGACCAGACGGGCGGCCCAGTTCCACAGGTAGTGATAGCCGAGCAGCTGGCCGATGGAGCCGTCCGCCTTGGCGACCTCGCGGACGACGCGGTAGGCGGTGGGCCAGTCCTGGCCCGCGCCGCCGTGCTCGACGGGGCCGAGGAGGGTGACCAGGCCGGAGTCCTTCAGCAACTGGACCTCGGCGTACGGGGTGGCGGCTGCCTTGTCGCGGGCGGCGGCGTCGGCGGCAAGGACGGCGGCGACCTCGGCGGCGCGGGCGAGCCAGCCTTCTGCGTCCTTCGGGGCGGTGGCGGTCTTCCAGTCGGCCGGTGCGGCGGTGCTCATGGTGGGAACCCCTTCACTCTCGGATGCGGGACAGGTGCGGGTCGGGCGGTCAGGCGCGGGCGGCGGCGAGGGGCTCCGACTCGGCTTGCTGGGCCTCCAGTTCGCGCACGAGGGGCAGCACCCGCTTGCCGAAGTACTCGACCTCCTCGTGGTAGTGGAGGAAGCCGAGGAGGAAGAGGTCGACGCCGAGCCGCTTGTAGGCGACGATCCGTTCGGCGATCTGCTCGGGCGTGCCGATGAGTCCCGTACGGAAGCCGTCGTTGTACTGGACGAGGTCCTCGAAGCTGGAGTCCTGCCACATGCCCTTGCCGTCGGCGGTGGACTGTCCGGCCTGCTGCACGGCGTCGCGGAAGCCGTGCACGGCGTCGGAGTCGGCGTGGGCGACGATCTCGCGCAGCGTCTCGCGGGCCTCGGCCTCGGTGTCGCGGGCGATGAGGAAGCCGTTGAGGCCGAACTTCGGGGGCGTACGGCCTGCCCGGTCGGCGGAGGCCCGTACGTCGTTGATCTGCTCGGTGACGCCGTCGAAGTCCTTGCCGTTGCTGAAGTACCAGTCGGAGACGCGGCCTGCCATGGCGCGGGCGGCGGTGGAGTTGCCGCCCTGGAAGATCTCGGGGTGCGGGCGCTCGGGGGTGTTCAAGGGCTTGGGCTTGAGAGAGAAGTCGCGCACCCGGTAGAAGTCACCGGCGAGTTCGGCGTGGTCCTCGGTCCAGATGGTCCGCAGGGCGGTGATGAACTCCTCCGCGCGCCGGTAGCGTTCGTCGTGCTCCAGCCAGGGCTCGCCCAGCGCGGTGAACTCGCCCTTGAACCAGCCGCTGACGACGTTGACGGCGAAGCGGCCGTTCGACAGGTGGTCGGCGGTGGCACCGAGTTTGGCGAGGACGCCCGGGTGCCACAGGCCGGGGTGGACGGCGGCGATGACCTTCAGCCGCTGGGTGGCGAGCAGGAGGGCGAGGCTGAAGCTGGTCGATTCGTGCTGGTACTCGGCGCCGTAGCTGGCCATGTAGCGGACCTGGCTGAGGGCGTAGTCGAAGCCGTTGTTCTCGGCGAGGACGGCGAGTTCGCGGTTGTAGTCGTAACCCCAGTCGGTGCGCTGCTCGACGGTGCTGGTGACCAGGCCGCCGCTGACGTTCGGCACCCAGTAGGCGAAGCGGAGGGGGTCGGATGGGGGCGGTACGGGCATGGAGGACTCCTGGCGAGAGGGGGAATGGCGCGCGAAAAGGACAGGCGTCGGCACGGGAACGTGCTCGCCAAGGGGAATTCAGGCGCGCTGAAACAGCGGTCCCGGAAATGCCGTCAACACGACGTCAGCACGACGGAGAACGGCCTGGACCGGAATGCATGGGGAGAGAGGCGCAGAGAGCGAGTGGGAGGGTTTCCCTCGGGTGCGCTGCGCTCAGACGCGGCAGCGACAGCAGGAGCTGGAGACACGCGCGAGATCGACGTGGCGTCGCTGCGTGAGGTCCGGTCGCTTCATGTCGTCGATCCAACCAAGCGTGAGTCCGGCCGGTCAAGCAGACCCGGTGGTGATTCCACATGGTGAGAGTCGGTATTCACGAGGTTGTGACAGGGATTCCCTTGAACCGGGCTCGCGGTGGACGCAGTCTCCTGTCGTGCGAATAGAACAGCTGGAATACATCGCCGCCGTCACCCGGTTCGGTTCGCTGCGGCGTGCCGCCGAGGAACTGCATCTGTCCCAGCCCGCGCTCAGCGAGACCGTGCGCAATCTGGAGCGGGAGCTCGGTGTGGACCTGCTGGAGCGCAAACGGTCGGGGGCGAAGGTCAGCGACGAGGGCCGGGAGCTGCTGCCGCACATCATGACGGTGCTGGACGCGGTGGACCGGCTGCGCGGCGCGGCCGGCGACCAGCACCGCATCAGCCGGATGGTGCGGCTCGGCACGGTCAACACGGCCACTGTCCCGCTGCTCATCCCGACCGTGCGTGAGTTCCGCTCCGCGCACCCGGCCACCCAGGTCGAGGTGGTCGGCGCCCAGCAAACCGACATCCACCGCGGTCTGCTGGAGGGCGCCTTCGACCTCGGGCTGGTGAACTACCTTCACGGCGACGACATACCACCCGGCTTCGAGACGACCGAGCTGCTGCGTGGGCGACCGGTGGTGTGCGTACGCCCGGACAGTCCGCTGGCCGTCCTGGACGCGGTGGATGTGGACAGCCTTCTCGCCGAGCCCCTCATCGTGATGCGGTCCGGCTATGTCATGCACCGCTTCGTCCACCGGCTCCTGCGCGGCCGGACACCGTCCTTCTCGTACTCCACCGACGGCGCCGAGATGGGCAAGCTGATGGTCGCCGAAGGGCTGGGCGCCACGGTGCTGCCCGACTTCAGCGTCATCGGCGACCCTCTGGAGCGGCGCGGCACCATCACCGTGCGGCCCCTCGCGGAGGACGAGACCGACGTGCTGCTGATGCTGCAACGCCGCCACGCCGTCTCGGTCCCCCGGGCCGTGCGCGACCTGCACACGCTCTTCGTACGCAACGCCGGTGCGCACCGGGCGGAGTGAGGCACCGACTGCTCGCGCGGCTGGACGGCACCTGTGAACGGACCGGCGAAGCGCGTGTCCGTCGCGCGCTCGGGGCGCCCGCTCAACGGTTGGTGAGCATGCCTTCCCGCAACCGGGTGAGGGTGCGCGACAGCAGACGCGAGACGTGCATCTGCGAGACGCCCAGACGTTCGCCGATCTGGGCCTGGGTCAGTTCCTCCACGAACCGCATGTGGATGATCTCCCGCTCCCGTTCGTCGAGTTGAGCGAGCAGCGGGGCCAGAGTGTGGAAGTCCTCCACCAGTTCCAGTGCCTGGTCTTCGGAGCCGATGAAGTCCTGCAGTGCCGCTTCGCCGTCCTCGCTGCCGTTGATGGTGGCGTCCAGGGAGGAGGAGTTGTAGCCGTTCGCGGCGATGCGGGCCTCACGCACCTCTTGCTCGGGGAGGCTCATGAGCTCCGACAGTTCCTTCACTGTCGGGGTGCGCCCCAGGCGACTGCGCAGCTCGTCCGTGGCGCGCGCGAGCTGCACGCGGGCTTCCTGCAGTCGGCGGGGCACGTGCACGGCCCAGGTGGTGTCGCGGAAGAACCGCTTGATCTCACCCACGATGTAAGGGACGGCGAAGGAGGTGAACTCCGCCTCCCGGGAGAGGTCGAACCGGTCTATCGCCTTGATCAGGCCGATCATGCCGACCTGGACGATGTCCTCCATCTCCTCCGGCCCCCGGCTGCGGAACCGGCCGGCCGCGAAGCGGACCAGGGACATGTTCATCTCGATCAGCGTGTTCCGTGCGTACTGGTAGTCCGGCGTGCCTTCCTCCAGCACCGCGAGCTGGTCGAAGAACAGCCTGGACAGCTCGCGGGCATCCTGCGGCGCGACGCGAGAGGGATCGGCTACCTCCGGCAGCTCGCGCGCCTGCGTCTTCGCTGCCGTCACGCTCATGAGCACCATGACGTACCCCTCCCACGTTCGAAGCCACCCGCCGCTGCCGCCTGAGTGCAGCCGACGCCGCCACGCGAATACCCCCACATCTTGCATCCACGCCTGCACTTTTAGAAAGGGAGGGACCTATTCCGTCTTGGCGAGCGGGATGTCGCCGCCCGACCCCGACCGCCGCCCCGGCATCCACGTCGGCGGCATTCCTTCTGCGTTGACCCCTGGCCCAGCCTGACCACCGTCCGGCTGTCCGGCGGGAAGCAAGGGGCGGCGGCGGGCGCACTCCCTACACCAGATGATCATGGCAGCGTTAGATGCGTCCCCTGGCTTCATCAGCCGGCTACGCAGGCCAAAGGAGTGATACCGGCCTCCCGGTCCGGGCTCGGGATCTCGTCGAGCGTCGCGAGCAAGCGGCACAGATCCCGCGGGCCGGTGGCGTCGGCGACCGGCACACAGTCGGGGCCACGCCGCCGGATGGCCCATCCCACTGGTTCGCAACCTTTTACGTCATAACCTGCTCAATATGGAAAAATGCCATATCGCACCTCTCGCGTGCATCGCGGCGCTGCTCGGGACCGGCCTCGGGGCCGCTCCGCCGGCCGCCGCCCACACGGTCCATCTGGTGAAACCGGGGGAATCGATCCAGAAGGCGGTGAACACCGCCCGGCCGGGCGACACCGTTCTGCTGGCGCACGGCACCCACCACGGGAGCGTGAACGTGACCACGCCCGGCCTCACCCTGCGTGGCATGGGCCGTGGCACGGTGCTCGTGCCGGAGGCGGGCGCGAGCACCGCCACCACCGCTCCGAACACCGGATCGGGCGCCCCGAAGGCCACGAACAGCTGCGCCGCGGCCGGTAACGGCATCTGCGTCGTGGGAACGAAGGACCACAGCGTCGACGGCGTCACCATCGCTTCCCTGACGGTGACCGGCTTCGCCAAGACCGGCGTCTATGCCGATGAGGCCGACGGGCTGACCGTGCGGAGAGTCACCGCGGTCAAGAACGGGGTGTGGGGCATCGCCACGGAGCACTCCGCCCGTGGTGTGTTCCGCAACAACACTGCCCGGGACAACGGCGACGCGGGCCTGTTCCTCGCCAACACGGTGAAGGAGGAGCAGGGTGCCACGGACACCGGGGGAACGGTGGTGGAGCACAACCGGCTGGAGGGCAACAGGATCGGGGTCACGGTCCGCCGGCTGCGCAACCTGACCGTTGCGGGCAACCGCCTCACGGGCAACTGTGCCGCGGTCTTCGTCGTCGGCGACGAGAACAAGCCGAAGGCCGGCTTCGTGACCGTGCGGGACAACCGCATCGAGCGCAACAACAAGTTCTGTCCGAAGACCGCCCGGCTGGACGCCCTACAGGGATCCGGCATCGTCCTCACGGGCGCCGAGGACAACCTGATCACCCACAACGTGATCAGGGACAACGTCGGCAGCTCCCCGCTGTCGGGCGGCATCGTCGTGTTCAAGAGTTTCGTGGGCACGACCAGCGAGCGGAACCGGATCAACGACAACCTGCTGCAGGGCAACTCCCCGGCAGACCTGGTCAACACGGACCCCGGTAGCGGCAACACGTTCCAAGGCAACTCGTGCCGATCGTCCCAGCCTGCCGGCCTGTGCTGACCGCCCCGTCGTTGCCTTTCGCGGAACTGAGAGCTTCCACGACTGGCCAGTAATCCTCGTGCTTCAGGTGACTCAAGTAGGAAGGCGGCACATGACGACCACTCAGCCTGCACCTCCGCCGTCCATGCGGCTGCGGGAACTCGCATTCGGGGCGGCGTGTGCCGCCGCCCTCCGCGCGGCCGCCCGGCTGGGCGTCGCCGACGCCCTCGGTGACGACCCCATGGCCGTGGAGGACATCGCGGCCGCGGTGAAGACGGAACCCCGCCCGCTGCGACGGCTCCTGCGAGCCCTGTCCTGCTACGGCGTCTTCGCCGAACGCCCGGACGGGACGTTCGCGCACACCGACGTCTCACGGCTGCTGCGCGAGGACGACCCCAACAGCCTGCGCGCCATCTCTCTGTGGTGCACCGAGCCATGGACCTGGGACGTCTGGCCGATGCTGGACGAGGCGGTGCGCACCGGCCGCAACGTGGTGGAGGGCCTGTACGGCAAGGAGTTCTTCCCCTACCTCAACGAGGACGCCCCGGAGTCGGCCGACGTCTTCAACCGCGCCATGACGACCTCCAGCGTGCAGTCGGCGCGCGACGTCGCGGAGTTCCTCGACCTCACGGGGAACGCGTCGGTCGCCGACGTCGGCGGTGGCCAGGGGCACGTGGTGGCGAGCCTGCTGGACAAGTACCCCGCCATGCACGGGACGCTGCTCGACCTTCCCCGGGTGGTGGAGAACGCCCTGCCGAGACTGCGGGCGGGCGGTGATCTCGCGGACCGTGCGCGCGTGGTGCCCGGCGACGTCCGGACGGCCGTCCCGGTGAAAGCCGACGTCTACGTCATCAAGAACATCCTGGAGTGGGACGACGAGAGCACGGCCCGCACGCTGCGCAACGTCCGCGAGGCGGGCGGCCCCGGCGCGCGGGTCGTGGTCATCGAGAACCTCGTCGACGACTCGCCCTCGATGCGGTTCAGCACCGCGATGGACCTGCTGCTGCTCCTCAACGTCGGCGGGGCCAAGCACACCACCCAGAGCATGGTGGACCGGCTGACCGAGGCGGACTTGGTCATCGACGACATCAGCCCGGTCAACCCGTATCTGCACGCGTTCGACTGCCACGTCCCCGGCTGATCCGACCGCGTTCTCCCCCGCCCCCTCGTTTCTTCTGCTCCCCCGGTCCCCCCACGGACCACCGGTGGCCGGGCCCGCAGCGTCGCGGGCCCGGCCACCGGTGATGGTCGTCGGGGGTCAGCCGGCCGGCTCGCGCTCCCAGAGGTAGAAGCGCTGCGCCATGGCGTCCTTCGGGGAACGCCAGGTATCGGGGTCGTACGCGCTGACGTACGCGGCCAGCCGCTCGCTGACGTCCCGGAACTCGGGATGCCCGCTGATCTCGGCGATGGCGGACCCGGGCTCACGCTCGGACTCGATCAGGTGCATGTACACATCGCCGAACTGGAAGAGGCTGCGCCGGGTCACGCCGACGAGTCGCGGCAACTCCCCACGGTCGGACTCCTCGAACACCTTGGCGATGTCGGGCGCCGACCCCGGGGCCATCCGGGCGACGATCAGAGCTTGATGCATGGGGGTGTTCTCCGTCCGGCTCAGTCGGTCAGACCGGCACTCGCACCGCGCTCCGCGGCGATCTTCTCGATGCGGTCGCGGATCAGGGCCATCTGCACCTTCGAGTTCCGGTTGATGTTGTCCGTCATCCACTCGTCGTCCACGGGCGCATCCGGCTTCATCGCGAAGTCCTGCGTCCAGACCATCCGCGTGCCGGCCGGAACCTCCTCGTACCGCCAGTGGATGTCCATGTGGGCGAAGGGGCCCGTCTCGACCCGGCGGGCCTTGACGGTGAGCGTCTCGCGGTCCGGCTCGCGCTCGGAGACCCAGCTCCACACGGTGCCGTTCTCGTCCGGGTGCATCGTCAGCCGGAAGGTCGTCTTGTGGCCCTCCCGGGAGAGGATCTCGACGGAGGCGTACTCGCTGAACAGCCGCGGCCAGTTCTCCAGGTCGTTGGTCACCTCCCAGACCAGGTCCAGCGGCGCACCGATGGTGATCTCGTTCTCTGTGTGTCCGGTCATCTCACGCTCCTGTCAGGAGGGCACTGTTGACGAGGTCGAGGAACTGCCGGGGCGACTTGGAGCGCTCGGCGTCGGGGGGCATCGGCGTGCCGTACCGGTTCTCCAGCTCGCCCACGATGCCCAGCAGGCCCAGTGAGTCGACGCCGAGGTGGTCGAAGGCCGCCTCGTCGCGGCGGAGTTCCTCCGGAGCGACGGTGACACCGGTGCACTTCTTCATGAGCTCGGCCAGCTCTTCCACAGTGATGCGGTCAGTCATGCCAATCCCTTCCTCTCCTGTTCCGCGGCGCCTCGCTACGAGGCGTCGGTGGCGCCGTGCCGCAGCACCAGCGCCGAGTTCGACCCCATGAGTCCGCGGCTCAGAAGCAGCGCCGTGCGTACCTCGGCGGTGCGGGCCCGACCGGTCACGAGGTCGAGGTCGTGGCAGACGTCGAAGACGTTGGGGGTGGGTGGGATCACGCCGTGCTCCATCGCGAGCACCGCGGCCGCGGCGTCCATGAGCGGTGCCGCGCAGTAGCCACGGCCGATCCCGGTCTTCGGCGCGGTGACGGGCACCCGGGTGCCATGGGCCCCGAGGGCATCGGCGATGGCCAGGGCCTCAGCCCGGTCCGCCTGCGGTACACCGAGGGCGTCGGCGAAGACCACGTCGATCTCCTCGGGGGCGCAGTCGGCCTCCGCCAGGGCTCCCCGGACGGCCTGGGCGAGCCCTTCCCGGGACTCCTCCCAGCGGGAGGCTCCCGTAAAGGTCGCCGCGTGTCCGGCCAGGTGGGCCCGTACGCGCGCGCCCCGTTCCCGGGCCGCGTTCTCCGCTTCCACCACGACCATGGCGCCGCCCTCTGCGGGCACGAACCCGCAGGCCGCGGACGTGAACGGGCGGTAGGCGCGAGTCGGGTCGTCGACCGTGCTGAGTTCCTCGTAGCCGAGTTGGCAGACCACCGAGTAGGGGGCGATCGGCGCCTCGGTCGCCCCGGCCACGATCACGTCGGTGCCGCGCCGCACCGCTCGCGCCGCGTGGGCGAGGGCGTCCAGGCCGCCGGCCTCGTCGGCGGCGACGACCGAGCAGGGCCCCTTGAAGCCGCGGCGGATGGAGATCTGGCCGGTGCTGGCGGCGTAGAACCAGGCGATGGACTGGTACGGGCCGACGTAGCGACTGCCCTTGCCCCACAGCTGCTGGAGTTCACGCTGTCCGAACTCGCCGCCGCCGGAACCGGCCGCGGTGACCACGCCCACGGAGAAGGGCGCGGCGTCGGTCTCGGGCCGGTGGAGCTGGGCGTCGTCCAGCGCGAGGTCGGCCGCGGCCATCGCGAAGTGCGTGAACCGGTCGGTCTGGACCAGGAAGCGCTCCTCGATCGCGGCCGACGGGTCGAAGTCGCGGACCTGGCCCGCCACGCGCAGCGGCAGATGTTCGCAGCCCTCGCGGGTCACCCGGTCCAGGACGCTGATGCCTTCCCTGGTGGACTTCCAGAAGGTCTCGGTGCTGGCTCCGTTGGGCGCGACCACGCCGATTCCCGTGACGGCCGCGCGCCGAGCATGGGGTTCGCTCATCGTGTCTTCTCCCTCGGCCGGTTCATGACCACCGCGGACTGGAAGCCGCCGAACCCGCTCCCCACCGAGAGCACGCTGGAGAGCTTGCGCTCGCGGGCCACGCGCGGGACGTAGTCCAGGTCGCACTCGGGATCGGGTGTCTCGTAGTTCGCGGTCGGCGGTACCACCTGGTGGGTCAGGGCCAGCACACAGGCGACGAGTTCGATGGCTCCGATGGCGCCCAGGGAGTGGCCCACCATCGACTTGATCGAGCTCATGGGAGTGTCGTAGGCGTGCGGGCCCAGGACCCGTTTCACCGCGGCGGTCTCGTGGCGGTCGTTCTGCTTGGTGCCCGACCCGTGCGCGTTGACGTAGTCGATCGCGGTGGGATCGAGCCGCGCGTGGTCGAGGGCGTCCTCGATGGACCGGGCCATCTCCAGGCCCTCACTGGTCAGACCGGTCATGTGGTAGGCGTTGCCGAACGTGGCGTATCCGCCGAGCTCGCAGTACACGTGGGCGCCACGGGCCCTGGCGTGCTCCAGCTCCTCCAGGACGAGTACGGCGCCGCCCTCGCCCATGACGAAGCCGTCGCGGTCGGCGTCGAAGGGACGCGAGGCGTGGGCCGGGTCGTCGTTGTTCGGGGAGGTGGCCTTGATCGCGTCGAAGCAGGCCATGGTGATCGGGGAGATCGGCGAGTCCGAGGCGCCGGCTATGCATATGTCCGCCCGGCCCTCCTCCACGGTGTGGAAGGCGTACCCGACCGCGTCGAGTCCGGAGGTGCAGCCCGTGGAGACGGTCTGCACCGGGCCACGCGCCCCGAACCGCTCCGCCACCGTCGAGGCGAGGGTGCTGGGCGTGAACGCGCGGTGCAGCTCCGGGGCCGCCTCCCGGTGGTCCACGTCCCAGCGCTGCCCGCGGTGGCTGACCAGGACGTAGTCCTTCTCCAGCCGGGTGGTGCCGCCGACCGCGGTGCCCAGGGAGACGCCCACCCGCCAGGGGTCCTCGGCGGCGAGGTCGAGGCCGGCGTCCTGCACCGCTTCGTCCCCCGCCACCATGGCGAACTGGATGTAGCGGTCACACCGTTCGACGTCCCGCGCGTCCAGCCCGTGGGCCGCAGGGTCGAAGTCGCACTCGGCGGCGATCCGCGAACGCAGACCGGACGGGTCGAAGAACGTGATGGCCCGTGTCGCCGTGCGCCCGGCTGCCAGGAGATTCCAGAACGCCGGTACGCCTATGCCGCCAGGAGCGACGATGCCTATGCCGGTGACCGCCACTCGTCTCGTCATGAGCGGACCTGACGTCGTTCGGCCGCCTCCGCCCCCACCACCGCGGACTCGGCGTCGGTCTCCTCGGTGTCGACGTGACCCAGCGGCGGGCTCGGGGCCAGCGGGCCGAGGTGGAAGACCATCCTGGCCTCCACCTCGCCGACGTTGCGGAAGCGGTGGCGCACGTTGATGGGAATCAGCAGCCCCTGCTCGGGCTGGAGCGGGTGCGGCTCACCATCCAGGTCCACCTCCAGCTGCCCGCACACCACGTACACGAACTCCTCGGAGTACGGGTGGTAGTGCTCACCGATTCGGTCACCGGGCTGGATGAGGGCCACGCCCATGAAGCCACTGGTGGCGCCCACCGTGGTGGGAGTGAGCATGGCGCGCAGGTCACCGCCTCGTCGGCAGTTGGACTCGACCTCGCTCATGCTCACGATTCTGGGACGAGATGTGATCACGCGTTCCTCCGATGATGTGCTGCTCCAACGTGGGAGAGGCAGGCACCGCCTCTCCCACCGGATGACGAATCAGGCGTCGGGCGACCGGCGGTCGGTGACGAGTTCCATGCGCGCCAGTTCGAGACAGCGCGCGAGGCTGTCGTCCTTCGAGGCAGACGGGTTGCTGCCCGTGGCCTCGTCCAGGAGCGTGGTCAGCTCGGCCACCTGCGCCGAGTCGGACAGACCGAGGACCTGGACGGGTTCGGCGGCCTCGAGACCGCCGTGCACGTCGATGAGCCGTACCACGACGTCGTCACGCTGGAAGATCGTGCTGCGCAGGATCGGGCTGCGCGGGTCGTCCGCCGCCGCCTCGTCCTGACGGGCCAGGAGTTCGGCCAGCTTCATACCGTGCTCCGGCCGCGCCGGGTAGTACAGGGCGTACCGCTCGGCCTGCGAGTCCTGCCGCCCCGGCGTCACATGGTGGACGGCCGGCAGCGCGGCCCTGGTGAAGAAGACCCGGGCGGACTCGGGGTCGTTGAGGTCCCGGTCCTGCTCCAGATGGGGATTGATGGCCTCCTCGACGGCCCGCACCTCGGGCTGCCGGGCGACGTGGCGCAGCGCGGCCAGCAGGTCGCCCCGCACCTCGACGGCGCGCACCACACGGTTGCCGTGCATGAACAGCGAGGTGCGGCACAGCCGGGTGGTGTCGTCGACCTTCGGCTCGGGCGAGGCGTAGTCGGCGAGGATCTTGGCGACGATGTCCTCGCTGCCCGGCTTGACGGTGAAGGTGAGCGCGTGCCGGATCACACCGTCACCGACCCTGGGGGCCGTCTGGAGCCGGCGCTCCGCCTGGTCGGCCGCATCGGCCGGGCCGCCGGTCTCGCGGACGACGTGGAAGCGCAACGAGCGGGTGTCGCGCACGCAGCTGTGCAGCGGCTCGACCATCCGCACGTGCTCCTCGCTGTTGACCCAGGCGAGGAACGGCGGGGCGCTCTCCCACTCACTGGTGATGAGCCACTGGGAGGGGTTTTCGATCGACTGGCACAGCTGGTCGCTGACATGCCCAGGGACAGAGGCGACCTGGTGGCACAACTGTTCGTAGGCCTCGAGGAACTCCTGCTGGGCTCCCTCGTGGACGTCGACCAGGAGGACGACTCTGAGCCGGGAACCGTCGAACACGGACTGGGAGACATGGTGCGACGCCTGTCGCGCCCGCGAACCTGCCACCCGATCGGAAGTGGTGGTCATCCTGCGCACAACTCCTTCGCGGAGGGGAAAGTGAACGTTGGCCGCAGTGATGCGACGTCAGCGTTCCTCGATCTTGTGCCTGTCCCCGCACATCGCGCGACTCGGATGAAGTACGTGAGTGGCCGGCCGGGAGGCGGTCAGCCGAGATGCGCGTAGAAGAGCAGGCCATCCGCGTCGTCCTCGGCCTGCCGACCGCACTCCCCCGCACGGGTGATGAGCGCGTCCGTGCCTCGGTGCTGTCTCCACACGCCCGCCGATCGAGAACTTCGCCATCGGCACCAGGGGCGCCGATGGCGAAGGGTGGGGGTGCGGCGACTCAGATGACTGCCAGCCCGGTCCTCAGGACCTGGCGCAGCACCGCCTCGGCATCCGCCTCCGGGCCCGGCGACCGCCATGCGACGAACCCGTCGGGCCGGACGAGTACGGCGCCCCCAGGGCCCGTTCCGTGGCGCTCCGCCCAGTCGGCGTCGCCCTCCGGCACCAGGTCGGCCCGTGCTCCGGTGCCCACCCGGTACGACCTGAGCGGGAGGGCCAGCTCGTCTGCGAGGCGAAGTGCGGCCTCGTGCCACGCGTTCGGCTCATCGGCGCCACTGAGCAGCACGAGGGACCGCTCGTAGAGGTCGAGCGTCGAGATCCGTTCGTCTCCGCGGCGCACCCACAGGTGAGGCGCCCTGCTGCCGGGTCCGCCGGTCAGGTCGAGGCTCTCCGGCACCACCGGGGCCGCTGGGTCGGCGCCGACGACGGCGCCCTGCGGGTAGCGGTAGCCGAGGGCCACGTTGAGGATGCCCTTCCGGGGGCCACCGCCGCCGGCTCCGGGCGGCGCGGCGAATCCGGGATGGCTGTGCTCGGCCGACCGGGCCGCGGCCCGCGCGCTGGTGGCCTCGGCCACGGGACGGCGCTCGGCGTCGTACGTGTCCAGCAGTTGCTCACCCGCCCAGCCGTCGAGCACCGCGGCCAGCTTCCAGGCGAGGTTGTGCGCGTCCTGGATGCCGGTGTTGGAACCGAAGGCCCCGGTGGGGGACATCTCATGAGCCGAGTCACCGGCCAGGAAGACACGTCCCGACCGATAGCTGCGGGCGACCCGCTGAGCGGCGTGCCAGGGCGCCTTGCCGGTGATCTCCACGTCGAGGTCGGCGACCCCGACCGCCCGGCGGATGTGCTCGACGCACCGCTCGTCGGTGAATTCCTCCAGGGACTGGCCGTGCTCGGGGTGCCACGGGGCGTGGAAGACCCAGTTGTCGCGGTTGTCCACCGGCAGGAGGGCGCCGTCGGCCTCCGGGTTCGTCAGGTAGCAGACGATGAAGTGGCGGTCACCCACGACGTCGGCGAGACGCCGGGAGCGGAAGGTGAGGCTGACGTTGTGAAACAGGTCGCCGGGTCCGCTCTGAGCGATGCCGAGTTGCTCACGCACGGGACTGCGCGGTCCGTCTGCGGCGACGAGGTAGTCCGCGCGGATGGTGGTGTGCTCGCCCGTCTCGCGACTCTTGACCACGGCGGTCACGCCGCCGGGGTCACTGTCGAACGACATCAGCTCGGTGGAGAAACGCAGGTCGCCCCCATGCCTGCGGGCGTGGTCGAGCAGGACCGGCTCAAGGTCGTTCTGGCTGCACAGGCACCAGGCACTGGGGCTGAAGCGGGCCAGTCCGCCACCCGGGTCGATGTCCTTGAACAACCACTCGCCCGCGTCGCCGACCAGGGAGGGCGCCTGGAGGATGCCGTGGTTGATGGCAAGGGTCGCGGCCGCATCCTGGATCGCCTTCTCGACACCCGCCACCCGGAACAGTTCCATCGTGCGGACGTTGTTGCCGCGGCCTCGCGGGTGGATGGAGGTGCCGGCGTGGCGCTCCACCAGTACGTGCGGTACTCCCAGCCGTCCCAGGAACAACGAGGTTGCCAGGCCGACCAGGGAGCCGCCCACGATGAGGACCGGGACGCTGATGGTCTGGGGGCCTGTCTGTCCGGCTTGTTCGTTCATCACTCTCTCCAGCGCGTCGATGCCGCCGACCCAGCCGGATGCGGCGGAGATCCTCATGCATGCCCCCGGAAGCTGACGACGGCTCAGGCTTCACCCGCCTGCTTCGCGATGCCGGCGTGTCCGGGTAAGCGCGGCGGCGAGCACCACGGTCAGTGCGGTCGGCGCAGTCCGGCGACGAGAAGCGCGACCAGTCGGCGCGCGTCGTAGCGGGGGTCGCTGTCGGCCCCGATGCAGAGGTTTCCGATGCCGCGCATGAGGTGGTAGGCGTCGAGATCGGAGCGGATCTCGCCGGAGGCGGCGGCAGCGTCGAGGAGTTGGGTGCACACCGGCAGGAGTCGGTCGAGGAAGTAGGCGTGCAGCGTCTCGAACCCTGCGCTGTCCCCCTGCATCGCGGCGGCCAGGCCGTGCTTGGTGACCAGGAAGTCGGCGAAGAGGTCGACCCACCTCCCCAGCGCGGCGTGAGGGGTCGGGCCGGACGCCAGCAGGGCCGGGCCGGCTTCGGCGCAGGCGTCGACCTGATGGCGGTAGACGGCGATGACGAGGTCCGCCCGGGTGGGGAAGTGGCGGTAGATCGTGCCCACCCCGACACCGGCCTCGGCGGCGATGTCGCGTACCGGTGCTTCCACGCCCGAGGTGACGAAGACCCTGGCGGCCGCGTCCAGCAGGGTCTGCTGGTTGCGCCGGGCGTCCTTGCGCTTGGACTTGGCCGGGCTTCCCGCGCTCTCGTCGTTGCCGTTCACTGCGACAGCCTCCCTCTCGCATGCTGTTGCAAAGCGGAACAGCGTTCCGTATCGTAAGCGGAACGGTGTTCCGTTTAACTCATGATGGCAGACCGGGGGACGGTCGGCCAGGCCGCTGCCGCGACCACACCTCGGCTGGTCGGCAGCGCAGGCACCAAGACCGCGTAGAACCGAACGGAAGGCACTTCCATGTCCGACTCCAACTCGACGACCGCACAGATGACTGCGGATACGCCCACCGTGGTGATATCCGCCAAGCCAGTCGTTCTGCCAGCCCCGGGCCGCGGCGAGGACCTTCAGGTCCGGGTGTCCGCCCCCGCCACCGGCAGTGATCTGCCCGTCATCGTCTTCTCGCACGGCTTCGGCTGGTCGATGAACGGCTACGCCCCGCTGGCGGATCATTGGGCCGCTCACGGCTTCGTGGTCGTCCAGCCCACCCACCTCGACTCCAGGACGCTCGGCCTCCCCGCCGAGGACACCCGCACCCCGCGGATCTGGCGCTTCCGCATCGAGGACGTGCAGCGCGTCCTGGATGGACTCGACGCTCTGGAAGCCTCCGTGCCGGGTCTCGCCGGGCGCCTCGACCGCGACCGCATCGCCGTGGCCGGCCACTCCTGGGGAGCCCAGACGGTCAGCACGCTGCTGGGCGCGCGTGTCCTCGACTCCGACGGTGTGCCCGGCGAGGACATGTCCGACCCCCGCATCAAGGCGGGTGTACTGCTCGCCCTGACCGGCCTCGGCGACGACCTGACCCCGTTCGCCGCCGAGCACCTCCCCTTCCTGAAACCCTCCTTCGACACCATGACCACACCGGCGCTCATCGTCGCCGGGGACAACGACCAGTCCCACCTGTCCACGCGCGGACCCGACTGGTTCATCGACCCCTACACCTACAGCCCGGGGAGCAAGAGCCTGCTCACGCTGTTCGGGGCAGAGCACTCACTCGGCGGGATCCCTGGCTACGAGGTCGCCGAGACGACCGACGAGAGCCCCGCACGCGTCGCCCTGATCCAGCGACTCACCACCGCCTACCTGCGCAGCGCTCTCCACCCCGGGGACACCAGCTGGAAGGCGGCGACCACCGCGCTGGAGGAAGACTCCGACCCGCTGGGGAAGGTGCAGAGCAAGTAGGCCGGCTCACCAGGTCCTGCCTCATGGGACGGGCGACCTCATCCGGCGGGAACCGCCTGCGATTTCTGTTGTGTGATGCTGTGCGCCATGAGTGATCGAGGCGACATCGCCATCGTCCGCTGGCCGGGCCGGGCCGCTTCCGTCGAGGACGGCCTGGCCGCGTTGCTGGCGGCCTACCACCTGCGGACGGAGACCGAGAAGGGCGCGGCCGTTGCCGGTGTGGACGGGCTGCCGGGCCGCTACCGGGCGGAGATCTCCGACCCGCGGACCGCGTTCGCCGGCGATGTCGTGCTGGTGGCCGTGAGCGGGGACGCCGCCGTGGGCTGTGTGGTGATGACCGCCCCCGCGGAGGGCCGGTCGGAGGTCAAGAGACTCTGGACGGATCCGGCGTTCCGGGGCCGGGGCGTCGCGTCCGGCCTGCTGGGTGCCGCGCTGGCGCATGCCGCGGAGGGCGGCGTGGGCACCGTGCGACTGTCGGTCTGGAGATGGCGGACCGGGGCCATTGCCCTGTACGAGCGGCTCGGCTTCACCGTCACCGAGTCATGGGACGCGCGGGACCAGTTGGTGTGCATGGAACGCGCTGTGTGAGTGACTCAGGCCCGGCCCTTGACGACGGGTTCCTCAAGGTGACGTCTTCCGCGTCACCGGAGGTGTGGCCCCGGGCCAGGCTCGGAGGTGCCAGGCCCGGGAGCAACTCGGGCCGTCAGTCACAGGCCCTGTTCCGTGCGGCAGATCAGCGGTCGGTGTCGGCGCGGAAGTCGTAGGAGCCCGAGCCGACCTCGAACACGGCGGCCCCGTCTTCCATCCGGAGGAACCGGACACCCTTGGCGGTGTCGGCCGGCCGGCCCCGCTCGGAGACCGCCGTACGGGTCTGCGCCGGCACATGGACCTCCGCGACGGTGTTGACCGGCACCGTCACCTTCAGGCCGACAGCACCATTGCTGGTGCTCCACTTCGACGACAGAAGGCCGTAGACGGTCTCGAGGCTTCCGGAGCCCTCCGTCAGGTTGCCGCCGGGGACCGGCGCGATGCGGGAGCGCTTGTAGCCGGGCTTGATCGCCGAGATGCCGCCGATGTTCTGGAACATCCAGTCCCCCACGGCTCCGTAGGCGTAGTGGTTGAAGGAGTTCATGTCGACCGGGCCGAAGTCGCCGTTGGGCATGATCGAGTTCCAGCGTTCCCACATGGTGGTGGCGCCATTGGCGACCTCGTAGCCCCAGGACGGGTAGTCCTTGTGCAGCAGCATCCTGTAGGCCAGGTCGTCCCGGCCGATCCTGCTCAGCGCGGGCAGCAGCAGCGGAGTGCCGATGAAGCCGGTCCGCAGGTGGTAGTCGGTGAGCGCGAGTTTGGCCACGAACTTCTCTCCGGCCTTCTCGACCAGTGCCTGATCCGAGATCAGGTCCATGCCGAGGGCCAGCGCGTAGCCGGTCTGCGAGTTGCGCATGACGGTGCCGTCGGCTGCGACGTAGGCCTTGGTGAAGGCCTCGCGGATGTCGGCGGAGAGCTTGCTGTACTCGGATGCCGCCGTTTCGTCGCCCAGGGCCTTGGCCACTTCGGCCATCATGCGGGCGTTCTCGGCGTAGTAGGCGGTGCCCAGGATGCCCTGCTCGGTCGGGTCGTCCAGGTGCAGCCAGTCGTTGGTGAAGAAGGTGGTGCGGCCCGGCTCGAGCAGGTCCGGTCCGGCGCTGTCGCGCACGAACTGGAAGAACTTCCGCATGGCGGGGTAGTTCTCCCGCAGGATGCGGGTGTCGTCGTAGGAGCGCCACACGGAGTACGGCACGGTGATCATCACGTCGGACCAGCCGACACCGCTGTCGCCGAACTGGCCCCGCGGGCTCGGTACGACCGCCGGCAGGTCGCCGTTGGCGTACTGGGAGTTGCGGACGTCGGCCATCCAGTGGGAGAGGAACGCGCGGGTGTCGACCAGGTAGTTGGCCGTCGGCGCGAACAGGCTGATGTCCCCGGTCCAGCCCAGGCGTTCGTCGCGGGCCGGGGTGTCGGTGGGAATGGACAGGAAGTTGCCTCGCTGGCTCCAGGAGATGTTGCTGACCAGTTGGTTGAGCATGCCGTCCGAGGTCTTGAGCGTGCCGGTGGCGGGGAGGTCGGACCCCCACACGACGCCCTTGACGTCGGCGAGCGCGGGAGGCTCGTTCACCCCGGTGATCTCGATGTAGCGGAAGCCGTGTTGGGTGAAGGTGGGCTCGTAGGTGACCGTTCCGGTGCCGTCGAAGACGTAGCGGTCGGTGACCTTGGCGCTGCGGAAGTTGTCGGTGTAGAGGGTGCCGTTCTTGTTGAGCACCTCCGCGTAGCGGATCTTGACGGTCTGGCCGGCGGAGCCGGTGAGGGCCAGCCGGGACACGCCGACCATGTTCTGGCCGAGGTCGTAGACGTACGTTCCGGCGGTGGGCTCGGTCAGCCTCTTGGCCTGGAGCACCTGGGTCCGGCGTACGGGCTCGTCGCTCTGCGGGACCAGGAGGGCGGTACGGGAATCCACGCTCGCTGCGGGCTCCCACTGCGTGTCGTCGAATTCCGGCCGGCTCCAGCCCGGGCGCTCCAGACGGGCGTCATAGGTCTCGCCGTCCTGCAGGTCGGCCTTGGCGTAGGGGCCGTCGGCCGCCTTCCACGAACCGTCCGTGGCGATCCACTGGACCGAGCCGTCGGTGTAGGTGATGCGCAGCTTCGCCACCAGGGCGGGGGTGTCCCCGTACTGGCGGCTCCAGCCGAGGCCGACCTTGCCGGCCCACCAGCCGTCCGCCAACGACGCGCCGAGTACGTTGTCGCCGCCGTCGAGCAGCTTCGTCACGTCGTAGGTCTGGGACTGGATGCGCTTGTCGTAGTTCGTCCAGCCCGGGGCGAGCACCTGGTCGCCGACCGGCTTGCCGTTGACCTCCAGCCCGTAGACGCCGAGGGCCGACGCGTAGATCCGCGCGGAGGCGACCTTCTTGCCGGGTTCGGTCGCGAAGTCCTTGCGGAGGAGCGGCATCGGACGGACCTCGGGTCCGTAGACGGCGTCCGTGGTGCCGGACACGACCAGGGCGGAGTCGACGATCTCGCCACCGGTGAACGGGTTCCGGCCGGAGGCGAAGTCGGTGTCGAGCAGCTTGTCGCCGTCGGCGCTGGTCACTACGGCGTCGTAGACCGTTCCCCGTTCACCGCAGCACGCGTGTGTGCGGAAGCCTATGTAGCCCTTGGTGAAGGTGGAGTCGGTGTGGGTGCTGACCGGTTTGCCGTCGAGGGTCGTTGTGACGGTGGTGCCCGTCACGTCGTAGCGGACGGTGTGGCGGCCGTCGAGGAGACCGGCGTTGGTGAAGCCGTACGACCCGAGATCCACCTGCTGCATCACGGTGTAGCTGCCCTTGACCTGCTTGTGCAGTCTCAGCATCGGGGTGGGTCCCGTGACGTTGAACTGCCACATGTACCCGTTGCTCGCATCCGAGGCGCGCAGGAACATGCCGAAGGCGGCGCTGTTGAGCTTGAAGTCGACCGTTGCGGTGTAGTCGGTCCACTTGTCCAGCTCGCTGGGAGCCGCAGGGCGCGAGATCCACTGGGCGCCGTCCCAGTCGTCCGGAGCGAGCAGGCCCGTCTCGAAGTACGCGGGCGCGCTCCAGGGACTGACGACTCCCTTGTCGTCCCAGGCCCGAACGCGCCAGTGGTAGCGGGTGCCCGCCTCCAGGGCGGGACCGCCGTAGCGCACGCCGACCTGGCGGTCGGACGTCACCTTGCCGGACGACCACACATCGGCCGACCCCGGAGTGCGTCCGACCCGGATCTCGTAGGCCTTCTGCGAAGTCGCCCGCCGGGCCGACGCCAACTGCCAGCCGAACACCGGGTCCTCAGCGCCGATGCCCAGCGGGTTCACGCGACCGTTGGTGGACAGAGCCTTCACGGTGAACGGGGCGTCGGGCGTCGACGCCGCGGAGGACCCGGGCGCCGGCAGGGCCGCCATGCTTCCCACCACGGCGAGCACCACGAACCCCCTCAGGAGAGTGAGCAGGACTGAGCGTTTATCGCTCATGGCAACTCCGAATTGAATCGTTTCAAACACTCAGCTTGGCCGGGACGCTACTGATGTGACGCGGAACACGTCAAGAGGCGGTAGGCAGGCAGATTCGCGATTGTCCGGAGTTCGGCCCTCATACGGTGGCGAATGTCCGAGCTCAGTTGGCGGGTTGGCTTGCGCGGCCCCTTCAACGGCCGCCGGTCGGCAGCGGAGGGACGGGGAGGGCACCGGTGGTCGCGGCGGCAGTCGACCGGGACGTCCTGCCGACCGTCGTGACGAGGCGGCACTTACCCGGGGAGCCGGACGGAGGACGCCCAGGCCGGCCTCACCATCGGGTCGACCGGCCCCAACTTCGGCCCGACGCGCTCGTCGACACCGTCGGCCGTACCCCAGCCCTGGCCACCTTCGTGAGCGTCGCGTCCGCGATAGTCAGACGCTTCACCCAGGCCGAGACTATCAACAGGGGCCGCTTCACGCAGCGGACCGAAGAAGGCCCCCAAGGTGACGAAGCGTCAGAACCCTAAACGACAGACCGGGCACAGCCAGGGGACGTACGCCACCTGTCGAAGACCTGCCGCTCCAGCCGCACCCACTGTTCGTCCGTCAGACCCCCGCGAGCCATTCCAAGATCGTTCCAGATCTTGATCAACACCCCGGCACGCGTCCTAGCCCTGCGTCGGGCTGCTGTCCAGCTTGCGTCGTTCCCGGCGGTCGGGATGGCGGACGACCACTCCCGCCATGCCGCCGGAACCAGTGAGCCGGATCAGCGGAGTTCCCGGGAGCCGGTCGGGAGTGGTCTTGTCCGTCAGGCCGCCAACGCCGGGATCCATGCCGCTGGTGTCTACGGCCCAGCCGTCGGGAACGACGATCGTGACACCAGAGGTCTCCCCGTACGCCTCGACTGCGACCTCCGTCAGGCGGCACTCGACCCGAGTGAAGTCAACCTTCACACCCCCTACGCCTCCGCGAGCGATCACATGCCCGGGAACCTCCCAGCGCCCGGGGCCTCGAGACGCGCCATACATGCCGCCCTTGAGCACCAGCGGCGGCCGGCTCTCAGGGGAATTCAGCCTCGGCAAGTCGGCGGTCAGGACGGCCAACTCGGCGTACGTCTTGGACGTCAGCGCCTGCTCCAGGCGCGAATCCAGCTCATCGAGATCGATTCGCCCCTCGGCTGCCGCATCGCGCAGCTGCTCCACCACCGCTTCCCGGTCGTCGTGAGAGGCGCGGAGCTCTCCTGATGGTGCGGGGCGCGGAGAGGGCTCCGGAGGCTGGGCAGTCATGGCCACAAGAATAAGCAGCCGGCGGACCGAGCGGACTGGGACTGCACATCTCAAACGCAAGCTCAGCGCGGTACGTGCTGTGAGCGGGGCGACGGGGAGTCTCCCTGTCGTCGACGACGGGTCCAGCTCGCGCGGCGGGCGTCTTGACAACCTGGAGCACAGGAGAAAAGCTGTTGCGCATAGAGATGCCGGTTGCTTAATCAGAAACCAGAGCATCCGCGGTCGAGAGGTTCCGCTCGCACCTCCCGCCACACCCACGCGCAGACAAGGGAGCCCGCTCGTGGCCATCTCCGTCTTCGACCTCTTCTCCGTCGGCATAGGCCCGTCCAGTTCGCACACGGTCGGTCCCATGCGGGCTGCCCGCATGTTCGCCGGCAGGCTGGAGAAGGAGGATCTGCTCGCGCGGACGGCGTCGGTACGGGCCGAGCTCTTCGGGTCACTGGGGGCCACCGGCCACGGTCACGGCACCCCCAAGGCCGTCCTGCTCGGTCTGGAGGGCAACGAGCCGCACACGGTGGACGCCGGCGTGGCCGAACGGGACGTGGAGCGGATCAGGTCGGCGGGCCGACTGCGTCTGCTGGGCTGCGAGCTCGGCGACACCCACGAGATCCCCTTCGACACGGAGAGGCAGCTGGTCCTGCACCGCCGCCGCTCCCTGCCGTACCACGCCAACGGCATGAGGCTGTTCGCGTACGACGCCGAGGGGCTGACCTTGCTGGAGGCCACCTACTACTCGGTCGGCGGCGGGTTCGTCGTCGACGAGGAGGCCGCCGGCGCGGACCGGGTCAAGGTCGACGACACGGTGGTGAAGTACCCGTTCGGCAGCGGCGACGAGCTGCTGCGCCTGACCCGGGAAACAGGTCTGTCGATCTCGGCGCTGATGCTGGAGAACGAGCTGTCGTGGCGGACCGAGGAGGAGATCCGCGCGGGGCTGCTGGAGATCTGGCGGGTGATGCGGGAGTGCGTGGCACGCGGCCTGTCCTGTGAGGGGATCCTGCCGGGCGGGCTCAGGGTCCGCCGCCGGGCCACCGCCGTGGCCAAGGCGCTGCGGGCCGAGGGCGACCCGGCGGGGCGGGCGTTGGAGTGGGTGACCCTCTACGCCATGGCGGTCAACGAGGAGAACGCGGCCGGCGGCCGGGTGGTCACCGCCCCGACGAACGGCGCGGCCGGCATCATCCCGGCGGTCCTGCACTACTACGTCAACTTCGTGCACGGAGCCGACGACGACGCCGTGGTCCGGTTCCTGCTTGCGGCCGGCGCCATCGGCCTGCTGTTCAAGGAGAACGCCTCGATCTCGGGCGCCGAGGTCGGCTGCCAGGGCGAGGTCGGCGCCGCCTGTTCCATGGCCGCGGGCGGCCTCGCGGAGGTGTTCGGCGGCTCGCCAGAACAAGTGGAGAACGCCGCCGAGATCGGCATGGAACACAACCTGGGCCTGACCTGCGACCCGGTCGGCGGCCTGGTGCAGATCCCGTGCATCGAGCGCAACGGCATGGCTGCGGTCAAGGCCGTCACCGCGGCCCGGATGGCCCTGCGGGGCGACGGCCGCCACCACGTCTCCCTGGACAAGGTCATCAAGACCATGAAGGAGACGGGCGCCGACATGAAGGTCAAGTACAAGGAGACGGCCCGCGGCGGGCTCGCGGTCAACGTCATCGAGTGCTGACGAGGCCGCAGCCGAGATCTGGGGAGTGTGCGTGGGACGGGTCACCGAGCGACGGCGCGTACTGCGCATCCGGGACGGGGCGGTGGGCAGCCGGCCGGACACCCTGGTCGCGGAGGAGCCACTGGAGATCCGCCTGAACGGCAAGCCTCTCGCGATCACCATGCGCACGCCCGGCGACGACTTCGCGCTGGCCGCCGGGTTCCTGGTGAGCGAGGGCGTCCTCGGCAGGGCCGATGAGTTGGCGAACATCGTGTACTGCGCGGGCGCTACGACCGACGGCTCGAACACGTACAACGTCGTCGACGTGCGACTCGCGCCCGGCGTAGCGGTGCCGGACATCTCCCTCGAGCGGAATGTGTACACCACCTCCTCGTGCGGTCTGTGCGGCAAGGCGAGCCTCGACGCCGTGCGGACCACCGCACGTTGGCCGATCGCCGACACTCCCCCGGTCCGGGTGGCCCCCGATCTCCTGGCCGCCCTCCCCGACCGGTTGCGGGCCGCGCAGCGGGTGTTCGACCGCACCGGGGGTCTGCATGCCGCGGGGCTGTTCTCGCCGGAGGGGGACCTGCTGGATCTGCGTGAGGACGTGGGCCGTCACAACGCGGTCGACAAACTGATCGGCCGCGCGCTGCGCTCCGGTGCGCTGCCGCTGTCCCGGGCCATCCTGCTGGTGTCCGGCCGCGCGTCCTTCGAGCTGGCGCAGAAGTCGGTCATGGCCGGCATCCCGGTGCTGGCCGCGGTCTCCGCGCCGTCCTCCCTCGCGGTGGACCTGGCGGCGGAGACGGGCCTCACGCTGGTCGGTTTCCTGCGTGGCACCTCCATGAACGTGTACGCCGGCGAGCAGCGCCTCGCCCTCGGGACACGAGGAGGTCGCCCGGAGTGACCCGTCGCCGCCCCCGCCGCGTCGCGATGTTCAGCGTGCACACCTCGCCCCTGCACCAGCCGGGCACCGGCGACGCGGGCGGCATGAACGTCTACATCGTCGAACTAGCCACGTGCCTGGCCGCGATCGGCATCGAGGTGGAGATCTTCACCCGGGCGACCTCGGCGGCGCTGCCGCCCACCGTCGAGCTCGCACCGGGTGTGCTGGCGCGGCATGTGGTGGCCGGCCCGTACGAGGGCCTGGCCAAGGAGGAACTGCCGGCGCGGCTGTGCGAGTTCACGCAGGGAGTGGCGCGGGTCTGGGCCGGGCAGCGCCCCGGGTACTACGACGTCGTGCACTCGCACTACTGGCTGTCCGGACAGGCCGGCCGGCTCACCGCCGACCGCTGGGGCGTACCGCTCGTGCACGCCATGCACACCATGGCCCTGGTCAAGAAGGCGTCCCTCGCCGAGGGCGACACACCCGAACCCGAGTCCCGCGTGCTCGGAGAGACACGGGTCGTCCGGGGCGCACACCGGCTGATCGCCAACACGGCCGAGGAAGCGGAGGAGTTGTGCCGCCACTACGACGCCGAACCCGGCAGGGTCGCCGTCGTGCACCCCGGCGTGAACCTGAATCGCTTCCGCCCCGATCCTCGCGGGGTCGAGGCCGGCCGGGCCGCCGCCCGGGCCAGGCTCGGGCTGCCGCCGGAGGCACTCATCCCGCTCTTCGCCGGTCGCATCCAGCCGCTCAAGGCTCCGGACATACTGCTGCGTGCGGTGGCACGGCTGCTGGTGGAACGGCCGCGGCTGCGCGAGCGGATCGTCGTGCCGGTCGTGGGCGGACCGAGCGGCAGCGGCCTGGCCAGGCCGGAGGAGTTGCAGAAGCTCGCCGCCCAGCTCGGCATCGGTGATGTGGTGCTGTTCCGTCCGCCGGTGAGTCAGGCAGAGCTCGCGGACTGGTACCGGGCGGCGACCGTGCTGGTCATGCCGTCCTACAGCGAGTCCTTCGGCCTGGTGGCCGCCGAGGCGCAGGCCTGCGGCACGCCGGTGATCGCGGCCGCGGTCGGCGGCCTGCCGGTGGCTGTTCAGGACGGAGTGAGCGGCGTCCTGGTGCCGGGGCACAGGCCCGCGGACTACGCGCGGGCGCTGCGCCGCTTCGCCGACGACCCGGCGCTCTCGGCCCGGATGGGAGCGGCCGCCGCCCGGCACGCCGAGTCGTTCGGCTGGGACACGGCCGCCGCCGCCACGGCGGAGGTGTACGCGGCGGCGATGCGGGAGGCTGCGCGGGAGCGTGGCTGACCGGCGGTCCGGTCAGTGCGCGGCCTCCAGCCGGACCACGATGGACTTGGACGTCGGTGTGTTGCTGACCTCCGCGGTCGAGTCCAGCGGTACGAGGACGTTGGTCTCGGGGAAGTAGGCGGCGCAACAGCCACGCGGGGTGGGGTAGGCGACCGTTCGGAAGGCCGGTGCCCGGCGCTCGACCCCGTCGGAGAACTCGCTGACGATGTCGACCGGATCGCCCTCGGTCAGGCCGTGCGCGGCGAGGTCGTCCGGGTGGACGAAGAGCACCCTGCGGCCCTGGTGGATGCCCCGGTAACGGTCGTCCAGGCCGTAGATGGTGGTGTTGTACTGGTCGTGCGAGCGGAGGGTCTGCAGGAGGAGCCGTCCCTGCGGGACGCGCAGCACATCGAGTTGGTTGACGGTGAAGTTGGCCAGCCCGGTCCTGGTGGGGAAGCGCCTGTCGTCGCGGGGTGGGTGGGGCAGGGCGAAGCCGCCCGGCCGGCGCACGCGGGCGTTGAAGTCCTCGAAGCCGGGGACCACCCGGGCGATCCTGTCCCGGATGCGGTCGTAGTCCGCTTCGAAGTCGGCCCAGGGCACCTGCGGACCGCCGCTGTCGAGGGCCGCGTCCGCCATCCGGCAGATGATCGCGACCTCGCTCAGCAGGGTGTCGGAGGCGGGCGCCAGCCGGCCACGCGAGAGGTGGACCATGCCCATGGAGTCCTCCACCGTCACCCGTTGCTCCCCGCCGGGCCGCAGGTCGGCTTCGGTGCGGCCCAGGCAGGGCAGGATGAGGGCCTGGCGGCCGGCCACCGCGTGGGACCGGTTGAGCTTGGTGGAGATCTGCACCGTGAGCTCGCAGTTGCGCAGAGCTCGCTCGGTCACTTCGGTGTCCGGAGCGGCGGAGACGAAGTTGCCGCCGAGCGCCACGAAGACCCGTACCTGTCCGTCCCGCATGGCCCGGATGGCCTCCACCGCGTCGTGGCCGTGGTGGCGCGGCGGCACGAAGCCGAACTCCGCGCCGAGCGCGTCGAGGAAGGCGGCGTCCGGCTTCTCGTGGATGCCCATGGTCCGGTCGCCCTGGACGTTGGAGTGCCCGCGCACGGGGCACAGGCCGGCGCCGGGGCGGCCGATGTTTCCGCGCAGCAGCAGGAAGTTGACGACCTCGCGGATGGTCGGCACCGAGTGGCGGTGCTGGGTGAGGCCCATGGCCCAGCACACGACGATCTTCCGGGCGGACAGTACCTCCTGGAACGCCTCCTGGATCTCCCGCTCCGACAGGCCCGTCGCCTCCAGGACGTCGTCCCAGGACGTCTTGCGGGCCTGGTCGGCGAACTCCTCGAAGCCGTGGGTGTGCGCGGCGATGAAGTCATGGTCGAGGACCGTGCCGGGAGCGTCGTCCTCCGCCTCCAGGAGCATGCGGTTGAAGGCCTGGAAGAGGGCCTGGTCGCCGCCGAGCCTGATCTGCAGGAACAGATCGGAGAGCTGGGTTCCCGCGCCCAGTACGCCGGAGGGCCGCTGGGGGTTCTTGAACCGCGACAGGCCCGCTTCGGGCAGGGGGTTGACCGAGATGACGCGGGCGCCCCTGTTCTTGGCGGTCTCGAGTGCCGAGAGCATCCGGGGGTGGTTGGTGCCCGGGTTCTGCCCGACGACGAGGATCAGGTCGGCCTCGTACAGGTCCTCCAGCCGGACGCTGCCCTTGCCGATGCCGATGGTCTCGGTCAGGGCGGAGCCGCTCGACTCGTGGCACATGTTGGAGCAGTCCGGCAGGTTGTTGGTGCCGAGGAGCCGGACGAACAGCTGGTAGAGGAAGGCGGCCTCGTTGCTCGCCCGTCCGGAGGTGTAGAAGGCGGCCTGGTCGGGTGAGTCGAGAGCGCCCAGCTCCCGGGCGATGACGGCGAACGCCTCGTCCCACGAGATCTGCCGGTACCGGTCGCCGCCCGCGGGGCGGTACATGGGGTGGGTGAGGCGGCCCTGCTGACCGAGCCAGTAGTCGCTGCGTCCGGCCAGCTCCGTCAGGGTGTGCTCGGCGAAGAAGCCGGGACCGACCCGGCGCAGGGTCGCCTCCTCGGCCACCGCTTTGGCGCCGTTCTCGCAGAACTCGGCACGGTGCCGGTGCTCCGGCTCGGGCCAGGCGCATCCCGGGCAGTCGAATCCCGTCTTCTGGTTGACGCTCAGCAGCGTCAGCAGACTGCGGCGGACACCCATCTGCGCGTGGGCGTGGCGAAGCGAGGACGTGACCGCGGGAAGGCCCGCTGCGTAGTCCTTCGGCGGGCCCACCCGCAGACGGGAGTCACCGGGGTCCTCGGCAGGTGCCTTGCGGGTCATCGCCTAGCGCTCCGCGAGGTTCGCGCGGGTGCCGAGGCGGTCCTGCACCCAGTCGTGGAACTCGCCGATGTGGTGCTCGCTGGGCACCAGGACGCCGCCCTTGGCGTACAGCCGGGAGCTCATGGCGGGCTGGCAGCGCTCACAGGCGTCGAAGTCCTGCCGGTTGACGCGGTCGAACAGCTCGACCGACCGGCTCACGTCCCGGCCGCTTGCCACCACGTCCTTCAGGTACAGCCAGTCGCACTCCACGATCGTGCGGTCGACCGCCACCGGGAACATCCGGTGGAAGATCACGTGGTCGGGGACCAGGTTGATGAACACCTGCGGGCGCACCGTGATCGCGTAGTACCGGCGGTCCTGCTCCTCGGAGACCGTGGGGATGCGGTCCAGCCCCTCCGAGCCGTCCACGGTGAAGCCCTGGACGTCCGAGCCGAACTCGGCGCCGTGCCCCACGTAGTACTGGGCCGCGAACCCGTCGGCGAATTCCGGCAGTACGTCGGTCAGCTCGGGGTGGATGGTCGCGCAGTGGTAGCACTCCATGAAGTTCTCGATGATCAGCTTCCAGTTGGCCTTGACGTCGTAGACGATCCGCCTGCCGACCTCCAGGCTCTCGACGTCGTACCGCTCGATGGACTCCGCGTCGCCCAGGCGCGCGACCACGTCCGCGATCACCGACTGTTCGAACGAGGGCGGGTTCTCGGCCAGGCACACCCACACATAGCCCAGCCACTCGCGCACCGCCACGCTCGCAAGGCCGTACTCCGTGCGGCCGATGTCCGGCATCTTCGTCAGGTTCGGGGCCGCCACGAGCTTGCCGTTCAGGTCGTACGTCCAGGCGTGGTACGGGCACTGGAAGGCCCGCTTCACCTCACCGGCCTCCTGCGTGCACAGCTTCGCGCCCCGGTGCCGGCACACGTTGAAGAAGGCCCGGACGGAGCCGTCCCGCGACCGGGTCAGCAGGACGCTCTCCCGCCCGACGTCCACGGTCCGGAAGGCGCCCGGCTTCGACAGTTCCGACGAGCGTGCCGCGCAGAACCACATGGATTCAAAGATGTGTTCCTGCTCCAGGCGGAAGATCTCCGGGTCCGTGTAGTGGTCACCGGGGAGGGTCGCGATCAGGCTCTCCGGCAGGCCGGTCGTAGTCATGGTTCACCTCGGAGTGAAGCGCCTCGGGCGGGCGAGTGGTTGCCTCATGTGCAACGAGCTTCTTGCTACGCAACTCACGGTGCAGCCCGGCCGAAGCACTGTCAAGCCCTTGACCGCAGACCGTCGCAGCCTGGACCATGTTGCGTATCAGTCAGGCTGTTGCGTAATACGCACTTCTCTGGGAGGGCTCCGTGTCACTTGGACCCACTACCGGCCGCGAGTTCGTCCTCACCCTGTCGTGCCCCGACCGCTCGGGCCTCGTCCACGCCGTCACCGGCTTCCTGGTCCGGCACTCCGGGAACATCCAGGAGAGCCAGCAGTTCGACGACCGACTGCAGGACCGCTTCTTCATGCGGGTGCACTTCGACGTCTCGGAGCCGGGCACGTCGCTGGAGGACCTGAAGTCCGGCTTCGCCCAGGTGGCGGAGGCGTACCGGATCTCCTGGCAGCTGTACGAGGCGTCGACGCCGACGCGCACGCTGATCATGGTGTCGAAGTTCGGGCACTGCCTGAACGACCTGCTCTTCCGCTGGCGCACCGGCGCGCTGAACATCGAGGTGCCGGCGATCGTCTCCAACCACCGGGACTTCGAGCCGCTCGCCGAGAGCTACGGGATCCCCTTCCACCACGTGCCCGTCACCCGGGAGACGAAGCCCGAGGCGGAGGCGCGGCTGCTGGAGCTCGTCGACGAGCTGGACATCGACCTGGTGGTCCTCGCCCGCTACATGCAGATCCTGTCGAACGACCTGTGCAAGCAGCTCGAGGGCCGGGCGATCAACATCCACCACTCGTTCCTGCCGAGCTTCAAGGGCGCCCGCCCGTACGTCCAGGCGTACGACCGCGGCGTCAAGCTCGTCGGAGCGACGGCCCACTACGTCACCCCGGACCTCGACGAGGGACCCATCATCGAACAGGACGTCATCCGCGTGAACCACTCCCAGGGACCCGACAGCATGGTCGCCCTGGGGCGCGACGTGGAAGCGCAGGTCCTGGCGCGGGCGGTGGAATGGCACAGCCAGAGCCGCATCATGGTCAACGGCAACCGTACGGTCGTCTTCCGCTGAGGAAAATGACCTCCACCCCCTCACACCTGTTGACTATTTCGCCTAGGGTTTCGCCATGAGCAACTTCGGTGCTGAGTCCGCAGGCGCTCCCAGTGGCGGAGTGCAATCGGTTGACCGTGCTGTCGCCGTGCTGGAGATCCTCGCCCAGCACGGCGAGGCGGGCGTGAGTGAGGTGGCCGCGGCGATCGACGTCCACAAGTCCACCGCCTTCCGTCTGCTCGGCGCGCTGGAAGCGCATGGGATGGTCGAGCAGGAGAGCGAACGCGGAAAGTACCGTCTCGGCTTCGGCGTCGTGCGCCTGGCCGGCGCCGTGACGGGCCGCATCGCCGTCACCAGGCACGGGCGCGGGATCTGCGAGCGTCTCGTCGACGATGTGGGCGAGACCCTGAACATCGCCGTGCTCGAGTCCCCTCACGCGATCAACCTCTACCAGGTGCGCGGCTCTTCGGCCATCGCCGCGCAGAACTGGGTGGGACGGCTGACGCCGCTGCACTGCACGTCGAGCGGCAAGATCCTCCTGGCCCACCTCGACCGCGAGGCCCGAGACGCGCTCCTCGCGGAGACCGGCCTCCCCCGTCTGACACCGCGCACGGTGACCTCCAGGAAGAAGCTGGAGGCGGACCTGTCCGAAGCCCGTGAACAGGGCTATGCCATCACGGTGGAGGAATACGAGGAGGGGCTCAACGCCGTGTCCGCTCCCGTGCGTTCGGAAGACGGCGAGGTCGTCGCCGCCCTCAGCGCGTCGGGGCCGGCGTTCCGGCTGACCGACGAGCGGTTGCGCGAACTCGCGCCGCTGCTGGTCGCGGGAGCGGACGAGCTCAGCCGCCGTCTCGGCTACGAGGGCTGAGACCCGTCAGGCCCGCCTCGGCCGCTGACCAGGACAGGACCCTCACGCCAAGCGGCGGTCGGTGATCCGGACACAGGATCACCGACCGCCGCTTGCGTGCTGCCCGCGTCAGCCCGTCCACTCCACCGACGCGTCCAGCAGCCAGTCCGTCAGATAGCCGGCGAAGGACGAACGGACCAGCACCCAGAACCCGGCCTTGGGGTCGTCCCGGGCGACCAGAACGACCTGGGCGCGGCCCAGGTTCGTCTGAGCGCAGCGCCCCGGCCCGAAGACCCGCGGGTGAAGATCCAGCGAGCAGCCGTGGGCCAGCAGGTCGCGGGCCCGGGGGCCCGCGACGAGGAGCGCGGTGCGCTGGGCCGAGACGTCGATGACGGACACCGGCTCGTCGCCCGCTGCCTCACGGATCCGGCTCTCCAGGCCCTGTTGGCCGCCCGGCGGGCCCACCACGAGCCACTCGTCGGGGCCGAGCCACAGCGCGGTCAGCTCCCCGGCTCGGACGACGGTGCCGGGTTCGACCGGAAGCTGGAGACCCAGCGCCAGTCCCACGGCGTCCGCCGCCGCCCCCTTGGGGTCGAGACGCACATTGATCTGGGTCAGGAAGGGCAGTTCCGCCAGCCGGATCGCGCCCCCGGAGGTGCGGGTCGCGGCGGACAGCCGGTCGGCGGCATGCGACAGGGGGCTGCGGAGCGGGGTGGTAACGGCGGTGTCAGCCATCGCGGCGGGCTCCCTCGGGGTCGTAGAGGACGGGGCTCGCGACGGTCACCGGGACCAGCCGGTCGCCCACGGGGGCATAGAGTCGCTCACCGATGCGGTCCCGGCCGCCCTTGACCAGCGCGAGGGCGAAGGTCCGGCCGAGGGCCGCGCTGCGGTAACTGGACGTGACGTGGCCGAGCATCGGCACGGGCGGCGCGGGCAGCGCACTGCCGGCGACCAGGTGTGTGCCCTCGGGGAGGAACGTGCCGGGTTCCTCCGGAAGCAGCCCGACCAGGTGCTTGCGGTCGGGGCGGGCGGTGTCGGCACGGGCGTGGGACCGCTTGCCGATGAAGTCCCGCTTCTTCTTCGACACCACCCAGCCCATGCCGAGGTCCTGCGGCGTCACGGTGCCGTCGGTGTCCTGGCCGACGATCGGATAGCCCTTCTCCGCGCGCAGGACGTGCATGGTCTCCGTGCCGTACGGAGTGATGCCGTACGGGGCACCGGCCTCGTACAGCGCCTCCCACAGCGCGAGGGCCTCCCATGGTGACACGTTGATCTCGTAGGCGAGTTCACCGGAGAAGCTGATCCGGCACACGCGCGCGTCGATGCCGGCGACGGACGTCTCGCGCCACGCCATGAACGGGAAGTCCTCGTTCGCGACGGCGAGTCGAGGCGCGAGCGAGCCGAGGACCTCGCGGGAGCGGGGCCCGACCAGGGCGACGGTGGCCCACTGCTCGGTCACCGACGTGCAGTGGACGCGCAGTTCGGGCCACTCCGTCTGGAGCCACTCCTCCATCCAGTCCAGCACGGCGGCGGCGTTGCCCGTCGTGGTGGTGACCAGGTAGCGGTCCTGGTCGAGGCGGATCACCGTGCCGTCGTCGAAGACCATTCCGTCCGGGCGGCACATCACGCCGTAGCGGATCATGCCGACCTTCAGGGTGCTCATCATGTTGGTGTACAGCAGGTCGAGGAAGACGCCGGCGTCCGGGCCCTGGACGTCGATCTTGCCGAGGGTGGAGGCGTCCATGAAGGCGACGCCCTCGCGGGCCGCGGCGCACTCGCGCAGCACGGCCGTCTCCATGTCCTCGCCGTCCTGCGGGTAGTACCAGGGCCGCTTCCACTGGCCGACGTTCTCGAACAGGGCGCCGTGCGCGACATGCCACTCGTGCAGGGCGGTGGTGCGGATCGGGTCGAGCAGGGCACCACGGTCGCGGCCGGCGAGGGCAGCGAAGGAGACGGGGGTGTACGGCGGGCGGAACGTGGTCGTGCCGAGCGCGGAGATGTCCACGCCGAGCAGTTCGGCGACGACGCCACTGGCCAGGACTCCGGAGGTCTTGCCCTGGTCGTTCGCCGTACCGGCCGTGGTGTAGCGCTTGGTGTGCTCGACGGAGCGCATGCCGGCACCGGTGGCCCGGGCCAGGTCGTCGACGGTGACGTCGCGTTGCAGGTCGACGAAGCGCGGGGCGCCGTCCCGGCCCGGGACGGTGAAGACCAGCATGGGCGGCGTCTGCGGCGGTGTGGCCACCTGGGGCAGCTGGACCTTCCCCGGGGAGTAGCCCTCGGCCTCGATCGCGCGGGTACCGGCGGCGGTCCCCTGTGCGAGAACGCTCGCCAGGTCGGAGACGCCGCTCGCGCCGCCCGCGACCTCGACGGCCTGCCGGGAGGCGTCGGGGACGAACGTGCCGAGCTCCTCGTCGTGGCGGAGCTTGCCTCCCGCCTGGCTGAACAGGTGCGCCACCGGGTTCCAGCCGCCGGAGACCAGGAGAAGGTCGGCGGCGAACTCCCGCTGTCCCACGGACTGTCCGTACGGGGCGACGGTCACGGAGGTGAGCCGTGGGGCGCCTTCCGTGGCAGTGACGGCATGGCCCGTCACCACCTCGATGCCGGCCTGGCGGGCGCGGGTCGCCCACTCCCCCGGCTCGGTGCGGGTGTCGACGACGGCCTCGACGGCCACGCCCGCCGCGGTGAGGTCCAGGGCCGCCGCGTAGGCGCTGTCGTTGGTGGTGAAGACGACCGCGTGGCGACCGGGCAGGGTCCCGTACCTGTTGACGTAGGCGCGGGCCGAGGCGGCCAGCATCACGCCCGGACGGTCGTTGTCAGCGAAGGCCAGCGAGCGTTCGTGCGCACCGGTGGCGAGGACGACCCGGCGGGCGCGGATGCGCCAGACGCGTTCGCGGGAGACGTGCTCGGGGGCCTGGGCGCCCAGGTGGTTGGTACGGCGCTCCACGGCGAGCAGGTGGTTGTCGTCGTAGTAGCCGAAGACGGTGGTGCGGCGCAGGACGCGTACGTCGGGGGCGGCGGCGTCGAGCCGGGCTGTCGTCTCGCTCACCCAGTCGAGGTGTTCGCCGGTGCCGAGGAGGCTGCCGCCGGGTTCCGGCTGGTCGTCGGCGAGGATGACGCGGGCACCTGAACGGGCGGCGGCCGCCGCTGCGGCGAGTCCGGCCGGGCCGGCACCCACGACCAGGAGGTCGCAGTGGGTGTGCACGGCGTCGTAGCGGGCCGGGTCCGGGTCGGTGGCGAGGCGGCCCTGGCCGGGGAGACTGGTCGCGACGAGGCCGTCGTAGAGCTCGACGGTCGTGGCGGGGAGCATCGGCTCGGGGAACGGGGCCTCGATCTGGACGACCGCGTTGGGTTCCTCGACTCCGGCCGAGAAGATGCCGCGCGGGCGGCCCAGCTTGATGCTGGTGCCGGTCTGGATGACGCCGTTGGCGAGGAGGGCGGAGGCGAGGGTGTCGCCCTCGTAGCCCTCGTATTCGTTGCCGTCGAAGGTGAAGGTGATCGGGGTGTCGCGGTGGATTCGGCCGCGGGTGGGGTGGCGGAACGGCTGGGTTGACTCGCCCCCGCCGCCCCTGCCCTTCCCGTCCTGAAGGGGCTCCGCCCCTTCGACCCCGCCGGGTGCTGCGCCCCCGGACCCCCCTTCGGCCTGTACGGCCTCGTCCTCAAGCGCCGGACGGGCTGGTGGTGCCGGAGTCGGCTGGAAAGTGGCTGGGCGCGGCTCGAGAGCGCCCGCACGCCGTTCAACCGTTCCCGGGCGCTCCTCCCCCGCCCGGTAAACCGTCAGGATCTCGTTGGTCGACGTGTCCCGCACCGCGTTGAACCAGCGGCGGCAGCCCGCCGCATGGCTCCAGCGCTCGGCGAAGGGGCCCCTCGGGTTGTCGCGGAAGAAGAGGTAGCGGGCCCACTCCTCGTCGGTGAGGGAGGACGGGTCCTGCGGGTACGGCACGTGGGCCTGGCCGCCGTAGTGGAACTCGGCCTCGTCGCGGGGCCCGCACCACGGGCAGGGGATCAGCAGCATGGATCGGCTCCCAAAACTTCCAGTGGTCCTAGTGGGCCACCGCGGCTGCGCCGTGCTCGTCGACGAGCGCGCCGGTGGTGAAACGGTCGAGCGAGAAGGGGGCGTTCAGCGGATGCGGTGTGTCGTGGGCGATGGTGTGGGCGTAGACCCAGCCGACGCCCGGGGTGGCCTTGAAACCGCCGGTTCCCCAGCCGCAGTTGAGGTAGAGGTTGTCGACCGGGCTGAGGCCGATGATCGGTGAGGCGTCGGGGCTGACGTCGACGATGCCGCCCCAGGTGCGCAGGACGTGGGCGCGGGCGAAGACCGGGAAGAGTTCCAGGGCCGCCGACATCTGCTCTTCGATGATGTGGAAGGCGCCGCGCTGGGTGTAGGAGTTGTACGCGTCGATGCCCGCGCCCATCACCAGCTCGCCCTTGTGGGCCTGGCTGACGTACACGTGGACCGCGTTGGACATGACGACCGTCGGGTGCACCGGCTCCAGCAGCTCCGACACCAGGGCCTGCAAGGGGTGGCTCTGGACGGGGAGTTCGACGCCCGCCATGGCCGCCAGGACCGAGGTGTGGCCCGCCGAGCAGAGCGCGACCTTGCCGGCCGCGATCGGTCCGCGGGTGGTCCGGACTCCCACCACCCGGTTGCCGACGACGTCGAGGCCGGTCACCTCGCAGTTCTGGATGATGTCGATCCCGGCGGCGTCGGCGGAGCGGGCGAGGCCCCACGCCACGTGGTCGTGCTTGGCGATGCCCGCGCGCGGCTGGTAGGTCGCGCCGAGGACCGGGTAGCGCACGTCCGGGGAGATGTTGACGATCGGGCAGATTTCCTTGACGCCGTCCGCGTCGAGCCACTCGGCGTCCACGCCGTTGAGCCGGTTGGCCTCGACGCGGCGCACGCTGTCGCGGACGTCCTGGAGGCTGTGGGCGAGGTTCAGTACGCCACGCTGGGAGAACAGGATCGGGTAGTCGAGCTCGTCCGCCAGCCCCTCCCACAGCTTGAGCGCGTGCTCGTAGATGCCGGCGCTCTCGTCCCACAGGTAGTTGGAGCGGATGATCGTGGTGTTGCGGGCCATGTTGCCGCCCGCCAGCCAGCCCTTCTCCAGCACGGCGACGTTGGTGATGCCGTGGTTCTTCGCCAGGTAGTGGGCGGTGGCCAGGCCGTGGCCGCCGCCGCCCACGACGACGACGTCGTACGAGCGCTTCGGCTCGGGGTTGCGCCACAGCCAGTCGGGGTGTTCGGGGAGTTCGGCGCCGGGGGTGCGGGGGCTCATCGGGCGTCTCCGTCCTCGGACAGGTGCGGGTAGAGCGGGTGCTTGGCGGCCAGGGCCTCCGTGCGGGCGCGCAGGGCGGGCACGTCCGGCTCCGGCTGGAGGGCGAGGGCGATCACGTCCGCGACCTCGGCGAAGTCCGCCTCGGTGAAGCCGCGGGTGGCCAGGGCCGGGGTGCCGATGCGCAGGCCCGAGGTGACCATGGGCGGGCGCGGGTCGAAGGGCACGGCGTTGCGGTTGACGGTGATGCCGATCTCGTGGAGCAGGTCCTCGGCCTGCCGGCCGTCGAGTTCCGAGTCGCGCAGGTCGACCAGGACCAGGTGGACGTCCGTGCCTCCGGTCAGGACCTTCACCCCGGCCGCCGCCGCGTCGGGCCGGGTGAGGCGTTCAGCCAGGACGCGGGAGCCGGCGAGCGTACGGGCCTGGCGTTCGGCGAACTCGGGCGTCGCGGCGACCTTGAACGACACCGCCTTCGCGGCGATGACGTGCTCCAGGGGGCCGCCCTGCATGCCGGGGAAGACCGCAGAGTTGATCTTCATGGCGAGGTCGGCCTCGTTGGTGAGGATGACGCCGCCGCGCGGGCCTCCGAGTGTCTTGTGGGTCGTGGTGGTGGTGACGTGGGCGTGCGGTACGGGGTTGGGGTGCAGGCCCGCCGCCACCAGTCCCGCGAAGTGCGCCATGTCGACCATCAGCAGGGCGCCGACGTCGTCCGCGATCCTGCGGAACTCCGCGAAGTCCAGCTGCCTCGGGTACGCCGACCAGCCTGCGATGATCATCTTGGGGCGGTGTTCCTTGGCGAGTCGCTCGACCTCGTCCATGTCGACGAGGTTGTCCGCCTCGGACACGTGGTACGGCACGACATTGAGCATCTTGCCGCTGTAGTTGATGCGCATGCCGTGCGTGAGGTGCCCGCCGTGCGCGAGGTCGAGGCCGAGGACGGTGTCGCCGGGCTGGAGCAGGGCGAAGAAGACGGCGGTGTTCGCCTGGGCGCCCGAGTGCGGCTGCACGTTGGCGAAGCCCGCGCCGAAGAGGGACTTGATCCGCTCGATGGCCAGCCGCTCGGTGACGTCGACGTGTTCGCATCCGCCGTAGTAGCGGCGGCCCGGGTAGCCCTCGGCGTACTTGTTGGTCGCCACCGAGCCCTGGGCCTCCATCACGGCGGAGGGCGCGAAGTTCTCGGAGGCGATCATCTCCAGGGTGGACTGCTGGCGGTGCAGTTCGGCGCGGAGCGCGGCGTGGACCTCGGGGTCCAGCTCCGCCAGGGGGGTGTTCAGCGCGTTCATACGGTGTTCGCGTTCCTCTCGGCGGCCTCGACGACATTGGCGAGCAGCATGGCCCGGGTCATGGGACCCACGCCCCCGGGCATCGGGGCCAGCCATCCGGCGACCTGGGCGGCGTCCGGATGGATGTCACCCACCAGCCCCTGGTCGGTGCGGGTGATACCGACATCGAGGACGGCCGCGCCGGGGCGCAGCATGTCCTTGGTGATCAGTCCGGGCGAGCCGGCGGCCGCGACGACGATGTCCGCCTCGCGTACGTGCCAGGCCAGGCCCTTGGTGCCGGTGTGGCACAGCGTGACGGTGGCGTTCTCGGACCTGCGGGTGAGGAGGAGTCCGATGGGCCGTCCGACGGTGATGCCCCGGCCGATCACGCACACCCGCGCTCCGGCGAGGGGCACGTCGTGGCGGCGGAGCAGTTCGACGATGCCGCGCGGGGTGCACGGCAGTGGGGCTTCGACACCGAGGACGAGCCGGCCGAGGTTGACGGGGTGCAGTCCGTCGGCGTCCTTGGCCGGGTCCATGCGCTCCAGTACGGCGCCCGCGTCGAGGTGGCGCGGCAGCGGCAGCTGGACGATGTAGCCGGTGCAGGCAGGGTCGGCGTTGAGTTCGTCGATCGTCTCCTCGACCTGCTGCTGCGAGGCGTCGGCGGGCAGCTCCCGGCGGATGGAGGCGATGCCCACCTGGGCGCAGTCACGGTGCTTGCCGCCGACGTAGGCGTGGCTGCCGGGGTCGTCGCCGACCAGGACGGTGCCGAGGCCCGGTGCACGGCCGGTGGTCGCGGTCAGCTTGGCGACGCGCTCGGAGAGTTCGCGGCGAATGGCAGCGGCGGTGGCCTTACCGTCGAGCAGTTGTGCGGTCACCTGGTGAGTTCCTTCCAACGAGGCCGAGCTTGAACGCCCTCCAGGGGCGCGGGGAACTGCGCGACATCCACGACGCGCCCGCAGACGAAGACTCAGCCACGAAGCCGGGACATCGTCGGATCGAACAAAGGCTCCTCAGCCACTACCGCCTCGACGGACTGATCGAAGTACCCGATGTGCACAACGGTCCCCGGAGCGGCCAGCTCCACCGGCAACCACGCATAGGCAATGCCCTTGCCGATCGTGTAGCCGTACGCGGCACTCGTGACGTACCCGACCGCACAGTCGCCGTCGTACACCGGCTCCTTGCCCATCACGACCGCCTTCGGGTCGTCGATCGTGAGACAGGTGAGCTTCCGCCGTACGTCCGCCTTGCGCCGCTCCAGCGCCGCCTTGCCGATGAAGTCGTCCTTGTCGAGCTTGACGGCGAATCCGACGCCGGCCTCGTAGGGGTCGTGCTCGTAGGTCATGTCCGTGCCGAAGGAGCGGTAGCCCTTCTCCAGGCGCAGGCTGTTGAAGGCGCCGCGGCCGGCCGCGATGCCGCCGAGCGGCTCGGCCGCCTGCCACAGGGTGTCCCACAGTTTCCCGCCAAGGTCGGCGGTGGTGTACAGCTCCCAGCCGAGTTCACCGACGTACGACAGGCGCATCGCGGTGACGGGCACGGAGCCGATGTGGGCGCGCTTGGCCCGGAAGTACTTCAGGCCGGTCGCCGAGAAGTCGGCGTCGGTGAGCGGCTGGAGGACGTCGCGGGCGCGCGGCCCCCACAGGCCGATGCAGCAGGTGCCGGGGGTGATGTCGCGGACCTGGACCGTGCCGTCGGCGGGGAGGTGGCGGGTGAACCAGTCGAGGTCCAGGTTGCCGTTGGCGCCGACCTGGAAGAGGTCGGGGGCCAGCCGCGCGACGGTGACATCGCTGCGGATGCCGCCGTCGTGGTCGAGGAGCAGCGTGTAGGTCACCGAGCCGACGGACTTGGCGACCTTGCCGGTGCACAGCCCCTCCAGGAACTCGCCGGCGCCGCGCCCGCTGACCTCGAGCCGCTTGAGGGCCGTCATGTCGTACATCGCGACGGTCTCGCGGGTGGTCTGGGCCTCGGCCGCGACGATGGGCGACCAGTACCGTGCCGCCCAGTCGTTGGGGGTGACGATGGAACGGCCTTCGACCAGGCCCGCGTTGGCCTCGTACCACTGGGGGCGCTCCCAGCCGTTCGCCTCCAGGAAGAAGGCGCCCAGCTCCTGCTGGCGGGTGTGGAACGGGCTGGTGCGGATCGGGCGCGGGTCCCCCGACGGCTGGAGGGGGTGCAGGATGTCGTAGACCTCGACGAAGTTCTGGCAGTCGCGGGCCAGTACGTACTCCGGCGAGAGCTGGTGCGGCTCGAAGCGGTTGACGTCGCACTCGTGCAGGTCGAACGAGGAGCAGTAGCCGTCGACCAGCCATTCGGCCATGGCCCGTCCGACGCCCGCGGAGTGGGTGACCCAGACGGCCTCGGCGACCCAGAAGCCCTTGACGTCCAGGGATTCCCCGAGCAGCGGCAGGCCGTCGGTGGTGAAGGAGAACAGGCCGTTGATGCCCTCTTCGACCTTGGCGTCCTTCGTCGCGGGGAGCAGCGACTGGGTCTCGCTCCAGGCCTCCTCGAAGTCCTCCTCGGTGAACTTCAGGACGGACGGCATCTCGTCGGCCTCGTCCACGGAGAGGATGTCGTCGGCCGAGATCGGCATCGGTCGGTGGCCGTAGTAGCCGATGCCCAGGCCGTCGAAGCGGTCGCGGTAGTAGAGGTCGGCGTCCTGGTGGCGCAGGATCGGGCGGACCGCCTCCTGCGTCTGGCCCGCGAGGGCCGGTACCGGGCCCGTCCAGGCGAGTTGGTGGGCGAGCGGCGTGAGCGGGAGGTTCATGCCGGCCATGCGGGCGATCTTCGGGCCCCAGATGCCGGCGCAGCACACGACGATGTCGGCGGGGATCTCGCCCTGGTCGGTGAGGACGCCGGTCACCTGGCCGTCGGCCCGCTGGACGTCGAGGACTTCGTGACGGGCGAGGAAGCGCACGCCGCGCTCGGTGGCCCGGCGGATCTGCGCCTCGACGGCGAGGACGGCCTTCGCGAGGCCGTCCGTGGGCACGAGGAGGCCGGCGAGGACCTTGTCCGGGTTGACGAGCGGGTGCTGTTCGACGCACTCCTCGGTGCTCAGCAGCCGGGACTCGATGCCCCAGGAGGCCAGCCAGCCGTGGCGCCGCTGGAGTTCCGTGACGCGCTCCGGGCTGGTCGCCACCTCCAGGCCGCCGACCTGGAGGAAGCAGGGCTGGCCGTCCACGTCGAGCGAGCAGAACTTCTCGACGGTGTAACGGGCCATCTCGGTCATGGTCTTGGAGGGGTTGGTCTGGAAGACCAGGCCCGGGGCGTGCGACGACGATCCCCCGGTGGCGGGCAGCGGGCCCTGGTCGACCACGGTCACTTCGGTCCAGCCTCGCGCGGAGATCTCATCGGCGAGCGCTGCTCCCACGACGCCCGCTCCGATGATGACCACCCGGGGTCCCGCCATCGCCGCACCTCCGACGTTGAAAAGCGATCCAGTTGCTGTGTGCGCAACAAGGTTCAGGTTGCGCAACTCAATGTGCCCGCCGTGGACAGGCGTGTCAAGGGGTCCGCGACGCCGGAAAAACCCCCGGGAGCGGCAGGGAGGAATCACCGGAAAACGACGAGGCCCGGCAGGCTGAGGACACAGCCTGCCGGGCCTTTCCGGCGGGGTTCACCAGGGCGGTCGTGCGCCCTACTTGATCCAGGCGTCGACCTTGTCGCGGTTGGCCTCGACCCACTTCTTCGCCGCCGCGTCGGGCGACATCTTGTCCACCGCGATGTACTTGGCGACGGTGTTCTGGTCGTCGTTCGTCCAGGTGAAGTTCTTCACCAGGTCATAGGCCGGGCTGCCGGACTTGGCGAACTTGGCGCTGACGATCTTGTCGAGCTTGTACACCGGGTAGTCGCAGGCGACCTTCTCGGCGTCGGCGTCGCAGCCTTCCTTGTACTCGGGCAGGCTGACCTTCTTCAACGGCACCTCGGACAGGAACCACTGCGGCTCGTAGAAGTAGCCGATCACCCATTCCTTGTTCTTCTCGGCGTTGCGGTACGCCTGGATGAGCGCGGTCTCGCTGCCCGCGTACACCACCTTGAAGTCCAGCTTGAGGTTCTCCACCAGCGCCTCGTCGTTGGTGACGTACGAGGGGTCGCCGTCGAGGAGCTGTCCCTTGCCGCCCGACTCCGAGGTCTTGAACTTCGACGCGTACTTGTTCAGGTTCTTCCAGTCCAGGATGTCCGGGTGCGCCTTGGCCAGCCACGGCGGCACGTACCAGCCGATGAGGCCCTCGTTGCCGGTCGGGCCCGCGTCGACGGCGGTCTTCTGCTGGGTGATGTACTTCTTCTTCAGATCGTCGTGGCCCCAGTTCTCGACGACGGCGTCGACCTCGCCCGTCCCGAAGCCCTGCCAGGCGATCTCCTCCTTCAGGTTCTTCTTCTCGACCTTGCAGCCGAGGTCGTGCTCGGCGACGTACGCGAGGACCGCCGCGTTCGCCTCGTAGCCCACCCACGGGTTGATCGCGAGATTGAAGGTGCTGCACTTGCCCGAGCTGCCCGAGCCGCCTGCGCTGTCGTCGCCGACCTTCGCGCCGCCGCAGGCCGTGAGGGTGAGGCCGAGGACGGCCAGGCCGGCCGCGCCGGCTCTCCAGTGTCGTGCCATGGTGTGGTTGCTCCTTATGCGCCGGCGCGGCGAGCCGCTGCCTGAGTGATCCGGTCGAACATGACTCCGAGCAGGACGATGGCCAGCCCGGCCGCGAGTCCCTTGCCGTACAGCTGTCCCTGCGAGAACCCGGCCACGACGTCGTAGCCCAGGGCACCTGCGCCCACCAGGCCGCCCACGACGACCATGGACAGCACGTAGATCAGGCCCTGGTTGGTCGCGAGGGTCAGGGCGCCCTTCGACATGGGCAGTTGAACCTTGGTGATGATCTGCCAGGTGTTGCACCCGGTGGATGTCGCCGCTTCGACGGTGGTCTCGGGCACCGCCCGCACCCCGTCAGCGATGATCTTGATGGCGACTGGCGCCGCGTAGACGACGGCGGCGACGATGGCCGTGAACCGTGTCGCGCCGAACAGCGCGAGGAACGGCACGAGATAGACGAACGGCGGCATGACCTGGGCCGCGTCCAGGGAGGGCCGGATCAGCCGGTCCACCAGGGCGCTGCGTCCCATCCACACCCCGACCACGACGCCGAGCAGCATCACCAGCACCGTCGCCACCGCGGTGGAGGCCAGTGTCGTCATGGCGTCCGACCAGACACCGGTGGCGACGAGCAGGCCCACGCACACCAGGGTGGTGGCCCCGGCGCGCCAGCTGCCGAGCACCGTGCCGACCGCGACGAGGGCGGCGCCGACGAGCCACCACGGGGAGTCGGTCAGCAGGGTCTGGAACGGATTGAGCAGGCCGTTGGTGAGGGCGTCACGGAAGGCGTTGGTCAGGCCCGACAGGTTGTCCTGTGCCCAGGTGGTCACATCGGCCGCCGTCGTGGCGATGCCGCTGCCGACGCCGCCCTCGCCGGGGAACTCGGCCGCCCATATATAGGTGTGCGACAGATACACCAGCACTGCCGCCACCACGGCGCCTGCCACGAGCAGCTGCCGCCGCCACTTGAGGAAGGGACCGTCCGAGCCCCGGGCCGTCTCCGCCCGGCCGCTCGCCGCGGTGGTGACCCGGTCCAGCACGATGGCCAGGACGACGATGGCCAGACCGGCGTTGAAGGCCGTGCCGACGTCCAGCGACTGCAGGGCCTGGATGACGGTCGCGCCGAGGCCGGGCGCGTTGATCAGGGCCGCGATGGTCACCATGGCCAGGGCGGCCATGATGGTCTGGTTGATGCCCATCACCACGGTCCGCTTGGACATCGGCAGCAGGACCTTCAGCAGCGCCTGCCGCCGCGTCGCGCCCATCGAGTTCGCCGCTTCGACCGTGGCCTGTGGTACGGAGCGGATGGCGTGCGCGGTGATGCGGATCGCCGGTGGTGCCGCGTAGATCGTGGTGGCGATCGTGGCGGAGGCGGGGCCGATCAGGAAGAACAGGGTCAGCGGCGCCAGATAGACGAAGGTCGGCATCGTCTGCATGAAGTCCAGGAACGGCGTCACGATCCGGTTGACCCGGTCCGACAACCCGGCCCACACGCCCAGGGGGATGGCGAACAGCAGTGCCACGCAGACCGCGGAGAGGGTCAGCGCCAGGGTGTCCATGCTCTCCTGCCAGAGCCCTTGCAGGCCGAGGAAGGTGAAGCCGGCCACGGCCAGCAGCGCGACCCGCCAGTTGCCCACGGCCCAGGAGACGTAGCCGACGACGCCGACGACACCGAGCCAGCCGACTTGCGGAACCGGGCGGCCCGGCGTCGGCTGCGAGATCAGATCCTGCACGAAGGTCACCAGGGAGTCGATGACCAGGCGGATCTCGTTGAAGAAGTAGAGGAAGAGCGGGTTGGAGTTGCGGTTGGCTCCGATCGAGTCGTTGACGTCGTTGAACCACCGGTGCAGATCGGTCAGGTCGGCCGCGGCCAGGGACAGGGTCTGCTTGCCGCGCAGCACGGCGAAGAGCACCAGCCAGACGAGCAGGATCCCGGCCACCACCACGCCGCGGTTGACCGTGCGCACGCGCCGGGCGGGAGCGGGCGGCTCCGCGGTCCCGGTCTTCTCCGGCTTCTCGATCGCGACGGTCATCACGCGTCGCCTTCCTGCCCGGCGACCACCGCGAGGATCTCCTCGTCACCGACGATGCCGAGCAGCTTGCCGTCCTCCACGACCTTGACCGGCTTCTCGGCCGCGAGCACCGCCCGGGTGGCCTCCTTCACCACCACGTCCGGGCCGAGCTCGGGACCGTCCAGCGGGTCGTCGGGCTCCGCCGGGCGCATGATCCACCGCAGGGTCAGTACGTCACCGCGGGGCACGTCCCTGACGAAGTCGCGTACGTAGTCGTCGGCGGGGGCCCCGACCAGTTCGTCGCCGGTGCCGCACTGGACCATCCTGCCGTCGCGCATGATGAGGATGCGGTCGCCCAGCCGCAGCGCCTCCGACAGATCGTGGGTGATGAACACCATCGTCTTACCGACCTCGTGGTGCAGCCGGACGACCTCGTTCTGCATGTCACGGCGGATCAGCGGGTCGAGCGCGGAGAACGGCTCGTCGAAGAGGAGTACGTCCGGCTCGCCGGCCAGTGCGCGGGCGAGACCCACGCGTTGCTGCATGCCGCCGGAGAGCTGGTCCGGGTAGGAGTTCTCGTACCCGGAGAGGCCGACGAGTTCGACGACCTCCAGCGCCCTCTTGGTGCGCTCGGCCCGGCTCATGCCGCGGATCTCCAGCCCGAACGCCACGTTGTCGACGACCCGGCGGTGCGGCAGCAGCCCGAAGTGCTGGAAGACCATGGAGAACTTGCTGCGTCGCAGCTCGCGCAGGCGCCCCGCGTCCGCGTCGCGGATGTTCTCGCCCTCGAAGAGGATCTCGCCCGCGGTGGGTTCGATGAGCCGGGTCAGACAGCGCACCAGGGTCGACTTTCCGGAGCCGGACAGGCCCATGACGACGAACACCTCGCCGGGCGCGACCTCGAAGTCCACGTCGCGCACGGCGGCGGTGCAGCCGGTGCGGTCCATCAGTTCGCGGCGGGTGAGCCCGCGAAGCTCCTCGGAACCCGGCACCCGGTCCGCCTTCGGCCCGAACACCTTCCACAACTCGCGTACGGATATGACGGGGTCGGGTGCCGAGTCCTGGGGCGTGCCGCGCTGCTGCGGAACCTCGGTCGTTGCTGGGGTCATGTTCGACCTCTTTTCGGCGTTCAGCCGCGGAACCAGTGCTGCGGCCGGGGTTGGATGTTCTGCCAGATGTGTTTGGGTTCCCGGTACTCGTCCAGGCCGGTCGGGCCCAGTTCCCGGCCCACCCCGGAGTGTCCGAACCCACCCCATTCCGCCTGCGGCACATAGGGGTGGTAGTCGTTGATCCACACCGTTCCGTGGCGGAGCCGGCGGGCGACCCGCTGGGCCTTCCCGGCGTCCTGCGTCCAGACGGCGCCGGCGAGTCCGTACTCGGTGTCGTTGGCGATGCGCACGGCGTCGTCCTCGTCGGTGAAGCGCTCCACGGTGAGCACGGGCCCGAAGGACTCCTCGTGCACCACCCGCATGTCCTGACCGCACTCGTCGAGCACGGTGGGCGGGTAGTAGTGGCCGTCGGCCAGCGCCGGGTCGACGGGGCGTTCGCCGCCGCAGCGCAGGACGGCGCCCTCGGCGAGTCCGGCCGCGACGTACGCCTCGACCTTCGCCAGGTGCTGCGCGGAGATCAGCGGGCCGGTCTCGGCCCGCTGATCGAAGGGCCCGCCGAGCCGGATCCGCCGGGCACGGCGGACGACCTCGTCGACGAACCGGTCGTGCAGGGCGTCCTCGACGATCAGCCGGGCGCCGGCCGAGCAGACCTGGCCCGAATGCAGGAAGACGGCCGTGAGCGCGAAGTCCACGGCCGTCTCGAAGTCGGCGTCGGCGAAGACGACATTGGGGTTCTTGCCGCCGAGTTCCAGCGCGACCTTCTTCACGGTCGCGGCCGCGGTGGCCATGATGCGTCTGCCGGTGTCCAGGCCGCCGGTGAAGGAGACCATGTCGACGGCGGGGTCCTCGGCGAGGGGAGCGCCCACCTCGGGCCCGGTCCCCAGGACGAGGTTGGCGGCACCGGCCGGGAGCCCGGCCTCCTCCAGTGCCTTCATCAGCAGGACGGACGTCGAGGGAGTGAGCTCACTGGGCTTGAGGACGATCGTGTTGCCCGCGAGAAGAGCGGGCGCGACCTTCCAACTAGCCTGCAGCAGCGGGTAGTTCCACGGGGTGATCAGCCCGCATACTCCGATCGGCTCGTACACGACGCGGCTGACGGCGTCGTCACGGCCGGTGTCGATCACCCGGCCGGCGTCGGTGCCGCCGAGCCCTCCGTAGTAGCGGAAGCAGGAGACGACGTCGGCGATGTCGTACTCGCTCTCCACCAGCCGCTTGCCGGTGTCCAGCGATTCGGCGCGGGCGAACGCGTCCGCGTCGCGTTCGAGGAGGTCGGCGGTGCGCAGGAGCAGCGCGCCGCGCTCGCGCTCGGAGGTGCGCGGCCAGGGCCCTTCGTCGAAGGCCCCGCGGGCCGCGGCGATGGCCGCCTCCGCGTCGGGGCGTGTACCTTCGGAGACGGTCACGGAGAGCGTGCCGTCGGCGGGGCAGCGGATGTCCCGGTGGCCGCCGGCCACGGGATCCCGCCATTTTCCATCCACGTACAGGTCTGCCACGTCGAGGGCCCTTCGAGCGAATCGCGTTGCGCATCGCGCACCGTATTGCTTGTGGTGGAACACTCTGTAGAAGGCTGCACCCCACGTCAAGGGGGTGACCGATGACGGTTTCGCCAAGGAGACAGCTGCGGAGAGGCTACGCCGACCGGCCCGGAACGCATCGCCTCCGGGCCCGTCGGCTGTCTGAAAACTGCTGGTTACGGCAGGGAGCGGTGCCGGTAATACGCGGCGGTGGACGGCGGCAGCGGGTCCTTGCCGAGGATGAGGTCGGCCGCCTTTTCCGCGATCATCATGACGGGCGCGTAGATGTTGCCGTTGGTGATGTAGGGCATCACCGACGCGTCGACGACACGCAGCCCCTCCACCCCGTGCACCCGCATGCTGGCCGGGTCCACGACGGCCATCTCGTCGGTGCCCATCTTGCAGGTGCAGGACGGATGCAGCGCGGTCTCGCCGTCCTTGGCGACCCAGTCGAGGATCTCCTCGTCGGTCTCGACGGAGGGTCCCGGCGAGACCTCCCCGGCGTTGTACGGGGCCATGGCGGGCTGGTTGAGCAGCTCGCGGGCGACCCTGACGGCCTCGACCCACTCGCGGCGGTCCTGCTCGGTGGACAGGTAGTTGAAGCGCAGCGCGGGGTGCTCTGCCGGGTCCTTGCTCTTGATCTTCACCGAGCCGATGGCATCGGAGTACATGGGCCCGACGTGCACCTGGTATCCGTGTCCGCCGGCGGGCACGGAGCCGTCGTAGCGGACCGCGATGGGCAGGAAGTGGAACATCAGGTTGGGGTAGGGCACGTCCTCGTTGCCGCGGACGAAGCCGCCCGCCTCGAAGTGGTTGGTCGCGGCGGGGCCGGTGCGGAAGAGCCACTGCAGGCCGATGAAGGGGGCGCGCCACTTCGCGAGGTACGGCTGCATGGAGACGGGTTGCTTGCAGGCGTACTGGATGTACACCTCCAGGTGGTCCTGGAGGTTCTCGCCGACACCCGGCAGATCGTGTACGACGTCGATGCCGAGCGCGCGCAGTTCCTCGGCGTTGCCGACGCCCGAGAGCTGGAGCAGTTGCGGGGAGTTGATCGCGCCTCCGCAGAGGATGATTTCGCGGGCGTACACCCGCTGGGGTCTGCCGCGGCCACGCCGGTACTCGACGCCGACGGCCCGCTTGCCTTCGAAGAGGATGCGGGTGACCAGGGTGCGCGTCCTGATCGTGAGGTTGGGGCGCTTTCGCACGGGCTTGAGGTAGGCCTTGGAGGCCGACAGGCGGCGGCCGCGGTGGACATTGCGGTCGAACCTGGCGAAACCTTCCTGCCGGTAGCCGTTCACGTCGTCGGTGGGGGCGTGGCCCGCCTCCTCGGTGGCCTTCAGGAAGGCCGTGAAGAGCGGGTTGGCCCCAGGGCCGCGTTCCAGGACGAGAGGTCCGTCGTGGCCGCGGAACTCGTCGTCCGGGTCGGCGGCGAGACAGGTCTCCATCCGCCGGAAGTACGGCAGGCAGTGCGCGTAGTCCCAGGCCTTCATGCCGGGGTCGGCCGCCCAGCGCTCGTAGTCCATGGGGTTGCCGCGCTGGAAGATCATGCCGTTGATGCTGCTGGAACCGCCCAGCACCTTGCCTCGCGCGTGGTAGACGCGCCGGCCGCCCATGTGGGGCTCCGGTTCGGACTCGTACTTCCAGTCGTAGAACCGGCTGCCGATCGGGTAGGTCAGTGCCGCGGGCATGTGGATGAAGACGTCCCAGGGGTAGTCGGGTCTGCCCGCCTCCAGGACCAGCACCCGGTTGCCGGGGTCCGCGGAGAGCCGGTTGGCCAGTGCACTGCCGGCCGATCCACCACCGACGATGACGAAGTCGTACTGCAAGTGAGCCATGAGGCCTCGTCTCGCTCGCGCCGTTGAGAATGCGCGGCATGCTAATACCCGTATCGCTATGCGCACCAGGTTGCGAACAACGCAACTTGCACAAGGTTGGCACCAGGCCCGTGACCTGCACCGCTGTCGCCTATGTTTAACGCCCGTATAGTTGCGTTGTGAGCAACTACCATCCAGATACCGAAACGACGACCGCGCCGACCGGTGGGGTGCAGTCCGTCGACCGCGCCATCACCGTGCTGGAGATTCTGGCCCGGCGCGGCGAGGCCGGGGTCAGCGAGGTGGCCGCCGAGATCGATGTCCACAAGTCCACCGCGTTCCGGCTGCTCGGCGCCCTGGAGGTGCGCGGTTTGGTGGAGCAGGCAGGCGAGCGCGGCAAGTACCGCCTGGGTTTCGGCCTCGTCCGCCTCGCCGGCGCGGTCACCGGCCGCATCGACATCACGCAGCAGAGCCGCCCGGTCTGCGAGCGTCTCGCCGAGGAGATCGGCGAGACCGTGAACCTCGCCGTGATGCAGGAGCAGTACGCGATCAACCTGTACCAGGTGCGCGGTCCCGGTGCTGTCACGGCGTTCAACTGGGTCGGCCAGCTGACGCCGCTGCACGCCACCTCCAGCGGCAAGATCCTGCTGGCCCACATGCCGGCGAAGGAGCGTGCCGCGCTGCTGTCGGCGGCCGGTCTGAAGAAGGTGACCCCCCGCACCCTGACGGCGAAGACCAAGCTCGAGAAGAACCTCGCCGAGGCGCTCGAGCGCGGCTACTCCTGGACCCTGGAGGAGTTCGAGATCGGGCTGCACGCCATGGCCGCCCCGGTCCGCAACAGGGACGGAGAGGTCATCGCGGCGATCAGCGCCTCCGGACCGGCGTACCGGCTCACCGAGGACCGTATGCACGACCTCGCTCCGGTGCTGGTCAAGGGCGCGGACGAGATCAGCCATCGCATGGGCTATCTGGGCTGACCCCGCCGCGCCGCCTTCGACGGGCGCCCCACACGCCGGGTGCCGGCCCGCCCGTGGACCGCCGCTACTGTGGCCGCCCCGCGCCCAGCCGCTCCTGGACGAAGGCGTGGAACTCGCCGATGTGATGCTCGCTGGGCACGAGGACCCCGCCCTTGGCGTACAGCCGGGAGCTCATCGCGGGCTGACAGCGCTCGCAGGCGTCGAAGTCCTGCCGGTTGACTCGGTCGAAGAGCTCCACCGACCGGCTGACGTCCTTGCCGCTCTCCACGACGTGCTTGAGGTAGAGCCAGTCGCACTCGACGATGGTGCGATCCACGGCGACCGGGTACATCCGGTGGAAGATCACGTGGTCGGGCACGAGGTTGATGAAGACCTGCGGCCGGACGGTGATCGCGTAGTAACGGCGATCCTGGTCCTCGGTGATGCCTGGAATGCGGTCGAGGCCCTCGGAGCCGTCGACGGTGAAGCCCTTGACCTCGGAGCCGAACTCCGCGCCGTGTCCCACGTAGTACTGGGCGGCGTACCCGTCGGCGAACTCGGGAAGCACCTCGGTCAGTTCGGGGTGGATCGTCGCGCAGTGATAGCACTCCATGAAGTTCTCGACGATGAGTTTCCAGTTCGCCTTCACGTCGTAGACGATGCGTTCACCGACTTCGAGGTTGTCGATGTCGTAGTGCTCGATCGACTCCGTGTCGCCCAGGCGCGCGACCACGTCCCCCATGACCTCGTCGAAGGGGGGCGGGTTCTCTGCGAGGCACACCCACACGTAGCCGAGCCATTCCCGCGTGGCCACGGTCGCCAGGCCGTACTCGGTGCGGCTGATGTCGGGCATCTTGGTGAGGTTGGGTGCCGCGACCAGTTTGCCCGTCAGGTCGTACGTCCAGGCGTGATAGGGGCATTGGAAGGCGCGTTTGACCTCGCCGCTCTCCGCCGTGCAGAGCTTGGCTCCGCGGTGCCGGCAGACGTTGAGGAAGGCGCGTATGGAGTTGTCCCGTGCGCGGGTGATCAGGATGCTCTCGCGGCCCACCTCGACGGTCCGGAAGGCACCGGGCCCGGCGAGGTCGGAGGAGCGCACGGCGCAGAACCACATCGCCTCGAAGATGTGTTCCTGCTCCTGGGCGAAGATCCCGGGATCCGTGTAGGAGGAGCCGGGGAGGGTGGTGATGAGGCTTTCCGGCAGGCCGGTCGAGGTCACAGTGCACTCCTCGGGGAAACGTCGGGGATCGGGGCATGCACGAGCCGGGACGAGCGACACCGGACGTCGTCGGGGGAAGGAGCAGCGGCGCTTTGTGCGCAGCGGAGGCTGTGAGAGGGAGGTCTGCGACCCTGTCAGGGCGTCGTGGCCGCGAGGTGCTTGCGCCAGCGCATGAACAGCTTCGGCTGGTTCATCCCGAGGACGGCGACCGGGTGTCCGGCACGTCGGTAGACGGCCAGGACGTTGCGATCGTCCGCGGTGCCTTCCTCGATCGTCACGCTGTCGGCGCGGGCCGCGTTACCGACGAACTGGATCTTCACGCCGTACTGGTCGGACCAGAAGTACGGCGGCCGGGGCTGTCCTGGTTCGGACTCGCCCCAGGACAGCAGGGCGGCGACGGCCGCGTCCGGGCGCTCCCGGGCGCCGGTCCAGTGCTCGACGCGACGGTGGGCGCCTGCGCGCGGGTCGTACCAGGAGGCGCAGTCGCCGACCGCGACCACCCCGGCCAGACTGGTACGGCCGTCCGCACCGCACTTGACACCGTCGTCGAGTTCGACGCCGGAGCCTGCCAGCCAGTCGACGCAGGGACGGGCCCCGACACCCACGACCACGATGTCGGCGGGGATGCTCCGGCCGTCCTCCATCAGGACCGCGTCGACGCGGTTCTCGCCGCTCAGCCCCTTGACGCCCACGCCGCACAGCAGGCGTACGCCGTGGTCCGCGTGGAGGGCGGAGACGATGCGCCCCATGGCCGGGCCGAGCGGTCCGGCCAGTGGTGTGGGCGCCGCCTCGACGATGGTCACGTCCAGGCCCAGGGCGCGGGCGGTGGAGGCGACCTCGGCACCGATGAAGCCGCCGCCGATCACGACCAGGCGTCCGCCCCGGGACAGTTCGTCCCGCAGGGCGCGGGCGTCGTCCAGGGTGCGCAGAGTGTGCACACCGGCGAGTCCGTCCATGCCGGGCAGGGCCCGGGCGGCGGCGCCGGTGGCGATGACGATGCCGTCGGCCCGCACCTCCCGGCCGTCGGTGAGCCGCACCGCGCGGGGCGTGGCGTCGAGTCCGGCGGCGCGGGCTCCGAGCAGCCACTCCGCTTGCAGGTCCTCGCCGTCCGGCTCCAGCGCGAGATCGGCCTCGCCGATGCCGCCGGCCAGGAACTCCTTGGACAGGGGCGGCCTGTCGTACGGACGGTGGAGCTCGTCGCCTATGAGGACCAGCCGTCCGTCGTACCCCTGCTTTCGCAAGGAGCGCGCCGCTGACAGACCGGCCAGCGACGCGCCCACCACGGCCACCGTCCTCACGCGACGCCCCCGGCGAGCCGGGCGGCGATGCAGGGAGGCAGGTTCGGGGCTGCCGTGGACAGCCGGACGTAGATCATGCCGTCCTCGACGAAGACCTCGTGCGTGCGCACCGGGAGCTTGGCCGGCGGGGCGTCGACAGCTCCGGTCTTGAGGTTGAACTTCGAGGCGTGCAGCGGGCATTCGACCTCGCAGCCCTCCAGCCAGCCGTCGGCGAGCGAGGCGTCCTGGTGGGTGCATGTGTCGTCGATGGCGAAGAGTTCGCCGTCATCGGTGTGGAACACCGAGACCGGCGGGTCGATGTCGAGCCTGTGGGCCTCGCCTCGGGGCAGATCCACGAGACGGCACGCGGCAATCATCATGACACCTCGGTGCGTATAGCGAAACGGATTGCGGTGAACGCAACGCCAGTTTGAGGGCGCCCGCGAATCCTTGTCAAGGAGTTCGCGGGCCGGTCGGCGTCACTATTTTTCGTTGCCTGATGCGCAACGTCCTGCGTCATGAGAAACGCAGGTCAGGGCGGAGCGCCTCTCAGGACCGGGGCATCGGCAGCGGCGTCGCCGCGGATTCGAGGCCCCACCGAGCGGTCACGCGCACCGCGTCGGCCGTCGAGGCGACGTCATGGACGCGCACGCACCAGGCCCCCTGAGCGGCGGCCAGGACCGACACCGCCGAGGTGGCCGCGTCCCGCAGGTGTGCCGGCCGGGGCCGTCCCGTCTCCGGGTCCGCCAGCAGGTGCCCCAGAAAGGACTTCCGCGCCGCACCCACCAGGACCGGCCGGCCGAGCGCGGCGACCTCCCGGAGGCGGCCGAGCAGCCGCCAGTTGTGCTCGGCGTGCTTGGCGAACCCGAGACCCGGGTCGACGATGAGACAGTCCGCCGGGACCCCGGCGCGCAGGGCCGCGTCGACTCTCGCCCGCAACTCGTCGACCACGTCGATGACGACGTCGTCGTACACGGCGTTCGCCTGCATCCCCGTGGAGTGCCCGCGCCAGTGCATGAGCACGTAGGGCCTACCGGCCCGTGCCATCAGCGGGAGCATCCCCGGGTCGGCGAGTCCGCCGGAGACGTCGTTGACCAGAGCGGCGCCGACGTCCATGGCACGGGCGGCGACCTCGGCCCGCATGGTGTCGACGCTGACCGTCGCGCCCGCGGCGGCGAGTTGACGGACGACCGGCAGCACGCGCCGCAGCTCCTCCTCGACGGCGGGGCGCGCGGCGCCGGGCCGGGTCGACTCGCCACCCACGTCCAAGATGTCCGCGCCCTCGTCGAGCAGCGCGAGGCCGTGCGCGACGGCCCGTTGCGGGTCGAACCACCGCCCGCCGTCGGAGAACGAGTCGGGCGTGACGTTCACGATGCCCATCACCAGGGTCCGGCCGGGACGGGGGAGACCTCGCGGAGGGAGCGCCGAAGCGACCCGGCCGGGCCGGGAGGCGGTGCTCACGCGACTCGGGGCGGGTCGGCGAGGGGGTGTCCGGGAATCATCATGGGACCAGGACCTCGTTGCATATAGAGGAACAACGCGTGATATGAGCAACGAGTGTGAGGACGGCCGCGCGGCACTGTCAAGAGAGGTGGAAGGCCTTGCCCTCGCCATGCGGCCTCGACGCCAGGGTGAGCAGCCGAGAGGCCTTCAGTTCGGTCTCGTCCCACTCCCGCACGGGGTCGGACCCCCAGGTGATGCCGGCACCCGTGCCGAAGCGCAGCACCGGCCCCGCCGGGGTGGCACGGTCGATCCAGAAGGTGCGGATGCCCACGGCCAGTTCACCGGTCCCCCGGTCGGCGTCGACCCAGCCGACGGCACCGCAGTAGGGGCCGCGGGGCGCGGTTTCCAGGGCCTCGATGATGCGCAGCGCGCCGAATTTGGGCGCTCCGGTCACGGAACCCGGGGGGAAGGTCCCGGCCATCAGCTCGGGCCAGCCCGCGCCCTGCGCCAGTTCGCCCCGCACGGTGGAGACGAGATGCACCAGGCCCGGGTGCCGCTCGACGGCGCACAGGGCCGGAACGGTCACGGATCCGGTGGCACAGACCCGCCCCAGGTCGTTGCGGACCAGGTCCACGATCATCACGTTCTCGGCGTGGTCCTTCTCCAGCAGATCGTCCGGCGTACGGCCCGTGCCTTTGATCGGCCCGGACTCCACGGTCCGGCCGGTACGTCGCAGGAAGAGTTCGGGCGAGGCGGTGGCCACTTCGACGCTGTGCGCGGGAAGCCGGACCGTACCGGCATAGGGTGCCGGGTTGCCACGGGCGAGCAGTGCGGTCAGCGCGTCGATGTCGGCGGCGGCCGGGTCGGGCAGGGGTGCGGAGATCACGCGGCAGAGGTTGGCCTGGTAGACGTCGCCCGCCGCTATGTGTTCGCGGATGCGGCGCACGCCCGCGGTGTAGGCGGTGCGGTCCAGTGACGAGGTCCAGTCTTCGGCGGCCGGGCCCAGCCAGGCGCCGGTCCGCGGAGCGGGCACCCGCGCGGGGCGCAGCCTGCCGAACCGCGCGCAGACCAGGCGGCCTTCGAAGTCCGCGACGACCGCCCAGAAGCCGGAGGAATCCAAGGCGGCGGGATCGCTGGTCACGTCGCGCAGATCAGTGGCGACGAGGCCGCCGAAGCGGGCCATCGGGGCGGGAGCGTGCACGGCGGTTCGTCCAGGGGGCCGACGGGGTGGATGGTGCGCGGTCATGACGGACGTTCCTGACAACGACGGCCGGGAGGGGCAGGGGCCGCAACGGCCGGGAGCACGACCGCGACGGCCGGGGCAGGGCCACGACAGCCGGGGCAGGTCCGGCAGTCGGGGCAGGGCCACCACGGCTGGGGGCAGGCCCACGGCGACCGAGGGAACGGCCACCGCGGCCGGGGTCGCGGGGATGCCGGCCAGGTACGCGAGCGTGCCGACGGGCTCGGGGGCATGCAGGCCGGGGCGGGCTCTCGTCGCGGGTCTCACCCGAGTTGGCGGGTTCACCCGAAGAGACTCGCGGGCGTTCGCTCGCGCCCCGGCCGGTCTGACGGCGCCCTGTCACCAGCCGCGGGCGGCCCACTCCTCCAGATGCGGTGCCTCCGCCTCGACGGTCGTCGTCCCGCCGTGTCCGGTGTGGACGACCGTCTCGCCCGGGAGGGTCAGCAGCCGGTCACCGATGGAGCCGATGATCGTGCCGAAGTCGCTGTACGAGCGCCCGGTCGCGCCGGGTCCTCCGGCGAACAGCGTGTCACCGCTGAACAGCGCGCCCAGTTCGGGGGCGTACAGGCACACGGCACCCGGAGCGTGTCCGGGTGTGTGGAGGACACGCAGGCCGATGCCCGCCACCCTGAGTTCGTCACCGTCGGCGAGCGGCCTGTCGGGCCGCCGGTTCGGGTGCACCATCTTCCACAGCACCTGGTCGTCGGGGTGCAGGAGGACGGGCGCGCCGGTGGCCAGGGCGACGTCCGGTGCGGCGCGCACATGGTCGTCGTGGGCGTGGGTGCACACGACGGCCGACAGGCGGCGGTCACCGACGGCCGCCAGGACCGCGTCGGAATCGTGCGCCGCGTCGATGACGACCACCTCGTCGTCGTCACCGATGATCCAGACATTGTTGTCGACGTCCCAGGTCCCGCCGTCGAGGCTGAAGGTCCCGCTGGTGACGAGGTGTTCGATGCGCGGTGCGCCGGCCATCACAGCACCACCACCGAGCGCAGCACGTCACCGTGGTGCATCTTCTCGAACGCCTCCTCCACGTCACCGAGGCCGATGGTCTCGGAGACGAAGGCGTCCAGGTCGAAACGGCCTCCCAGATACAGGTCGATGAGGGCCGGGAAGTCGCGCGAGGGCAGGCAGTCGCCGTACCAGCTGGACTTCAGCGAGCCGCCCCGTCCGAAGACGTCGAGCAGGGGCAGCTCCACCTTCATCTCCGGGGTGGGCACGCCGACCAGCACGACGGTGCCGGCCAGGTCGCGGGCGTAGAAGGCCTGCCGGTAGGTCTCGGGGCGGCCGACCGCCTCGACGACGACGTCCGCGCCGAAGCCGCCCGTCAGCTCGCGCACCGCTTCGACGACGTCGCCCTTGGCCCCGTCGACCGTGTGGGTGGCCCCCATGGCCATGGCCCGGTCCAGCTTGCGCTGGTCGATGTCGACGGCGATGACCTTGCTCGCTCCGGCCAGCCTCGCGCCCGCGACGGCGGCCATGCCGACGCCGCCGCAGCCGATGACCGCGACGGAGTCGCCCCGGCCGACGGCGCCGGTGTTCACGGCCGCACCGAAGCCGGCCATGACGCCGCACCCGAGCAGACCGGCTGCTGCCGCGGGGGCCGCCGGGTCCACCTTGGTGCACTGCCCGGCGGCGACGAGCGTCTTCTCCGCGAATGCGCCGATGCCGAGTGCCGGCGAGAGCGGGGTGCCGTCGAGCAGCGTCATCGGTTGTGTGGCGTTGTGCGTGGCGAAGCAGTACCAGGGCTTGCCCTTGCTGCAAGCCCGGCACTGGCCGCACACCGCACGCCAGTTGAGGATGACGAAGTCGCCGGGCTCGACGCCGGTGACTCCCTCTCCGACCGCTTCGACGCGACCTGCCGCCTCGTGCCCCAGAAGGAAGGGGAAGTCGTCGTTGATCCCGCCCTCGCGGTAGTGGAGATCGGTATGACAGACGCCGCAGGCCTCGACCTTGACCAACGCCTCACCCGGACCCGGATCCGGGACGACGATCGTTTCGACGGAGACCGGTGCGCCCTTCTTCCGGGCGACGACGGCACGAACCTCGTGAGCCATGAGCTGCTCCTCAAGCGGGATACCCTCGCGAATGCGTTGCCTCATTCGATACACGCACCGCTATACGCAACCGAGCATCGTGGAGGAGCACGTCGAGGGTCAAGAGGTCGGCACCAACCGTGTCGACTCGGCCGGATCCGCCGGAAGGACGTGGCTCGCCCGAGGCGCGCAGGAGGGACCGCACCCTCGGACACTCCGGGGTGCGATCCTCACGCGCGTCCGGCTCCGGCCGAGCCGTGCTCCTCCGGTCCGCCCGGCCGGGCAGCTCAGCTCGCGGGCTGCGAGTCCGCCATGACCTCGGCGGGCCGTACACCGGCGTCCGGCCCGGGCTCGCCGGCGGCGCTTTCCTGTTCCGCTTCCTGTTCCGCCGGCGAGGCCGGGATCGGCTCGGCGCGCAGCGCCTTCACGAGTGAGACGCACATGCCGATCATCACGAAGAGGAACGGGAAGGCGGCAATGATGGCCACCTGCTTGACCGCCTCCAGGCCTCCGGCCAGCAACAGCACGGCTGCGACCAGACCGGTCAGCGCGCCCCAGAGGATCACGACGAGGCGACCGGGGGTCATGGTGCCCCGGCAGGAGAGCATGCCGAGCACGACGGATGCCGCGTCCGCGCCGCTCACGAAGAACAGGCCGACCAGGACGATCACCAGGACCGAGGTGACCGGGAACCAGGGAAGGCTCTGCAGCGTGGCGAACAGGCCCGCTTCCTCGCCCTTGGCGACCGCCGCGGCCAGGTGACCGCCGTGCATCTCCTGGTTCAGGGCGGTCCCGCCGAGGATCGCGAACCACACGACACTCACCAGGCTGGGGCGCGATGATCACACCGACGATGAACAGGTCCTCGCCGACGGGGATGCACCCGCCGGCCCGGGAAGCCGGGCGGGCGAGTGCACAGCTGTCGTGCACGCGAGAGCGGACGGCTGTCGCCTGTTTCCCAAGCGACCCCCTCGCGAGGCGACAGTCGTTGCGGCATGCCGGCACGACTGAGCCCCACGCATGTCCAAGCTCCCACCGCTTCCATGTCGTGTACAGCGAAATCGGCACGCTGTCCGCGACGCGCCGTCAAGGGCGAGGGCGCAGCGGCGGAGGTGGGGTGGGGGGACGGCCGGCGATGTCGGTCAACAGCCGTGTGCAGACGTCATGGAGTTTGAGGTTGGTCTGCTGCGACAGCCGGCGCAGCAGACCGAAAGCCTCTTCCTCGGTGCACTGCTGTTGTTGCATGACGCTGCCGATGGCCTGGTCGATGACCCGGCGTGAGGCGAGGGCGTTCTGGAGATCGCGGGCGAAGTCCTCGGCGTCGGCCAGCCGCTGCGCCAGTGCGATCCCGCCGCCCACCTGGGCCGCGGACAGTGTCAGGGAGTGCCGGTCGTCGTCGGTGAAGGCGTCCGGGGCGGTGGCGTAGAAGTTCAGCGCTCCGGCGGTGTGGCTGCGTGCGGGAATCGGCAGGGACATCGAAGAGCGGACGCCCAGGTCCGCCGCGAAGCGCGGATAAGGTCCCCACCGGGCTTCCTCCAGCATCTCGGGCACATGGACGACCTGACCGGTACGCAGGGCTTGCAGGCAGGGTCCGTCGTCCTGGCCGTACTGCTTCTCGTCCAGCGTGTCCGCCACTCCCCCGGTGCTGACCACGGTCAGCGGCCGCCCCTTCCTCTGCAGCGTCACACCGCAGCCGTCCGCACCCGAGGCACTGACCGCGTCGTCGACCAAGTACTGAAGAAACCCCCGCAGCGAGTCGGTCTCCAACAGCCAGTCGATCATGTCGAGTGTGCGCTGATTGCAGTCGAGCCGGTTCACTGCCCCTCACCTCCCACAGCATGAATTCACGACCTGCTCTCTCGCTGTGCTGATACCCGCACAGCCGTCGATACGCGTCCGCGTTCATGCCGGGCCGCGGTCCAAGGGCTCTGCTGCGTGGGGTGCGTGACGCCCTTCACGGCGGTTGGTTTCAGTTCCGTGTGAGGATGGCCGGATGTATTCGGCCCCTGACACAAAGGTGGCCGTCATACACGACGACCAGGTGTTCCGGCTGATCGTGCGAGGTGAAGTGGACTGAGGACGCCGGGGACTTCGAAGTCGCCTGGCAGGCCGCCGACCAGGCGGCGCCCGCCGCCACCACGGCACCCCCATAAGGGCGGCCACAACGGGTAAGCGAAAGCCGCGAAACAGAAACGATCAGTAACCGGAATTCCTTCCACTGTTACAGGAAAGATCATGATCATCCCGCTTAGGAAGCAGGCGCCGGATGAGCACCAGGCAGCACCCTTGCGCTACTGCATCGTCTGGGGCACCGAAGGCATGTCCATCTCCCAGACCCGGCACGCAGCACGCATCCTGCTCGCCCAGGCGGGTCATCATCCGAGTCACACCGTCAGCCAGGATGCGCAGATCGTCGTCAGCGAATTGGTCACCAACGCACTGCGCCACGCCCCTGGACCCGGTGGGCTCCTGATGGAAGTGACAGAGGACGGCCGCTTGCGCATCACGGTCCGTGACAACTCACCGGACCGGCCCGTACTGCTCGCACCCGACAGGCACCGCGTCGGCGGACACGGATTGCACCTGGTCGCCCGCCTGTGCACCCGCTTCGACACCCGGCCGACCCGTGACGGCAAGCAGGTCATCGCCGAACTCGCCCTGCGCGGCCCCGCCCGGTAGGGCGCCTCGCGCTCCAGCTCGTCGACCTGCCGTGGCCCGCGACCGCGCCCGGCTCTGGCCCCTTGCCGTCCTCTCAGCCCTCTGGCCCAGTCGGGAGGTACCACCGCCCGGTGCTGGGGCGTGAGCCTGCCGCGGCCGGGCGCGAGCTCTCGAAATAGCGGGTGGACATGCGCGGCCCTCCGGATGATCGGGGCGACGACCGGGATGCTGCGCGCGACCGTGGTATCGAAACTTTCTTGCGGGAAGCGCTTTCAGTCTCCGGTACCTGTCGCCCTTGGGCCGGACGCGTCGCCGAACCCCTGCGCTGCCGCGGGCCGGGCGTTGTCCGCAGTGGTCTGGGCGGCTCGAATGCTGCGCGGGGCGGCCCCCAGTTCGCGGCGGCAGGCCTTGTTGAACGCCTGCAGGTCGGGAATGCCGACGGAGGCCGCGACAGCGGGGATGGTCAGCGTGGTGGCCCGCAGGAAGTGGCGCGCCCGCTCCATCCGCCGGGCTCGGATGTACCCGACCACCGTCTCCCCGAGGGCTGCGCGGAACAGCCGGGTCAGATGGTTGTGCGAGACGCCCGCCGCCTTCGCGATCTCGGACACCGTCAGCGGCTCGGCCAGCCGGGTCTCGATCAGTGCCACCGCCGCCGCGACAGCGGGATGGGCGACCTGAGTGTCCCGCGTCGTCGGCGGGGCGAGATGGGCGACCCTCCACAGCGCCGCCCACACCTCGGCCGCGGCCCGCGCCGCCGTGTTCGGCCAGACAGCGAGAGCCTGCCGCAACTGCGCTGTGAGCAGCGGCAGTTCCGGCCCGGCGTCCTGGATCACCGGCACGCTTCGCGCCGTGCCGGACGAGCTCAGGCGCAGGTGGACGTAGAGGTGCTCGGAGCGGCCCCGGTAGCGGTAGCGGACCTCCGCGCCGGGCGGGACGAGGCTGACCCTGCCGGGGCGGATCAGGTGCGGGGTGCCGTCGACCGTCAGGTCGGCCTCATAGCCGTAGAGATGGAACTGCCACAGGTCCGGCAGCAGAAACTCGTCCACCTGGCCGGCGGGGCCGTGCACGCCGATGCCGACGGCAGCGAGAGCGGGAGGCTCGTCGAGATGAACGAGGGCCGTGTGCATGAGCACGTGTTCTACCACCACACCCGTAGCCGCGCACCGGGACCGCTCCCCCGGCCCTGCCCGCCTTCGTGGTGAGAATGGACCAGTGGAGGGTGAACATGACCCACGCGGCGAGCGGCGGACGGTGCCTAGCGTGACGGTCATGGAGAAGAGGCAGGAACTGCTCGGCTCGGTCCAGATGGCGCGCTTCGTGGCGCACGGGTCGCTGCGCCTGGACGCGGTGGTCCCGGCGGAGTTGAACGCCGAGGGCCTGGCGGTGCTGGCGGCCGGGGTGCCGCCCGTGCCGTACGGGACGCCGCTGTCCGAGGCGTACGGGGCTGATTCGTTCGTCCGCAGACTGCTGGACCTTCCGCGGGTGGCGGGGGCCCTGCACAGCCTGGTCGGCCCGGAGCCCACGGTGGACCACCACTTCGTCCACGTGCGCGAGCCCCGAGGCGGAGACGCGCAGCCGCTGCACGGGGACGCCGTCATCGACGTCCGGCCGGACGCCTTCGACGTGCAGTTGATGTACTACCCGCAGGCGGTGACGCTGGAGATGGGCGGCACCCTCAGCGTGCCGGGAAGCCATCTGCGCCGCATCAACGAGTCCGACACCGGCCGCTACCAGAACCTGCGCGGCCAGAACCGGCTGGTCTGTCCGGCGGGCACGGTGGTGTTTCTGCACCACGGGCTCTGGCACGCCGGCAGGCGCAACGACAGCGACACCGTCCGCTACATGTTCAAGATCCGGTTCAACCCGACGGTTCGTCAGCGGCGTTTGTGGGACACCTCGGACCTGGACGATCCGCAGGTGACCCGGGAACTGGACGTGACGTTCCCCTGGTACGAGCCGGCCACGGGACGTCTGGAGCGGTACAACCGCATCCTGCTCTGGCGGGCACTGACCGGCGACGACTCCTTCGACATCGACTACTGGGTGACCAGGGTCTCCAACCGCCCGCAGGAGGCCGCGGTATGACGAGCGAACCGTCGGTGTCGCGGCAGCAGGTGCTGGTGCTGTACCTGGCCAACTCCGCCTTGGACTCCCACGTCGTCGGCTGGTCGCTGTACGACGGCACCGGCCGCACCTCACCCACCACGGGCGACAGCGACGAACCGCCGTACGAGTCGGGGGTGGCGGCGCTGCGGGACGGCTGGCGTCTGATACAGGCAGCCCAGTTGATCCCGCCGTATCCGGGCCACGAGTACGACGTCTCCTTCCTCAAGCACGAGTTCTTCTTCGAGCGGATCGTCGACATGACCGCAGGGCTTCCGTAGGCCCTCTCCAGGAGCAGAGGTGCCATGCAGAGCCTGACCAAGCGCCGCAGCAGGGGTGTCCGCGTCACAGGGCTCATCGACCACGAGCGGGCGTTCTGGGGTGATCCGGCCGCCGAGCTGGTCTGGCCGGGGTTCGGCGGGGACGCCGGACCGGGCAGCGACCTCGTCGCCGGCTACACCGAGGCCGGCGGCACCCTGGACTTCGGCCCGGCCTTCTGTCACCGGCTCGCCCTGTACGACCTCTACTTGAGCGTGCTGCTCGTCACCGAGTGCGGCCCCAGGGGTTTCGACTCCGACCACCTCGCATTCTGCCGTGGCCGTCTCACCGGCTCCCTCGCCGCGCTGCGCGCCCTGGGGTAAGCGGCTGGCCAGTCGCAGGCGTTCGACACATCCTATGTATTGTCCCTCGCCATCCCGGAGCTTGAGCGATCTTTCAGCTGCAAACCCATTTTGATCTCACGAGTTCTAACGGAACCCTAGACAGACCATTGACTGATGCCCCTTAATACATCCGATGTTACTGCCCTCGGACGCCCGGACGGTCGTCTCTCCCATGGCGCACGCACCGACGATCAGGTGGGCGTCGACTGCCCCAGGACGTCGTCGCCGCGACCGATGTCATCGATCCACAAAGGAGTGGAGCATGTCTTCATCAGGAATGTCTCGCCGTACGTTTCTGGGCGCTGCGGGGGCGGCGACCGCCGCGACCGCGTTGCCGCTCGTCCCCGGTTTCTCCGGCCTTCTGCCACAGGCGTCGGCCGCGGACGCACAGACCAACCTGAGCAAGATGGTCGACATGCGGTTCGGCATGTTCAACCACTTCAGCCTGGGCACCTTCACCAATCAGGAGTGGGCCGAACCCAACCAGAGCCCCACCCTCTTCGCCCCGCCGAGTGTCAACTGCGCGCAGTGGGCCGACGCGGCGGCCGCCGCGAAGATGAGCTACGGCATCCTGACCACCAAGCACCACGACGGCTTCGCCCTGTGGCCCAGCGCCTACGGCACCCAGAACGTCGCGAACAGCTCCTACAAGCACGACGTCGTCCAGGCGTACTGCGACGCCTTCCGCGCGAAAGGGCTGAAGGTCGGGTTCTACTACTCGATCTGGGACCGCACCTTCGGCGTGGAGGCGTGGGAGAGCCGGCACAAGGTGTCCGGGCTCCAGATCACCGACGCCATCCAGCCGAAGCACATGACCTTCATACTCGGTCAGATCCGCGAGCTGCTCACCAGCTACGGCACCATCGACATGTTCATGACCGACGGTTACGCATGGCAGATGGGACAGCAGGCCGTCTCCTACCAGGCGATCCGTTCGCTGGTGAAGGAGCTGCAGCCGGACTGTGTCATGCTCGACATCGGCGGACTGTCAGAGCCCTTCCTCAGCGACGCGATCTTCTTCGAGGAACCGCTGGGCGTCACGGCGCCCGCAGGTAACACCTACGCCGGTATGCAGGGGCAGACCATCAGCAACGGCTGGTTCTGGCACCCCTCCACCCCGACCGAGGGCCTCATGAGCAAGGCGGCGATCCTCTCGCACCTGGCCGACCTGGAGCCGAAGTACACCTCGTTCATCCTCAACTGCCCGCCCAACCGCAACGGCCTGCTGGACACCAACGTCGTCAACCGGCTGGCCGAGGTCGGCGCGGCGTGGAGCCCCGACACCTCCCGGTCGCCGCTGCCCACCCAGCCGCTGCGCGCCGAGTACCCCGTCACACCGGTCAACGCGTACGCCACCGGCTTCCACACCGGCGAGGGCCCCCTCCACGCCATCGACGGACTCAGCGACGTCCGCTACGAGACCTGCTGGTCGACCTGGGGGCTGCCGGCGCCGCTGCCGCAGTCCATCACCATCGACCTGGGCGGCGTGTGGAGCAACGTCTCCACCCTGGAGTACCTGCCCAAGCAGTGGAACCGCAACAACTCCACCGACGGCGACATCACCTCCTGCACCATCCTGACCAGCACCGACGGGGTCAGCTTCACCCAGGTCGCCACCGGCACCTGGGCCGGCAACAAGAAGATGAAGCTGGTCGAGTGGCCCAACCGGAACGTGGGCTTCGTACGGATCCAGGTCGACGCGGCCACTGGCGACTACGCCAACATCAGCGGCCTCAGGATCGGCGGCCGGTCACTCAAGCCGGCTCTGGTGTCCACCACACTGCCCGGTGACGGCACCGTCTACCGCCTGGTCAACCGGAACAGCGGCCAGGTCGCCGACGTGGTGGGCAGGCGCACCACCGACAACACCCCGGTCCAGCAGTGGCCCTGGCTCAACCAGACCAACCAGAAGTGGACCCTCGTCAAGACCGGCGACGGCTACTACAAGATCAAGGGAGTGGGCAGCGGCAAGCTCCTGGAGATCCAGGGCCTGTCCCGCGCGGACGGCGGCACCGCCGGCATCTGGGGGGACGCCGGCGCCCCCCAGCAGCACTGGGCCATCACCCCCACCGGTGACGGGCACTACCTCCTCATCAACCGCTACAGCGGGCTCGCCCTCGCCGTCGACGAGGCCAGCACCGCCAACGCAGCCGCCGTCGAGCAGCAGCCTTACGCGGGCCGAGCCGAGCAGCAGTGGCAGATCGTCCCCGTCTGATCCTGTTCCTGCCCTCCGCCGCCTCTTCGGCCCGTGGTGAGGAGGCGGCGGTGACGGTCCCTGTGGGCGCGGGGAATGGTCACGGCGGCGGTGAAGCCGGTGTCCCACTGGCTCTGCACCTTGTAGTCCACGGTGCCGGGCACGGCCGAAGTGGCTGCGCCGGCCTGGCCGACGAGGAACGCCGTACCCGTCGTCCCGGCGACCAGCGCCATGGCGGCGAGCAGCGATGTCCTGGTGTGACTCGCGAGTGCGGGTTTCCTTCTCTCGTGGGGGGCCTTGCGGATGGCGGGCGCGCGCATGCTCGCGCTGCCCGGCTCTCTACGCGGCGGCTGTGCCGTCGCAGGCCGAGTTCAGGGACGGGCCGCAGGAGCGGTCCGGCACGGACAGGGCGGCTTTCGGTCGTCGAACCGCTTCACGCACCGGCCGACGAAGGGAGGCGCCCCCTTCGTCGCGGCGTCGCCGCGATCCCGCGTGCCGGCGCCTTTGGACGAGGTCGTGCGGGAGGCGCCGCCGTCAGGCCGGCACTTCAAAGGCCTCCGTCGTGAGGCGTCGGCGGCGACGCCCGGTCGGGTGTGTCCCACCGTGCCGGCGGCCGTGGCTCCCCGGGCCGAGAACACCGGCAGGACCGCGCCCGGGACGAGCGCGACCGGACCGTGGCTGACTAAAAGTACTGAATGCGGGGGGGTGTCGCATGAGCGAGTCCTTACAGCTTGGCGCGCCGCTACGGACGCGTCGAGTGATGGAACCGCTCCCACTGGTGGAGAGGAAGTTGGCGCCAACCGACGAGGTTTCATAGGGCCCTTGCGGAACTTTCGGTCCCACCAGCCCAGTTCGAACTTTGAACGCCGCAACATCTTGACCGCACCCGTCTTCATCCCCACGATGGGAGCGCTCCCACTGGATTCAGGCTTGAGTACCTCTCCGCGAATCGCATGACGCAAGGAGGAACCCGGCCTGGTCCAAGATCGAGGCCTACCTCAAGGGCGGCGCCGCGCCCGTCTTCACCTACCACCGGTTTCTGGGCCCAGGCGGACATCGCCCTGGCCATGGGCTCGTACGCGGAACTCCTCGAGTAGCCCCCGCCGGCGATCCGCGTACGCGACCCCGTCACCAGGCGACGGGGTCACCCGGCCGGGCGGCCCCACCCGCACAGGGGCCGCCCGGTCCCCGCACGTGACTCCGGCAGGACCCACGTCACGCACGAGCACGGATCGCCGCGGCGTGCGGTCCCCGACGCAGGCCTCCGGGCCCTCTTTCGACGCTCCCCCGCCACCCGATGAGGGGCACGGTGTTTCCTCACGCAAACGCGATCACCTGAGACCTGAACAGCGAGTTCCACCCTCGACCGCCGGCGATGCACCTCCATACCTCCCCACCAGGGCCGGGAGCGCTCCCAACCCTGCGATGCGGGGTGACCGCCTGCCCCGGTGCCGTTGCCGAAGTCATGTGCTCGATTGCCTCCGGCCGGTAAGATCGGTGATCTCGTGGGGGAGGTGGTCATGGGCAGGCGACGCCCGGGGACACCGACGCTGGAGGAGGTGGCCGCCCACGCACAGGTGGGTCGAGGCACGGTCTCCCGCGTCATCAACAACGCGGCGGGCGTGAAGGAGTCGACGCGTCGAGCCGTGCAACGAGCCATCGATGAACTGGGCTACGTGCCCAACCTCGCGGCCCGTTCGCTGGCCGGGCGGCGGGCCGACGCCGTGGCCCTGGTCATGACGGAGCCGGACTGGCGGCAGTTCGCGGAGCCCTTCTTCTCCGAGATCGTCAGCTCGCTCGGCGACGCGCTGACGGACACCGGAATACAGCTGCTGCTGACCCTGGTCCGCTCCGACGCCGAGCGCCGGCGCTTCCTCGAGTACGCCCGCGGCGGCCGGGTCGACGGTGTCCTGCTGATGTCCGTGCACGCCGGTGATCCGCTGCCGGACATGCTCGCCGAGGCCCGGATGCCGACCGTGCTGCTGGGGCGCCGCTCGGGCGACGAGTACGTCAGCTACGTCGACGCGGACAACATCGGCGGAGCCCGCAGCGCCGTCTCCCATCTTCTGCAACGGGGCCGCAGAGTCATCGCCACCATCACCGGGCCGCTCGACCTGTACGCCGCCCAGTGCCGACTGCGCGGCTACCATGAGGCTCTGGCGTCGGCGGGCCTGGAAGGCGAGCAGACCCGTGTCGCCGAGAGCGACTTCACGGCGGAGAGCGGACGCCGCGCCATGGCCGAGCTCATCGAACGCCATCCGGACATCGACGGCGTGGTCGCCGCGTCGGACACCACTGCCGCAGGGGCGTTGGAGGCGCTGCGCGCGGCCGGGCGCCGGGTGCCGGAGGATGTCGCCGTGATCGGCTTCGACGATTTTCCGCTGGCTCAGCGGACCGAGCCGCGGCTGACCACGGTTCGTCAGCCGATCGAGGAGATCGGGCGTGCCATGGTCCGGCTCCTCCTGGAGGAGATGGAGGAGGGTGCCGTGGCCTGGCGTCACGTCATCCTCCGTACCGAGCTGGTGGTCCGCGACTCGACCTGACGTTCGCCGGCCAACTCCCCCGGACCGCCCCGGAGTCGGGGCGCGACGTGTGTCGACGCCCTCGCCTGACCTGCGTCTCCGGAATCAGTTTCGACAGGTTCATGCCAGCAGTCTTGTCAGGGACCTGAAGCATCCCTACAGTCCGTGCCGATCCCCAGAGTTGGGAGCGCTCCCATTCACAAGCTCCCGGGAGCACTTCCGTTACCCCCACCCCTCCCCGAAGAGGATCCGCATGCGTCCTTCACCGCACCATGCCCACAGCGCGCGTGGCCTGCTCGGCGCGCTGCTCACCTCGCTCGTCTCACTCGCCGCGCTGCTGACCGCGTCCTCGGTGGCGCAGGCCGACACCACGATCTGCCAACCCTTCGGTTCCACGACCATCCAGGGCCGCTACGTGGTGCAGAACAACCGCTGGGGCACCAGCGCGACCCAGTGCATCGCCGTCAGCGACTCGGGGTTCAGGATCACCCAGGCCGACGGCTCCGTCCCCACGAACGGCGCTCCGAAGTCCTACCCGTCCGTCTACAACGGGTGCCACTACACCAACTGCTCGCCCGGCACCAAGCTTCCCGCTCAGCTCAGCACCATCTCCTCCGCCCCCTCGAGCATCTCCTACACCTACGTGAACGGCGCGGCGTACAACGCCTCGTACGACATCTGGCTCGACCCCACGCCCCGCACCGACGGCGTGAACCGGACCGAGATCATGATCTGGTTCAACAAGGTCGGATCCATCCAGCCCATCGGCTCCCCGGTAGGCACCGTCACCGTGGCCGGGCGCGAGTGGCAGCTGTGGTCCGGCAGCAACGGCTCGAACGACGTGCTGTCGTTCGTCGCACCGTCGGCGATCACCAGTTGGTCCTTCGACGTCATGGACTTCGTCCGGCAGACCGTGTCCCGGGGACTCGCGCAGAACAACTGGTACATGACGAGCGTTCAGGCGGGGTTCGAACCCTGGCAGAACGGTACGGGCCTCGGCGTGAACTCGTTCTCCTCCACGGTCAACACGGGCTCTTCCGGTGACCCGGGCGGCCCGGGAAACCCCGGAGGTTCCACTGCCTGCAAGGTGTCGTACGGGGCGAACGCCTGGCAGGGCGGCTTCACCGCCGACGTCACCATCACCAACACCGGCTCCTCTCGCGTCAGCGGCTGGAAGCTCGCGTTCACCCTCCCGTCCGGGCAGCAGATCACCAGTGCCTGGAACGCGAACCTGTCCGGCTCGTCGGGAGCTGTCACCGCGAGCAACGTGGCCCACAACGGTGAGTTGGCGGCCGGTGGCCAGGCGACCTTCGGGTTCCAGGGCACATCGAGCGGCGCCTTCGCCAAGCCCTCCGGCTTCAGCCTGAACGGCACCGCCTGCAGCATCGCGTGACCCACGTTCGTCCTCCGGGGACCCTCCTGGCCCCTCCACGCCGACAGGCGGGTCCCCGGAGGCCGCACAGCCGCCCGGCAGCCAGGTCAGTGCCGGGCGAACTGGACCCCCGCCGGCTGCACGGCGTCCGGCCGCAGGGCGATCCCGTTGATGGTCAGTCGTTCGCCGTAGATGTCGGTGATCCTGATCGCACCGCCGCACCCGCTGCCGTCGGGAGAGAGGAAGTAGTTGTAGTCGGTGCGGGTCAGCGGGCGCCAGCCGCCGCCGGCGCGGACTTCCAGCCGAGCGAGCGGGTTGCGGTGGCCGATGGCCTGGATGCCGCACCAGTAGGGGCTGGACCCGTCCTTGTAACGGATCGAGATCGTGCCCGCCGTGTCGGGGCTCAACAGGCTCCAGCTGATCGAGATCCGGCCGGTCGAGACGGGAGCCAGTTTGGCGAAGGCCTGTTCGCTGAGGTCGAGTTGGCCCGGCGCGCAGGGCAGCGGACATTCGTTGGTGATCCGGACCGTGACGGAGGCGCCGTTCGCCGCGCGGACGAGTACGTACGCCCCGCAGGCCTTGGAGGTCTCGTAGTCGGTGGTGTTCATCGCCGCGATCATCATGTCGCCGCTCGGTCCGTAGGAGCAGGCGCCGTCCCCGACGCCGGCCTTGTACACGGTGGCGACCCCCTGGTACGTGCTCTTGGGGCGGATGCGTCCGGTCAGGAATGACGTGGCCGGAGCCTGAGCCTCTCGCGTGGAGGCCGACGGGCGCGGAGTCGACTTGCCCGCGGAAGCCTTCGGGGTCTTGCCGGCGCCGGCCGACGGCGTCGCGGAGGTGGCGGACGGGGAGGGTGTCGACGACTTCTGCTCCGGCGACGCCGACGGGAGAGCCCCCTGGGAGTTGGCGACGGCCGTGGCCGGGGCCGGCCCGGCATCCTCCTTGCGGTCAGGTTGCATCGTCATGACCAGGCAGACGATAAGACCTGTGACGACCAGCCCCGCAGCGGAGCCCACCATCAGCCGACGTCTCTGCCTGCGCTGCCGCGCGGCCTGGCGTGTCTCTTGCATGTTCATCCGTTCGGAAGAGCGTGTCGGTGTTGCACTCCTCAGTGGCCGCGGGGGGCGAAAAGGTTGCCGCCGACTTTCGGTCGGTTCGGGTGCCTGGCATGAGCAGCCGGACGAAATACCGGGCGCGGTCCCTGTGCCCCGGCCCCGACGCCCGGGCGCGGCCGCAGGCACAAGTGCGCAGGTCACTCTTCGGGGGGATCAGCCGACCTTGGTCATGTTCCACTGCTGCTGGGGACCGCCGTTGGGGGTCCACTGGATGATCTGGCCGCCCTCGTCGCCGGTGTTGCCGTTGTCGAGGGCCTTGCCGCTCTCGGCGCAGACCAGCCGGTAGACACCGCCCGCCAGGACGGCCGGCATACCGGTGACCTCCACGCAGACCACGGAGTCGTTCGCGTTGGGCGCTGTGCTCGGCACGCTGACGTTGATCTGGGCGCCGCTGACCCTGTAGTTGAGGTTGGTGCCGGGGTTGTTCATCAGGTACACGCGGTTGATCGTGTTGTACACCGCGGGAATCTGGGCGGGGCCGGCCGTCTGACGGACAGGTCGTAGGTCCGTGCGGCCGTGCCGGTGAAGACGTCGTGGCGCTCGGCCGGCCCGAGCCCGGCCGTCAGCTCGCGTGCGGCGGCGAGCACCTCGGCGTACGTGGCGGCGAGCCGGCAGACCGGCCAGTCGGAGCCGAACATCAGCCGCGCGGGTCCGAAGGCGTCGAGCACGGTGTCGGCGTACGGCGTGAGGGCCGCGACGCTCCAGGAGCCCCAGTCGGCTTCGGTGACCATGCCGGAGAGTTTGCAGACGGTGTTGGGAAGGGCGGCGAGGCGCCTGATCTGCTGTGCCCAGGGGTCGAGTTCGCCGGACGCGATGGGCGGCTTGCCGATGTGGTCGAGGACGAAGGTGAGGCCCGGCAGGCGCTCCGCGGCCGCGACGGCCGCCGCGAGTTGGTGAGGCTTCACCACCAGGTCGTAGACGAGTCCCGCCTCGGCGACCGCGGAGAGGCCCTGCAGGACGTCGGGGCGTTCGAGCCAGCGCGGGTCGGGCTCGCTCTGCACCTGGTGGCGGATGCCCACCAGGTACTCCCCTCCGGGGCCCGCGCGCAGCCCTGCGAGGGTCTCGGCGACGTCGGGGGTGGTCAGGTCGGTCCAGCCGACGACTCCGGCGACCAGGTCGCTGTCGGCGGCCAGGGCCAGGAACTCCGGCGTCTCCTCCGGCACGGTGACCGTCTGCACCAGCACGGTGGCGGTGACCCCGGCCGCGCGGGCCTGAGGTGCCAGGTCGGCGAGGGTGAAGTCGCGTCGCAGCGGGGCGAGTTCGGCTCCGCTGATCCAGTCCTGGTCGCGGACGGACAGGTCCCACACATGGTGGTGGGCGTCCACGATGCCGGGCACGGTCTCCGGTCCGGTCACAGTTGCCACACCACTGGCAGTGAGGCGTCCGCGCCCTGCGCGGAGTAGTCGTGGACCACGTCGAGCAGGTCGGCCATCCGGGCCTGCCAGGCGATGTTGACGGGCAGCTTGTCGAGTTCGGCGATCATCGCCTGGTAGTCCTCGACCTCCAGCACATGGAACAGGTCCGTGCCGCTGCGCCAGATCGTCCATTCGCTCACCCCCGCGGCGCGGATCGCGGCGGTGAGTTCCTCGGGCACCTCCCGGTGCGCGGCCTCGTACTCCTCGATGCGGTCGGCGCGGACCTTGGTGTGCAGGGCGACCCTCATGACGACTCCTTCGACGGCATGGCTTGCCCGATCGGCGTGGCTGCGGGGACGGGGGTGTCCGGGTCCAGCAGTCCTTCGGTGCGCAGCTCCTCCCACAGGGCGTCCGGAATCGGGCGCCGCAGCTGCTCCACCGTGTCGCGCACCTCCTGGGGGGAGCGCGCGCCCGTCAGGACGCTCGTGACCGCGGGATGGCCGAACGGGAAGCGCAGCGCGGCGGCCCGCAGCGGCACGCCGTGGCGTTCGCAGACCTCCAGGAGCCGCAGCGCCCGGTCGAGGACCGGCTGCGGCGCGGGTGCGTAGTCGTAGGTGGCGCCGGGCCGGGGGGCCGTCAGCAGCCCGGAGTTGAACACTCCGCCGATGACCACGCTCCGGCCGCGGGCGGTCGCCTCCGGGAGCAGTTCGGTGAGCGAGTCCTGTTCCAGGAGCGTGTAGCGACCGGCCAGCAGAACCACGTCGATGTCGGTCTCGCGCAGGAAGCGGGCGGGCAGGGCGGACTGGTTCATCCCGACGCCGATCGCTCCGATCACGCCTTCGGCGCGCAGCCGCTCCAGCGCCGGGTACGCCTCACGCAACGCCTGCTCGGCGTGGTCGTCGGGGTCGTGCAGCAGGGCCACGTCGACGCGGTCGAGGCCGAGGCGTTCCAGACTCGCCTCCAGCGAGCGCAGGACGCCGTCGGCGCTGAAGTCCCAGACCCTGCGATGGGCGGCCGGGACGGCGAAGCCGTGGGCCAGGTCGTCTTCGGCGCCGCCCTCCGGGTGGGGCACGAGAAGCCGGCCCACCTTGGTGGAGAGGGTGTAGGTGTCGCGGGGGCGGTCGCGCAGCGCGGCGCCGAGCCGCCGTTCCGACAGGCCGAGACCGTAGTGGGGCGCGGTGTCGAAGGTGCGGACACCGGCGTCCCAGGCCGCCTCCACCGTGGCGTTGGCGTCCTCGTCGGTGACCGGGTGCAGGAGGTTGCCGAGGGCGGCGCAGCCCAGTGCCAGTTCCGAGACCCGTACCGTGCTGCCGCCCAGCGGGATGGTCCTCACGACCGCTCCACCGGGCGCAGCCGCAGTCCCTGCATGCCGCCGTCCACCGCGAGCGCGGTGCCGGTGACGGACGCCGCGGCCGGACTGGCGAGGTAGACGATGGCCGCCGCCACCTCGTCGGCGGTGATCAAGCGCCCCAGGGGCTGGCGGGCGTTGAGGGCCGCGCGTTCCGCCTCGGGGTCGTCGGCCGCGTCCAGCAGCCGGGAGACCCAAGGAGTGTCGGCGGTGCCGGGGTTGACGCAGTTGACGCGGATGCCCTCGCGGACGTGGTCGGCGGCCATGGCGAGAGTCAGCGACAGGACCGCACCCTTGCTGGCGCAGTAGAGGGCGCGCTGCGGAAGTCCCGCGGTGGCGGCTATCGAGCAGGTGTTGACCACGGCCGCGTGCGCGGAGCGGCGCAGGTGGGGCAGGGCGGCGCGCGTGGTGCGCACCATGCCGAGGACATTGACGTCCAGCACCCGGTGCCACTGCTCGTCCGGGTTGTCCTCGACGGTGCCCACCGCGCCGATGCCGGCGTTGTTCACGACGATGTCCAGGCCGCCGAGACGCTCGGCGGCCTGCTCCACGGCGGCGCGTACGGAGACGTCGTCGCTGACGTCGGCCCGGAGACCGAGCAGCGGTTCGCCGACGCCGTCCGGATCGAGGTCGAGCACGGCGACCGCCGCGCCCTGCGCCGCCAGTGCGCGGGCGGTGGCCAGCCCGATGCCGGACGCGCCCCCGGTGACGATGGCCCTGAGGCCTGACAGACCGGTCATGCCTCCTCCTCCCGTCCGGAGAGGTCGGCGGCCCAGAAGGTGCCGTCCGGGTAACGGTATTCAGTGAGGGACTCGGGGTGCATGGTGGCGGAGAAGCCGGGGGTCAGCGGCGCGGTGTAGTGGCCGTCGCGCATCACCACGGGTGCGGCGAAGTGTTCGTGGAGGTGGTCGACGAACTCGATGACGCGATTCTCGGTCGTGCCGGACAGCGCGAGGTAGTCGAACATCGACAGGTGCTGCACCAGCTCGCACAGGCCCACTCCGCCGGCGTGCGGGCACACCGGCACCCCGAACTTCGCGGCGAGCAGCAGGATCGCGAGGTTCTCGTTGACCCCTCCGACCCGGGCCGCGTCGATCTGGAGCACGTCGATGGCGTCGGCCTGGAGGAGCTGCTTGAAGACGACGCGGTTCTGCACGTGTTCGCCGGTGGCGACCTTCACGGGCGCGACGCCCCGGCGGACGGCGGCGTGGCCGAGGACGTCGTCGGGGCTGGTGGGCTCCTCGATCCAGTACGGGTCGAACTCGGCGAGCGCATTGGTCCACTCGATCGCCTCACCGACGTTCCAGCGCTGGTTGGCGTCGATGGCGATGCGGATCCCCTCGCCGACGGCGGCGCGGGCGGTGCGCATGCGACGGACGTCGTCGGCGAGGTCGGCGCCGACCTTGAGCTTGATCTGGGTGAAGCCGTCGGCGACGGCCTGCTTGGCCAGCCGGGTGAGCTTCTCGTCGGAGTAACCGAGCCAGCCCGGAGAGGTGGTGTAGCCGGGGTAGCCGCGTTCCAGCAGGTCGGCCTCGCGCTCCGCGAGCCCGGTGCGGCCCTCGCGCAGCAGTCGGAGGGCGTCCTCGGGGGTGAGGACGTCGGCGATGTAACGGAAGTCGACCTGGGAGACCAGCCACTCGGGGTCGGCGTGGGAGAGCAGTCTCCACAGCGGCTCCCCGGCGCGTTTGGCGGCCAGGTCCCACACGGCGTTGACGACCGCGCCGATGGCCATGTGCATCACGCCCTTCTCGGGCCCCAGCCAGCGCAGTTGGCTGTCCCCGATCAGGTCGCGGCTGACGGAGCCCGGGTCGGCGCACAGCTCCTCCACGGAGCGGCCCACGAGGTGGGGCCGCAGGGCGCCGATCGCGGCGACCTGGACATCGTTGCCGCGTCCGATGGTGAAGGTGAAGCCGTGGCCCTCGTGCCCGTCGGCGGCGTCCGTGCGCAGCACGACATAGGCGGCGGAGTAGTCGGGGTCCGGGTTCATCGCGTCGGAGCCGTCCAGTTCCCGCGAGGTGGGGAAGCGGACGTCGTAGGTGTCGACGGCGGTGATCCGCGCGGCGGTGGTAGTCAAGGTGGTCCTGCCTTTCACGCTTGGGCGAAGGTCTGGCGCTGGCTGCCGAGGCCGTCGACAGAGAGCTCGACGGTGTCGCCGGGGCGCAGGAAGGGCTTGCCGGGAAGACCGAGAGCCACGCCCGCGGGCGTACCGGTGTTGATCACGTCACCCGGCTCCAGGACCATGTACTGGCTCAGGTACGACACGATGTGGTCGACCGAGAAGATCATGTCGCCGGTGTGGCCGTCCTGCCGCTTCACTCCGTTGACGCTCAGGTGCAGGCCGAGGTCCTGCGGGTCGGCGACCTCGTCGGCGGTGACGAGCCAGGGGCCGAGCGGGTTGAAGGTCTCGCAGGACTTGCCCAGGTCCCACTGCGACGAGTACTCCAGCTGGAACTCGCGCTCCGAGACGTCATGGCTGATCGCATAGCCCGCGATCACGGCCCGCGCCGCATCGGGGCCGTCGAGGTAGCGGGCCCGCCGTCCGATGACGACGGCCAGCTCGACCTCCCAGTCGGTCTTGACCGAGTTCCGGGGGATCAGCACCTCGTCGTAGGGGCCGACGACCGTGCCCGGGTCCTTCATGAAGACCACCGGGCGTGGCGGGATCGCGGCGCCGGTCTCGGCGGCGTGGTCGCGGTAGTTCAGCCCGACGCAGATGATTTTGCCGGGCCGGGCGAGAGGGGCGCCGGTCCGCAGGCCCTCGGTGTCGAGCTCGGGCAGCCCGCCCGCCACGACGGCCGCGCGGGCCCGGTCCACTCCCCCGGAGGCGAGGAAGTCGCCGTCGATGTCCCGGGTCACGGAGGACAGGTCCAGCAACCGGCCGTCGTCGGTGCGGACTGCGGGTCGCTCCTCACCGGGGGCGCCGACTCGTAGCAGTTTCACTGGGGGCTCCCTCGTCATGCGGGTGTTCATGTGGGCCATGGGCGGCCGTAGGGCTGAGCCGCCTGCAGTGCGCCGGGCCGGGCCTGCCGGCGGGCTTCACTCACCCACATCTGTAGTCATCGGATGTATGGCGGCACAGTGACCTTAAATGGGGAGGCCGCACCTGACAATGGATTCCTCGGATGTATTTGTTTCGGCGTTGCCGCTCAAGGACTCACACAGCCAGGTTGACCATGGCCGCGTAAGGGAGCGGGACCGACACGCGAGCCGCCCTCCGATGAATCCGATGGGATCCGCAGACGCCTCCTCCACTGGTGAGAGCGATGCCGACAGGCGTTCCGCCGGCTGCCCGAGGGAGGCGCGGCTCCGCCGGGCGCCCCTCCCGCCCCTTCCGCCCCTCCCTCAGTCGGCCCAGGCGGCTCCGTTGTCGAATCGTGAGCAGGCGCAGCACGTCGCCCGTCACGCACGAGGACTGGAACTTTGCAGGTCACAGAGGGCGCCGGCGCGGAATCGTGAGGTCGGGGCGGCGCCTGGGCGTCCCACGGCCTGATGTCCTGCAAATCTCTGGCGGCGAACCCTTGTCAACGTCGGCAACGCCGTCGTAACGTCCTCGACGTCCGAGATACATCGGAGGAATGGTTTGCACCATCCAGTGCGCCCCTTCGGCTCACCACCCTGCGGTTGCCCCACCTCCGCATGCTCGGTCCCCGGCTCACCCTCACACCCACCCCTCAGGGCATGATCCGCGCGTTTTGGCGCCGGATCGGCAACTGCCCGTCCGGCGACCTCGCCCCTCCCCCGCAGGCAGGTACGCCCTCCCCACCGTTGCCCTGCGGCCCAGTGCCCCTGGCTAAGGAGAGAACACGGCCATGAACCTCGCTCGCACCCGCTCCACCGCAGCAGCAACCACCGCCGTCCTCGCGGTACTGGCCCTCGCCACCGCGTGCAACCGCGAAGGCACGGACTCGGCCGCCTCGGGCGGCGGCAAGCCCGCCATCGGCATCGACCTGCCGCGCTCCGACTCCGACTTCTGGAACTCCTACGCCGAGTACCTGAAGAAGGACGTCAAGTCCGAAGGCATCAAGGCGCTGCCGATCAGCAACTCGCAGAACGACGTCACCAAGCTGGTCGCCAACGTGCAGGTGTTCCAGAACACCGGGGCCAAGGCCGTGGTCATGGCTCCCCAGGACACCGGGGCGATCGCCTCCACCCTCGACGCCCTCGCGTCGAAGAAGATCCCCGTGGTCAGCGTCGACACCCGGCCGGACAAGGGCGACGTCTACATGGTCGTGCGCGCCGACAACCGGGCGTACGGCACCAAGGCCTGCGAGTTCCTCGGGAAGCAGCTGGGCGGCAAGGGCAAGGTCGCCGAGTTCCAGGGCTCCCTGGACTCCATCAACGGCCGGGACCGCTCCGAGGCGTTCGCCGCCTGCATGAAGGAGAAGTTCCCGAAGATCAAGGTCTTCGAGCTGCCCACCGAGTGGAAGGGCGACGTGGCCTCCGCCAAGCTGCAGAGCCTGCTGGCCCAGCACCCCGACCTGAACGGCATCTACATGCAGGCCGGCGGTGTCTTCCTCCAGCCGACCCTGGCCCTCCTCGAGCAGAAGGGCCTGCTGAAGCCCGCCGGCCAGAAGGGGCACATCTCGATCGTCTCCAACGACGGCATCCCCCAGGAGTTCGAGGCCATCCGCAAGGGTCAGATCGACGCCACCGTCTCCCAGCCCGCGGACCTGTACGCCAAGTACGCGTTGTACTACGCCAAGGCCGCGGCCGAGGGCAAGACCTTCAAGCCGGGCAAGACCGACCACGACTCCACCATCATCAAGCTGCCCAACGGCCTCGAGGACCAGCTTTCGGCGCCGCTGGTGACCAAGGAGAACGTGGACGACGAGACCCTGTGGGGCAACAACGTCGGCTGACGACCCGCACCTCCCGCCCGCCGCGTCTGGGGCGCCCCCCTGACGCCCCCGCCGACGCGGGTAGCCCCCGCCCCTCGGCTCCAGCCTCCGTACACGAAGGACGGTATCCACCATGGCGGACACCGCGACCGCCCCGGCGACCGGCCCCGGCACCCCGGCCCCCGTGGCCGAGGCGACCGGCATCAGCAAACGATTCGGCGCGACCGTCGCGCTGCGCGACGCCCGCATCACCGTCGCCCCCGGCGAGGCGCACGCCCTGGTCGGCCGCAACGGCGCCGGCAAGTCGACGCTCGTGTCCATCCTCACCGGCCTCCTGCCACCCGACACCGGCACCCTGCGCTTCTCCGGCGAACCGGCGCCCGCCCTCGGCGACATCGACGCCTGGCGCTCACGCGTGGCCTGCGTCTATCAGCACTCCACCACCATCGGTGACCTGACCGTCGCCGAGAACCTCTTCCTGAACCGGCAGAGCGCCGGCGCGGTGCAGCCCATCCGCTGGAAGCAACTGCGCCGGCGTGCCGAGGAGTTGCTCGGTGAGTACGGCGTGGCCGTCGACGCGACCGCGCGGGCCAAGGACCTCACCGTCGAGCAGCGGCAGTTCGTCGAGATCGCACGGGCCCTGTCGTTCGGCGCGCGCTTCATCATCCTCGACGAGCCGACCGCCAAACTCGACGCCCGCGGCATCGACCGGCTGTTCGACAAGCTCCGCGACCTCCAGCGTCAGGGCGTCGCCTTCCTCTTCATCTCGCACCACCTGCAAGAGGTGTACGACCTTTGCACCACGGTCACGGTCTACCGCGACGCGGCCCACATCCTGACCGCGCCCGTCGCCGAACTCGGCCACCAGGCACTGGTGGAGGCCATGACGGGCGAGTCGGCCTCCACGGTCGCCGCCACCGCCGGCCGGTCTCCGCTCGCACGAGCCGATGCCCCGGAACTGCTGACGGTCGACGGCCTGACGCTGCCCGGCGTCTGCGAGGACATCTCCCTGTCGGTCCGTTCCGGCGAGGTCGTCGGGCTCGCCGGCGCCACCGCGAGCGGCAATGTCCAGGTGGGTGAGGCGATCGCCGGTCTGCACCGTGCCAAGGACGGCAGGATCACGGTCGGTGGCAGGAGGGTGCGCACCGGCAGTGTGCCGTCCGCGCTCACCGTCGGCGTCGGTCTGGTCCCCGAGGACCGCCACCTCCAGGGGCTGGTGAACAACCGCAGCGTGGCGGAGAACGCGACGCTCACCGTCACCAATCAGCTCGGTCCGTTCGGCACGGTACTGCCGGCCCGCACCAAGGCGTTCGCCGGGCGCATGATCCGGGACCTCGACATCAAGACCCCGGGCGCCGCAACACCGGTCTCCGCCCTCTCGGGCGGCAACCAGCAGAAGGTCGTCGTCGCCCGCGCCCTGGCCACCGATCCACACGTCCTGGTGGCCATCCGCCCCACCAACGGGGTGGACGTCAAGTCCAAGGAGTTCCTCCTCGGACGCATCCGGCAGGTCGCGGACGGCGGCAAGGCCGCGCTGATCGTCTCCGACGAACTGGACGACCTGAAGGTCTGTGACCGGGTCGTCGTCATGTTCCACGGGCGCCTGGTCGCCGAGTTCGAACGCGGCTGGAAGGACGAGGTCCTCGTCGCCGCCATCGAGGGCGTCGGTGGCGACACGGCCCCCGCCACCGCGTCCGCCGCATCCGCCGTACCCGCCGCAAACGGCGCAGACGAGCACGGAAGGTAGTCATGTCCGCCACCACAGATCTCACCGACCCCGCAGTGAGCAAGGCTGAGCCGGCCGCCGCGGACGCCACGCGCCGCCGGGTCGACTTCGGGCGCTTCCGTGAACTGTCCCTGGTCCCGGCGATCCTCTTCCTCGGCCTGATCGGGTTCATCGTCTCGCCGGCCTTCCTGACCGCCGACAACCTGATCGGTGTGGCCCAGCAGTCCACCGAGCTGAGCCTGTTGGTGCTCGCCACGACCTTCATCCTGGTCGCCGGACGGATGGACCTGTCGCTCGAGTCCACCATCGGTGTGGCTCCCGTCATCGCCGTGTGGCTCGTCCTGCCGAGCAGCGGCGGCCGGTTCAACGGGCTCGGTCTCTTTCCCGAGTGGACGGCCATACCCCTCTGCCTGCTGGTCGGCGTGGTGATCGGTGCCGTCAACGGCTTCCTCATCCTCAAGCTGCGCCTCAACGGCTTCATCGTCACCCTCGGCGCCCTGACCATGCTCCGAGGCCTCCAGATCGCCCTCTCCGAGGGCCAGTCGATCGTCGAGCTGCCCTCCTCCTTCACCTACTTGGGCAAGGCCTCCTGGCTGGGCGTACCCGCCGCCATCTGGGTGTGCGCCGTGCTCTTCGCCCTCGGCGGCAGTGCACTGGCCTGGCTCCGTCACGGCCGGGCGCTGTACGCGATCGGCGGCAACGCGGAGGCGGCCCGTACCGCGGGCATCCGCGTCGACCGCATCGTGTGGATCGTCCTCATCATCGGCAGCGTCCTCGCCGCGTTCGCCGGCATTCTCTACAGCGGCCACTACGGCTCCATCTCCGCCACCCAGGGCAGCGGCTGGATCTTCCAGGTCTTCGCCGCGACCGTCATCGGCGGGGTCAGCCTCAACGGCGGCAAGGGCTCGGTGTTCGGCGCCCTCACCGGCGTCCTCACCCTGCAACTGGTCGTGAACGTCATGACCCTGGCGGGAGTGCCCGCGCTGTGGAACCAGTTCCTCAACGGGGCCATCATCATCGTCGCTTTGATCATCTCCCGGTTCGCCTCCGGCGAGAAGCAGGAATAGCCCCGTGCCGCAAGCGGCTCCGCCGGCCCGCGCAGGGCCGGGCGGAGTCGCCGGCCGGCGCGTCCCCCACTCAGAGAGGCACCCTCGTGGCACTGACGGACGAGGCGATCGACAAGATCAAGGCGATGATCGTCGCCGGCGAACTCGAGCCCGGCTCCCGGCTGCCCAAGGAGGAGATCCTCGCCGGACAGCTCGGCCTGTCCCGGAATTCCCTGCGCGAGGCCGTCCGGGCGCTGACCGCCATGCGCATCCTGATCACCCGTCAGGGCGACGGCACGTACGTCTCCAGCCTGGAGCCCCATCTCCTGCTGGAGAGCCTCTCCTTCGCCGCCGACGTCTCCCAGGGCCACACGGCTCTGCAGTTGCTCCAGGTGCGACGCCTGCTCGAACCGCAGGCGACGGGGCTGGCGGCCGCGCTGCTCAAACCGGAGGACCTCCGGGAACTGCGCAACATCCTCAAGCGGTCCCGGACCGTCGCCACCGTGGAGGAGTTCGTCGCCCACGACATCGCCTTCCACCTCAGGATCGTCGAAGCGGTCGGCAACCCCGTGCTGTCGATGCTGCTGCAAGTGCTCTCCACCCGCACCCAGCGTGTCCGCATCGTCCGCGGCAGCCAGACCAGGGACTCCCTGAACAGCGCCCACGAGGACCACGAGCAGATCCTCAGCGCGCTTCAGTCCCGCGACGCCCTGCTGGCCGCCGCTGCGGCGACCGTCCACATCACGGCCGTGGAGCAGTGGCTGGCCACGAGTCTGAGCGATGACCCGCTGCGAGCGATCGACGACTGACCTCGCGCTCCCCTCCGCCCCCGCCGCCATCCGGTCTCCCCCTCCCATGCCCCGACCGGGTGGCGGCGGGCCGTTTCGGTCACGGGCCATCCGGTCAGGAGACTCGCTCAGGCTCCTTGGGCTGCACCGCGGGGGCCTTCTGGAGAGACGTGCCCTCGACGTCGAGGTCGGGCAGGACACGGCCCAGCCAGGCGGGCAGCCACCAGGCGTGTCGTCCGGCGAGGGCGAGGACTGCCGGTACGAGGGTCAGGCGGACGGCGAAGGCGTCGATCACGGACCGGCGTGCCCTGCCGGTGTGCGGAACCGACCGTCGCCCGGGCGGCGGCCCGGGCGACGATGCCGTCGGGGCGGACGAGCGCGACCGAGAGGGCCGCGCTCGCCGTCGGCAGGTGCGGGCCGCCACGGTCGACAGGCGGTCCCGCCGTCCGTCCGCGTCCTCGACGTCGGGCACAGACCTCTGGTCAAGCCCCGAACGTCCACAGCAGGTTGGTGCTGTCCTGCCACGTCCACTGCTTGGCCACGGCCCCTTCGGAGACCATGCCGCCGCCGTCGAGGGCCAGCCCCGTGCTGCGGTTGCGGATCGAGTACCGGCCCTGACCGCGGTCGGTGATCTGCCACTGCTGGTTGGTGCCGCCGTTCCAGGGGGCCTGCCGGACCGGGTCGCCGTTGTCGGTGGCGCCCCAGCCGTCGGCGGCCATGCCGTTGCCACGGTTGACGATCCGGTAGTAGCCGTTTCCGAGGTCGATCGCCTGCCACTGGACATTGGGGTGGTCTATCGGCTCCCACTGCTTCAGGTTCGAGCCGCTGGAGGAACTGCCGCCGCTGTCCAGCACCAGGCCGCTGGTGACGTTGCCCAGGCGGAAGTACGTGGCCGGGTTGAACGTCACCCTCAGCGAGGCGATGGCGTCATTGTTGCCGGTCACCCGAAGGTCGGCGGCGTTCGAGGTGAACGTCCAGGCGGTGCCGGTGAAGTTGTCGCCGGAGTAGCCCGTCACCCGGTAGCCGTCGGGCACCAGGATGGAGGAGGCCATCGCGGGACCCAGACCGGCGGCGGACAGCTGGGAGGAGGTGTAGCTGCCCAGCCGCAGAACGCCGCGGGTGCCTTGGTAGTCGACGTTCTGGAACACCGACGGTGAGACCCTCGTGGGCATGCCCTGGACCTCGACGCACACCACGGGGAGGGTGACGTTCGGCGCGGTGGCGGGCACGGAGACATTGATCTGGTCGGTGACGGTGTACGAGAGCGAGACCGAGGGGTTGTTCAGCAGATAGACACGGCTGATCGTGTTGTCGACCCTCGGGATCCGCAGCTGGCCGTTCGGGGGCCAGGTGAAGACATGGGCGAAGAGCTTGCCGCTCTTCTTGGTGACCTTCCCCCATGCGGGTTCGCCGGCGAACGGGCTGCCGCTGGTGCCGTGAATGCTGTCGCTGTGCGTCGACATCCATGAGGCCAGGCCGTTCAGGACGGTCTGGGATCCCGCTGTGACCGAGCCATCGCCCTTGGGGCCGATGTTCAACAGGAGGTTGCCGTCCCGGGAGACGACCGTGACGAGCTCCTGGACGATGTCCTTGACGGATCGGTAGGAGTTCTCCTTCGACGCGTTGTAACCCCAGGCGTCGTTCATGGTGACGCACCGCTCCCACGGCCGGCCCAGCGGCTCGTCGGGTATCCCGAACTCCGCGACCGTGTAGTCACCGAGACGGTGACCCCGCTTGACCCGCTCGTTGACGATGAGGCCGGGCTTGCGGGCGATCAGCCAGTTGTAGAGGTCGACGCCGTCCGATTTCAGCCACCAGTTCTCGAGGGTGGGGCTGGAGGGCTCGCCGAACCAGTCGCCGTCGAACCACAGCACCGCCGGGTCGTAGCGGTCCAGCAGTTCCTGAAGCTGCGCCTTCATGTCGGCGATGTAGCCCGTGCGGGCGGCCTGCGACGACATCGTCGTGAGGCCGTTGTCGTGGCGATCGGTCTGGGAAGGGTGGCTCCAGTCGAGGATCGAGTAGTACAGGCCGAACTTGATCCCGCGGCTCTCGCACGCGGTCTTGAGGCTCATCAGCGGGTCGCTCTGGATGCCGTTGAAGTCGCGCAGGTTGTACAGCTTGGTGCCGGTGGTGTCGGTGAAGCCCGCGACGTCGGAGTCCCACATCGCGTAGCCCTCGTGGTGCTTGGCGGTGATCACGAGGTACTTCATGCCGGCATTCTTGGCCAACTCGGCGATCTGGGCGGCGTTGAACTGGCTCGGGTTGAAGTTCTGGGTGACCTGGGTCTGGTAGTTCGCCTTGCTCCACTGCTGAGTGGTGAACGCCCACTCGCCCTGGCCGAGCTGGGAGTACGACCCGTAGTGGATGAACATCCCGAACCGGGCCTGGTACCACCAGTCCAGCTTCGAGGGGACGGTGTACGCCTCGGCGGTGGAGGGCCACAAGGCCTGCGGCAGCCCGAAGGCCGCCACTCCTCCGGCAAGGGCGGCGGCCTTCATCAGAGAGCGTCTGCTGAGGGGAGCTGAGGGCATGGGTGCGGCTCCATGTGGCAAGGAGGGGGGGAGGTCAGGGAGTTACGAGCGAAAGAGACATCGGATGTATGTATATGGGCGAGGTGGCGGTCACGTCTAGGGGTGGGATGGAAATCCCCAACAGAGGCGATTCTTTGGATAATTCTCGAAGATGACGAGAGCCTGAGGGGCGACTGCGCCGACGAGGTTGCCCTACACATCGGATCTATGAACGGGTCGATCCGCCGGAAGGGCGTGAACGCACTGAACCCGTAGCCATGCGCCGAGGACTGGCTCAGGAACTGCCCCGGCAGTTGGGGGATGTTGGGATGCCACTGCGAGCCCGTACACACGACGACCTGCCCGTGCACGCTCTCCCGCCCGTCGGCCCGGGTGACCGTCCAGGTGCCGTTGGCGTTCTTCTCGACGCTGTCGACCTCGACGCCGAACTCGATGCGGTCGGTGAGCCCGTAGGTGTCGGCGAAGGACGTGAGATACGACAGGATCTGCCGGTGCGGCGGGTAATCCGCGAAGTGGTCGGGCATCGGGAAACCCCCGAACCCCGAGAGCGTCCTGCTGGAAATGAAGTGGGCCGACTCGTACATCGGACGGCCCCGGTGTGGCGCTCCAGGTGGGTGTACGGCAGATTCCGCTCCGCGAGGGCCCTGGCGACCGCCGGCCCGGCGGGTCCCGCCCCGATCACGCACGTATCAAACTGGCTTTCCTGCACGGCCTGCCTCCTCGTTCATCCCGCTTCACGGGCTCGGAGGAAACGTATTCACCCGCCGTCCGGCGAGAACTGACCCGCGCGGCCACGGACCGGACATCAGCGGCCGCGCGACGGCGGCCTCCGTCCGCGCGACCGGGAACGCAGGTTCGCGCCATCGGGGCTGAGGCGTGAGTAGGGCGGCACCCGCCCCTTCACGTGCGCGCGATCGCCCCGAAGAGCGGGGCCTCGCCCGAGCCCAGGTACTCCCTCAGCCAGTGCTCGGTGTTGCTCACGTGAAGCAGGGCTGCGGCCTGGCTGAGGGCGGAGTCACGGGTGGACAGCGCGTTGAAGATCGCCTCGTGCTCGGCGAGCGTGCGGCCCGCGGCCTTGTCGTCGACCAGGCCGCGCCAGATGCGGGCGCGCAGGGTGCGGCCGGAGATCCCTTCCAGGAGGGTGAGGAGCGTTTCGTTGCCCGTGGCCGAGATGACGGCCCGGTGGAAGGCGGCGTCATGAGCGTTGAGCCGTTCGACGTCGTCACGAGCTTCGCGCATGGCATCCAAGTGCCGCTTCACTTCGGCGAGTTGAGCGTCGGAGATCCGAGTGGCGGCAAGGGCCGTCGCGACCGGTTCGAGGAGCCGCCGGGTCTCCATGAGGTCCAGCAGGGCGGCCGAGTCGCCCTGCATCAGCTCCACCGCCCCGCCGAGCCCCTCCAGCAGAAGGCCCGGCTGCAGGCTGGTCACATAGGTGCCGTCGCCCCGCCGGACCTCCAGGACTCGCGCCACGGCCAGTGCCTTGACCGCTTCACGGGCCAGGTTCCGGGAGAGGCCCAGTTGTGCGGCCAGGTCCGCCTCCGGAGGGAGCTTCGAGCCGGGAGGAAGGGCGCCGGTGCGGATCAGCTCACGGATCTGCTCGATGGCCTTGTCCGTCAGAGACAACGCGAACTCCCTTCCGTGACCGTTCTCGCGGGCACGTCCGACCTGACCGGGTCCTGGGTGCGAAGATCATCCCAGAGACCTTCGGGGACGTGCCGCGATGGAGTTCTACGTTCCTTGTCACCTGCTCGGGATACCGCCTACCCAGGGGTGATGTCGATGATAGTCGGATGGCCAGATCGCAGTTGCGGTGGAGCCGCCCGGCCGCCACCTGGGTGCCGGGCGGGCCTGCGTTGTGCGGGGGCCGTCTCGCGGTCAGCTCGCCACGGCGGGAACCGTGGTGGGCTTCAGCCGGCCGTCGGCGAGCGCCAGCACCGCGGAGACGAGGGCTCCCAGGCAGATCTGCTCGGCCTCTTCGTCGGGCAGGGACAGGTGCTGCATCACGAGGCCGTCGAATCCGGCGAGGAAGTAGCGAGCGATGGTCTCCGCGGGCTGGGCGAGCGCCTGTCCCGTTCGCTCGGCCGCCTCGGCCACGATCCTCGCCGCCAGCTTGGTAGATCAGGTCTGCGGTGAGCCTTTCCATGACGGCGCGGTACAGCCCCTCCTTCGTGCCGAAGGTGTAGTGAACGGTGGCCTGTGCCACGCCGAGCTCGGCCGCGATGGCCCGGGTACTTCCGGCCGCGACACCCTCCCGGGCCATGAGGTCGATGGCCGCTTTGATGAGCTGGGGGCGGCGCTCAGCCGCGGAAACGTGAGCCATGAACCCGAGTTCATCGACTCAGTCCACCGATCAAGTTGGGCGACCAAAGCGCGACGCAAAGGGTAACTGGCAGCATCTTTCGACTCTTCGGCTGCGGGACCACGACACCACAGGACGGCGCCACGGACCTGTCGACGGATCCCGTGCACGCCTGCCACATTTGAGCCGCGGACGAGGTGGCGCGATCCGGGAAACGCGCCGCACCCTGCATCGACACGACCCTCGGGAGGGTCACCGAGGACCGGACCGCAGTGCTCCATCACCGCGGAAGGTATGGAACAAGCACCTGACATCCCTGACACGCGATCGGCGCCCGACCACTCGGAGCGCCCCGGCGGAGCGAAACATTTCGACGTGAATAGCGAATCATGCGAGAGGTATTGACGGGCCTCTCCAGCCTTCTATTCTTCAGATTGCTCGATGCGTCGACAGATGTCCGACATCCCGAACAGGGTGGGCGCGCCCGGCCGCTGCGCCATCGCGAGGTGAAGCACGCCCCCACGCACAGCACGTCAGCACGCGCCCCCTCCTCAGCCGTGAGACCCGCCGAGTCACAGCGCCCCCCGACAACGGCTCGGCCACACAAGGAGACCGACATGGATATGTCATGCCCTCATCAAGGCATGGGGCGCCGTAGAGCGCTGGCCGCAGCCGCCGGACTGGTGACGAGTGCTTCTCTCCCTCTGGTGGGAGCGTCGGGGAGCGCCGCAGCCTCCCCCTTCGCCCGGGAACCGGGGCACGCGGCCGCCGCAGCGTACACCAACCCGGTCATCTGGCAGGACTTCGCGGACATCGACGTGATCCGCGTCGGCGGCACCTACTACGCCTCGGCCTCCACGATGCACTACTCGCCGGGCGCGCCCGTCCTGCGCTCGTACGACCTGGTGAACTGGGAGACAGCCGGCCACTCGGTGCCGACCCTCGACTTCGGCGCCAAGTACGACCTGAACGGTGGCCGTGGCTACGTCCGGGGCATCTGGGCCTCGTCGCTGGCGCACCGCCCGAGCAACGGGACCTTCTACTGGCTCGGCCAGATCGACTTCGCCAGGACGTACATCTACACCGCCACCGCGGTCGAGGGGCCCTGGAGCAGACTCACCACGATCAGCACGCCGTACTACGACGCCGGGCTGCTCGTCGACAGTGACGACACCCTGTACGTGGCGTACGGAAACACCACCATCAACGTGGCCCAGCTCTCGCGCGACGGCCGCACCCAGGTCCGCACACAGCAGGTGTTCAGCACCCCCTCGAGTGTCGGCACGCTGGAGGGGGCCCGCTTCTACAAGATCAACGGGCAGTACTACATCTTCCTGACCCGCCCGGCCAACGGCCAGTACATCCTGAAGTCGTCGAGCGGCCCCTTCGGTCCGTACACCATGCGGCAGGTCCTGCTCGACCTGCGCGGCCCGATCCCCGGCGGCGGAGTCCCGCACCAGGGCGGGCTGGTGCAGACGCAGAACGGCGCCTGGTACTACCTGGCCTTCGTGGACGCGTACCCCGGCGGCCGGGTGCCTGCCCTGGCGCCGATCACCTGGACCTCGGACGGCTGGCCCGTCGTGCAACTCGTGAACGGCGCATGGGGCGCCTCGTATCCCAGCCCGGCCGTGCCCACTCCACCCCGCCAGGTCACCCCCATGATCGGCGTCGACACCTTCGACGGCACGACCCTCAAGCCACGATGGGAGTGGAACCACAACCCGGACAACACCAAGTGGTCGGTCGGCAACGGACTGACCCTGCGGACCGCGACCGTCACCAACGACCTCTACTGGGCCCGCAACACGCTCACCCACCGCATCCAGGGTCCCACCTCCACCGCCACGATCGACCTCGACTTCTCGGCGATGCAGGACGGTGACCGGGCCGGACTCGCGCTGCTGCGTGACTCCTCCGCCTGGATCGGTGTAAAACGCGACGGTGGCGTGACGCGAGTGGTGATGGTCAACGGGCTGACCATGGACGGCAACTGGAACACCACCGGCACCGGCACCGAGGTCGCCGGCGTGACCGTGACGGGCAGCCGCATCCGGCTTCGTGCGGCCGCGGACATCCGCCCCGGCGCGGCACGCCCCGGAACCTTCTCGTACAGCACCGACGGCATCAACTTCGTCCGCCTCGGGCCCTCCTTCTCCATGGGCAACGACTGGCGGTTCTTCATGGGCTACAGGTTCGCCCTCTTCAACCACGCCACCCGGGCACTCGGCGGCGCGGTACGCGTCCAGCGGTTCGAGCTCTCCACGCCCTGACCGAACCCACCGAGCGCACCAACCCAACCCCCCACCCATCACGAGGAGAACCATGAACCCACTGAAACGGCTCGGCCGTCGCCGAGCCTCGGTGTTGGCCCTGCTGGCCGTGGCCGGCCTGGTGGTGCCGACGGCCGCGACCGCCGCGCCCGACGCGGTCAAGGCCTCCACCCTCGGCGCCCAAGCCGCCCAGTCCGGACGGTATTTCGGTGCCGCTGTGGCCGCCGGAAAGCTCGGTGACGGTACGTACACCGGCATCCTGGACCGCGAGTTCAACTCGGTGACACCCGAGAACGAGATGAAGTGGGACGCCACCGAGCGGTCCCGCGGTTCGTTCACCTTCGGCTCCGCCGACCAGATCGTGAACCGGGCGACCGCCCGCGGTCAGCGCGTGCGCGGCCACACCCTGGTGTGGCACTCCCAACTGCCCAGCTGGGTCAGCTCCATCACGGACGCCAACACGCTGCGCAGCGTGATGAACAACCACATCACCACGGTGGCGAGCCGTTACAAAGGCCGGATCCACTCCTGGGACGTGGTGAACGAGGCCTTCGCCGACGGCGGCAGCGGACAGCACCGCCCCTCGGTGTTCCAGAACCTGCTGGGCAACGGGTTCATCGAGCAGGCCTTCCGCACCGCGCGGTCGGCCGACCCGGCGGCCAAGCTCTGCTACAACGACTACAACATCGAGGACTGGAACGCCGCGAAGACCCAGGGCGTCTACCGCATGGTGCGCGACTTCAAGGCGCGCGGCGTGCCCATCGACTGCGTCGGCCTCCAGGCCCACTTCGGCGCCGGCGGTCCACCCGCCAGTTTCCAGACGACGCTGTCGAGCTTCGCCGCCCTCGGCGTGGACGTACAGATCACCGAGCTGGACATCGCGCAGGCACCGACGACCGCGTACGCGAACACGGTCCGCGCCTGCATGAACGTGGCGCGCTGCACCGGCATCACCGTCTGGGGCATCCGCGACAGCGACTCCTGGCGCAGCGGGGAGAACCCCCTGCTGTTCGACCGCAACGGCAACAAGAAGCCGGCCTACCAGTCGGTGCTCACCACGATGGGCGGCACAGCGGCGACCAAGCGGGCCGACGCCCAGCCGGGCGGATCCCGTTCGCCCGGGTCCGCCGCCGCGCTGCCCTCCCGGTTCTCATGGAGCTCCAGCGGAACGCTGATCTCACCGAAGTCGGACGCCACTCACAACATCGCCGGCATCAAGGATCCGACGGTGGTCCAGTACAACGGCAAGTACCACGTGTTCGCCAGTACGGCGAGCTCCTCCGGATACAACCTGGTGTATCTGAACTTCAGTGACTGGTCGCAGGCCGGCTCGGCCACACACCACTACCTGGACCGCAGTGCCATCGGAAGCGGCTACCGGGCAGCGCCGCAGGTCTTCTACTACGCACCGCAACGCCTGTGGTACCTCGTGTACCAGACGGGCAACGCCTCCTACTCCACCAACCCCGACATCAGCAATCCGAACGGGTGGAGCGCACCGCGCAACTTCTACTCGTCGATGCCCGACATCATCAGGCAGAACATCGGCAACGGCCATTGGGTCGACATGTGGGTGATCTGCGACAGCGCCAACTGTTACCTGTTCTCCTCCGACGACAACGGGCACCTGTACCGCTCCCAGACGACCGTCGGCCAGTTCCCGAACGGCTTCACCAACACCGTCATCGCGGCCCGGGACTCCAAATACGCCCTGTTCGAGGCGAGCAACGTGTACAAGGTGCAGGGCTCCAACCAGTATCTGCTCCTCGTCGAGGCCATCGGATCGGACGGCCGACGCTACTTCCGCTCCTGGACGACGAGCAGCCTGGCCGGTTCCTGGACCCCGCTGGCCGCATCCGAGAGCAACCCCTTCGCCAGGTCGAACAACGTGACCTTCCCGTCGGGAGCCTGGACCAGGGACATCAGCCACGGCGAGATGATCCGTGCCGGTTACGACCAGACACTGACCATCCCCGCCTGCCGACTCCAGTACCTCTACCAGGGCATGAACCCCAACTCGGGCGGCGACTACAACCTCCTCCCCTGGCGGCTCGGCCTCCTCACCCAGACCAACTCGACCTGCTGACCGACACAGGCCCCCGGCGCACACCGGGGGCCTGCCCCACTTCTCGCGTGGCTGAGCATCCAGACGTCAGCAGGCTGTCCTCCTCCGGCTTGGCTTCCTCCGCCGATCGGGCGGTTGAAGGCCGCGTCTGGCGGGCCCGGCGATGAGATTCGGAATCGTGCTGGGTCTATATAGGTGCGACGATCTGGGCGCCACGCGAGGAGAACGACATGACCGCCACCTACACCTTCGACGTCTTTTCCAGCCTCGACGGCTACGGCGCCGCCGGCGCCGACTGGACCGGCTACTGGGGCAAGCAAGGACCCGAGTTGCTCGACCACCGCCTCGCCCAGCACGGCGGGGAGCAGCGGATGGTCTTCGGGGCCAACACGTATCGGGCCTTCGCACGGATGCTGGCCTCGAGCACTGAGGAATCCGACGTGCGCGACCCATGGGTGACGCGGATGAGGAGCCTGCCCACGACGGTGGTGTCGACGACGCTGGAAGACCCCCTCGACTGGCCGAACGCAACCGTCGTGAGCGGTGACGCCGTCGACGTCGTCGCCCGGCTCAAGGAGGAGTCCGATGTGCCGTTGCGCTCGCACGGCAGCCTGTCGATGAACAGGGCGCTGATGGCCGCCGGTCTGGTCGACCGCCTGCAGGTGACACTCTTCCCTGTCATCACCGGTCAGACCGGACTGGACCCGATTTTCCAGGACGCGGCCGACTTCGACCTGGAGCTCGTCGAGAGCCGGACGCTCGACGGTCACATCCAAGAGCTCATCTACCGGCCCACCCTCCACTGACCTCTACGTGACCGTCGGGGAGGGAGATCCGCGACTCACACAGGGGCCTGCTCGCCAGGAGTGAGGCCGATCCACGTGTTCGCGTCTTCCAGCACGACGTAGATGGGGTCCTTGCCCGCGTCCCAGTTCATCGGCACGACGAGGTAGCGGCCGCCGCGTTCCAGGAGCAGTCGCAGGCCGGTGTATCGGTAGCGGTGGCGCCATCCAGTATTGAAGTCTTCCTCCGCTACCGACTGGGTGGGAAAGGTGAGGCGCTCGGTGCTGTAGACGACGACGCCTGTCCAGCTCACGACCTCGCGTGCATGTGTCCGCGCGTCAGGATCGCCCCATTGCCAGGCGGCCTGGGTGAGCGTCCAGAACAGGAAGGCCGCGGCCGCGAGGATCATCACGGATCTGCCGCCACGCTGCCGCGGGTGGCCGCCTTGAGCAGCGCGGCTCTGCCCGAGGAGAAGCCCCATGGCGATCGTGAGGGGAGCCGTCCACGCATAGGGCTGGATGTACGGCCACATCACCAGCAGCACCAGTCCGGCGGCGACGACTGCAAGGTGCCACTGCGCCAGCAGTTGCCATCCCGCACGCAGGCCACGCCTCAGCGAGCGGGGTAGGCGCAGGCGCCCGGGGTTCGTTGACGCCTCGACGGCGAGCAGCGCTACGACCACCACGACCAGGACCTCGTAACCGCAGCAGATGGAGACTCTGCAGCACCAGCTGGGCGAAGCCGAAGCCGAGGAGGCACGGTGCCGGCGCCGGGCTTGCCCTGCGGCTCCGTCATGTGACCTCAGGAACCGGCGGCGAGTCCGGACCTGCCGGTGGGTCGGAGGGGGCCAGCGAAGGCCCTGGGGTGGCCCTGCGCGTACGGGTCGGCGGAGGCGGGGGCGGAGGGATGGACGATCTGCCGGGATCCGCCGTCGTACCGGTGTGTCCAGTGGTGGGCGAGTAGGCGCCTCGTTCGTCTACGCATGTCCCACCTCCTGGGACACGGACGTAATCCCGCCTCTCCCGACGCCAGGGGTTCACACGCGCAACGGGCCGAACCGTCCTCGAACGGCGGAGTGTTCACGTCCGCCCTATAGCCTCACCCGCATGGACCGACTGCCCGCGAGTGTGGACCACGACATCCTGGCGCACAGGAGCATCGCCGCGATCGCCACGATCCGCGAGACATGGGGCTGCACGGTTCACCAGGCAGTCGACGCCTACGCGCAGCGGTACGAGGAACTCCGCCGCGACCGGCCGGGCGACTTCCAGCCGAGGCCGGAAGAGCACGACCGGTCGCAGTCGACCCGGCCGACGGGCGACGATCACACGCCCTAGGCGAGATCCTCGTCCCGATCGTTCCGCTCCAGTAGGCGGTTGCTCCCGTCGGAACGGGCCGAAGGCCGAGTTCCCGCACTCAGGCGTTGGCGTGGCGGCGCAAGGCCGTCCTGCGCGGAGCGGCATGGTGCACGGGCTCGTCCGCATGGTCGGCCCGGTGGCGCCTCAGCCACAGGGACGTCATGGCCAGCAGAGCGGCGAAGACCACCAGGAGCACCCCCGATACCCACATCTGCCGGCTTCCAGGGTCGTCCCAGCCCGCCGATGTGGCCGAAGCGGCCCACAAGACGACACCCCCGGCGTAGAAGGTGCGCATCCGGCGCAGCTGCCGCAGGGCTCGTACGGATTCAGCGTGATCGGTTTCGGAAGCCATGCCGACGCAGGTACCCCGATCCGCGTCCTCTATCAGGAGAGGCTCCAGATCATTCGAGGAGGTACGGGTCATCGAGACGGGCGTCGTCGGCGCGGTCGTGGACATCCGTCAGGAGCCAGCTCAGCAGCTCCGCGGAGGCGTCGTACTCCTCGTAGAAGCCCATGTGCAGGTCGGTGATCTCGTACTCGAGCAGCACGTCGTCGATGAGGTCGGCCAGGTGTGTGTCGGCGGCCGGGACGCGGGTGGTGGTCCATATGTCCAGCCAGGGGCGCAGGGTGCCGGTGGCGACGGTGATGAGGCTGAGGGTCTTCCTGATGGGGACCGGGCTGGGGTGGGTGTGCAAGGTGGCTTGCCACCAAGCAGACCAGACCTCGTGAAGTGCCGTGGTCAGGGGCGCGTCCCAGGTGGTCCAGCCCGCTGCGACCAGACGTGAGGCGATGAGGTTCTCGTCGATGTGGAGCCGGCCGGTGACGGCGGGACGGATGATGCGTGGAGTGAGACGGCGGTAGAGACGCGGGAAGTCGTCCCAGTGGTTGGGGACTTCTGCGGCGACGGCGGACACCAGGTCGTCGGCTATCAGGTCGAGCGGTCCGGAGAGTTCGACCAGGTCCTGAGCGCCGTAGCAGTACGTGCAGCCGGAGACGGGGAAGGGCTCCTCCGAGGCGAAGGCGCGATCCAGGGCGTCAAGTGCTGTCATGAGCCGCTGTTGGTGGCGAGACATGGCGACCTGCCGGGGGGACTCCGTCCGGGTGACCGGCGAAGATCGCAGGCTATCAGCTGCGGCGCCGGCGGCTCGGGGATGTCGAGGTCGTGATCAATCCTCGTGGCACCGACGCGCGAGATGGACGGTGATGTCGGCGGCCATCTCGACCGTGTCCGGGAGAACCTTCATGATCTGGCCGAACACCTGCTCTCGCTCCGAAGCCGGCAGGACGAGATAGGCCGAAATGGTTGACAGATGCCCGACGTAGTCACGGGCGCTCATCGTCACGGGCCGTTCGATCACGGACTGTTGCACCTCGGTGAACCACTCGGACCGTTGCAGCTCGCTCCCCGGCCACTGCATCTCACGATCCGGAGGCGTCCCGTCAGGAGACGGAATCTCGTCGCTCTCCAAGAACGGCGCTCTCGCCGCGCGAACAGCTTCCGCCACGGCCGGGTCGGCCAGTCGGAGCGGCCCCCCGCACGAGGCGAACACGCCACCCGGTTCCAGAAGCGCGGCGATGCGTGGCCACCGACCCTCCGGGTTCGTCCAGTGCAGCGCTGCGGCCGCGTAGACCAGCCCGTACCGCTCCCCCGGCCGCAAGTCCTCGAACGGGGCTTGCACCGGCCTGACATTCGCCGGAACGTGCTTGCGCAACTCGGCGAGCATGGACCCGTCAGGCTCGGTCGCGGTGACCATGATCCCCTGTTGAGCGAACAGCCGGGTTGCCTTACCCGTCCCGGCGCCGATCTCCAGGGCAGTTCGGACCGGATGACCCGCGTATGCCATCACCGAGTCGAACAGTTCCACGGGATACCCGGGCCGGAACCGTTCGTAAGCTTCCGCTACCGCTCCGAAGCTCAGCGCGCGACCAGACATGCGGAGCATCGTGGCACAAGCTGCGCTGTCGGTGGCCACCGCGGGCAAGGAGTTGAACGCGGCTCAGGAGCCCCGGGTGTGGTGGTCCAGCAAGCGAGTGAGCAACTGGACGAACTGGTCGCGTTCAGCCGGACTCAGTGGTGCGAGGAGGTTGTCGTGGAGGTCGTCCAGGACCTTGTCCAGGCGGCGTAGGTGGCGGCGGCCCCGGGAGGAGATCGTGATGACGTTGCGGCGCCGGTCGTCGGGATCCGGCGTCCGGTCGACGAGGTCGCGCTCGGCCAGTTCGTTGAGGACGCCGACCATGTCGCTGCGGTAGATGCCGGAGCGGGTGCTCAGCTCCGCCTGGCTGGCCGGACCGAACTCCTGCAGTGAAGCGAGCACCGCATAGTGCCACTTCCGGGCGTCGGCCTGGGCCAGCCCCTCGGTGATCAGCCTGTCCGAGCGCATGGTCAGTTGCGACAGCAGTCGGCTCGCCCGCCGACGCAGCCTGTCGGGCGTCTTGCGTACGCCGTCGTCGGACATGTCCGCTGCTTCGGCTCTGATCATGGCACCGGCCCTGCTCGTTGTGTTAGTGCGACTAACGATGTAGGTTCACCCGGACCCTAAACCGTTAGTGCGACTAACACTAGTTGAGTGAACGTCAAGGAAGGCAGATCTTGCCCATCACGACACTGGAGATCCCCACCGCGGACGGCCGGGCCGACGCCTTCGCCGCGTTCCCCGACCAGGGCGAGCGGCACCCCGGCGTGCTGATGTACGCGGACGGCTTCGGCATCAGGCCCGTGGTGCGGGAGATGGCCCGCGAACTCGCCGGGCACGGGTACTACGTGCTCGTCCCCAATGTCTTCCACCGGCACGGCCCGGCACCGGTGATCGAACTTCCCGAGCACATAGGAGAGGAGGCCCGGACGGCGATCTTCGCCCGGCTGATGCCCATGATCCAGGCGCACACCGACGAACGCATCCTGAGTGACGCCGACGCCTACCTGAGGTTCCTCACCAGCCGGCCCGAGGTCGACACAGGGCCGGTCGGGGTGACCGGCTACTGCATCGGCGGCCTCCTGGCGATGCGCACCGCCGCGGCCCACCCCGGCCGGGTGGCCGCCGTCGCCTCATTCCACGGCCCGGTCGGGGCCGACAGTCCCGAGAGTCTGCACCGCCTCCTGTCCAAGCTCACCGCCGAGGTCCACCTCGGCCACGCCGAGACCGACCTGACGCCCGAGGACCTCGGTCAGCTCAACCAAGCCCTGGATGCCGCAGGTGTCGACCACACCTCCGAGATCTACCCCGGCACCGTGCACGGCTTCACCATGTCCGACACCGACGCCTTCAACCCCTCCGCACTGCGGCACCACTGGGACCGCCTGCTCCCCCTCCTCGGACGCGCCCTGGCCAACGACGGCTGACCATCTCGGAAGACCGCTAGCGTGACCGGATGCCGTCTCTGAACCTGCGTCACGCAGTCCGCGCGATCATCCTCGACGAGGACGACCGTATTCTTCTCTGCCGGTTCGCCCTTCCGAAGCCGGCGGGAACGGTGGTGTGGGCGGCTCCCGGCGGAGGGATCGAGCCGGGTGAGACGCCGCTTGCCGCGCTGCGCCGCGAACTCCGGGAAGAGGTTGGCCTTGCCGTCGGGACCGATCCTCCGCACGTCTGGCACCAGGAGGTCGTGGCCCCTGATCACGCCGTCGGCTACGACGGCGTCGTCAACGACTACTTCCTCGTGCGCACCGCCCATTTCAGTCCCCGCGGGACTCTGTCCGACGATCAGCTTGCCGCGACGGAGAACATCAGCGGTCTGAAGTGGTGGCGCCCCCGCGACATCGCTGCCTATGCCGGCCCCGACCTGTTCTCCCCGCGCGATCTCGCAACTCCCTTGACCGCCTTGATCACTTCAGGTGTTCCAGCCGGACTCGTGCAGCTGGGCCTGTGAACGCGCCGGCTACGTGGCGGGGCGGTGGCCGGTCGGTGGGGTGATGCCGTCGATCAGGTTGGAGACCAGGGCGACGACGAGGCCGTCGGTCACGGGCTCGTCCGGGATCAGCATCCGGTGGTAGACGGCGCCCCAGAGCTGGTCGACGAGGATCTGGACGTCGACGTCGTCGCGGATCTGTCCCTGCTCCTTGGCGCGTAGCAACCGTTCCCCGGCCAGTCGCCGGCGTTCGGAGGAGTACAGGGAGCGGAACGCGGCGGCCAGGTCCTCGTCGGTCTGGGACTGCCCGATCAGCTCGGTCACCACCCGCCCTGCCGGTGTCCCGGTCATGATGTGCGGAACGCACACAGTTGCCGGGTGAGGTCGGCGCGGAGGTCACCGGTGTCCTCGAACGCGAGGGTCTCCTCGACGGCGTGGAAGTAGCCGTCCAGGGCGAGGGCGCCCTTGGGGGGCCACCACTTGTACAGCGTCGTCTTGCTGACACCGGACAGGTGGGCCACCCGTTCGGAGGTCAGGCCGCTGCGCGGCTTCTACGCCTTCGAGGACACGCGCACGCCGTTCTTCATGGCGGCCTGGATCGCCGGCGTGAACATCGCCCTGGCCACGGCCTGTCATCTGCTGCTGCCCGCCCGTTGGGCGGTGGTGGGCATGGCCGGGGCCTACACCCTCTCCTATGTGGCCGGCCTCGCGCTCACCGCGATCCTGCTGCGCAGGCGGCTCGGGGTTCGTATCGACGACGGCGGCCTGCGGCGCACCTACGTGAAACTGTTCTGCGCCGCCGGCCCGGCCGCAGGGCTCGGCTGGGTCGTGGCGCGCGCGTGCGCCGGTCGGGGAGAGGGAACGTGGCCTGCTGCCGTCGCATTGGCTGCCGGAGCGCTCGCGACAGCCGTGATGTACCTCCTTCTCGCTCGGTTGCTGAAGGTCGACGAGCTGCGCAGCCTGCCCGGGATGCGTTGAGTCCGGGCAGGCGATGCAAGGCGCGTGCTGAGGGGATGGTCCTGCGCGCGGCCGCGCGCAGGCGCGGTCGGCTCAGGGACTACGGGCGCAGGTGCTCGATCGTGACGTGGTGCTGCTCGGCCAATCGCCGGGCGATCAGCGAGCGGTGGCATGCCTCCGGGTCGCGCTCGACACAGAACAGCGCTGCGGTTCCGCTGCTCGGCAGCGCCGACACGATCGGTGTGAGGTCGGCGCGGTCGAGGATCTCCGTGGTGTAGCGGCGGGTGTACTCGGCAGCGAGCTCGCGGCGCGAGCGCTTGCCGACCCCTCGGCGGTCGTCCTCGGCGTACTGGAGCCGGCGTAGTTCGGTGGTGGGGGCGAGCTCGGGGTGGTGCTCGTAGGCGATTCCGGCGTGGGCAAGGGCCGCCTGCAGCCGGAGTGAGTTCGCCCAGGCGTACTCGGGGCCGCGGACGCCGCGGCGCTGACGTACGTCGAGCAGGACGCGGACGTCCGCGTGCCGCAGGCGTCGCAGGAACGAGTCGCCGTCGAAGCCGTAGACACCGATGGTCACCATTCCGAGCATCGGCAATCACCCATCTGCCGGCTGCCCGTGCCGGTCGATCCGGCACGGGCAGCACAGGCGGCGAGGTCGCATCACGCGACGGCGGTCCCCTCGAGTTCGACCATCTGGCCGGGAAGGGCCAACCGTGTCACCCCGAGCATCGTGGTCGTCGGTGCCACCCCGGCCGCGCCCAACCGCGACGCCAGGACGCCGTAGTGCGGGAACAGCTGATCGACGTCGGTGGTGTAGACGTTGAGCCGGACGAGATTCGCGAGGGACATGCCGGCCTCGCCGAGCACGGCCTCCAGGTTGTCGAGGCTCAGCGCCACCTGTGCGGCCATGTCGCCGTCATGCCGGGGCTTGCCGTCGGGGCTCATCGCGGTCTGTCCGGAGCAGTAGAGGGTCCGGGTGTGCCCGGAGACGATCTCACCCTGGTTGAACCCCATCTCCACCGACCACGTCACCGGGTTGACCGGCGTTCGTTCCACTGGCACATCAGCTCCATTCAGTCATGGGAGTACGCGTACGTCCGTCGGCGCGGTAGCCGCCATCGTCTACGTCGGTGCTCACGAGCCTTCCGCACAATCACGACACCCTTGGTCATGTATTCGATAGGGTTTTCGGATGCGCGCTGATCGGCTGGTCTCGCTGGTGCTGTTGCTCCGTCAGCGCGGTCGGCTGACTGCGGACACGCTCGCCCGCGAGCTGGACGTATCCACCCGTACGGTGCTGCGCGACATCGAGGCGCTGTCCGCGGCCGGAGTCCCGGTCTACGCCGAACGCGGCCGGCACGGCGGGTTCTCGCTGCTGCCCGGTTTCCGGACCGAGCTCACCGGGCTGAACCACGACGAGGCTCTTGCCTTGCTGGCCGCCGGATCGGGGCGCGGCGAGCAGGTGTTCGGCCTCGGCTCGGCGCTCGCTTCGGCCATGCGCAAGGTGGTCGACGCGTTGCCCGAAAGCCATCAGGCCACCGCGAGCGACGCGGCCCGGCGGTTCCTCGTCGAGCCCGAGACCGACCTGCTCTCACGCCGTCCGGCCGCGGAGGAGGTGCCCGGCACGACGATGGTCGAGATCCGGCGCGCGGTGCTCGCCGGACACAAACTGCGCATCCACTACGCGGCCACGGACCAGGCACCACAGTGGCGCACGGTGGACCCGATCGGCCTGGTCACCGTACGCGACCGGAGCTACTTGCTGGCCACGAGATCCGGCGCGGACCGCACCTACCGGCTGTCGCGGGTGCGGGCCGCCGAGGAACTCCCCGCACCGGCACAGCGACCGGACCGGGTTGATCTGGACCGGGTCTGGCGGGAGCGCTGCGCGCGGTTTCTGTCCGGCGACCACATCGCCGTGCCGGTACGGGTGAACCCGAAGCGGCGGGAGGACCTGCTGAGCACCGCGGTGGCCGTCCGCGCCGCAGAACCCGACGCTGACGGCTGGCTGCGGCTGGAGGTGACCTTCCAGGATCTACGACACGCCGAGTGGGCGCTGTGGCAGCTCGGTACGGACGCGGAAGCCCTGGCCCCGAGGTCGCTGCGCATGTCCCTGCACAACCGCGCCACCGCGCTTGCCGCCCGCTACGTGGGCTGAGTACCTCCGAGTACGCCAACTCCGTCTCGCGACGCCTCGTACGGCACGGGCTGCTTCTACAAGCCGACCTTCACACCCGCTCCGTTCGCCGCACGCGTCAACCCACGCCCCGACTGCCTGCACTGGCCGGCTCTCTCCGCTCGCCAGGAGAAGAAGTGGAGCCGACTGCCCTCCGTGGGCATCGCGCCCTGAGCTGACGAGCGGGCCCCGAGGGGTTCCCTGACGGGCCTGCGTTGAGCGGTGTGCGTCCGGTGGCTGATCCAGCACAGCCTCCGCATCCCGGCAGGCCGTTCCAGGCTGTCAGCATCTGCGCTGGTCAGAGCGCGTTCCGGCGTTCCGGCGTCCCGGAATGACCGCCCGTTGTGGCGGGTGGGACGCATCGCGGAACAGGCTGAGGTCGTCCAAGCAGTCCGCTGGACAACCCACTTCGCACCATGGAGATCTCGATGCGTTCGCGCCTTGCCGCCCCCTCCGCCCGCCTCGCCCTGGCCGCAGTCGCGGCGGTGGGCCTCACTGCCACCGCGACTGCCACGGCGACGGCCACGGCCGACAGCCGGAGCACCACCGTGCGGGCCTGCGCCACCAAGGACCTGAGCTTCAAGGTCAGCTTGAAGACACAGGCGGGCGGCTACTTCCTCGTCACGGCCAAGGCCAAGTCCGGCGTCACCTGTTACCTGGAGGGCGTCTTCCCCTCCGCCTCCTTCGGCTCCTCCGCCGACACCGAGGTGGCACCGGCCGAGCATGCCGTCAGCGACAGGGTCACGCTGTCCGGCTCCACCGCTGCCTACGCCGGCATCAACCCCAAGACCACGAACGACGACCACGGCAGGCAGTTCGACTTCCTCCACCTCGCCGTCGCGGGCGACGAATCCAACGCCGTCACCCTCGCCCTGCCCGAGGCCACGACGGTCGACCGGCCCGTCGCCACCAACTGGCACGCCGACCCCGCCGACGCAGTCCCCTTCTCGAGCTGACACCCCGCGCCGGGCGTTCGTACCGCGCCCGATGACGGCGGCGTCACCCGTCGGCGGGGCGGCACCATGCCTCCCGTCCCGGTGACGAGCCCGTACCAGCCGCCCCCGGCCGAGGGACATCCCCTCGGCCGGGGGCGCAGCCGGTCTTCGACCGGGAGGCCGTTTGCCGTAACCGCAAGATTCCGTGGCGAGCCGCGGGGGCCTGGCGAGACTGAGCGCATTCCGACACGAGGAGGCCGGATGAGCACCACCGATGCGGTCGCGTTCTGGGACGGCGTGTACGCGGCCCGCCCGGCAGTGGACGGCCCACGACCCCACGCTCGTCTCACAGAGACGGTGGCGGACCTCGCCCTGCCGCCCGGTGACGCGCTGGACCTCGGATGCGGCGGGGGCGGCGACGCGTTGTGGCTCGCCGGCCAGGGGTGGCATGTCACCGCGGTCGACATCTCGGCCGTGGCGGTCGAGCGGCTCACCGCCCTCGCGCGCTCACACAGCCTCGGCGAGCGCGTCACCGCGGCGCGCCACGACTTGCAGGCGTCTTTCCCGCCCGGCGTGTTCGACCTGGTCTGCGCCCACCCCTGACACCGGGTTGATCGGACAGGCGGAAGGCGTCAACGCCTTCACCGCCGCGGACCTCGGCAGCGACACGGCATCGGCCGACTGCGCGCGCGACGCACAGCGTATCCCCACCGAGGACACCGCACAGAACTTCTCCTTCAGCCCCGCCGCCAGCCTCCGCGTCCAGCAGACGATCACGCGCGGATACCCACGGGTCGTACGACGGGCCGGTGCTCACATGGCATCGTCGCCCACGGCGAGGAGGGTGCGGCCGGCCGCGAAGAGTCGGGCGCAGCGTCGGGTCATGGCTTCGGGTGACTGCTCGGGGTGGTTGACCCACCAGCGGACCAGTGCGGTGCACAGGCCGCGCCAGGCGTAGGTGAGGGCGTCGGCGTCCAGCGGGTCGCCGGATCCGGCCGTCCGCAGGAGGTCGGCGGTGCCGGTCGCGGCGAGGTCGTCGATGGCGCGGCGGTAGTACGCCGCGCGGCGGGCGGCTTCGCTGTCGGGCGGCAGCGTGGCGTCGTAGAGGACGAACCACGCCTCGCGCCGCCCGTCCAGAGCGGTGAACAGGGCGTGCAGCACGCGCAGTGCGGTGGGTTGCGCCGGGGGGACGGCTTCGGTCATGGCGGTGCGGACGGCGTGCAGGAGCCGGTCGCCCACGGGGTTCAGACACGCGAGGTAGAGGTCCTGCTTGCTGCCGAAGTAGTGGTGCAGCAGGGGCTTGGTGACGCCGACTCGGGCCGCGATGGCGGCCATGGTGGTGGCTTCGTAGCCGTGGCGGCCGAACTCCTCGGTGGCCTCGGCCAGGACCTGTCGTTCGCGGGCGGCCCTGGGGACACCCTTGGTGCCGGCCTTCGAGGGGGGCGTTGTCATGGAATCGATATTACCTTACGGTAATTTTCCATAGGGTAAATTCACCGGCCTCGCTGGGAGTACACGCATGCCCGCCTCACCCTCCGGTCACGGCACCTCCCGCACCCGCTCCTGGTGGGGCTGGGGCTACGCCGACGCCCACCCCGACGATGCCGAATGCGTCGCGATGGGTGCGCTGTTGCCGGGCACTTTGGCCCGGCCGTTGCCGACACCCCGGGTCGCCGACCTGGCGATCGCCCGGCCCGGCGTGACACCTCCGCCCGCGCTGGCGCACCTCGTCACCGGCGACCCCGACGTGCGCGCCGCCCACGCCTCGGGCAAGGCCACCGCGACATCGTCCGGGCGCTGCGCGGCCGGCCGGGCCGGATCCCCGACCTGGTCGCCCGTCCGGCCGACGACCGGGAGGTGGCCGACCTGTTGGACTGGGCCGGCGAGCAGGGCGTGGCCGTCATCCCCTTCGGCGGCGGCACCTCGGTGGTCGGCGGCGTGGAGTACAGCGGGGATACCCACCGTGCCGTCCTGTCGCTCGACTTGACGTCGATGGACCGGGTCCTGGAGGTCGACACCGTCGGTCGCTCGGCCCGTATCCAGGCCGGGGCTCTCGGCCCCGTGCTGGAAGAGCAGTTGCGGCCCGACGGCCTCACCCTGCGCCACTTCCCGCAGAGCTTCGAGTTCTCCACCCTCGGCGGCTGGCTGGCCACCCGGGCCGGAGGCCACTACGCCACCGGCCACACCCACATCGACGACTTCGTGCAGTCCCTGCGCGTGGTCACGCCCGCCGGTTCGGGCACGTCCTGGCGGCTGCCCGCCTCCGGTGCCGGGCCGTCACCCGACCGTCTCTTCCTCGGCTCCGAGGGCGCGCTCGGCGTCATCACCGAGGCGTGGATGCGCTTGCAGGAGCGCCCCCGCCACAAGGCCTCGGCGTCGGTGGCCTTCGCCGACTTCGGGCAGGCGCTGGAGGCGGTGCGCGCCCTCGCCCAGTCCGACCTCTCCCCCGCCAACTGCCGTCTGCTCGACCCCGGCGAGGCACTGCTGTCCGGTGCCTCGCGCGACGGCTCCTCCGTCCTGGTGCTGGGCTTCGAGTCCGCCACCCGTCGTGTCGACGACCGCCTCGCGAGTGCCCTGGAGGTGGCGCGGGCTCATGGCGGCCGGGGCGAGGCGCCGAAGGCGGACGGCGGCACCTCGGCGGACCGCGCCGCCCCGGCCGACGCGGCGGTGAGCGCCTGGCGCTCGGCGTTCCTGCGCATGCCCTATCTGCGCGACGGTCTGGCCCGCATGGGTGCCGTCGTCGAGACCTTCGAGACCGCCGCGACCTGGGACAGGATTCCCGCCCTGATCGACGCCGTCCGCACCGAGGTCGGCGCTGCCGCCTCGAAGGCCACCGGACACCCGGCCACCGTCAACTGCCGCCTGACGCACGTCTACCCCGACGGCGCCGCCCCCTACTTCACCGTGGCCGTCGCCGGCCGCCCCGGCGACGAAGTCGCCATCTGGGACGACATCAAGGCGGCCGCGAGCGACGTCCTGCACCGCTACCGCGCCACCATCACCCACCACCACGCCGTCGGCCGGGACCACCGCCCCGGTTACGACCTCCAGCGCCCGGAGCCCTTCGCGCTGGCGCTGCGCGCCGCCAAGGACGCCCTGGACCCCCATCGCATCCTCAACCCGGGCGTCCTGATCGACTGACAGGACGAGTGGCGGATGACCCGACTCGGCGTTGTCGCAGCCGCATCATGCCGGGCTGGAAACACAGGCCAGGATGTGGGGGACTGCCTCCCGCAAACTGACGAAGTGGCGATGCACGCCCTCCACCGCTGCTGCGGAGTTCACGCCCCACACCGTCATCCCGGCGCGCAGCCCGGACCGTACTCCGGAGGGTGCGTCCTCGATGACGAGGCAGTCCCCCGGCTCGGCGCCCAGCCGTGCGGCGGCCTGCAGATAGGGCACGGGAGAGGGTTTGCCCTCTTCCACTGCGGCCGCGTCCACGATCACGTCCGGCACGGGCAGGTCCGTCCGCAGGAAACGGCCGCGCACCCGGTGCTCGTAGTTCGACGTCACCAACGCCCAGGCCCCCGGCGGCAGGCTGTGCAGCAGTTCCGAGGCGCCGTCGAAAGCCGCATAGACGCCGGACTGCACGTCCTCGTCCTCCAGCTCGTGCAGCACGGCCAGGCACTCGCGCGGATCACGGTCCGCAGCGACCTGAGCGAACGACTCCATCGGCCGCGTCCGCAGCGCCACCCGGTAGACCTCGTCCGCATCCAGCCCGTAGCGCTCCGCCCAGCTTCCCCAGACCCGGCGCTGGTTGCTCACGGCGTCGATCAACGTGCCGTCGACGTCGAACAGGACGTATTTCATGCGCCGACCGCATACGCCAGCGGAGGTGCAATGGCCTGGGCATCCGCTCCCTCGCCCACCCACAGGGCGATGAACAGTGCGGCGGTCGCCTCCAGGAGTCCTGCCCGTGCGAGACCGCCGCCGGACACGGGCTCACAGCCCACGTCCCGCACCAACTCGTGTACGCACGCCAGGGCCGCCTGGTCGTCCCCGCAGACCGGAACGGCCAGTGCCCGCCCGTCGAAGACCGGTGGCCGCATGCGCCACACGTCCTCGTGGCACAGATTGAACGCCTTGACCACGTGGGCTCCGGGTGCCGCCGCGGCCAGCCGCTGCGCGGCCGAGGGGCCTCCGTCCGTCAGAAGCCGAAAGCCAGGCCCGACCGGATTGGAGCAGTCGAGCAGCACCTTGCCTTCCATGGCCGCTCGCAGCTCTCGTATCACGCCCGCCCCTGCGTCAAAGGGCAGCGCGGCCAGTACCACTCGCCCGAATTCGGCCGCCGCGGACAGACTGGCGGGCATCGCGCCGCTGCCGATGCGCGTCGCGAGCCGCTCCGCCTTGTGCGTGTCGCGTCCGCCGATGGCCACCTCGTGCCCGGCTCGCGCCCAGTGGGTGGCGAGGGCGTCCGCCATGTTGCCCGTTCCCAGTACGCCGATTCTCACCGTGCGTTCTCCCTCCATGCCTGCTTCGACCGTTCGCGATGAGGTTAGGTGGCCCGTCGGGCACCATGTGGTGCGTGACCACCGACGCCTTTCTCGCCGACTGCCGCGCCCGCCTCGCCTTCGACCTGCTCTCCAACACCTGGAACGCCGTGGTGCTTTGGGCGCTGCGTGACGGTCCCAGGCGCCCGGTCGAACTGCGCGAGCGCATCGGCGGAATCAGCTCCAAGGTCCTCACCGAGACACTGCGGCGCCTGCAGTTCAACGGACTGGTGGCACGGCACGCCCATCCCGGAGCGCCGCCACGGGTCGATTACCAGCTCACCGCTCTGGGGCGGACTCTGTTGGCACCCATCGACGCCGTCGGAGCATGGGCCTTCGAACATGGCGATGAGGTCATGGCTGCCCAGGAAGCCGCATGCAGCGGCCGTGGCAGAATGCCGGCATGATTCTGATCCGAAAGGGCGATGCCGCGTAGGCGTCCGAAGGCCGTCCGCGCCGAGCGGTGGCGGCCGTCCAAGCACATGCCGGTCCGTCGGATTCCGTCCGTGTCAGCTCGAACTCGGGCCGCGGTACGGCGCGTTGAGGCCGATCATCTGTGGCCCGATGCCGTTGCTGATGCTCTGAGCCGCTTCGCGTGCGCTTTCAGACAGCCGGGGCGCTATCTGAGCGGCCCTTACGAGAGTCCCGGCATCGAGATCGAAGACGCCCGGGACGATTTGGAAGTGGCCCTGCGCCATCTGCCCGGAGGGGCCCGGGCGGATCTGGGCCGCCTGGTGGAGCGAATCGACGTGGAGTTCGAGCGCCGCACTCTTCCGGATCCGGGGTGGGCGAGCGAGTGGACCGCGGGGCAGTGGTGGTGGTGGCGCATTCGAGAACGGTGATCAAGGCTTTTGAGGCGGGCCGACCGGGGGCCGGGCCTCGACAGGGCGTCAGGTGGGGTGTCACACACGGCGGTTGAGCAGTGAAGGTGGTGATCTTGGGCAGACGGTGGGGGTGATCTTGCTGTTGGTCCCAGGAGGGGGGATGTCGTGGCAGTGCCTGTGCGTCGTACGCCGTTGGTGAAGCGCCGCCGGTACGGGTTCGATCTTCGGTCGACGGCCCTGTTCTTCGTGTTTCTCGCGGTGGTCCTGAGTCTCCTGGGCCTCGCCGTTCGCGTGGCGGCCGGTGCTGTCGAGCGGCGTCCTGCCTGGGTGTTCGTACTGGTCGTGATAGGTGTCGCGGGATGTCTGGGCCTGCGGCGCAGGTGGCGCGTGGCGGGAGTGGCCCGTCGAGCCGCGGCAGCCCTCGACGAGGCGGCCAGGGAAGCGGCCGAGGAACTGGAGGCTCCAACGGTTCCCCCTCAGCGGGCGGCCGTCGATGTCACCGTCGACTACGAGGCCCCGACTCGGGAGGAGTTCGTCCCGTACGACACCCTGACGTCGGAGGGGTTCGTCGACTACGACGCCCTGACGCCTGAGGAGTTCGAGGAGGCGATCGCCGCACTCTGCGAACGCGACGGCTGCTCGGACGTCGAAGTCGTGGGCGGTGCCGGGGACCTGGGCGCCGATGTCGTGGCCGTGACACCCGACGGGCGGCGGATCGTCATCCAGTGCAAGCACTACAGCGAGTCCCATCGCGTCGGCTCCCAGGATCTGCAGCGCTTCGGCGGCACGTGCTTCACAGTGCACGAGGCCGACATCGCCGTGCTGGTCAGCACGAGTGACTTCACAGCGCCGGCGGTGGAGTACGCCGAGCAGTGCGGGATCGTGTGCCTGGCCCGGGAGACCCTGGAGGCGTGGACGGACGGCACGGGTCCCCGGCCCTGGGAAGTCGCCCTGGATGGCAATTCGCTTGATCAGGCACCGGGCGGACGTGGCAGGTTTGCGCAGTGACAGCAGTGATATCTGCGCTGCCCCCGGATTCCTGAGCTGGGACGAGGTGGATCCCGCCCGCCACCCCTTCGACGCGGCGTCGGCGGCGCAGGTAACCCGGCGCCGAGCCGTCGCCCCCGATTGAGCGCGCTCGTCGGGGTGGCCTTCCCCGTCCGTGGTGATCCGGCGGTAATCCGGGCGCGGCGGGGTAATGGGATGTCGATCAGCACCCTGGTGAGAAGGAGCCGAGGATGACCGACGACGCCTACTTGTTCCTGCTTGACGACACGTCCGCGCAGCTCGGTGTGACGCCGGCTGCCGTAGGTGAACTCGCGTGCATGGAGACTCCCGCGGTGCGCGCCTGGCTCGATGCTCAGGGAAGCACGCCGACCTCACCGCACCTGCGCCTGCTGCCGCCGGAGGAGAGGGCAGCCGTGCCCGAGGGAGCGGAACGACTGCCGGTCCCGCTGAGCGAGGAGGAGCTGAGCCGCCTCCGCCACCAGATGACACCGGAGCCGCTGGCCCAGGTCGAGGAGGAACTGCTCGCCTACCGTGACAGCACGGACGGGCGGGACGGCCTGATCGGACGCGCACTGGCCGCCGGCGTTGCGCCGCACCGCATCGTCGAACTGACCGGGGTGGATCCCGCCACGGTGACCGCCGCGGCGCACAGTTGACGACGCCGCGGGCGGCTTTCGCGCATCGTCCGGTTCCGGTGATCGGCCCCGCCGGGCAAGAAGCGCCGGCCGGGGCCGATCGACATCGGCAGGTCGTCGGCAGTGTGCTGCCGTGCGTGAGTAGGGCGCTCGTGAGGGCCGTCTGCTGCGAAGGCGGACCGGATCAGCCGCCGCGGGTGAAGACCTTGTTCCGGGTGGAGCCGCCGTCGCAGAGCTTCTTCTCGTCGGCCGTCATCTTGCGGGACTTGACCACGACCGCGCTGTGCTTGCCGTCCGTGCCGTTCGGCGCCGGTCCGGTGACCGTGTCGGGCACGAACCAGTAGTAGTGGCCCCACTTGGGGTCGTCGTAGTGGGTCTGCCACGTGCCGGATATCTGCCGCATCACCTGGGCGCGGGAGATCCATCCCACTTCTCCCGGCTTCACGGTCACGGTGAAGGAACTCGTCTCCGTGTGCGAGCTCTGCCAGGTGTAGTTGTAGGTCGCGGTCACGCTGGCCGTGATGATGCCCTCGATACCGCCGCCCACGGTGACCGAGCCTCCCACCGAATGGGAGGAGCCGACGGTGTCGGCCCATGACATCGACTGGGAGGCGGGCGAGTCGGTGCAGTTGAACAGAAGCTCGGAGACCTGGCGGGGCTCACCGAGGTAAGCCTCGCCGAGCTGCGGGGAATTGAAGCTGCACTTGCCTTCTCCGGAAGCGCAGTCGGCCATGATCTGCTCCGCGGTGGGCTGTTCCTCGGCCGCGGCCGGCACAGCCGTCGCGATCACCCCGAGTGCGGTCGCCGTCAACGCGAGCGCGCGGCTGCCGTACCGCAGGGTGTGGTTCGTCGTCATCGTTGGTGCCTCTCACCATTGCGTGGGGGGGAAGTGACCACAAGTGCCCCTGTTCCGGGAGGACTTGCGGTCATCGCGTGGTGCCAATGAGGCTCACGTAATCGACAGCCGAGCTACACCAAGAGATGGCAAAGTTGTAATTGATTTCAAAACTGATGAAAAGCCAACTTTGCGGTCCGCAGCTCGTTGTGGGCGCGGTCCGGCAGGTGAATACGGAAAAGCCGCCGGCACCACGATCAGTTCGCGGAGCCGGCGGCGCGGGGAGACGTGTCAGTTGAGGGGTTCGAGCGTGAGGTAGGCCTGACGCGGGTTGCCGTCGTGTACGAGTGATTCGTGGTGGCCCACGTCGTCGAAGGCGAAGGCGTACGCCTTTCCGTCCGCCATCTGGGCATGGATCTTGCGCGCGTAGTGATTGGTGACGTTGTCCTTGTAGAAGTCGGCTGCGCCGGCGTCGGGCTGGTTGGGATTGACCAGCAGGGTGGAGCGGTTGAAGCCGGCGCACAGGGTGCGCGAGATCGGGCCGCGCACCTGGTCGTTGGGGGCGTCGAGCCTCCTGTGGCAGCCGAAGACGGAGGAGGCGTCCGGCTTCTGGAAGCTGGTGACGACGGCTCCGGCGCTGTTGGTGAAGTTCATGACGCCACCGGAGACCCGGCCGAAGTACTTGGTGCCGGGCTGGTCGGCGAAGGGGGTGACCGTCAGGGTCGAGGTGGAGTACTTCTGCCAGACGCGGTTGATGTAGTCGTCCATGACGGTGGCCGGCAGAGCGCCGGTCTCCAGGCCGTACAGCGGCGACAGGGCGCGCAGTACGGTGCCGTCGGGGCGGGTCTGGATCAGGTTGGCCCAGCCTCCGGGCTGCCCCCTGAGGGCGCTGAAGAAGCCGTTGTATCCGCCGGGCTTGAGCCGGCCGGTGCTCGCGGTACTGCCGTCGGCCCGCTGCACTCCCACCGCGTAGGGAGCGGAGAACATGTCGACCTGTGTGCTGTTGATCCACAGGCCAGAGTCGTTGAGTGTGTACTCCGACCAGTTGAACAGGATGTTCCGGTTGGGGTCGGTCGGGTTCTGCACGGCGGGCTGGACCAGGCCTCCGGTGGTCAGCTTGAAGACCAGTTTCTGGCCGTAGGAGAAGTACACGCGGCCGGAGAACTTCGGCATGCGGATCGTGGTCGACTGCCCTGCCGCCGGACCCGGGATCGAGGCGTCGGGTGCGGGCGTCGGCGGGTTGCCGCCCGCCGGCCAGGGGTGGAACGTGCCGCCCGCGTCGGCCCAGCCCTGCCGTCCGGTCGAGAGTTCCGTGCCGAGGTTGTAGATGTACAGCTGCTCACCGCGGGCCGAGTTGTTGGTGATCTTCAGAGGGATGGTCGCCGGGACGGCGGCATGGGCCGGCGCACCCGTTCCGGTCGCCAGCAGTGAGCCGGCGAGGACCGTGGCGAGGGACAGCGCCGCGGCCGTGGCCCGGCGCCTGAGAGTTCGCAACACGCTCTGCCTCCGTTCGACAGTTGGCCGATACGACATTCTGAGAGCGCTCTCAGAGTTCACCTTTGGTCCGTACCTGTCAATGCTTGGGGCCGCTCGGTCAGCTTCCGCACCCGTCGCGCAGGGATGCGCGCAGGCAGGAGAGGACGACCACGAAGGGCCAGACCGACTGAAGGGTCGTCACGGCGCGTTCGGCCACGCCGGCCACGCTGTGGAGATGCAGCTCGATCAGGAACCAGGCCGCACCGACCGCCATGACCGCCGTCGCCCCCAAGGAGGGGAAGGGGCGCAGGGCCCACGGCACGGCGGCACCGGCCCGGGCGGCCAGGACGGGCCACGCCGCCAGGACGGCGAAGGCCACGGCGGTCACCGAACCGTGGCTCAACGAGCCGCCGCTGCTCGGCGTCGGGACCACGGCCACCGCCAGCGCCGATACACCTCCGGCCGCCAGCGCCATCCGTCCTGCGGTCGCGGCCGGGCGCAGGCCCCAGGCCGTCAGCAGATGACAGAACCCCAGCGCGATGAACGCCGCTGTCATCACCCAGGCCCCCGAGTTTCCGGGAGCCGCCAGGACGCTGATGGTCTGGGCGGCGGGGTCGTAGGAGGCTCCCTGGAGCGACGCCGCCACCAGCCAGCCCATGATCAGGAAGACCGGCGCGCACCCCGATGACACCAACGCCCATGTAGGAACAGATCGCATCAGGACACCGTAAAACGGCCGATACGCGTCGCAGAGTTCCTTCGAGCGGCCCGCGCCACGTGGCGTAGTCGCAGAGCCCGCTCCGCCTGGGGAGCGCACGATGGAACCGTGTGGCTGGGCGTCGAAAGGTGATCGGGCATGGAGCTCACTCTCGTGGTGCTGATCATCATCGTGGGTCTGACGTTCGACTTCACCAACGGCTTCCACGACGCCGCGAACGCGATCGCCACCTCCATCTCGACCCGGGCCCTGACGCCGCGCGTAGCACTGGCCATGGCCGCGGTGATGAACTTCTTCGGCGCTTTCCTGGGAACCGAGGTCGCGCAGACCGTCGGCAGCGGCATCATCGGGGCGCCCGAGGCGACCTCAGGGCTGTTGCTCGTCCTGTGCGCGCTCCTCGGCGCCATCGGGTGGAACGTCTTCACCTGGTGGCGGGGGCTGCCCACCTCGTCCTCGCACGCCCTGATCGGCGGGCTGGTCGGGGCCGCACTCGCCGCGTCCGCCACGGTGCACTGGTCGGGCATCCTGGACAAGGTCGTCCTGCCGATGCTGCTGTCCCCGCTGGTCGGCGTGGCCCTCGGGTACCTGTTGCACACGAGCATCCTGTGGGTGTTCCGGCGTTCGACGCCCCGGCGCGTCATGCGGCGGTTCCGTTTGGCGCAGACCTTCTCCGCCGCCGCCATGGGACTGGGGCACGGGTTGCAGGACGCGCAGAAGACCATGGGGGTCATCGTGCTGGCGCTGGTCACGGCCGGCTGGCAGGACGACTTCTCCGTGCCGGTGTGGGTGATCGCGGCCGTGGCGGCCGCCATGGCCGCCGGCACGTACAGCGGCGGGCGGCGCATCATCACCACCTTGGGGCGGCGCATCGTGCACCTCGATCCGCCGCGCGGGTTCGCCGCCGAGACCGCTGCCGCGGCCGTCCTCTACACGACCGCGTTCCTGGTGAAGGCGCCGATCTCCACCACGCAGACGATCACGGCGGCCATTCTGGGTGCCGGTGCCACCCGGCGCTTCTCCGACGTACGCTGGCAGGTGGCTCGTTCGATCGGAACCGCCTGGGTCCTCACGTTTCCCGGCGCGGGGATTCCGGCCGCGGCGCTCTATCTCCTCCTGCACGCCGTCACCGGTCTGTGATCACAGCCGGAGGCCGTCCATGACCGCTCTTCCTGCCCGTCGGGCGTCCGTGGAGTCCCCTGCCGGGGTCCCGGACAGCCTTCCGGTGCCCGGGCGTTTCGCCCACCTGCACCCGGAGGACGGTGCCTGCCTGATGGAGGCCGCCGCCCTGCTGGCCTCCGGCCGTTTGACCGACAGCCCGGCCGGGACACATCCGGCACTCGCGGCCCTGGCCCGGGTGGTCAACGACAGTGTCGGTGACGACACCCGGCACGCCTTGTGGCCGCTGGCCGCCGATCTCGCCGACGCCCGCCCCGCGGGCCGTGGCTACGCACCGCTGCTCGTCGGCACGGTCGTGGACGCGGCGCGCCGGGTGCGTCCCGCGTCACGGCGTCTGGCGCGGCACGGCCGTGCGTGCCGGCGCAAGGCGGAGAATCTCGCCCACGCGCCCGCGGGTGGTCCGGCGAGCCTGATCGCCGATCTGCTGTGGTGGCGCGGGCCGGGGCGCCGGCACCTCGAGCAGGCGCTCGGCGTGCTGTGCGGCGCCCCGGACGCCGATCAGCGGCTGTCGGGTTTGTTGCGGGAGGCCGTGGCCCAGGCGCGGGGCGGCACGGGCGGCGGGGCTCCGAGCAGGGAGTTTCGCTGCAACCGTTGAGCGGACGGGGTCGTCCTACAGGGCATCATGATCCCTGCCAGCATCACCGGCCCCCTGGCCACACCGGTTCGCCAGCTGCTCGCGTTCGCCTGGACACAGACGCGGGCCTGCGCGTTCGCCATCGCCCTGCTGTCCGGCGTGGCCGTGTCCGCGCTGCTGCCCGAACTACCCGTGGCGCGGTACGACTTGCTGGTCGTCTACGGTGTGCTGCTCACGCTGGTGTTCTGGGCGCGCGGCTGGGAGAACGGGCGGGACGTCGCCGTCATTGCGGTCTGCCATGTCATCGGCCTGGCCTTCGAGCTGGTGAAGGTGGCCCTCGGCTCCTGGAGCTACCCGGAGCCGGCCGTACTGAAGTTCGCGGGTGTCCCGTTGTACGGCGGGTTCCTGTACGCGGCCGTGGGCAGCTACGTCTGCCGGGCCTGGCACCTGTTCGATCTGGGGCTGGTGCGCTATCGGCCGCGCGCGACGGCCTTGGTCGCCGCCGCCATATACGTCAACTTCTTCAGCCACCACTGGCTGCCCGACGCGCGGTGGGTGCTGGCCGGGCTGCTCGTCGCCGTCACGCTGGGGACGTCGGTGCGGTTCACGGTGCGGGGGGCGCGCAGGCGGATGCCGCTGGCGCTGTCGTTCGTGCTGATCGGGTTCTTCCTGTGGGTGGCGGAGAACCTGGCGACCTTGGTCGGCGCGTGGCGCTACCCGTATCAGGAGCACGGTTGGGAGCCGGTGGGTGTCGAGAAGTTCGGGGCCTGGGCGTTGCTCATCAGCGTGACGTTCGTGCTCGCGGCGGTGGGGCGGCGTACCGCGTCCGAGGAGGCGCGGGGAGGGCGGTGAGGGGCTGCCGGGGAGCGTGAAGTCGTCGCGGAGGCGTTCGCCTGAGTATCATCCTATGGACATAAATTGGGTGATTTGCCTTCGAGGATCGTCACCTACCGTGGCCACCCTCGCCGGAGTGATAGATGTCCCGCACCGGCACGACGGACGACGGCGACGAGCTGCTGACCAGGCTCGGGGCCCTGACGGCTCAGGCGCGTGCGCAGGCCGAGATGCAGCGGTCCCGGGTCGAGCTGGCGATTGCGCTGCAGCGCGGCATGCTGCCGCGGGACCTGCCCCTGGCGCGTCGGCTGCACCTGGCGGTGCGGTACACGCCCGCCTGCCAGGGCCTCAACGTGGGCGGCGACTGGTACGACGCCTTCACGCTGGGCGACGGCCGGATCGGTCTGTCCATCGGTGACGTACAGGGCCACAACATCGAGGCCGCGGCCTTCATGGGGCAGGTGCGGGCCGGGCTGCGGGCGCTGGCCTCGGTCACCAGCGAGCCGGGCGAGGTGCTGGCCCGGACCAACGATCTGCTGCTGTCCCTGGGCTCCGACCTGTTCGCCACCTGCACGTTCATGCGGCTCGACCCGTGCGCCGGCGTGCTGGAGAGCGCGCGGGCCGGGCATCTGCCCTGCGTCTGGGCCACCGCCGACGGGAAGTCCGGTGTCACCGAGGACGAGGGCGGGCCGCCCCTCGGAGTGCAGTCGGGGACGCCGTATCCGGTGACCCGGTACGAGCTGACGACGGGCGGCGTGTTCGTGCTGCTCACGGACGGTGTCGTGGAGGGGCCGTCGATGCGGCTGGAGGAAGGCCTCGACCAGGTGACGCGGCTCGCGGGCATCGCGGCGGTGGCGGGCATGGACGTGGACGCGCTCGCGGCAGCAGTGATCAAGGGTGCCGAGCGCGTGGGGCACGACGACGACGCCGCCGTCCTGGTGGTCGGCCTCGACGGGCCGGACGCTCAGCCATAGGGCCGCACGACGCCCGCTTTCGTCTCGCCGAGGCGGCGGCATCGGTGTCTCATGGCTGCTGTGGTGGGTAGCCAGGATCTGCGTACGCCGGCCGTCGTCGCTCTGCAGACGCTGGCCGTCGCCGCCTGCTACTACGCGTCGGCGCAGCTGGGGCTGTTGCGGGAACTGGTCGTCGAGGGCGCGGTCGTCACCCCCATCTGGCCTCCCACCGGCGTCTCGGTCACCTGCCTGCTGCTCCTCGGACTGCGCTGCTGGCCCGGGATCGTCCTGGGCGCCCTCTTCGTCATCCTGTCCCTCACCTCCCTGACGCCCTCGGCGCTCTGCGTCCTGGCGGGCAACACGGCCGCCCCCGTCGCCGGGTACCTGCTGCTGCGGCGGGTCGGCTTCCGCACCGATCTCGCGCGGCTGCGGGACGGTCTCGCCCTGGTGTTCCTGGGCGCGTTCACGGCCATGCTGATCAGCTCGACCATCGGGGCCGGCATCCTCATCGCCACGGGCAGGCTCGAATGGCCGGGCTTCTGGGCGGTGTGGCTGGCCTGGTGGGTGGGTGACGCGATGGGCGTGCTGATCGTCACCCCGGTGCTGCTCCTGCTGTCCCGCCTGCGCCTGCCGCTGCCTCTGTCGCGCTGGAAGGAGGCCATGGGGCTGGCGGTCATCGCCTGCTGTCTCGTGCCGCTGGCCGCGCAGAGCTCGGTCAGTCTGCTGTTCCTCGTCTACCCCCTGCTGATCTGGGCGGCTCTGCGGTTCCAGCTGGCCGGCAGCCTGTTGTGCGCGCTGTTCGCCTCGGTCATGACCACGGTGGCGGCGACCGACCGGGTCGGGCCGTTCGAACGGCTCAGCCGGGTCGAGGTGATGATGAAGCTGCAGGCCTTCAACGGGGCGATGGCGCTCACCGCCCTGATCCTGTCCGCGGTGATCACCGAGCAGATCTACACACGGCGTTCCGTGGAGCGCGCCTGCCAGGAACTGGTCGAGGTCCTGGAGCATCTCACCGCGGGCGAGGCGGCGGACGGCCGGGCGCGGGTGGAGGACGGCGGGCTCGGGCGGCGGCAGGAGGAGTGACGGGCTGGGGCTCCGGGCCGGTCGACGCCGGTCACCCGGACGTAGGGTGGGCCTCATGCCCGAGGTGGAGGTGCTGCAGCTGCTGGTGTCGCCCGCGCACCGGCTGGCCGGACGGCCGTCCGACGGACCGTCCGCCGGTCCGTCCGACGAGCGTGTCACCCGCGTAGAGGTACGCCGCGAGCTGGGGCTGGTCGGGGACCGCTACTACGCCCGGCCCGCCCACCGGAACGCGGCGGTGACCATCATGGCCTCGGAGAGCCTCCCGGCGGGCGCCGACCTGCGGCACACCCGGCGGAACATCCTGCTCAGGGGCGTCGACATCGACTCCTGCGTCGGTGCGACGATCTCGCTGGACTGCGGCACCGGGCCGGTGGTGTTCGCCGTGAAGCGTCCCGCCCGGCCCTGCGCCTGGATGGACGTGACCATCGGCCCCGGCGCACAGCGCGCGCTGCGCGGCCGGGGCGGCGTGCGGTGCACGCCGCTGAGCGACGGGGTGCTCACGCTCGGCCCGGCCACGTTCCGGGTCGTGGCCGGGGACGACGCCGTGTCGTGAAGCGCCCCGGGGCGGTCAGCCGCCCGACGGTGGCGTGCGGATGGCGGCGATGTCCAGCTGGAGACGCACCTTCTCGCTCACCATCGCGCCGCCCTCGGCCAGCCTGCTGTTGTACGTCAGGCCCCAGTCCGAGCGATTGATGGTGGTGGTGCCGTCGAAGCCGACCCGGTCATAACCGAAGGGGTCGGTGACATTTCCGATGTAGGTCATGTCGAGTACCACGGGGCGGGAGACGCCTTTGATGGTCAGTTCGCCCGACATGCGGAACAGGTCGGCGCCCGTCTGCTCCACCGCCGTGCTGGTGAAGCGCATACGCGGATAGGTCGCGGCGTCGAGGAAGTCACGGCCGACCAGGTGCGCGTCGCGTTGTTCCACTCCGGTGTCGACGCTGGCGGTGAACAGGGTGATGTCGGCCCGTGACCGTGCGGGGTCGTGCGCGTCGAAGTAGAGCCGACTTTCGTACTCGAGGAAACAACCGCGCACGGTGGTCACCATGGCATGCCGGACGGAGAAGCCGATCCTGCTGTGCGCGGGGTCGACGACCCATTCACCGGAGAGATTCGCCAAGTTGGGAGCCGACAGCACGGCAGTGGAGGATGCCGGTGCGCCGGCGGGGCGCTGTGGGGGGAGCGGTGCCTGCCGGCGGGACGGCACAACACGGTTGAACAGGTTCATGGTTCATCTAGGTACTTGAGTTTGGTTATAGCCGCAAGTCCCCTCCCGATTTGCGGCTGTTGAGAACGAGCCCCGGACCGCATTTGCCGCCGCTTTGCACAGAATCCACACATGGCTGCCGCGGCGCATCACCGAAACGGCATCCGAAACTCCAGGGATTTTCATTTCGGGCATTTCGGCGAATGGGTCTTACGTCACCTCGATCGCGAGGTCGTTGTCGACGGTGTAGTAAGGGCGGAGAGTCGTTCCGTCCGCCTCGATCGCCGGGTACACGTACACGTGCTTGCGGTCCGCCACGTCGTCGAGCAGCCGGCCGACCCTGATCGGCGGCGCCTCGGCGGTGGGCCGGACGAAGACGTCCCAGATCCGTGCCGCTCCCCCACCGCCGTCCGTCAGTTCCCCGGGGCCGGCGGTGAAGGAGAAGCCCCTGCCGTCGTCGTCGATCCGGGGGCGGAGGCTCCGTACGGTGTCGGTGCCCCGCAGGCGCAGACGCACGGTGGTGTCCTCGTGGAGCTCGGCACCGTGCAGGCGGGCCGTGACCGTCACGGCCCGGTCCGTGACGTCGATGGTGCGGGCCTCCGCGTGGGCGGTGCGCCGCCATGCCCTGAGGGCGAGGAAGCCGTCCTTGGTGGCGTAGGGGATGCGGACCGTGACCGGCGAGGGACGGTCGCGCAGGTGGCCGTCGACGAGGGTGCGCAGGTCCCTCGGGCCGGGTCGCAGCCGCCGGCGTTCGGCTCCGGGTTCCGGCAGCAGGTACACGTCCCAGCGACCCTCGTCGAGGACCGGGTGCGGTTCCAGCACCGCGTGCCGGTGGCCGTCGGCCCGCTCGGGCTCCAGGTCGAGGACGTGGCGGGTCGTCTCGGGCCGGCCCTTCTTGGGCCGCAGCCGCAAGAGCAGCTGGGGGTGGGCGCCGGGGGGCGCCGGCAGGCGGAAGGTGATCCGGCCGTCCGTGTCGATCGCGCAGGCGGCGCGCAGGCGGGTGTCGCGCTGCGGGCTCATGGCCGCACCCTCCGGCGTGCTCGTCGTGGCGCCCTGGCTCGGCGTGCCCGGCATCGTGCCCGGGCCCGGCGTGCCCCGCATCGTGCCCTCATGCATGCTCGTCTTCTTGCCTTCCGGTGTGCTCATCGGCGTCCCTTCCGTATCGAGCGCAGCACGCCGGAAGCAGCCGCGTGGGCGGCGTCGCGGGCGGCGTGGCCCCGGCCGGCCAGGGCGCTTCGGGTGCGGTGGTCCTGTGCGGTGGCCTTCCGGCCGGCGGTTCTGGCAGCGGCCGCGGTCTCCAGGAGGCGTTCGGCCTGGGCGACGACGGGGCCCGGGGCGAAGCGGCGCGCGTTGTCCAGGGCGGCCCGGCTCATGCGGCGGCGGCGCTCGTCGTCGCCGACGAGTTCCAGCAGGGCCGCGGCGAGCGCGTCGCGGTCCCCGACCGGCACGAGCCGGCCGTCGGTTCCGTCCTGGATGATCTCGCCGGGGCCGTAGGGGCAGTCGGTGCTGACGACGGGCAGCCCGCAGCGCATCGCCTCGACGATGGTCATGCCGAACGGCTCGAAGTTGGACGCGGCAGCTCCGATCGACCCCTTGGCCCATTCGGCCTCCATGGGGGTGGCGGCCCCCATCAGGAACACGTTGTTCCACAGCCCGAGCCGCTCGATGAGCTCCCGCAGCCTGGGCTGCTCCTCACCCTTGCCGTAGATGCGCAGCTGCCAGTCCGGGTGCGCGGCGGCGACCTGCGCGAACGCCTCGATGAGGAGGTCGTAGCGCTTGACCGGAACCAGGCGGCCCGCGGCGATCACCACCTTGGCGGTGCTGTCGGCGGGAGGCAGGGCAGGGTCGGGGACGCTGTTCGGGAGGGCCTCCACATGGACGCCGGGCAGCCACATCTTGCGCCGGTAGGCGGCGGCGTCCGCTTCCGTGACGGTGGTGATCACGTCGAGGTGGCGATAGGCGCGGCGCAGGGCGGTGCGCAGCCGCGGCGAGTGGTTGTCGAGCGTGAGGTGCTCCTGGCCGAGGCGCAGGACGCGCTGCGGGGCCTGGCGGGCGATGTGCACGTTGAGGCCCGGGCGGGTGCCGATGACGACGTCGGCGTCGAGCGCTGCGAGGCACTCGCCGATGCGCTGGTCGGTCAGCTCGCTGTACTGGTGGTGGCGGTACTCGGCGGGCGGGAACACCCTCGCCGGTCTCTGGTGCAGCGGATGGTCCGCCTCCTTGCGCAGGTCCACCAGCGCCCGCAGCCGCACGCGTGGATCCAGGACGAGATTGGGGTGCTCCCGGTGGCGTAAAGCGGAGACGATCTCCACCTCGTGCCGCTCGGCCAGGGCACCGGCCAGGTTGTACGTGGTGGTGATCGTGCCTCCGATTCCGTAGGCGTTGTGAATCAGGAAAGAGATCTTCATGGTGGCCTAGACCGTGTCAACCGCCCGTTCGTTGTTCGTCGTTACCACTCTGTGGCCCTGTCCGGCGGCCGGGCCGGTCAGGCCGATTCCGGAATGATCTCTGACATAAGTGGTCTGGGCCATACCGTTTCGCCCCCGATGTATGGATAGCTTGATGCGTTTGCCCGCGCATCGTCGCGTCATCGGGTGCACCCTCGTAGTCGATCTTCAGGAGACCCATGCGCCCCCGTATAGCCTCCGTCCCACGCGTCACCTCCCTCCCGCCCGTCGTCCTGGCCGGCGGCGCGCTGGCCGTGGGGGTCGGCGGCCTGTATCTCGCCGGGCTGCTCCTCACGGGCGGCCAGATCGACTCCGGCACGACCGTGCGCGGGGTGGAGATCGGAGGGCTGAGCCGCACGGAGGCGGTGCGGAAGCTGGAACGGGAGCTCGGCGCGGCAGGCGCCCGGGAGCTTCCCGTGAAGGTCGGTGACCGCACGGGCAGGGTCGATCCGGAACGCGCGGGTCTCTCCTACGACGTCCAGGAGACCGTCGACCGGGCGGCGCGCACCGGCGCCGATCCGCTCAGCGTGTTCGGCGGGCTCTTCCGCTCGGGCGGCGACATCGAACCCGTCGTCGACCTCGACGAGGGCAAGGCCCGGGCGGCCCTCGGGCAACTGGCGAAGGGGCTCGACCAGAAGGTCAGGGACGGCGGTGTCGCCTTCGACGACGGGCGAGTGAAGGCCGTCGTACCGCGGACGGGACACGCACTGGACGTGAACGCCGCGGTCCGGCCCCTGCGCGACTCCTTCCTGCGGGGTGACACCGGCACGGCCACTCCCCTGCCCACCCGCGACACGCGACCGAAGGTCACGGCCGACGAGGTGCAGCGGGCGGTGCGCACCTTCGCGGAGCCGGCCATGTCGGGCCCCGTCACGCTCACCGTGGCCGGCAAGCGGTTCACGGTCGGCCAGGACGCGCTGGGCGAGCATCTGACCATGCGGCCGGACGGCAGCGGCGCACTGAGACCGGAGCTCGACGCGAAGGGCCTGCGCACCGAGCCCGCCGTGGCCGGGCCGCTGGACGACATCACCACGACCGCCGAGAACGCGAAGCTGCGGCCGGAGGGCGAGAAGGCCGTGGTGGCCGAGGACGCCACGATCGGCCGGTCGGTCACCGACAAGGCGCTGGGCAAGGCCGTGCTGCCACTGCTCACCGAGTCGGGCGCCGCCCGCAGCGGCGAGGTGGAGGTCCGGGAGACCCGGCCGGAGGTGACCCGCGAGAACGCCGCGGAGCTGGGGCTGACGGAGAAGATGTCCTCCTTCACCGTCAACTTCGAACCGGCCGAGTACCGCACGAAGAACATCGGCCGGGCGGTGGAACTCATCAACGGCTCCGTCGTCATGCCGGACGAGACCTGGAGCTTCAACCGGACCGTCGGTGAGCGCACCGAGGCCAACGGCTTCATGGACGGCATCATCATCCTCGACGACAAGTTCACGAAGGCCGCCGGCGGTGGCGTCTCGTCCGTGGCGACGACCGTGTACAACGCGCTGTTCTTCGCCGGGGTCAAGCCCGTGGAGCACGGAGCGCACTCGTTCTACATCGAGCGCTACCCGGAGGGCCGCGAGGCGACGGTCGCCTGGGGCAGCCTGGACCTGCGGTTCACCAACGACTCCGGCAAGGCCGTCTACATCCAGGCCGAGTCCACGGACACCTCCGTCACCGTCTCCTTCCTCGGCACCCGCAAGTACGACGAGATCAAGTCGGTCACGGGCCCGCGTACCGAGGTGAAGAAGCCGGAGAAGAAGGTGAGCGACGACAAGGAGTGCGTGCCGCAGACACCGCTCGAAGGGTTCGACGTCACCGTGGAGCGGGTCTTCTACAACGACGGCCGGGAAGTGAAGCGGGAGCCGTACCGCACGCACTACACGCCGCGGGACGAGATCGTCTGCGAGTGATCCACTCCCCGTCCGCCTTCGTGCACAACTCTCCCTTCCGAACAGAGCGTTGACCCGGCCCCGGAGCGCCAGCACAATGAGCGCGCACTGAGTGAGAGCGCTCTCAAGGGAGATCCATGACTGGCAGACAAGGCCCGGCGCTCAGCCGGCGTTCGCTCATCGGTGCCGGACTCGGCATCAGTGCCGCGGGTCTCACCGCCGCCGGGTCCGGGCAGGCCTTCGCGGCCGGTTCCGCCGGTGCGCGCCCCGCATCGGCCCCGGCCCGGGGACTCGCCTTTCTCGCCGCCGCCATGGACGCCTATCCGGACCACGGCGGCATCCGTCTGGCGCAGAGCTACACCGACCAGGCCGGCCTGTTCAGCACCGCGTTCACCTACGACAACGCCCTCGCGATCCTGGCCCATCTCGCGGCCCGCACCCCGGCCGGGCTGACCAGGGCCAAGGCGCTGGGCGACGCGCTGCTCCACGCTCAGGGCCACGACCCGGTGTACGACGACGGCAGGCTCCGGCAGGCCTACAACGTCGGGCCGTACACCTTCTACGACGGCCCGCTCCAGCCCGACGGCTTCGTACGGGCGGACGGCACCGCCAACGTCGGGACGCAGTTCGGCTTCACCGGCACGGCCGTGGGAGACATGGCCTGGGCGGGTATCGCGCTGAGCGCCCTGGCCCGCCGCACCCGGGCGCGCCGCTTCCTCGAGGGTGCCGTGCGGATCGGCGAGTGGATCGAGCGGACCGGCCGGACCGACGAGCCCCTCGGCGGCTACAAGTTCGGGGTCGACGGGGCGAATCAGAAGCTGCCGTTCACCTCGACCGAGCACAACACCGATCTGGTCTGCCTCTTCGGCCGGCTCGCCCTGCTCACCGGCGACCGGGTGTGGTGGGAACGGCAGGCCCGGGCCGAGGCGTTCGTGAAGCGGATGTGGGAGCCGTCCGGGGGCTTCTTCTACACCGGCACGAACGACGGTGTGACGGTCAACAAGTCCCCCGTACCGGAGGACACCCAGACCTGGACGCACCTCGCACTCGGCTCCCGCCGCTACTCCCGTTCACTGGACTGGGCCGCGGCCGAGCTGGGCGTCCTGGACCACTCCGGCCGCGTCAACAGCACCGTGCCCGAAGGACAGTCGTACGAGGGTGTCACCTTCAGTTCGGCGAGCCTCCTCGCGAACGAGGACGCCCCGATCGCGGTCGGCCAGCCCAAGCCCGACCGCAACGGCGTGTGGTTCGAGGGGACGGCTCACCTCGCGCTCGCCCTGCGCGACCGGGGGGCGCGAGGCGACGAGGCGCGCGCCCGGCGTCTGATCGCGTCCACCGAGAAGGCACAGGACCTGCTGGGCGACGGTCAGACCGTCGGCGGGAAGGCGCTGCCCGAGCGCTGCGGGGTGGTGTCCGCGAGCAGTCCGCTGGATACGGGGTTCGGCTTCGGCTACTACCCGTACCGGCACACGGGGGCGACCGCCTGGTACCTGATGGCGGCGGCGCGGTACAACCCGCTGCGGGTCTGACGGAGCGGCCCGGTCCGCTGCCGCGTGCAGCGGACCGGGGCAGCTCTCAGGCGAGGCGGTGGACGGCCTGGGTCGTCAGCTCGTAGCGGGCGCCGACGATCGCCAGCTTGCCGGTGCCGATCCTGGCGGCGAGATCGGGTTCCGCGGCCAGCCGGGAGCGTACGAGCCGGACGTTGGCGCTCACGGTCGCGTCGATCCGGGCGTCCCCTTCCTGGCCGTGGTCTATGGCCGGGCCTATCTGGTCGACGAGGTACTGCATGTGGGCGGGCAGGCGCTCCCCGGACTGCTCCGCCGCCACGGCGGCACGCACCGCGCCGCACGACTGGTGGCCGAGGACGACGACCAGCGGTATGCCGAGTTCCAGGACGCCGTATGCGACGCTGCCGAGCACGGCCTCGTCCAGGACCTCGCCGGCGGTGCGCACGGTCATCAGGTCCCCCAGGCCCTGGTCGAAGACCAGTTCCGGCGGAACGCGCGAGTCGATGCAGCCGAGCACGACCGCGAAGGGATGCTGACTCGTGGCCAACTCCCGCCGTGTCGCGGGGTTTTCGTGCGGGTGACGCTCCCGGAAGGTGCGCCAGCGGCGGTTGCCCGCTGCCAGCTCCCTCAGGGCCTCGTCCGGCGTGCCGGGTCGCGGCGCTGCGGGGCTGGGGGCGGTGGGGGCGGCGGTGGCCGGGCGCGTGGCGCCGAGGCCCGCGCCCAGGGCTGCTGCCCCGGTCAGCGCGGTGCGCAGAAGGGTGCGGCGGACGGTGCCGCCGGTGGTCGGCCGTGGACCGGCGAAGGGGTGCGGTTCAGGGCCGGTGCCTCTGTGGGCGGTGGCATGTGAGTTCACGGCCAGAACGTATGCCCGAATGTGCGCCCAGCCGCGTTCCTTGCCGTTTCATGGTGAGAGTTGGGTAAGTGATGTTCTTACCTTGAACGCTCCTTGACGATCCCTCAGGCAACCAGCAGGACGCCCGGGCCTTGTCGGCCCGGGCGTCCTGTCATGCGGGGGTGATCAGACCAGGTCGAACCGGTCCAGGTTCATGACCTTGACCCACGCCGCGACGAAGTCGTTCACGAACTTCTCCTTCGCGTCGTCGCTCGCGTAGACCTCGGCGAGAGCGCGCAGCTCGGAGTTCGAGCCGAACACCAGGTCGGCACGGGAGCCGGCCCACTTGACCTCGCCCGTGGCGGCGTCGCGGCCCTCGAACGTGGTCTGGTCCTCGGACGTCGACTTCCACTCGATGCCCAGGTCGAGCAGGTTGACGAAGAAGTCGTTGGTCAGCGAGCCGGGCGTCTTGGTGAGGGCGCCGAGCTGGGACTGCTGGTAGTTGGCGCCCAGCACCCGCAGGCCGCCGACCAGGACGGTCATCTCGGGGGCGCTCAGGGTGAGCAGGTTCGCGCGGTCCAGGAGCAGGAACTCGGCCGGCAGGCGGTTGCCCTTGCCGTGGTAGTTCCGGAACCCGTCGGCGGTCGGCTCGAGCGCCTCGAACGACTCGGCGTCGGTGTGCTCCTGCGTCGCGTCCACGCGGCCCGCGGCGAAGGGAACCTGCACCTGGAAGCCGGCTTCCTTCGCGGCCTTCTCGACGGCGGCGGTGCCGCCGAGGACGATCAGGTCGGCCAGGGAGACCTTCTTGGCGCCGGAGTTGAACTCCTGCTGGATGCCTTCCAGGACCCGCAGGACCTGCGCCAGCTCGTCGGGCTCGTTGACCTCCCAGCCGCGCTGCGGCTCGAGGCGGATACGGGCGCCGTTGGCGCCGCCGCGCTTGTCACTGCCGCGGAAGGTGGACGCCGAGGCCCATGCGGTGGACACCAGCTGCGAGACGGACAGACCCGACTCCAGGAGCTTGGTCTTGAGGGTCTCGATGTCGCCGGCGTCGATGGCCTCGCCCTCGGCCTCCGGCAGCGGGTCCTGCCACACCAGGGTCTCCGCCGGGACCTCGGGGCCGAGGTACAGCGACTTCGGGCCCATGTCACGGTGGGTCAGCTTGAACCAGGCGCGGGCGAAGGCGTCCGCGAACTCCTGCGGGTTCTCGTAGAACCGGCGGGAGATGGGCTCGTAGATCGGGTCGAAGCGCAGCGCCAGGTCGGTGGTGAGCATCTTCGGGCGGTGCTTCTTCGAGGAGTCGTGCGCGTCCGGGACGATCTCCGGGGCGCCCTTCGCGACCCACTGGTTGGCGCCGGCCGGGCTCTGCTCGAGCTCGTACTCGAACTCGAAGAGGTTCTTGAAGAACCCGTTGCTCCACTGGGTCGGCGTGCTGGTCCAGGTGACCTCCAGGCCGGAGGTGATGGCGTCGCCGCCCTTGCCCGTGCCGTAGGTGCTGCGCCAGCCCAGGCCCTGCTCCTCCATGGAGGCGGCCTCGGGGTCGGCGCCGACGTTGTCGGCCGGGCCCGCGCCATGGGTCTTGCCGAAGGTGTGGCCGCCGGCGATCAGGGCGACGGTCTCCTCGTCGTTCATCGCCATGCGGCGGAACGTCTCACGGATGTCGCGGGCCGCGGCGAGCGGGTCCGGGTTGCCGTTCGGGCCCTCGGGGTTGACGTAGATGAGGCCCATCTGGACGGCGCCGAGCGGGTTCTCCAGCTCACGGTCGCCCGTGTAGCGCTTGTCGTCGAGCCAGGTGGTCTCGGGGCCCCAGTACACGTCCTCCTCGGGCTCCCAGACGTCCTCGCGGCCGCCGGCGAAGCCGAAGGTCTCGAAGCCCATCTGCTCCAGCGCGACGTTGCCGGTGAGGATCATGAGGTCGGCCCAGGAGATGGACTGGCCGTACTTCTTCTTCACGGGCCACAGCAGGCGGCGGGCCTTGTCGAGGTTGCCGTTGTCCGGCCAGCTGTTGAGGGGGGCGAAGCGCTGCTGGCCGGCGCCGGCGCCGCCGCGGCCGTCGCTGATGCGGTAGGTGCCCGCGCTGTGCCAGGCCATACGGATCATCAGCGGGCCGTAGTTGCCGAAGTCGGCCGGCCACCAGTCCTGCGAGGTGGTGAGGACCTCGGCGACGTCGCGTTTCACGGCGGCGAGGTCGAGGGCCTGGAAGGCCTCGGCGTAGTCGAAGTCCTCACCGAGGGGGTTGGCCACCTCGGGGTTCTTGGCGAGGATCTTCAGGTTGAGCCGCTCGGGCCACCACTGGCGGTTGCCGCCGCCCTGGGTCGGGTGCAGGGCGCGGCCGTGCGCCACGGGGCAGCCGCCTCCCGCCTCCTCCGCCTTCGGGTCGGTGACGATCGCGTCGTGGTTCTCAGTCATGGAAATCCTTCCGGACGGGGTGGATCACGGTGCTCGGGTGGATCACGTGCTCGGGAACGCTCGGGTGGATCAGGTGCTCAGGAACTGCGGGCGGTGGAGCAGGCGGGGCACAGGCCCCAGTAGATGACCTCGGCCTCGTCGACGGCGAAGCCGCGGTCGTCGGACGCGGTCAGGCAGGGGGCGTGGCCGACCGCGCAGTCGACGTCGGCGACGGCTCCGCACGACCGGCACACGAGGTGGTGGTGGTTGTCGCCGACCCGTCCCTCGTAGAGGGCCGGGCTGCCGGGTGGGTCGAGGCGACGTATGAGTCCCGCCGCGGTGAGTGCGTGCAGCCCCTCGTAGACGGCTTGGACGGAGATGTGGCCCACGCGGCCGCGCACCTCGGAGGCGATCGCCTCGGCACCGAGGTGGTCACCGTCCCGTACGGCCTCGAGCAGCGCGACGCGGGCGGCCGTCACCCTCAGGCCGGCACCGCGCAGCTCCTCGGCGGTGGTCGGGTTCCCGGATGCGGTCATGCGGCCAACCTAGCCACACAAACACGAACGGTTCAAGAAAACGAACAGTTCAATTTTGGTGTCGTACCGGTGAGGCCTTGTGGGGCGGCGCACTTGGGCGATGTGAGCTCGATCACAGTCGCCATGATCGCCTCTCGACGGGCACCGGGCGCCGCGCAGCGCCGGGCCGGTCCGCCGATCACACGTCCGGCGAGGTCAGGCGTTCGAGCTGGGCGGCGGCCGTCGCGGCCTTGCGGCCGGCCTCGCGGACCCGGCGGTCGGCCGTGCGCGCCCGCTCCCGGGCCGTCCGATCGGCGAAGCGGGCCTGCTGGTGTTCGTTCCTGGCGCGCTCCAGTTCCCCGGTGAGCTCCTCCACGCGCCGCTGTAGCCCCTCCACCTGCTGTTTCGCCTCGGCTGCCTCCTGGCCCGCGGCCGCCGCCTCGTCCTGCAGCTTCCGCAGCTCGCGCTCGGCGGCTTCGGCATCCTTTCGGGCCTGGGCCAGCCGGCGTTTCTGCTGCTCACTCGGCTTCTTGCCCGGACGGGACGGGGCGGGGGCCGGGGCGGGGCGCTGTGCCCGGGCGCCCTCGGCGGCGGCGGGGAAGCCGACGGCCGCGCTCAGCGGCTTGGCCAGGCGGCCGCCCGCCCAGGCCCGGGCGGCCTCGGGGTCGGCCAGGACGGCGTGCAGGGTGTTCTCGACCTCGCGCTGCACGCTCTCGCCGATCGGATGCCCGGCCTCCCTGGCGAGCTGCCGGGCCTGCAGGGACAGGGCACGGATGAGCGCGTGCTGCCGACGGCTCAGTTCGCGCAGCTGTGTGCCGTCCAGGTCCTGGTGAGCCTGCCGCAGCCCCTCCCCCAGGCGCAGCAGGGGCTCGACCTCCCCGGGACTGCTGCGGACCAGCAGGTTGCTGACCCACGCGGCGAGGCTGGGCTTGCGCAACGTACGGATCCGCTCGGCGAGTTCCCGGTCACCGGCGGTGCGGGCGGAGGCCACGGCGGAGGCGCGGGCGGCGGTGAACTCCTCCGGGCGCAGGGCGTACAGCTCGTCGGCCACGGAGTCGTAGTCCATGAGCACCCCTTTCGCACGGAAGATCCGCTTTCGATCGTCTCAGGGCCCGCCCTCGGTGGCGCGCGGAGAGGCCGCTGAACGCATCGGAGGCACCCCCTTCATGATCGGGAAATCGACGGTTTAACATATGAGCGCCGCCTAGCTCGAAAGATGGATTCGTGACTGTCAACGACGACTCGTTCACCAACTGGAAGAACCGCGAGGAGATCGCGGAGTCGATGATCCCGATCATCGGGAAGCTGCACCGGGAGCGGGACGTGACGGTCCTGCTGCACAGCCGCTCCCTGGTGAACAAGTCGGTGGTCAGCATCCTGAAGACCCACCGGTTCGCCCGGCAGATCGCCGGTGCGGAGCTCTCGGTCACCGAGACGCTGCCGTTCCTGCAGACCCTCGCCGAGCTCGACCTCGGCCCGTCCCAGATCGACATCGGCATGCTCGCCGCGACGTACCGCGAGGACGACCGCGGTCTGTCGGTCGCGGAGTTCACCGCCGAGGCCGTCGCCGGTGCCACGGGCACCAACAAGATCGAGCGCCGTGAGGGCCGGGACGTCGTCCTCTACGGCTTCGGCCGCATCGGCCGGCTCGTCGCCCGGCTGCTCATCGAGAAGTCCGGCTCCGGCAACGGTCTGCGGCTGCGGGCCATCGTCGTGCGCGGCGGGGGTGAGCAGGACATCGTAAAGCGGGCCTCGCTGCTGCGCCGCGACTCGATCCACGGCCAGTTCCAGGGCACGATCACCGTCGACGAGGCGAACAGCACGATCGTCGCCAACGGCAACGCGATCAAGGTGATCTACGCGAACGACCCGTCCGAGATCGACTACACGGCGTACGGCATCAAGGACGCCATCCTCATCGACAACACCGGCAAGTGGCGCGACCGCGCGGGCCTGTCCGAGCACCTGCGCCCCGGTGTCGACAAGGTCGTGCTGACCGCGCCCGGCAAGGGCGACGTCCCCAACATCGTCCACGGCGTCAACCACGACACCATCAAGCCGGACGAGCAGATCCTGTCCTGCGCGTCCTGCACCACGAACGCGATCGTGCCGCCGTTGAAGGCGATGGACGACGAGTTCGGGGTCCTGCGGGGCCACGTGGAGACGGTTCACTCGTTCACCAACGACCAGAACCTGCTGGACAACTACCACAAGGCCGACCGCCGCGGCCGGTCCGCGCCGCTCAACATGGTCATCACCGAGACCGGTGCCGCCTCCGCCGTCGCCAAGGCGCTGCCCGACCTCAAGGCGCCGATCACCGGCAGCTCGATCCGCGTCCCCGTCCCGGACGTCTCGATCGCGATCCTCAGCCTGCGGCTCGGCCGCGAGACCACCCGCGAGGAGGTCCTCGACCACCTCCGCGACGTCTCCCTCACCTCGCCGCTCAAGCGCCAGATCGACTTCACCACGGCTCCCGACGCGGTCTCCAGCGACTTCATCGGCTCGCGCCACGCTTCGATCGTCGACGCCGGTGCCACCAAGGTCGACGGCGACAACGCGATCCTCTACCTGTGGTACGACAACGAGTTCGGCTACTCGTGCCAGGTCATCCGCGTCGTGCAGCACGTCTCCGGCGTGGAGTACCCGACGTACCCGGCTCCTGCGGTCTGATCCCGGAAAGACGGAAGCGCGGGGCGTGCGGGCCCCGCGCTTCCGCGTTTCAGCGGCGGGTCAGCTCGATCCTGTACTCCCGTTCCTGTGAGCCGTCCTCGCTGCTCACGGAGACGATGCGGGCCCTCTTGCCCCCGGCCGCGTCCTCCCGGACCGTCACCTTCGCGTAGGGGTCACGCGGTGTGGCGGTGATCCGGGCCCGGTCCGGACGGTCGGCCGCCACCCGGTAGCTCGTCCGGTCCGGGTCGAAGCCGGCCAGGGGCTCACCGTCCAGCTCGATCGACGCGGCGGCCGCGTCCGCGGAAGCGCCCGGCGCCTTCGCGTAGACCTCGATCTCCCCGAGGGTGATGTAGCCGCCCGGGCGGGCCGTCATCACCACGCGCACGCCCGTCGCCGGTCCGGTCGCCCGCACCAGAACGTCGGCCACGGGCGTCCCCTCGGTGCCGACGGCGACCTGGTCGCTCGCGTCGGACCAGGTGCCGTCGGAACCTCGCACCTGCACCTTCAGGGATTCCGCGAAGCTGACGTTGCCGCCGTCGCGGTGGAAGTGGGTGACGACCCGGGTCAGATCGCGCGCTTCCGGCAGGGTGAGCGTGATGGTGTCGGACGGGTTCTTCGTGCCGGACTTCCAGTTCGACCAGGCCTTCTCGGACGTGGTGCCGTTGCGCAGGCCCTCGGCGGAGTAGCCGCTCTCGGTGAAGGTCGCGCCGACCGTCACGCCCTCGTCGCGCGCGGAGTTCGTCTCCCGCGGTGCGGTGACCTGGACGCGTACGGTCGCCGCGACGGAGTCTCCGCCGGGGACTCGCGCGGTGCCGCGCACCGTCACCACGCCGGTGTCGTCGAACGCGCCGTCGGGTGCGGGGTCCCAGGTGACCGGGAGGTCGGCGGTTCCGCCGTGCCGTCCTCGGCCGGTGACCGTGGCGGGCAGGTCGGGCCGTCCACCGGTGTAGGTCTTGGCGCGGGCCGGGAGGGTCGTGGCGATGGTGTCCACGGTGACGACCGCCTCGGCCGGGACCCTCCGGCCGAGCGCGTCGGTGGCCCGGCCCTTCACGCGTACCGTTCCAGGTGTACGCCAGCGGGAGTCGGAGGGCAGCGTCCACTCGACCGGAAGCGCGCCCCGGGCGCCGTCGCAGAACACGGGCGTCACCGTCCCCGGCAGTTCGGGGGCGTGCCCGGGCACGGTGAACGCCTTGGCCGGCTGCGTACTGAGCACCGTCTCGTCGGTCACGTCCCAGCGCTGGTTCGCGGCGGAGGTCGGGAGGTGGGCCGAGACACGGGCGCCGTCGGCGGTCGACTGGCCGACGACGTCCAGGAGGCGGCCCGTTGCGGCGTTGACGAAGGTCCAGGTGCGGTCTCCGGTGGTGGACATGATCCACTGCGCGGCCGGTGCGTCGCCCTCTTCGAGTACGGCCTCGTCGTCGCGTACGGCGAGGCGCCTGCCGTTCGCGGCGTTGACGAGGGCGTAGCGGTCACGGTTGCCCTTGCCGCGGGTCAGCTGCTTCACCCTCCACAGCTGGGACTCGGCGGCCGGGTCGGCCGTACGGACGACGACGCCGTTGCCGTCGGCGGACGGTGCCAGGGACTTGCCGCTCTGGGCGCCCTGGAGGCGGTAGACGTGGCCGGGCTGGACGAGCGCGGCGTCCTCGGCGATGCCGGACACGCCGTCGACGCGGAGGGTGGTGACCGACTTCGGCGGGACGGTCACGGTGGCCGAGTCGTTCTTCACCTTGACGGGTGTGCCGCGGACGAGCGCGCCGTCGGCGCTGGTCACCACGGGGGTCACGGTGGCGCCGGGGGCGACCCGCCGGAACTTCGAGAGGTCCAGGGTCACCGCGCGCGGGGTCGTGCCGTTGTTGACGTGCACCACCGTCGCTCCGCGGCCGGACTTGCGTACGGCGGCGACGCTGGAGGGGTCGTCAGCCTTGACGAAGTGGTCGCCGGGGCGGATGTGGTGGGTGAAGTTGCGCAGGGTGTGGAACTTGGTGTTGGCCTTGATCGGGCAGGTCTGCAGAGTGTCCTGTGCCGTGCAGTTGAACGGGATGTGGATGCTGCCCCAGTTCTTGCCGGCCTGCGCCTGGGGGATGGAGTCCTCGACCGGCTGCCACAACACCCAGGCGGACGGCTCCAGTTCGCGGATGTCCTCGACGACCCGGGTGGCGATGCCGAGTCCCGGTTCCATGCCGGTGAAGTCGGTGCCGGTCCCCCAGGTGCCCTCGACCTCGCTCATCCAGAACGGCCGGTCGGCGGCCTTGGCGCTGTCGCGGGCGCTGGTGCGCATGCCGGTGCCGTAGGTGTGCACGTTGAGCTGGTCGACGGCGGCCCGGGCGGAGCTGTCGTAGGCGTTCCAGTTGCGGACGAAGGTGCTGGGGTTGGTCTCGTCCATCGCGGAGATCGTCGCGCGGGTTCGTGCCTTCTGCAGTGCGCGGTGCAGGGCCAGGACGACCTTCTGCTGGAGTTCCGGGCCGGCGTGCGCGCCCTCCTGGCGGCCGCCGGTGGGCTGTCCGTCGGGGCCGATCTGGGTGCCCCAGTAGTTGGTGTTGGGCTCGTTGAGCGGGGCGATGGTGTCGAACTCGATGCGGTGCTTCTTCTCCAACTGGTCGGTGACCTTGACCAGGTAGGTGGCGAAGTCGTCGACGCGGTCCGCCCGTATCTGGTCGGTGTTGGCGTCGAAGCCGCCGGAGACGTAGCCGCTGACGGTCTGGAACCAGGGCGGCGAGTTGCTGAACGCCTCCCAGCGGGTCACCTTGCTCTTGACGCGGTCCACCCACCAGCGCTGGCCCGCGTCGGCGGACCAGTCCCAGTGCCCGGCGTCGTCCGGGTTCCACCAGTCGGTGTCCTCCCTGGTGGTGCCCTCGGGGGCCTTCCAGAAGCCGTCCATCGTCGCGCCGGTCTTCATGTAGTCCTTGCGGACGTCCGGGGCGTTGCCGCCGCCGATGTTGTAGCGCGTGATGTTGAGGCGGAGCCCGTCCTCGCCGAACAGCATGTCGGCGAGCTTCTGCCGGATGGGTTCGGGGTAGCGGCCGGTGATGTTGGCGAACCAGACGAGGCTCGTCCCCCACCCTTCGAACTCCTGCTGCCGGTAGGACGGATCGATCCGTACCGTGACCGCACTCGCGGGCGGGTCGGCGGCAGCGGCGGCGGGAGGCAGGGTCACGAGGCCCACGCCGAGCGCCAGGGGGACGGTGATCGCCAGTGCCGCCCGGGTGAGGCGATGTCTGCTGGACATGAATTCCCTTCGGGAGCGAACAGAACCGCGCAGAACCAATCGAGCTTCCCGAATGTTTTAGGACGGCAATCAACACGTCAAGAGGCGGGGCGAGTTGGGAGCCGTTCTCTGCCGCACACGCGAGCGACGGGCCGCTGGACGGCGAACCGGCTCCGGGAGCGGCCCATGCGGTCGTGGCCCGAGGTGACGCGCAGCTCGGGCGCGAGGGCCGGCCGGATGCGGGGCGGTCCGGGTGCCGGGCCGTCGACGTCGGTGGTGGGGTCGGGGGCGAGGAGGCGCGGTGGGGTGTCGCGCCGGCGGCGCGCGTGGCCGCGTCCCGGACGCCGCTCCCGCCCGGCATCGGCATCGGCGCGCTGTCGTCCCTCTACTCGCCCGGGGCTCTGCGAGGAGGCGGCACGGCTCGCCGGGACGCACGAGGACATCGACCGGTTGCCGGGCGGGAGCGCGACCCTGCTGAGCCGGCGGTTCCGCCGTGCCCACGTGCATGGTCAAACGGGGCGCCGCCCTGCGGGGCGGTACACATGCCGGACGGCGGAGCGGGCGTGGTGCCCGCTCCGCCGTCCGGCATGTCTTCGTTATGGGCGATCACCGTGAGACCGGCTTCGACCGGCTCACTGCCGAGGTGGCGGTGCCGCGTCGCCATGGGTACGCGGCACCGCCACGTCACCTCAGTGCTTGAAGACGTCCTTGGTCTTCTCCTTGGCCTGCCGGGCGTCGCCCTTCGACTGCTGCGCCTTGCCCTCGGCCGTCAGGCGCTCGTTGCCCACCGCACGGCCGATCGTCTCCTTGGCCTTGCCCTTGGCCTGCTCGGCCTTGGCCTTGCCCTTCTGATCTCCAGCCACGGTTCGCTCACTCCAAGTCGTGTCCGACTACGGTGTCACGGCACGAGTGACCGTAAAGCGGCAGTTCAAACGTGCTGTGTGGGGAGACTGTCACGGCGCCCGGCCGGGCCGTGAGAGCCTGGCTCCGACCATGATCGGCGTGACGGGCGCGGAGGACGGGGCATGACCATCAACCGGCCGGGGCTGCCCGGGGACCTGCCGTCGGCCGAGGCGCTGTGGGCGCGCTGGGCGCTCATCGCCGTACTGGAGGCCACCACCAAGGGCGAGCGGGAAGGTCGCCATCGCACGGGGACCTGGGTGGACGGCGAGGGGCTCCATCTGGACGACTCCGGCTGCACGTGGTGGGGCCTCGCACCGCGGGGCGAGGGGCTGTACGTGCTCTTCGGCGAGGACGAGTCGAGCGACGTCAAATGGCACGAGCCGCCGGTCGACATGCTCGCCGGCGCTCCCCCCTGGCTCCCCCACGATGAGCTGGGGGACTACCTGAGCGGCAATGAACTGGGCTGTGTCTACTGGTACGAGAACGGGGCCGGGGCCCGCGCCCCGTACCCCGGCACCCTGAACGACGACGGCCTCGACTGCGGTATGAGCCGCTTCACCGATCGCGACGATGTGCTGCGCACGATCGCCGACGAGGACCACGGCGCCACGTCGGCCCGCGACGCGGAGGCCCTGCTGGCGCACGCCGAGGGCTACCGGCTGACCCCGGAACTCCTGATGTCCCTCACCGGCGACCCGGACTGGCGGCAGCGGGACCGGCCTGCCATGACCCGGGCGCTGGAGCTCGCGCGCCTGAACCGGCTCTGACCGCGGGGGTCAGTGGCAGCACCCGCCGGCGGGCTCCGCGACATCCAGACGGCAGAAGCAGGACGACTGCACCGGTACGTCGGCCAGTGCGCTCGCCATCTTGAGCTGGTGGGCCACCAGGGCCGCCTCGCCGGTTTTGCCGGTGCGGAGCAGGCACTCGTGGAAGCCGTGCAGCGCCCAGACGTTGCCCGGGTGCTGGAGGGGCCGGGGCAGGGTGTCGTCGAGGCCGAGGTCGGCGCGGTAGACGGCCTCGGCCTCCGCTACGCGGCCCTGCTCCAGCAGCAGTGCGCCGTAGGCGTGGCGGGTGGGCTGCATCCAGCCCCAGGGCTCGTCGTAGGGGAGGTTGTCGTCCAGCTCGATGGAGCGCTCCAGGGCGGCGAAGGCGAGGTCGTGGTTGCCCCTGCGGTATTCGAGTTCGCCGTCCAGCATGGCTGCGGCGATCGCGAGGATGTCGTGGCAGGTGTTGTTGAACAGCATCCGCGTCTCCGGCACCCGGCTCACCGCCGCCCGGAAGAGCTCGCGTTCGGCCTCCGCCCGGTCGACCTCGCCGGTGGCGGAGAGCGCGACGCCCCGGGCGTAGTGCCGCATGGCGACGGTCACCGCGTAGAGCTCAGGGTCGGTGGGGGCGGGCAGTTCGAGGATCTCGGTCCAGCGGCCGAAGCGGATCAGGACGTGGACGCGCATGGCCAGGAAGGCCTCGAGCCAGTCGGCCATCGGGGGGCTCTGGACGCGGAGCAGGTCTTCGGGGATGGCGGCTTCCAGTTGGGCGGCGGTGTCGAGGGCGACCTGCGCCTGGCCGAGGAACATGGCGCCGTAGATCTTGAAGTGATGGTTGTGCGCCCGGTAGAGGGTGTAGAAGTTCATGGCCCCGGTCCGCCGGTGGTACTTCTCGTCGGCGGCGATCGCGGCGCTGTTGGCCGCGACGACCTGGCGGTAGTCGCCGCACAGGACGTCCAGGTGTGAGGGCATGTGGAGCAGGTGCCCGGCGTCGGGCACGAGGCCGCGCAGGCGGTCGGCGACGGTGAGGGCCTGCTCCGGTGTCGGGGACATCTCCATGAGGTGGATGTACAGGTGCAGGACGCCGGGGTGCCGCACGCCGGCATCGGTGGCGAGGGCGCCTTCCAGCACGTCTCTGGCCTCGGTGGTCCGGGCGCCCTCGGCGGGCTGCCCCGTCTTGAGATCCCACAGCTGCCACGGGGTGAGGTTCATCTGGGCGTCGGCGTGGAGGGTGGCGATGTCCGGGTCGCCGGGCGCCAGTTCGTACACGACGCGCATCGCGTCCGCGTAGGGCTCGTTCCACACCGAGCAGTCCTCGACGGCCTCCGACTGGGGGTAGCGGGCCCGCAGTGCGCCGATGAGGGCCCGCTCGACCGGGGTGGCGCGGGTGGCCTTCTCATGGGCTCGTTCCACGGCGGCGTGCGTGCGCTCGACGGTTCGCACCAGTTCCTCGCCGTCGAAGAATTCCCAGGGCTTGTTGTAGTTCGGGCCGAGCGCGTAGGCGATTCCCCAGTACGCCATCGCGCACTCCGGATCGGCCTCGACCGCCTTTTCGAAGCAGGCGACGGCCTCCTCGTGATGGAAGGCGTACGTCCACACCAGGCCGCGGTCGAACCAGAGTTGAGCATCGGCGGAGGACGTGGTGACGGCACGGCTGTGCGTGCCGAGATCGTAATAGTCGCCCATGAGTTTCTCCTGGGAAAGCGGCCGGGGCCGTGAGAATAGCGGTTGCGGACGCGCCCTCCACTTCCGATCAATTCTGGTATTTCCAGATTAACGGTAGGGCCCACTGGCACCGGTTCAGACGCTGGTCAGAAGCTGTGGCGCCAGGATCTTGATCATGGTGTCGGTCCAGCGGAGCTGCCGGAGCGTCTGCGGGTGGCAGGCGGTGACCAGGGCCAGGAGCCGCTCGTCCCGAGTGGCCTGTGCCACCTGGGCGAGCATCTCCCAGTGGAGTGAGTTCCGTGCCGCCGCCAGGTGCAGCTCCCGCAGATCGTTCAGCAGGAGCAGTCCGGTCTCGGGACGCCGGCCGAGGGCCTCCGCGGCCTTCTCCCGGAGCGCGGCGAGCGCCCCGGGCGACGGGTTGCCGCGCGGGCCGGACAGGTCGAGGCCGTGGTCGCGCCCCGCGTCGGCGAGACGGGCGGCGTGTTCGCGGGACCAGCGGGCGACGTCCAGGGCGACATGGTGGAACTCGTGGTCGGTGCGATGCCGGGCCGCGGCGGTCAGCAGGTCCTGCTCCAGGTCGCGTTCGCCGTCGTGGAGGAGTCGCAGGATGATGCCGATGCCGGTCATGAGCTGCTCCCTGCCGTCTCGGTCCGTGCTCCGGTGTCCTCCGCGCGGCGGGCGACGAGGGTGACGCGGGCCGCGCCGGTCTTGAACAAGGGCTGTTTGGAGACCGGGTCCCAGTCGGTGACGGTGGTCTCGTTGGCGGCGCGGCCCGGGCCTTCGTCGGGCGGGCGGTGGCCCGCAGGGGTGTCCCAGTAGCCGTAGTGGAAGGGCAGGAACACCATGCCGTCACGGATCGCGGTGGTGCGCAGCCGGGCCCGGACCGCCCCGCGCGCGGTCGTGACCTGCACCAGGTCTCCGTCGGCGAGTCCCTGGGCCGAGGCCTCGGCGGGCGAGATCTCCGCCCAGACGTCCGGCGCGGCGGCGTTCAGCTCGGGTGCGCGGGCCGTCTTCGTACGGGTGTGGAAGTGGTACACCGTGCGTCCGGTGATCAGCTGGAGGGGATAGTCGACGGAGGTGTCCTCGTGGGGCGGCAGGTACTCCGCGGCCTTGACGACCGCCTTGCCGTCCGGATTGAGGGCCCGGTACTCGACGGGTTCCACACTCGCCCCGGTGACCATGTCCTTGCCGTAGCTCTCGCAGGTGTCGGGGTGGGCGAAGCCGACGCCGTCGGTGTAGAGGCGCGCGGTGCCGCCGGGGTTCTCGTCGGTGCAGGGCCACTGGATGCCGCTGCCGCCGCGCAACCGGTCGTAGCTCAGGCCCGTGTAGTCACAGGGGCGTCCGGCGCTGCACCGCTGCCAGGCCGCGAACGCCGACTCGGGGTCGTGCCAGGTGATCAGCGGGCCGTCGTCCTTGTCGCGGAAGTCCATACGGGCGGCGAAGTCGAGGAAGATGTCCAGGTCGGGGCGGGCCTCGCCGGGCGGTTCGACGGCCTTCTCCGACAGGTGCACGGTGCGGTCGGCGTTGGTGAGCGTGCCCGTCTTCTCCCCCCAGGTCGCGGCGGGCAGCACCACGTCGGCGAGCTGCGCGGTTTCGGTGAGGAACAGGTCCTGGACGATCACGAACAGGCGTTCCTGGGCAAGGATCGACCGGATGCGGGACAGCTCGGGCAGGGACACGGCCGGGTTGGTGCCGGTGATCCACAGCAGCCGGATCGAGCCCTGCTCGGCGTACCGGAAGATCTGCATCGCGTGGGTGGGCGGGGCGTAGTGCGGGATGGTCTCCGGCGTCACGTTCCACACGGCGGCCAGGTCGGCCACGTGCTGGTCGTTCTGCCAGTTGCGGAAGCCCGGCAGGTCGCCGTCGGCGCCGCACTCGCGGGTGTTCTCGGCACTGGGCTGGCCGTTCATCTGGAGCAGTCCGCAGCCGGGCCTGCCCAGCATGCCGCGGATCAGGTGCAGGTTGTTGACCTGGACGGCGGCCGCGGTGGCCTGGTGGGACTGGTAGACACCCTGGAGGACCGTGGACAGCAGCCGCTCGGCGCTGCCCAGGATCTCCGCCGCCCGTTCGATCTGCGCGGCCGGCACGTCGCAGATTCCGGCCGCCCACCTGGGCGTGCACTCCTCGACCACGGCCGCGAGTTCGTCGAAGCCGACGGTGTGCGCGTCCACGTAGGACCGGTCGATGCGGCCGGTGCGGATGATCTCGTGCAGCAGGGCGTTGAGCAGCGCGACGTTGGTCCCCGCGCGCGGCGCGAGGTGGACAGCGGCCCGCCGGGCGACCTGGGTGCAGCGCGGGTCCACGCACACCAGGCGGGGCGGGTCGCCGCCCTCCAGGCGGTCCAGCAGGCGCATCCACAGCACCGTCTGCGTCTCCGCCATGTTGTGCCCGAACAGGGCGACGGTGTCGGCGTGGTCGATGTCCTCGTAGGAGCCGGGCTGCCCGTCGCAGCCGAACGTCAACTTCAGCGCCTCGGCGGCCGTCGCCGTGCACAGCCGGGTGTTGCCGTCCAGGTGGTTGGTGCCGATGCCGGCGCGGGCGAGGACGGCCAGGGTGTAGTACTCCTCCAGGAACAACTGGCCGGTGGTGTGGAAGCCGATCGAGCCGGGGCCCTTGTCGTCCAGCAGCTGCCGGGCCCTGGAGGTGATCCGGTCCATGGCCGTGCCCCAGTCGCACTCCACCAGCCGGCCGTCCTCGCGGATCAGCGGCCCGGTGAGCCGGTCCGGCGAGGCGTTCGCCTGCCAGCCGTAGAGGTCCTTGGGGCCCAGGCGCCCGCGGTTGACCCGGTCCGAGGCCCGGCCCCGCACGCCCACGATGCGGCCCTCGCGCACCGCGATGTCCATCGCGTCGCCGTTGGAGTGCAGCAGCGAGGCGGCCTGCACCCACCGCTCCACGTCCTGCTCGCCGAGCCCCTCCACAAGCTGCGCGTCGGTCCGGGACGGCCAGGACGTGCCGGGCTCGTACGGCGTGCGCGAGCCCCAGACGTCCGCGATCCGGTCAGCCGAGGTGTCCACGGTCCCACCTCCCGCAGAGGACGACACTGCCGTCGCCGGGTACCCGCCCGGACGCCGGTGACACAAAGCACGCGAATGGTTACATAAGGCGCATGGGGCGACCCGGGCGGCGGTCATCTCGTCGTTCGATCGTGGGCACCTTCGCCGGTGGGCTGGCACCGCCCAACTCCCGCTCCCTAGGATGTACTTCCTGTCCAGCCAGTCCGTTGGCGCGGCACCTTGCAGGGGGAACGATGCACTCCGAGAAGCAGTTGTCCACCGAGATCGACGCGACCGTGCCGACGGCAGCGCGCATGTACGACCACTACCTGGGCGGCAAGGACAACTACGCGGCCGACCGCGCCGCGTGCGAGGAGCTCGACAAGGTCGTGCCCAGCACGCGCCGTCTGGCCCTGAACAACCGGCGCTTCCTCCAGCGGGTCGTGAAGACCCTCTCCGAGGAGCACGGCATCCGGCAGTACCTGGACCACGGATCCGGCCTGCCGACGCAGGAGAATGTGCACCAGGTCGCCCAGCGCATCGACCCCACGACCCACGTGGTCTACGTCGACAACGACCCGATGGTGCTGGTCCACGGACGTGCGCTGCTGGAGCAGGACGAGCGCACGACGGTCATCCACGCGGACATGCGCGAGACCGACCTGATCTTCGGCCACGCCGACACCAAGCGGCTGATCGATTTCGACGAGCCGGTGTGCGTGCTGTTCAACTCGGTCTTCCACTGCATCCCGGACAGCGACACCGACGGGCCGCTCGCGGTCGCCCGCCGCGTCCGGGAACGGCTCGCGCCCGGCAGCTTCATGGTGATGTGCCAGCTGGTCAGCGAGGACCCCGAGGTCCGCGCGTTCGTCACGGACTTCATGGACCAGGCGACCCAGGGCAACTGGGGCCGCGTGCGTGAACCGAAGGACGTGGAGACGTACTTCGAGGGCCTGGAGATCCTTGAGCCCGGGCTCGTGGAGGTCTCCACCTGGCGTCCGGACACCGAGGTGGCGCCCCGTCAGCTCACCCACGAGTGGATCGAGTTCGGCGGAGTCGGGCGGATCCCGCTGGAGAAGTGACCGAGGTGCCTCGCGCGGGACGGTCATCGTCCCCGCGCGAGGCACCCGCGCGTCACGGGTAGCGCTGCTCCATCGTCTGCCGGAGCAGCTCCAGCGAGTCACGGGGCTTGAGCGCCTCGTCCGCGAGCCGGTCCAGCGCGATCCGGTACTCCTCGGTCTCGTCGCGGTCCTCGAGGAAGTTCGCGCTCTTGATGTGCTCCAGGTAGACCACGTCGGGCAGATCGAGGCCGCCGAAGCGCAGATACGTGATCGGGATCGCCGGTGCCGAGGCGTTGGTGACGCTCAGCGGGACGATCTGCAGCGTCACATTGGAGCGTTCGGCCATCTCGACGAGGTGCGCGAGCTGTTCCCGCATCACATCGGTGCTGCCCAGGACGCGCAGCAGCACGGACTCGTCGATGATCGCCCACAGCTGCGGCGCGTCGGTCCGCGACAGCAACCGGGCCCGGCGCCTGCGCAGTTCGACGCGCCGCTCCACCTCACCGGCCGGCGCGTTCGGCAGGCCACGCTCCACCACCGCCTTGGTGTAGGCGGGTGTCTGCAACAGGCCGGGCACGTACTGGATCTCGAAGGTGCGAATGGTGGCGGCGGCCTCCTGCAGTCCGACCAGCCGGTCGAACCACTCGGGCATCAGCCGCTTGTCGTAGCGCTGCCACCAACCGGGCTCACCGGCGCGCTGCAGCAGCTTGAGCAGTACCGAGGCCTCGTACGCGTCGGTGCCGTACAGCTCCAGCAGCGCACGGACGTCGTTCTCCGTCGGCGGGCGGCGGCCCTTGCCCGACTCGATGCGGGACAACTTCGCGGCACTGAACCCGACAGCGCGCGCCGCCTGGTCCTGGGCGAGTCCGGCGTCCTCGCGGAAGCCGGCGAGCTGTACACCGACCAGCATCTTCAGCAGAGTCGGCGCCGGCTCGGGCCTGTCCAGGTAGGGTTCCAGACGGGAGATGCGATGCGACGCGGCGGACATCCTGACTCCCAGCAGACCGGCACAAGGGCGACTTACACTATCGCACTTCACCGGGTCTCCACGCATCCGCCCGCAGCACCCCCGCAGAAGTAGGGAGTTGGACTCCGCTTCACGCCGCGGGCATCGCTTCGCACGCGGGACGGCACCACTTGCTCACAGCAGGTGGTCGAACTCGCCGTCCTTCGCCCCGGCCAGGAAGGCCGCCACTTCCGCCGACGTGTAGACGAGGGCGGGGCCGTCGGGGTCGCGGGAGTTGCGCATCGCGATCCCGCCGTCGACGAGGGGGGCGACTTCGACGCAGTTGCCCTCGGCGTTGCTGTGCCGGCTCTTGATCCAGCAGGCGCCCAACGAGCTTGCCTGCACTCCGTTCTGCACTGGTGGCACCGCAGTCTCCTAGCTGTTCTCGTTCCCCGCCGCGCACGGTGTGCCCGGCCGTCCGGCCGAGAGCAGCCGCATCCCTTCGACCGCACTCGTCCCGGCTTGCGTACCCACAACGGCTTGATTTTCACGCAATTTCTCGTGCAATTGCACGCGGGCGCCTTCAGCGTGGATAATAGCTGCGGCGTCAACCCCCGGGCGGACGCCGTGTCCTGACGTCGCATCGGGGAGATGCCGTGTCATCACCTGCGCAGCACGTGCTCCGGCCGCCGAGTGGGGCTGCGGCACACGCAGGCACATCCGGGGCGAGCCACGCCTTCCCGGCCGGCCCGCACACGGTCACCGCCTACGGGGCCCCACCCTCGGTGCCGAAGACACTGCCGCAGTTCTCGGGTGAGCTCTCCGCCTCGGCCGCTCTGCGTGTCGAGTGCAGCCGGGAGGGGCTCGCGCGAGCCCGGTCCTTCACCCGCGACACCCTGCACGGCTGGTCCCTCGACCACCGCTGCGACGACGCGACCCTCGTCATCACCGAGCTCGCCGCGAACGCCGCGACACATGCGGCGCCGAGCACCTCGGACGTGCCGGGTGTGCCGGAGATCCGACTCGGATTCCTCCTGGACCCCAGCCACCTGCTGGTCACCGTCTACGACACGGACGACCACCCGCCCGTGTACGCGCCGACCGGCACGGCCCTGGAGGAGCACGGCCGGGGCCTGTGCATCGTCGACGCCCTGTCCGAGGAGTGGGGCTGGGTCCCCAGTCCCCCGGCGGGCAAGACGGTCTGGGCCAGGTTGACGACCCGGTCGGCCACGCCCTGTCCACCCTTCTGACACGACTGCCGCGGAAAGGCCCCTCGCCATGCGCAGCGCTTCGACGGAACCCCCGAGCAGCGAGCGCCCTCAGCGCCCCGACGCCCCGGCCGGGGTGGCCCGGAACACGCCGCTCACGGCACTGGACCGCGTGCCGTGGGGCGACATCCAGGACTCCACCGGCTCGGCGGCGGCCATTCCCCTCCTGCTCAACGGCATCGCCGTGGGTGATGCCGACACCGCCCGCTCCGCTCTCGACGACTTGCGGAAACGGATCTGCCAGTTCGGTTTCGTCGTGGAGCAGGCGACCGCGGCCACCGTTCCGTTCCTGTGGGAGCTGGCGAAGCTGCCGCAGGTGACCTGCCGCGCCCAGATCATCCAGTTGCTCAAGAACATCGCCGACGCCCGGCAGTGGGAGAGCACCGCCGCCGTCTATCCGAAACTGCTGAACCACCGTGAGAACCCGGTGGTGTGGGAGCGTGCGGCGCGCCAGGCGGTGCGGGCCCGGCGCGGCGACCTCGGCCGGCTGATGGCGGACGAGGACGGCGAGATCGCGCGGGCCACGACCGAGCTGGCCCGCTCGCTGGGGACCTGAGACTGTCGTACGTTTTCGTACGGCAAGGGAGCCCGCGCACGCCAGGAGACGTGACGAAACGGTGAGGACCCCCTGTCACCATGGGTGATGCCCCTCGCCTCCCGGAGCCGGGCAGTGTAGACATGGCACATGGTCCGACTCTTGGGTCGATCCGGGACTCGATCGCCACTGCCGCCCGGCGCCGCGCCGTCGGCACGGCAGCAGCGGGAGGCGGGCCCGTCGCGATGGCAACCGGGGGCGGGGCTGCGGTCGGTGCTGGGCGGACGCAGCGTCGCCGGCCAGGTGTTCCTGCTGGTCGTGGTGATCGTGCTGCTGCTGGTCGTGGCGGCCGTGGTGGCGCTGGTGCTGCAGGTGCGGCACGACACGACGCAGGAAGCCCGCAACCGTTCGCTCGCCGTCGCGGAGACCTTCGCCAACGCCCCGGGCACCGCCGAGGCGCTGCAGGGGCCTGATCCCACCGCCGTGCTCCAGCCGCGGGCCGAGGCCGCGCGTGAGCGGTCCAAGGTCGACTTCATCGTCGTCATGAACACCGACGGGATCCGCTACACCCACCCCAAGCCGGACCGCATCGGGAAGCAGTTCGTCGGGACGATCGCGCCGGCGCTGGCCGGAGAGTCGTTCACCGAGAAGATCGACGGCACCATCGGCCCGCTCGTCCAGGCCGTAGTGCCGGTGAAGGACTCGGACGGCCGGGTCGTGGGCCTGGTCTCGGCGGGGATCACGACCAAGAACGTCGGCGGGACGGCCGACCGTCAGCTGCCCCTCGTCCTCGCGGCCGCCGCGGCGGCACTCGCCCTGGCGACGGCGGGTGCCGCGCTGGTGAGCCGGCGGCTGCTGCGCCAGACCCACGGGCTCGGGCCACACGAGATGACCCGGATGTACGAACATCACGACGCCGTGCTGCACGCCGTCCGGGAGGGCGTGCTCATCGTCGACGACGGCGGCACCCTGCTGCTCGCCAACGACGAGGCGCACCGTCTGCTCGGGCTGCCCGCCGACGCCGAGGGCCGGCACGTCCTCAGTCTGGGTCTCGACCCGGGCACCGCCGACCTGCTGGCCTCCGGACGCGTCGCCACGGACGAGGTGCACCTCGTGGGGGACCGGCTCCTCGCCGTCAACCAGCGGACCACGGACCGTGCGGGTGTCCCGCCGGGCAGCGTCGCCACCCTGCGCGACTCCACTGAGCTGCGGGCCCTGTCCGGGCGGGCCGAGACCGCGCGGGAACGGCTCAACATGCTGTACGACGCCGGTGTGGGCATCGGGACCAGCCTGGACGTGACCCGGACGGCCGAGGAGCTCACCGAGCTGGCCGTGCCCCGGTTCGCCGACTTCGTCACCGTGGACCTGTTCGACGCGGTACTGGGCGGCGGACAGCCGAACGCGGCGGCCGCACTCAGCCGGACGGCGGTGAACGGGATCCGCAAGGACGCGCCGCTCTACCCCACCGGCGAGCGGATCAGGTTCGTCGACTCCTCACCGCAGGGCCGCAGCCTCGCCACGGGCGGCCCCGTCCTGGAGCCCCGGCTGAGCGAGGCGCGGGGCTGGCAGGCACAGGACCTCGAGCGCTCCGCGCAGATCGTCGAGTACGGCATCCACTCCCTGATCACCGTGCCGCTGCGGGCCGGCACCCTGGTGCTCGGCGTGGTCAGCTTCTGGCGCTGCGAGAAGCCGGAGCCCTTCGACGCGGACGAGCTGGCCTTGGCGGAGGAGCTGGTCGCGCGGGCCGCCGTCTCCATCGACAACGCGCGGCGCTACACCCGCGAGCACAGCATGGCGGTGACGCTCCAGCGCAGCCTGCTCCCCCGCAACCTGCCCGAGCAGGGCGCCCTGGAGATCGCCTACCGCTATCTGCCCGCGCAGGCCGGGGTCGGTGGTGACTGGTTCGACGTGCTGCCGCTGTCGGGGGCCAGGGTCGCGCTCGTGGTCGGTGACGTCGTCGGCCACGGGCTGCACGCCGCGGCCACGATGGGGCGGCTGCGCACCGCCGTGCACAACTTCTCCGCCCTCGACCTGCCGCCCGAGGAACTGATCGCCCTGCTGGACGAGTTGGTCGGCCGTATCGACCAGGACGAGACGGAGGACGAGGGCAGCGCCCCGGTCACCGGCGCGACGTGTCTGTACGCCGTCTACGACCCGGTCTCCCGGCGCTGCACCGTGGCGCGGGCCGGACATCCCCCGCCGGCGCTGGTCCACCCGGACGGCACGGTGGAGTTCGCCGACGTGCCCGCCGGTCCCCCGCTGGGGCTCGGTGGTCTGCCGTTCGAGACGGCGGAGCTGGAGCTCGCGGAGGGCAGCCGGCTCGTCCTCTACACCGACGGGCTGGTCGAGGACCGGGAGCGGGACATCGACGTCGGCCTGGAGATGCTGCGCGAGGCGCTGGGCCGGGCCGGGCAGTCCCCGGAGGACACCTGCCGGGTCGTGCTCGACTCCCAGCTCACGGCCCGCTCCAGCGACGACATCGCGCTGATCGTCGCGCGTACCCGGGCGCTGGCGGCCGACCATGTCGCCGAGTGGCCGGTGCCGGCCGATCCGGCGGCCGTGGGCGAGGTGCGGGCGGCGGTCAGCCGACAGCTGGCCGAGTGGGGCCTGGACGAGCTGACGTTCAGCACGGAGCTGATCCTGAGCGAGCTGGTCACCAACGCGCTGCGGTACGGCGGCGGCCCCATACGCGTCAGGATGCTGCGCGACCGCAACCTGATCTGCGAGGTGTTCGACAGCAGCAGCACCTCACCGCACCTGCGGTACGCGACCATGACGGACGAGGGCGGGCGGGGTCTGTTCCTCGTCGCGCAGCTCGCGGAACGCTGGGGGACGCGTTATCTGCCCGCGGGGAAGGTGATCTGGGCGGAGCAGCCCCTGCCATAAGTGCCACTGGGGACACCCCATAAAGTAGCCTTATGAGCTCATAGACCGGACCCTCGTACCGACTTAGGCTTGCCTTAGTTTAGGCTTCCCGTCGAGATCGCTTGTCGCCGCTCGAAGGGAACCTGACCATGCCCCGCCCCCTGCGGGTAGCCATCGTCGGATCCGGCCCCGCCGGGATCTACGCCGCCGACGCCCTGCTCAAGTCCGAGGTGGCCGCCGAACCCGGCGTGTCCATCGACATCTTCGAGCGCATGCCGGCGCCGTTCGGACTGATCCGTTACGGCGTCGCCCCCGACCACCCGCGGATCAAGGGCATCATCACCGCCCTGCACCAGGTGCTCGACAAACCGCAGATCCGGCTCTTCGGCAACGTGGACTACGGCACCGACATCGGCCTGGACGACCTGCGCGCGTTCTACGACGGCGTGATCTTCGCCACCGGCGCGACGGCCGACCGGGCGCTCTCACTGCCGGGCATCGACCTCGACGGCTCGTACGGCGCCGCCGACTTCGTGTCCTGGTACGACGGCCACCCGGACGTGCCGCGCACCTGGCCGCTGGAGGCGGAGAAGGTGGCCGTGCTCGGCGTCGGCAACGTGGCGCTCGACATCGCGCGCGTCCTGGCCAAGACTGCGGACGAGCTGCTGCCCACCGAGATCCCGGCCAACGTCTACGAGGGCCTGAAGGCCAACCGGGCCAAGGAGATCCACGTCTTCGGCCGCCGCGGCCCGGCGCAGGCGAAGTTCAGCCCGATGGAGCTGCGGGAGCTGGACCACTCCCCCAACATCGAGGTCATCGTCGACCCCGAGGACATCGACTACGACGAGGGCTCGATCACCACGCGGCGCGGCAACAAGCAGGCCGACATGGTGGCGAAGACCCTGGAGAACTGGGCGATCCGCGACGTCGGCGACCGGCCCCACAAGCTCTTCCTGCACTTCTTCGAGTCGCCGGTCGAGGTCCTCGGCGAGGACGGCAAGGTCGTCGGTCTGCGCACCGAGCGCACGGAACTCGACGGCACCGGCAACGTCAAGGGCACCGGCACGTTCAACACCTGGGACGTCGGCGCGGTGTACCGCGCGGTGGGCTACCTGTCCGACAAACTCCCCAAGCTGCCTTGGGACATCGACTCCGGCACCGTTCCGGACGAGGGCGGCCGGGTCGTGCAGGAGTCGGGCGAGCACCTGCAGTCCACGTACGTCACCGGCTGGATCCGGCGCGGCCCCATCGGCCTCATCGGGCACACCAAGGGCGACGCCAACGAGACGGTGAAGAACCTGCTGGAGGACTACGCGGGCGGCAGGCTGCACACGCCCGCCACCCCGGACCCCGAGGCCGTGGACGCGTTCCTCGCCGAGCGCGACATCCGCTTCACCACCTGGGACGGCTGGTACAAGCTGGACGCCGCGGAGAAGGCCCTGGGCGAGCCCGAGGGCCGTGAGCGCGTGAAGATCGTCGAGCGCGAGGACATGCTGCGGGCCAGCGGCGCCTGACGCCTCACACCTGACGTTCTACATCCCGCGGGGCGGGTTCGGTGGCAATGTCACCGGACCCGCCCTTCTGCGTACTTGAAGCGTGTACGATCCGGAGGCTTCACTGAACCATCACATCGCCTTCACCTGAAGGCCATGCAGGGGGGACGAACGTCCATGCGTATACGCCTTGTCGCCACCACGGCCGTCGCTGCCGGGGCCCTCACCGCCCTGTCGGCGGTTCCGGCCCAGGCCGCCGAGTACGACTCCGCGCTGAAGATCCGGGGCATCCAGTACGACGCTCCCGGCAGCGACTCCAACCGCTGCTCGGGCGGGAACACCGCCGAGGAGTACCTGACCATCAAGAACTACTCGCGTTCGACGACGGTGAACCTCAAGGGGTACGTCGTGAAGGACGCCGCGGGGAACAAGTTCACCTTCACCGCGAGCCACAGCCTTCAGCCGGGTGACTACGTGAAGCTGCGCGGCGGCAACGGGGCCGACTCCGACGCGAACAACGTCGTCTACCGCGACAACTGCAACTTCATGTGGAACAACGACAAGGACACGATCTACGTGTACAAGCCGTCCGGCAGTCGTGCGGACGTGCACTCGTACACCGCGAGCGGCTCCGACGCGGACCGCAACGGGTACATCACCTTCCACGGCTGAGCCTTTTGCCGGAACGGCAACAGGCTTCGCGTGCGGCGCGGCGGGCGCTGGATGATCGGTGGACCGAGCGCCCCTTGGGATCGCGGGAGGATCCATGCCGCAGACGTCCGCCGCCGACCGCACGCATCGCCTTGTGCCGTCACCAGCCGGCCGCATCCACCTCGTGGAGCAGGGTGACGGACCGCTCGTGCTCCTGCTGCACGGGTTCCCCGAGTCCTGGTACTCCTGGCGCCACCAGCTACCGGCTCTGGCCGCGGCCGGCTACCGCGCGGTCGCCGTCGACGTCCGCGGCTACGGACGCTCGTCGCGGCCTTCGGAGCCGGACGCGTACCGGATGCTCGAGCTGGTGGAGGACAACGTCGCCGTGCTGGAGGCCCTGGGCGAGCCGTCCGCGGTGCTGGTCGGGCACGACTGGGGCGCGACCATCGCGGCGACCTCCGCGCTGGTGCGGCCGGACGTCTTCCACGCGGTGGGGCTGCTGAGCGTGCCCTACACCCCGCCCGGCGGGCCGCGGCCGAGTGAGGTCTTTGCGCGGATGGGCGGCGACGAGGAGTTCTACGTCTCCTACTTCCAGGAGCCCGGCCGGGCCGAGTCGGAGATCGAGCCCGACGTGCGCGGCTGGCTCGCGGGCTTCTACGCGGCCCTGTCCGCGGGCACGATGCCCGAGACCGACCCCCATTTCCTGGTCCGCGGCGGCCGGTTGCGCGACCGGTTCCCCGTCGGCCGGCTGCCGGACTGGCTGAGCGAGGCCGACCTCGACGTCTACGCCGGGGAGTTCGAGCGCACCGGGATGACCGGAGCCCTGAACCGCTACCGGAACATGGACCGCGACTGGCAGGACCTGGTGGGCTTCTCCGGTGCCCCTGTCACCCAGCCCTCGCTGTTCATCGGCGGCAGCCTGGACGCGTCCACGACCTGGCTGGCCGACGCGATCGAGGCGTACCCGACGACGCTGCCCGGCCTGAGGGCCTCGCACCTCCTGGACGGCTGCGGTCACTTCGTCCAGCAGGAGCGTCCGTCCGAAACCAACCGGCTCCTGATCGAGTGGCTCGCCGGCCTCCCGGTCTAACGCGCCGGCAGCCAGCGGTCGAGATAGGCGCGCAGACCCGTGAGGTCGGTGCCGCGCGCCAGGTAGCCCACGTAACCGTCGGGTCGTACGAGGGCGTGGGTGATGCCCGGCCACGGGCTCTGCGTGCCCAGGTGGTGCACGCTCACCAAGTCGCCCCGTCCGCCCAGGGGCGGGTCCTGGGGCCAGGAGCGGGTGGGGCCGCCGAGCAGGAGGTGGTAGCCCGGTCCGGCGACGCGGCGCTGAAGCCCGGCCGGGGTGTCGGGCAGGCGGTCTCCCGCGTGTGGGCCCTGCCGAGGGCGGGGCGATCCGGTGACGGTGGCGGGGCCGCGGCGGTAGTGGATGCCGAGTTCGGACACCGTGCGGAACAGGCGTGCCCGGGCACCGGTCGCGCGCAGGAGCAGGGGGGCCAGGTGCGGGGCGAGACGCGTCCGCGCCAGCCGTAGGGCAGGGTGGCTGCTCGTACCGACGGTGAACGCGCGGTCGGTGAGGCGGCGTACGCCGTGGCCGACCGGGGCGCGCTCCGCCTCGTACGTCTCCAGCAACTCCTCCGGTGCCGCGCCGCGGCAGACGTGGGCGAGCTTCCAGCCCAGGTTGAGCGCGTCCTGGATGCCGGTGTTCATGCCCTGTCCCCCGGCCGGGCTGTGGATGTGTGCCGCATCGCCCGCGAGGAAGAACGGGCCCTTGCGGTAGCGGGCGGCACCGCGGTTGTGGATGCGGAAGCTCGTCATCCAGACCGGATCGCGCAGGGACAGCTCGTCGGGCGTCCAGTTGTCGGTGATCCGCTGGAGGAGGTCCAGGGTCACCTCGCCGCCGGGAGCGCCCGGTGGGTGCATCGCGATCATCCGCCAGGTGGCCGGAGTGCCGAGCGGGAAGAAGAACAGCAGCCCGGCCGCGGTCATGTACGTGTGTGCGGTGCCTTGCTCCAGTCCGTCGGCCTCCAGGTCCGCCAGCAGGAACGTCTGCGGATAGGCGTAGCCCTCGAAGGCGATGCCCGCCGCGGTGCGCACGGTGCTGTGTGCGCCGTCGCAGCCGACGACGTAGCGGGCACGCACGGTCTCCTCGGTGCCGTCCGGGCTTCGCAGGCGGCAGGTGGCGTACTCGCCCTCCGCTTCGGCGCTGACCAGCTCGGTGCCCCGCTCGACCGTCACGTCCCGCGCGGCCAGATGAGCCGTCAGGGTGGCTTCCGTCTCCGACTGCGGGAGGAAGAGCAGGAACGGGTACGGCGTGTCGTCGCAGCCGACGTCGAACACCGGCACGTGCAGCACGCGTCGGGGCAGATGCAGGTGCAGCCCGACCGTCGCACTGCCCCGGTCGACGAGGTCGTCCGCCACACCGAACCCGGACAGCATCTCCAGGGTGCGGGGCTGGATCGCCGGGGCGCGGGACTCCCGGGTGCGGTCCAGTGACCGGTCCACGATCCGGAACGGGGTTCCATAGGCGCGCAGTTGGGTCGCGAGTGCGAGTCCGGTGGGGCCCGCACCCACCACGAGCACGTCCAGGGGTGCCGTCATGGCACCACCGTAGACGCGGTCGCTGCGCGTGTGTCGTCGCCGTGCGACGTGCCGGGGCCCTCCGCTGCACATGCGTGGCGGAGGGCGCCCGTCCGGTGGTGCCGGTTCAGACCTCCAGGTCGGCTTCGATGCGGCGCAGCTGGTGTCGGGCCATCGCGAGGTTGGCCCGGCTCCCGTCGAGCACCAGGTAGAGGAAGAGTCCGCTGCCTCCGCGCCCCTTCAGGAGGCGGATGAGGTGGTACTGGGTGTTCAGGGTGATCAGGATGTCCTCGATCTCTTCCTTCAGCCCCAGGTGCTCCATGGTGCGCAGCTTGGACCGGACGACGTCGGTGTTGCCCGCGGCGGCGACTTCGAGGTTGAAGTCCTTGGTGCCGCCGAGGGTGCCGAGGGCCATGCCGCTGGTGTAGTCGACGAGTGCGGCGGCCGTCGCTCCGTCGATGGAGCTCAGGCATTCCTTCAGCGCGGTCTCCGTGTTGGCCATGCGCTCGGTTCCTTTCCTTCGGTCTTCTACTTCGGTGGGTCGGGAGGTCGGGTTGGCTCAGATGCCGGTCTGCGGGCGCGGCTGGTGCGTGGGCCGCTGCGGGGTGCGTACCGGGAGGGTGCCGATGGGGCGGTCCGTGGCCGGGGGCACCGTGGCGAGGTGCTCTTCGGGCGCGGGCCGGTCGGCGTGACGACCGGTGCCCGGGCCCACTCGCGTGGCCACCAGGTCGGCGATCCGGGCGCCGCTGCGCCGGCCTTCGAGGTGGAGGCGGCCGACGTTGACGCGGTCCTCGGCGAGGAGGGTGAGTACGGCGGTCGTTCCGGCGGCGTAGGTCGCGACATAGCCTCCGGAGCCCCGCACCAGCAGTTCGCGGAAGTCGCCGCGGGCGGCGGCGTCGGTCATGCGGTAGGCGACGCCCAGGGCGGCGGCGGTGAGCGCCGCGAGTCCCTCCGGTTCGGTGTCCGGCACGTCCTGGGCGAGGACGAGTCCGTCGACGGTGGCCGCGAGGGAGCCCGTCAGCCGGGGTATGCGGGTGCGGAGCCGACGCAGTTCGTCCAGGACGTCGGTCTCGACGGCCATGAGCAGTCTCCTTTCGGCACGCTGTCTTCGCGCGCGGATCACAGTGCCTCCAAGGCGTGCAGGAGCCGTCGCAGCAGTGCGGTGTCGGGCTCGTCCGGTGCCACGGGACGAGGGGTGGGGCCCGGCTCGGCGGACACGGTGGCGGGGGCGGGGGCGGATGCTGGGGCTGGGGAGGGGACGGGGACCAGGGGGGCTACAGGAGCCACCAGCCCGGCGGCGGCGAGGCGGCGGAGTTCGACGAGGGTGTGGAAGGTGCGGCAGGCGAGGGCCGTGGCGATCTGGGCGGCGGTGCGGACGCCGTCGACCTGGGCGAGGGTCCGCCCTCGGCGGGCAGGCAGGTCGGCGGCGTCCGGTCCGGGCACCCGGGCGAGAGGCGCGCGGTCGACGGCGGGCTCGGGCCATATGCGGTGCAGCAGTTCGCGGCGGCGTCTGGACTCGCGCAGGACGGTGTCCACCGGTACGGGACGGACCGCGCCGAGCCAGTGCGCGGCTCCGGGACGGAACCGCAGCGCCGGTCCGTCCTGGGCGAGGACGAAGTACGCCGCGTCGAAGAGGGCGCCCAGGTGACACAGTTCCAGCGCGCCGGCGGCGAGGTGGCCGCTGTCCACCAACTGCCGTCCGACGCGGCAGCGGCGGCCGGCCCGGTCGATCGCCTCCCACCAGCCGTCGGGGGCGAGCGCACCGCTGTGGGTGAGCAGGTCGCCGAGGTCGGGTGTGACGGCGGATTCGACGTGCACGACGTGTCCCGCCGCGAGGTAGACGATCCCCGACTCGGTGGACAGGGCGCCGGTCGCGCCCTGCGCGGCGAGGGTGCCCAGCGTGGCTGAGGCCGGTTCGCCCGAGCGCGCCGTCAGGGTCGACGTGGTCATCCGAGCACCAGCCGGTCCGTTATCTCGGCCAGCCGGATGCGGGCCAGAGCGAGGTTCCCTTCCCGGCGGTCGAGCCATAAGTGCGCGAACACGGTGCTGTCGAAGGTCGTGGTGACGAACCTCAGCAGGTGGTACGAGTCGGCGTTGGTGATGATCAGGTCCTGTACGGGGGGCTCCTTGCCGGACGGCCCGCCCGGGTCGTCCTCCGGCGCTCCCCCCGGCTCACCAGCGGTCAGGGCAAGGGCGCCGCTCTCGGTGGCGAGGCGGGCGAGTTCGGCGGTTTCCGCAGCCATCGCCTCCACGTCGCCACCGGGTGCGTCACCCACCGCACCCAGAGCGAGACCACTGATCCAGTCGACCACCGACGCCCCTCGAGCACCTGGCAGCCGCATGGCCTCCAGCAGACTCTCGTCGATTCCGGGCACGCCGAACCCCCTCCCCCTGCACGGCCGTTCCCGCGAACGTGAGCACGACACTACGGAATGTGCTCGGCGCAGGTGAACGCTTTGGCATTTTCCAAAGGAATGTGCAGTGGAGTGGACAGAGGGGCATGCGGGATCGATCCGAAGCGGGCAGGAGTCATCCCGCTGCGCTCCGGGACTCTCAATCAGCGTCTTGGCCTGGGCTTCAGCGAGTCGGACCCTGCATCCCGCACTCCACAGCGAGTCGCATGTTCGGGCAGCTTCCGCAGGGCCCCTCAGGACTCATGCCGACCTCAAGTCGTCCACGCCCTGCGCGCAGCCGTGCTCGTACTCTGCGCGCTCTTCGTCTTCTGCAACCCCAGCAATCTCCGACCGGAATCGTGCACAGCCGGGCCGAGTTGGAGACACTCGCCGAACTGCTCGACGGCACGCCCACTCTCGTCAATCTCCGACGAGGCGTACGCCGACCTCAACACCTTCAACGGCTCGGTCAACGCCGTCGCCCAGGATCCCGCACTCGCCGCGGTGCGAACCTGCGACCCTGACATCGCAAGGATGCGGACGGAGTACGAGACGCGCCGCGAGATCATGCGGACGGAGCTCGACAAGATCCCGGGCCTCACACTGAGCTCTTCCGAAGGCGCGTTCTACCAGTTCCCACGGTACGACCTCGATCTGCGCTCGGCCGACGTCGTGGCGGCACTACGCACTTCGTACGGCGTCGCCGTCCGGCCGGGCAGCGAGTTCGGCGCCCGGGGCGAGGCGCACCTCCGGTTGTCGTACGCTGCCGACGCGGAGTCCATCACCGAGGGCGTCCGCCGTCTGGCCCACGGCCTCGCGGCCCTTGAGGCTCGGTGACGGCCGTATCCATGCAGAAGTCGGGGATTCGACCCATGCGCAGTGACACCCAGCTCACCCTGGCCAGTTAGAAAGTCGCCCCGGCCCTCGCCGCAGGCTGCACCGTCGTCCTGAAGCCGTCGGAAGCGTCACCGCTGTCGGCCCTGCTGCTGGGCCGCGTCGGCACCGATGCCGGACTGCCCCCCGGCGTCTTCAGGTGAGTTTCCCTTGGGCGAGGTTGTGACCTGCGGAAACGTCGACTGCCGGGCGCCTGGCCCGGGGATGCACCCCCCGTGGTTCCCACGTGTTCATGGGGGCTTCCCGGCCTCATGCGTGCCGAATCCGGATCGCGAGGGCGCCCGGCGTCACAGACTGTCGACGTGCCCGCCCGCGCCCGCTCGCGCGGCGGATCGCCAGGCATGCGCTGGTCATGGCAGGCGAGACAGCGTCCGGAGCTGAATCCGGATGTGCGGCCTCAGCCTGGGCCCGATGCCCCTCCTCAGGTGCGCACCGTGCGATGAGGGGCGCCGCCCCAAGCCGAGCCGTGCCGTCGTCCGGGCGCGAGGCGTCCGGCGTTCGCGATCCCGTCCCGTGGGCGGTAGCAGGCAGGGACAGGTCGCACGGACCGCGGTGCTGCCGGATGTGTCGCCGTCATGACGGTGCCCTCATTTCGCGGCTCCGACCCGGACCAGCGCGCAAGGAGGACCGCTAGCGGGCCGATCGTCCGGGATGTCGTACAGAGTTCGATACTTCGTTCAGCGATCGAAAGGTATGGCCGTGCCTGCCGAGCGTCAATACCTCCGCCGAAGAAGGCACTTTCGCGCCGGGCGGCCGGCAGGCAGTCCCCCTCGCCCGCTGCCCCGCGTTACCCAAACGTGATGGCCTGCTTCTCGCGCAACCTCTTGACCAGGGGGGACGGTGGGCGCTCATATGACCTCCGCATCACCGACACATTTGAGGGAGGTACGGCCGTGGCACATCCGGCGCACAGCAGCACCTCCCTGGCGGGTTGCGGCCAACGATTAGACCGCACCTCTCCTTGCGAAAGCCGGGCGAAGTGAGCGCCCGCACTCTCTGCGACGCCGCCGGGTCCGGGTTCGCGCCCCGGAGCCGGAGTTCTCGGCACCTCTGCTGAGCGCGGTCCGCCAGGACCTCTTCGCAGTGGCGGAGTGAAGCAGCGCCCTGCTCCTGGAGCCGTCGAGGAGTGGAACGAGGGCGCGGCCCGACCGGAGCACCTCCGGTCGTCACCGAGCCCGGACCCATCGCCCGCGTCGGCCGGGTGACATCAGCGCCACGACCACTTCGCCGACCCCTCCCTGATCCCGCCCTGCCCGCCGATCCGCTCCTCCGGTGCCGAGCACCTCGCCGGCTCCCCGCCCTCTGCGTCCGGCCGTTCCCGGCCGCACTCCACCCTGACCACCCTCTGACGGCACGCGCCACGCATGTTCAATATTTCGAACGTTGGTCGGCCTGCAGAACGGCATCACTCCCCTGGTTTCCGACGGAACGTCAGAAGCCGCAGCAACCGAGTCCCGTCCCCGGGCCGGCTCAACGAAGGAGATCAAGCATGCTCAGCAGAAGGAACTTCCTCACCGCGGCGGTCGGTGTGGCGGCTGCGACCGGACTCGCGGCCTGCGCCAAGGAGGACGGCGACGCTGCTGCCGCCGCCGGCAGCGGCAGCAAGGCGATCACCCTCGGCTTCTCCCAGGTCGGCTCGGAGAGCGGCTGGCGCACCGCCAACAGCGACTCGGTGAAGTCGGCCGCGAAGGACGCGGGTTACACCCTCAAGTTCTCCGACGCCCAGCAGAAGCAGGAGAACCAGATCTCCGCGATCCGCAACTACATCGCGCAGAAGGTCGACGTCATCGCCTTCTCGCCCGTGGTCGTCACGGGCTGGGACGCGGTGCTCAAGGAGGCCAAGGCCGCGAAGATCCCGGTGGTCCTCACCGACCGCTCCGTCGAGACCTCCGACGACTCCCTGTACGTGACCCTGGTGGGCTCCGACTTCACGGACGAGGGCCGACGCGCCGCCAAGATCCTGGAGAAGGTCCTGGAGAAGGCGGGCCACAAGGGCGCCGTGAAGATCGCCCAGCTGGAGGGCACCACCGGCGCCGCCCCCGCGATCGAGCGCGCCAAGGGCTTCAAGGAGGTCATGGAGGCGGACCACGCGGACGACTGGAAGGTCGTCGTCAGCCAGACCGGTGACTTCACCCGGGCCGGCGGCAAGCAGGTCATGGCGGCCTTTCTCCAGTCCAACCCGGACATCAACGTGCTCTTCGCGCACAACGACGACATGGCCATCGGCGCCATCCAGTCCATCGAGGCGGCCGGCAAGAAGCCCGGCAAGGACATCCTCATCGTCTCCATCGACGGCGTGAAGGACGGCTTCGTCGCCATGTCCGAAGGAAAGATCAACGCCATCGTCGAGTGCAACCCGCTGCTCGGCCCGCAGTTGATGGAGGTCGTGAAGAAGGTCAAGGACGGCGAGACGGTCGAACGCTGGATCAAGACCAAGGAGAGCGACTTCATGCAGGACCAGGCCAAGGACGCGCTCCCCACCCGCAAGTACTGACCGACCGTCCCCACCGGCAGGGAGCCTCCGGCCGGCCGACATCCCTCGGCCGGGGGGCTCCCTGCGGACCTGGACCATTCACGAGGAGCGCTGCCATGGCAGAGCCGCAGCCCGTCCTGGAGATGACGGGCATAGTCAAAGAGTTTCCGGGGGTACGGGCTCTGTCGGGCGTCGACTTCCGGCTCTTCCCCGGCGAGATCCACGCCTTGATGGGCGAGAACGGTGCGGGGAAGTCCACCCTCATCAAGGTGCTGACGGGCGTCTACTCCCTGGACGACGGCACCATCACCCTGGACGGCGAGTCCGTACGGTTCGGCAGCCCGCTCCAGGCGCAGCAGTCCGGCATCAGCACGGTCTACCAGGAGGTCAACCTCTGCCCCAACCTGTCGGTGGCGGAGAACATCTTCATCGGACGCGAACCCACCCGCGCCGGCCGCATCCAGTGGAAGCGGATGCGCAAGGAGGCGGCGGAGCTGGTCGACCGGCTCGGACTCGACATCGACGTCGCCGCGCCGCTGTCCTCGTACCCGCTGGCCGTGCAGCAACTGGTCGCGATCGTACGGTCGGTGGGCACCGGGGACCGGGGCGGCGCGGGATCCGGCACCAAGGTGCTGGTCCTCGACGAGCCGACCTCCAGCCTCGACCGCGACGAGGTCCTCGAACTGTTCCGCCTGATGCGGCAGTTGAGGGACGAGGGCGTCGCGATCCTGTTCGTGTCGCACTTCCTCGACCAGATCTACGAGGTCTGCGACCGGATGACCGTCCTGCGCAACGGCACCCTGGTCGGCGAGCACCTGGTCCGCGACCTCGACCAGGTCGGGCTGATCGAGCTGATGATCGGCAAGGCCCTGGACCAGCTCGAGGAACTGGCCGAGCACCAGATGCACTCCGACGTCGGCGAGACCCTGGTCAAGGCCGAGGGGATCGGCCGCACCGGCGGGATCGCCCCCTTCGACCTGCAGATCAACAAGGGCGAGGTGCTCGGACTCGCCGGTCTGCTGGGATCGGGCCGCACCGAACTCGCCCGGCTGCTGTTCGGGGCCGACCAGCCCGACAGCGGCAAGGTGACCATCGGCGGCAAGCAGGTCTCGATGAGCGCCCCGAACGACGCCATCGCGGCCGGTGTGGCGTTCTGCTCGGAGAACCGCAAGAGCGAGGGCCTGGTCCCCGACCTGACGGTGCGCGAGAACATCATCCTCGCTCTCCAGGCGGCCCGCGGCTGGACCCGGCCCATCCCGGCCTCCCAGCGCGACGCACTCGTCGCCAGGTACATCCAGGCGCTGGACATCCGCCCCGCCGACCCGGAGGCCCGCGTGGGCCGGCTCAGCGGCGGCAACCAGCAGAAGGTACTGCTCGCCCGCTGGCTGATCACCCAGCCCAAGCTGCTGATCCTGGACGAGCCGACGCGCGGCATCGACATCGGAGCCAAGACGGAGATCCAGAAACTGGTGGTGTCCCTCTCCGAGGACGGCATGTCGGTGCTGTACATCGCGGCCGAACTGGAGGAGGTGCTCCGGCTCAGCCACACCATCGGAGTGCTGCGCGACCGCCGGCTGGTGGCGCGGCTGACCAACGGGCCGGAGATCACCACCAGCAAGATCCTCGAGACCATCGCGAGCGGAGAACACCAGTGACCACCACCTCCCGCTGGCGAGCACTGACGCATCACCACCTGTTCTGGCCGGTCGCGGTCCTGATCGCCCTGCTGCTCGTCAACGTCCCCTTCACGCCCGACTTCTTCTCGATCAACATGACGGACGGCCACCTCTACGGCAGCCTCGTCTCCATCGTGCTGTTCGGCTCACCGCTGATCCTCGTCGCGGTCGGCATGACCCTGGTCATCGCCACCGGCGGCATCGACCTCTCCGTCGGTGCCGTAGTCGCCATCACCGGCGCCCTGACCTGTTCATACATCAGCGACCAGGCCGACCAGAACGCCTTGTCCGCGGTGTTCCTGGCGATGGGCATCGGGCTGGTGGCCGCGATCGTCTGCGGTCTGTGGAACGGCTTCCTGGTGGCCAGGATGGGAATCCAGCCCATCATCGCGACCCTCATCATCATGGTCGCGGGCCGAGGTGTCGCCCAGCTGATCACCGACGGCCAGATCATCACCGTCAACAGCGAGCCGTACAAGCTGATCGGCGGCGGCTACTGGCTGACCCTGCCCTTCTCCATCTTCGTGGTGGCCGCGGTGGTGGCCGTGACCGTGGCGCTGACCCGCCGCACGGCGCTCGGCCTGCTCGTCGAATCGGTCGGCGGCAACGCCGAGGCCAGCCGCCTGGTCGGCATCAGGTCCACCCGCATCAAGATCATGGTCTACATGTTCTGCGCGCTGTGCGCGGGCATCGCGGGCCTGATGATCAGCTCCAACACCTCGGCCGCCGACGGCAACAACGCCGGCCTGTGGATCGAACTCGACGCCATCCTCGCCGTGGTGATCGGCGGCACCTCACTGCTCGGCGGCCGGTTCTCCATCGGCGGAACGGTCGTCGGCGCCCTCGTCATCCAGACCCTGACCACCACGATCTACACCATCGGCGTGCCGACCCAGACCAACCTGGTCTTCAAGGCCGCCGTCGTCATCGTCGTCTGCCTGCTGCAGTCCCCGAAGTTCCGGGCCAAGGTCTTCGGCGCGAAGGGCCCCAAGGGCCCGCGCCGGGACGCCGCCCCGGTGGAGCCCGCTCCGGCGGCCGACGCCGCCCCGAAGATGGAGGTGTCGCGATGAGCGCGACCACCCAGACCCCCAAGGCGGCTCCGCGCGGCAGCACCGCCTCCCGTGCCCGTGCCACGCGCCTGCTCGGCGACCGGCGTCTGCCCGTCCTGGTCACGGCCGCCCTGTTCATCGCCATGTACCTCGGTGGCCTCAGCCGGTACCAGAACTACGGCTTCGCCGAACCCCAGGTGTTCCTCAACCTGTTCATCGACAACGGCTATCTGCTGGTCGCCGCCATCGGTGCCACCTTCGTCATCATGTCGGGCGGCATCGACCTGTCCGTGGGCTCGATGATCGGCTTCACCACCATGTTCACGGCGTGGCTGGTGGAACGTCAGGGACTGCCGCTGCTCCTGGTCGTCCCCCTCGCACTGGCCGTCGGCGCCTTCGGCGGGTTCCTGATGGGCTACGTCATCCACAACTTCGAGATCCAGCCGTTCATCGTCACGCTCGCCGGGCTCTTCCTCTTCCGCGGACTGTGCCTGGTCATCAGCAAGGAGTCCATCTCCATCAACGACGCCTCGGTGGGCACCCTGGCCCAGACGCGGGTGTCACTGGGCGTGGGGGACCTGTCGATCGGCGCCGTCGTGGCCCTGGTCGTCCTCGCCGTCGCCGCCTACGTGCTCCACTACACCCGCTTCGGACGCCGTGTGTACGCCATCGGCGGCAACGAGCAGTCGGCCCTGCTCATGGGCCTTCCCCTGGGCGGCACGAAGATCGCCGTGTACACGGTGAGCGGCTTCTGCTCCGCCCTGGCCGGCCTGCTGTTCATGCTCTACATCCAGTCGGGCGACCCGCTGCACGCCGTGGGCATGGAACTCGACGCCATCGCCGCCGTGGTCATCGGCGGCACCCTGCTGACCGGCGGATCCGGGTATGTGCTGGGCACGCTCTTCGGGGTGCTGGTGCTCGGCCTGATCAAGAGCGTCATCACGTTCGAGGGGACGCTCAGCTCCTGGTGGACGAAGATCGCCACGGGTGTGCTGCTGTGCGCCTTCATCCTGATCCAGCGGACCATGACGTCACGCCGGAAGACCTGACGGGCACCGCTGAGAGCCGCGACAGCGTCAAGTGAGCCGACGCCGTCGGCGCGGCGACCACGGGTGCGACGGAAAGTCGGAGAAAGGATGACGCACTTCATCGGGAAGGGTTCGACCGGTCAGCAGATCCACTTCTGGCACAGCACGGACGGCCTGACTGGAGTGACCTCAACGGCGTCGGGATGACCCTGCGTTCCACGGTGGGAACTCGTGGGGTGCGCGACCCCGCACTGGTCAGAGCCCCCGGCGGTGACAGGTACTGGATCATCGCGACCGTCCTGTGCATCGGCTGCGGGCAGTCATGAGAGAGGGCGAAGACGAGAAGGGCCGGTACTGGGAGGTCGGCGTGATCGGCCACGGCGAGGGCGGCGCCGGCCTCGCCGAACGCATCGTGAGCGAGATCCGCGCCTGGGACGCGACCGGCGGCAACGACGCCCCCGAGCTGGGCTTCCGGATGGCCGTCGCGGACTCGCGTGACCGGCTGACGGCGGACGACGCGCGCTTCAACGCCGACACGTAGCCGGCGGCGGGCGACTGGTCCTGCTCGTGCCCGCCGCGGCGTGCCCTGTGTGGGTCTCAGATTTGGTCTGCGGATTTGCGGTGGTCCACCACAGTGTCCGGGCCAGGGCTCATGATCGATTCGTGGCCGTTTGCCGCGCGCACGCGAAAGGGCGGCGTGCCGTTCGGCCCCAGCACCTCCACAATCTCCACTACACGATCAGACTCGCCCACTACCCGGCCGTGCATCACCAGGCGGTCACCCTTGCTCGCGTGCATGTCCAACTCCATCTGTGCTGATGCAGGTCAATGCGCATCTTCCCCGGTAAGTGCCGGGGAAGACGGTTGAGCCTCGCCCAAGGTCAGCCGAATGGCTTGCTGCCTCGGGCCAGCGGAGACCCGGAAACAGCTCGCCGTTGACGTAGCGCGGACCGCTTTTCGGCGGCGAGGCGGTACGCGGCGCTCCTTCGGGCGGCGGCTACTGCTGGGTCTCCGTCAGCCCCGCCGCTGCTGCCGCATCGCCGGTCCTCGGCCACAACCGCAGCAGCTTGGTCCCCCTTTCGGGCGCTGGCACAAGGCCGACCAGCCACTGAGCGACCGGGCCAGCCGTTGGTCCTACCAGGATGGCGGAGATCAGGCGATTCGCGGTGCGGTCGACAGGAGAGGCAGCAGAGGCTGCCGGACGGACCGGTGGCACGGGGAGGTGTACGGATGCTGGCAAAGAGCTTGTGGGGCGATTGCGCGGAGAGCAGGGCGGACGCAGCGGCTGACCGGGAGGGTGCGGAGAAGCAGACCGACGCCATCGGGGAGGGACTGGCCGCTGTCGCTTACGCCCTGCTCGATGTGGCCCACGCGATTCGCGAGCACACCGAAGCCAGCCGGTAAGCCCACTCAGGCGAGTGCTCGTCGTCGACTACAGGGGGTTGGGAATGACCGCGAGCGAAGCGCCCAAGCGTGCCGAGGGGTACGAGAGGATGGCTCCCATCTGGGCGAAGAGGGCGCAGGAGGGGCAGGAGGCGCAGCCCAGTTGGCGCAGACGTTCGCCTCGCTTGCGATGTCCGCGCGGATGGAACACATGCAGTGGCGCCTGCGGGTCCACGGTGTACTGACTGTGGACAGCTCGCCGACGAGTTCGCGCAGCGCCTTGTCGTTCGGGTACCGGTCGGCTTCGGTGCGCAGCAGGGCGATGGTGGTGTTGGCGGCGCGGTCCCAGTCCTCGACGAAGTCGTGGGAGGCGTCGTCGAGGAAGTAGTAACGGGCGAAGTTCGGGCGACTGCGCTCACCGGTGGTGTGGCTGTCGAACATCGGCGCGAACAGGGCGCTGGCGAGTGCCTTGGTGGCCACGATGTCCAGGCGGCTGTTGCTGACGAATCGCCCCGCAGAAACCGTGGCGTGGCGGAGTTGCCGCGCTGCCAAAGTACGTGAACGCTCCGGGCGATCAGAGGGCCGTACCTGGCGCCGTGAGGTGACCAGGATGAGCGAAAGGAAATCAGAGGCGGCTCAGCTCCAGCTCCGCGAGGTCCTGGGCCACTCGCTGTACGGCACCGGACGTCCGGTGAACGCGTCCAGGACCATGCGCTTGCCGACCGGCCGGTCCAGCTTCACCGCCACCTTCTCGCCGCGCAGTTCACCACTGCAGATACCCTCCTTGGAGCCGGCTGCGGATGCGGACAGCACCACGCTGCCGCTCGTCTCGAGCACCCCCACGGTGGGGCCGTCGTCGCAGGAACCGTGGGTGGCCACCACAGTGACGGACCGGCCGTCCTTCGCTACCTCCGTCAGGCCACCGAGTGGCGCCAGCACGTCAGTGGGTACTTCCTCCTGCTCAAGCGGCTTGATCGGTGGCGTGGGGAGCTTGGACGGGCTGACCGCGGCCCGTTTGAGGGGACTGGCGTAGCCTTCCAGGGTGAACAGCCAGGCCGGGACGGTCGCCGGTCCACGAGTGGTGACCACGGTCATTTCGCCCAGTCTCGCTGCGGTCACGGTCAGGCGCGGTCCAGGGCTGCTGTCACGGTCCAGGGTCTCGTAGGCCTTCTCGGCCTCCATCAGTGGTGTCGTGAGCGGGCTCCCGCTCTTCCACATCACGTGTCCGCTCTTGTGCGGGGCGGACGGGAGCTTCCCGCGCAGGTCGAAGTTCCCGGTCTCATAGGCGCGCCTGTCTGCTTCGCTGCGGAGGCCGTTCTCGGGCAACTGGACGACTGCCTCCATGGGGTAGTAGCCCTCGTTCCACGCTTCGGCTGCCTTGGAGCCGTCCCAGGCATCGGCTACCTGGCGGGCGCGTGCCCCCAATTGGGGCGCCGGCTCGGTGCTGCGGGCCTCTGCGTCATCGTTGTCGGCCTCGGCGTTGCCGCACCCTGCGGCGGCACCAGCTCCAACGGTGCACAAGGCAAGCACGGCGAGAAGACGGACGGTGCGCCTGACGTTGGTTTGCATGGGTCTCCCCGGGGCTGGTTGGTGAGCGATAGAGGCTGCGTGGCGGACGGGTGTGGGGCCGTGCCGTCCCTGTGACGCGCCGACCCTGACCCGGGTTCGGTCCCGCCCATCGTCCGCGCGAGCCCGTTATGCCATCGTGACGAGGCGGCTGAGCATCTCCGGGCTTGGGGCTCCGCTACGCGATCGCCCTGGCCCCGGCGGGACAGAGGGCCTCGGCCCCGCCGGGTCACGTCGTCACAAGCGTCGGTACGGCCAGCGCTCGCAGGGCGGGCACTACGTGTCGGTGTCCGCGCTGTCAGAGGCGGCGTGAGGTCTCCAGCACGCGTGCTCCGACCGCGGCGACGATGTCGGTCGGCGTTTCGGTGTCGTCGAACGACAGGTGGTAGCCGCGGATCTCGGCGGTTCCGGTGACAGCGATCTTCCATCCCTCGCCATCCGTGCCGGGGCGGCCGAGCGGGAACCAACCGAGGTAGGATCTGCCGTCCTGGTCCATGCCAGGGTCGGCTGACCGGGGCCGAGCTGCCACTCCCGCGGTCGCAGGGCTTCGACGGTGGCGGAGAAACCGGGGCCGGCAGGGGCTACGGTCACGGGCAATCACCTCTCTGACCTGGTGTTTCTTGCAAGGTCGTGTACGTTGACATGCCCTCGCGCCCGTTGGCCAGTCTTTCCGCGATCTTTCCTGTCTGCCGCCCGGCGAACTGTCCGTTGACATCGAGCTGCGGGATCTCAGATTCCGTTGCCGAATCTCACGACGGATGGCCAGTCGGCCATGAATCTGAGACTGGCCGGTCAGCCTATTCACTCGTAAGAGTGGATCGAACGTGAGGCAGACCTTCCACGGACCGTGCCCTACCGCGGTCGGCCGCTCGCCCTCGCCCGGGGTACGCCATGGCTGGCCGAACACCCCGTCGACTGGAGCCCTTCGCGCTACCGTCAGAACCCAAGCCACCGCACAGCGCACCTCGGAGGACCTGGTACGAGAACGAGGACTGCCCCTGCAGACCACTGAGGCACGGCAGCCTATCGGCCCTCTGGTGGAGGAGCCTTGCATCTCGTACAACGAATCATGGCCAACCGCCCAGAGCCTGACGCCACGTCACCGCCGACAGATTGGAGTGCTCCTGAGCGCCGCCTGTGGTCCGCTTTCCGTGACGGCAGCATGTTGGACCTACGTACGGGAAGGGCGGCTGATAACGACCCAGCGACTGGAGCAGCGTGGGGCCCGGAGCGGCAGATCAGAGCTCACGTGATCGCACTCCTCCTTCTTGACGGCCCGCCCGCGAATCCCGGGAAGGTTCGCGCGCTCCGTGTCACGGGCGCACGAGTGACGGGTGAACTCGACCTGACCTCCGCGACTATCGACTGCGAAATCGACTTCGACGCCTGTTCCTTCTCCGATGCCTTGAGCCTTCGGCACGCTACGACTCTCGCCGTTTGCCTGCAGGGCGCTCACCTGCCCGAGCTCAGCGCGGAAGCTCTGCGTTGTCCGGGCCTTGACATGCGCGACGCGGTCGTGGAGGGCAACGTATGGATCCAAGGGAGCGACATCACGCTCGACCTCAACCTCGATCGTGCGAAGGTCGGTGGTTGGATCAACGGAAACCTCCTCACGATCGGGTCATGGTTCAACGGCCGCTTCGGCCTGTCCATAGGCAAGTGGCTGTCGCTCGCCAGCGCCCGGATCGGCGGTGTGGACCTGCGCCAAGCCCACATCGGCCATGCTGGAAGCACCGAACAGGCACTCGGCGCCCATCTCCTGACATGTGACACCTTGTGGGCTTCGGAAATCCGGGTGGCGCACGGCATCATCCTGACCGGCGCACAAATCACCGGTGAAGCAGTCTTATCGAAAGCCGTTGTGCACGGAGCCCCCTCCGACGAACCGGCGCTCCGCCTCGATGAGATCAACGCGCGACGCCTGGACATCGGCACCGCACGAGCGGACACGAAGTCGGTCTCGCTGCGGGGAGCGACCATCGGCAAGCTGGTCGACCGCCCTCAAGGAGGTCCCCTGCTGGAACTCGACGCCCTCACCTACGAGCGGCTCGAACCGCTCCCACCACGCTCGACCAACACTCGGCTCGCCTGGCTCAAGGAGAGCCTCAGCGGTCAGTACCTGCCTCAGCCCTACGAGCAATTGGCGGCGGCCTACCGCGTCCTCGGCCATGACGGCGAAGCCCGCAGGGTCCTGCGCGCCAAGCATCGTCACCACCGCTCAACTCTGCCGTGGACAACCAAGATCTGGGACTGGTTGCAAGACGCTGTCGCAGGCTATGGCTACCGCCCCGCCCTCGCCGGTGGATGGCTCGTCGCCCTCACGCTCCTCGGCACACTCGTCTTCAGCATCAGCGAGCCACAGCGCTCCGAATCGGGTCGCGGCCCGGCCTTCAACCCCACCGTCTACACACTCGACCTACTGCTGCCCATCATTGACTTCGGCCAGGAGAAGGCGTTCTTATCGGCGAGCGGACTGCAGTGGTTCGCCTATGTCCTCATCGCCTTGGGCTGGATACTCGCCACCACACTCGTCGCCGGCCTCACCCGCGTGCTGGGGCGCTCATGAGAGGTGTTTCGGCGATGATTGTCGTGCCTGGCCGGTGAGTTGAGCGTCGTTCGGGCCGTGGAGTGTCGCCGGGAGCCGAGGATGCACACCTCGTGAGGGTGTGCTGGAGCTGCCGACGGGTGCAGGAGACAGCCACCGCCGTCATGGGCGCCGGAGGAGCTGTGGTGGGCGCGGCCCTCACCGGGATGTTCACCGTTCATGGTCCGCGACGGCAAGCCGCAGCCGCGGTCCAAGCCGAGGTCGCCCAGGCCGCCAGCGCCTACCTCGGCCCCCTCGACACGGCCCGAAGCCTACGTACGGCTCATGACGGCAGCCCAGAGCTACGCGGCTGAGGTACACCCGGTCCTTCGGCTGGCCAGGGGGTTGGACAGGGCGGTCGCGAACACAGACAGCCTCTCCCGCAGGGAGGCCGCCCGCAAGGCCGCGGCGGAAGCGGACTTCCGGGATCGCATATCGGCGGTGAACAACCCGAACCCGGTATCGACGGCTGTCCAGTGTGTGGAGCTCGAAGGCCCCGCCGAGGTAGCCGAGGCCGCACGGCAGGTGCGCGCCGCCACCACCGGCCTGGGGCACCCTGGAGTTCGCGCGTACCCGCGAATTACTGCGCCGCCACCTCCCGCCGGCACCAGCCCGCGTGCTCGATGTCGGCCCAGCCCGGCCCAGCGGCGGGGCAAGGTGAGGGTGACGGGGCTTCCTCTGGTGCGTTTTGAGTCGCACCTCGGCCGCTGGGCGCGATTCCGATTGACATGCTCAGCGGCGCGTCAGGTGGAGCAGGACGAGTTGGTCGGGGTGGAGGTTGGGGATCTGGATGCCGACGTGTTCCAGGACGCTGCCGGGCAGGGTGATGCCGTCCTTGGTGCACCAGGCGGGGGTTCCCCGTTCCATGCCGGGGGCCTGGTCGCCGGGGGCAGCGGGCGCAGGCGGTAGGTGGCGTTCGGGTCGAGGCCTGGCAGCCGCAGCGTGCCGGGGTGGGCGGCGACCGGGGTGGCCATGGCGGCGAGGGCGAACACGGCTTCGGTCCGGTCGCGGGAGACGACACCGTGCGCCCACAGGGCCGGGTCGGGGTGGTCGACGCGGACGACACGGCCGGTGTGCAGCAGGTGGCGGAGCTGCTTGTGGAGGGAGACCCAGCGGGCGAGTTCGGCGCGTTCGCTCGCGCTTGCGCGGGTCAGGTCCCATTCGATGCCGAGGTGACCGAAGAGCGCGGTGCAGGCCCGGAAGGCGAGGTCGTGGGTACGGCCGGTGGTGTGGGAGCGGGCGGCACCGATGTGGGAGCCGACGAGTTCGGGCGGCAGGAGCAGACCCGTCCAACGGTTGATCGACTGGCGTTCCAGAGCGTCGTTGCAGTCGCTGGCCCAGACGCGGTCGGTGCGCTCCAGGATGGCGAGGTCTACCCGTCCGCCGCCGCTGGAACAGGATTCGATCTCCAGGCCCGGGTGGCGTGCGCGCAGTTCGTCGAGCAGGTCGTAGACGGCGAGGGTCTGGGCGTGGACGGCGGGTTCGCCGCCCGGTGAGTGGCCGGCGTCGACCAGTTCGCGGTTGTGGTCCCACTTGAGGTAAGCGATGTCGTACTCGGTGAGCAGGTCGTCGAGCCGCTCCAGGATGTACGCGTACGCCTCGGGGTGGGTGAGGTCCAACACCTGCTGAGAGCGGCGGTCGGCGGGGGTGCGGCCACCGGTGGCCAGGATCCATTCGGGGTGGGCGCGGGCCAGGTCGGAGTCGGGGCTGACCATTTCCGGTTCGACCCACAGGCCGAACTCCGTCCCGAGCGCGCGCACATGGTCGATCAGCGGGCGCAGGCCGCTGGGCCAGACGGCTTCATCGACGTACCAGTCGCCGAGTCCGGCCCGGTCGTCGCGACGGTGGCGGAACCAGCCGTCGTCCAGGACGAAGCGTTCCACGCCGACCTCCGCGCCGAGGTCGGCGAGGAGGGTGAGCTTGTCGAGGTCGTGGTCGAAGTAGACGGCCTCCCAGGTGTTGAGCACCACCGGTCGGGGCCGGTGCGGATGTCCGGGGCGGGCACGCAGGTGGTCGTGGAAGCGGGCGGACAGTCCGTCCAGGCCCTGGTCGCTGTGGGCGGCGTAGAGCCACGGGCCGGTGTGCTCCTCGCCCGGGCCGAGGATCACCTCGCCCGGAAGCAGCAGTTCACCGGCGGCGACGACCGGCCGTCCGGTGGGCAGCCGCTCGGCCAGGATCCGGTGGTTGCCGCTCCAGGCGATGTGCAGGCCCCACACCTCGCCGTGGCCGAAGCCGAAGCCCGGTGTGCCGGCCGCCAGGACCAAGGCGGCGTCGGGGCCGGTGCGCCCGCCGCGGGTCTCGCGCAGCCAGGTGCCGGCGTGGAACGGATGGCGTTGCGGGGCGCGTTCATGGCACCAGCGGCCGGTGAGGTCGAGCAGTTCGGTGGCGGCATCGGGGATCGGCAGCGCGAGCATCAAGCCGTCGAGCGTGTACGGCCGTACGGGGTCGTCGTTGCGTACTGCGGCTCGCATCCGCACCAGCCCGGAGGCGGTGAGCCCGGCTTCCAGGACGAGACCGAGACGGGCGGTCCGGTCGGTGGCCCGGATCCGTGCCGAGGAGCCCTCGGCCTCCACCGAGTCGAGGGTGAACAGGGGTGACCAGTCGGCGCCTTGGCAGTGACCGGTCAGACCGGGCTGTCCTGGCCATCCGGTGCCGTGCTCGGGCAGCAACGACACCCGCGGCACGACGTCGTCGCATCCCGGCATGTTCGGCATGGTGACGGCCTCGGCCAGCTGCGACAGCTCTTCCTGGGTGAGGTCGCCGAGATCAGCGCCCCAGTGGAGCACGGTCGGCAGGCCGTCGCCCCGCAGGTCCAGCACCAGGCTCACGCCTGCCGCCCGGAGATGGATGAGTCTTTCGGCGGCTGCACCAGTGGGGCTCTTCGTAGCGTGGATCGTCCTTGCATGTTCAGGGGCGGGATCAGGGGGCGGCGTGCGGCAGTTCGCGGGTGCGCGGGCCGTTGTACTGTTCGTCGGTGACCGACTCGGCCAGGTGGTTTCCGGGCTGCCGTCGCGCTTGGCCTCCCACAGGGCGAGGTGCTCCATAAACCGGTCGGGGACGGCTCTTCGTGGCGCCTTCAAAGCGGTGCGGAGGAGCGCGGTGTGGGGTAGCCGCTCGATGACCATCGTGGCGCGTCCTTATCGGGCGACGTAGCCGCCGTCGACGGGGAGGGCGACGCCGACGACGAAGCCCGCTCCGGGGCTGCACAGCCACAGAACGGCCTGGGCGATCTCCTCGGCGGTCCCGAGCCGGTTGATGGGCTGGTTGGCCTCGGCCTCGGCGCGGTCGAGCTCCCCCTTGGCGATCATGTCGCTGACCATGGGGGTGTCGATTGTGCCGGGGCAGACGGCGTTGATTCGGATGCCGCGCGGGGCGTATTCGAGGGCCGCGCTGGCGGTCAGGCCGATGACTCCGTGCTTGGAGGCGTGGTAGGAGGCCCGGCCCGGGAGCCCGACCAGGCCGCCGAGGGAGGAGCAGTTGACGATGGCGCCGCTGCCCTGGGCGCGCATGGAGCGCAGCTCGTGCTTCATGCAGGCCCACACGCCGCGGAGGTTGATGGCGTTGACGCGGTCGAAGCGTTCGGCGGGTTCGTCGGCGGCGTCGCTGGGCGGGATCTGGATGCCGGCGTTGTTGTAGGCCATGTCGAGGCGGCCGAAGGTCTGCACCGTGCGGTCGACTGCGGCGGCGACCTGGTCCTCGTCGCTGACGTCGCACGTGAGGGCGAGGACCCGGTGGCCGGCGCCGACGAGGTCCTTGGCGGCGGCGTCGAGGGCTGCTTCGTCGATGTCGGTGAGGGCGACGGCGGCCCCGGACTCGGCGAAGGCGCGGGCGGTCGCCAGGCCCATGCCGGCGCCAGCCCCGGTGACGAGGGCCACCTGGCCGTTGAAGTCGTAGGTGGGGTTCATCGTCGATCCTCTCGTTCGGTGCAGCGGGGACACGGCGTCGGCCGGGCTCAGTGATGCGACGGCGTCCGTGCAAGTTGGTCACTCGGCGCGTGGGCCGCAGCAGCGCGGTGAGCCACGATGCGGCTCTTGCCGGAGGCACCGCGGACGGCAAGGGCGATGAGCGGGACCAGGGTGAGGGCGGCGACGACCGTGCCGACCAGCGGCGGGCCGGTCACGCCGAGGGAGGAGTCCAGGGCCGCACCCGCGATGAAAGATCCGCCGGCCACACCGACGTTGAAGGCGGAGGTCGTCAGCGCGGACGTGAGGGTCGGAGCATCGCCGGCGAACCGCATGGCGAGCGCCGTGACGACCGGGTTCACCGCGAAACCGGTCAGGCCCATGAGGGACACCAGGACAGTGGCCGTGACCGCGTTGGCGGACAGCGGGATCATAAGGAACAGGACCAGGGCGGTGGCCGCGGCGGCGGTGATGGTGGTGCCCATCGGACGACGCTCACCCAGACGGCCACCGGTGGTGGTGCCGCCCAGGGCGCCGACGCCGAAGGCGATGAGGACGAACGGCACAGCGCCCGCCGGGATCCCGGCGCGGTCGGTCAGCAGCGGGGTGACGTAGCTGTAGGTCGCCAGCACCCCGCCCATGATGAACATGGCGGCGCTCAACGCCAGCCACAGCCGGCCCTGGCGCAGGGCGCCGAACTCGGCGCGCAGCGAGACGGTCGCGCGCTGTTCGCGGGTGGGGATGAAGCGGCCGATGAAGACGGCGGCGAGCGCGGAGAGGGTGGCCAGGGCCCAGAACGGGCCGCGCCAGCCGACGAACTGGCCGGCGAAGGAGCCGATGGGCACGCCGACGACGTTGGCCAGAGTCAGCCCTCCGATCATGACGCCGGTCGCGCGGGTGGCCCTCTGCGGGCCCGCGGCGGCGGTGGCGACGACGAAGCCGACGGACCAGAACGCTCCGGTGGCCAGCGCGGTGACGACGCGGGCGGCGAGGACGACGGTGAAGGAGGTGCTGAGGGCGGCCACCACGTGACCGAGGCTGAAGACGGCCAGGGCCAGGATCAGCGTCTGGCGCTGGGGCAGGCGCAGGGTGGCCAGGGCCATGGTCGGCGCACCGATGATCATGCCGACGGCGAAGGCGGTGATCAGCAGCCCGGCCTGGGAGGTGCTCACACCGAGGCCGGTGGACAGTTCGGGCAGTAGTCCGGCGATGACGAACTCGGTGGTGCCCATCAGGAACGTGCCGGCGGCGAGCACCCAGACGACGAAGGGGAGCTTGCCGGGGGTGGTCCCGGATGCGGAAGGCATACGGAAGGTCTCTCCTTGAGCGGATTGGCGGATTGGCGGATTGGCGGATTGGCGGATGAGCGGAATCGGAATGCGGGCAGGCCACGGGCACGGGAGGCCGCCGGAGCGGATAGGAGCGGCCGCCTGGGTGCCAAAGGTCAGGAGGCGGCTTCGATGGTGATGCGGTCGGCCGTGCCGAGACGGTCGGTGTCGGCGTCGACGTGGCCGAGGATGAGCAGGTCGGCGGAGGCGGAGTCGCCGTCGCGGTAGTAGAGAGCCAGGTTGCCCCAGGGTGCGTAGTAGGCCAGGTCACCGACGCGGGGCACGGCGGGGTCCGGAGCGTCCGAGGTCGTCAGCCTGCGCGGCAGGTCCGCGATCCGCTCCGTCTGGTGGAAGTCCTCCAGATCCAGGGTGAGCGGGAGCAGGTCGGCGAAGTCGCGGGCGGCAGGGCTGTCGTTCAAAGTGGCGTCGACGGGCCGGCCGTCGATGGTGACTCGGATGGGCATGGCGGTGTTCCTGTCGGCCTGTGCACTGGGTGCGGCGGATGAAGATGCCTCCTGCCGCCCCGACGCCGGGGAGGAGGACGCGGAGGGCGGCGTGGCTCCGGATGAGTCGCTGGTACAGGCGCTCACGGCCAGCAGGAGAGCGGCTGCCGGGACGGCGCGGACCAGGGCGCGGCGGGCAACAAAGTTCATGGCAGTGCTCCGGGTCTCAGTCGGGAAGCGGCTCGGAGTAGTGGCGGAAGCCGTCCCGCTGCTGGTGGATGTCGTACAGGCGCCGGGCCAGGGCGTCGGGGCTGCTGTGTTCGGCGTCAGGCCGGATGGCGCCGGGGACGATCAGCTGCGCGGCGTGGATGTTCTCGGCAGCGAGGCCGTCGTGGAGCATGCGGGCGTAGGCGCCTTCGGCGGCGAAGGCGATGGAGGTGCCGGCGACGTTGGGGTTGGGGCGGACGGCGCTGGAGCCGTTGACGAAGAGCAGGGTGCCGCGCCCGAGGTCGCGCATGCCGGGCAGGACGGCGTTCACCGCGGTGACGGGGCCCTTGACGGAGAAGGCGAGGGGCGCGTCGAGGTCGTCGGCTCCGGTGTCCAGGACCGGCTTCATGAAGTCGGCCCGCGGCACCGGGCTGTACTGGAGGATCTCGATGGGCCCCAGGGCCTTCGCGGCCGCGTACAGGGCTGCGTCGAGGGACTCGACGTCGAGGACGTCGGCGGCAAAGCCGCGCGCGCCTCGATGCCGTCGCCGGCTAGTTCGGCCGTCAGGCTGTCCAGGCGCTGAGTATTGCGAGCGATGAGAGCGACGGAGTGGCCGACTGCTCCGAAGCGGCGGGCGGCGGCGAGCCCGAGGCCAGGGCCGGCACCGATGAGGGCGAAAGTGGTCACGATGAGTCCTTTTGCGGGAGAGGCGGGCAGGGGATGCCCGGCCCCGATGGCGGGACGGGTTGCGGTCAGGGCTTCAGGAGGGCCTTGATGGCGCGGCGCTCGTCCATCGCCTTATAGCCCTCGGCGACCTGCTCCAGGGGCAGGGTGAGGTCGAAGACCTTGCCCGGGTTGATCCGGCCGGACAGGACCCGGTCGATCAGGTCGGGCAGATAGCGGCGCACGGGGGCGGGGCCACCACGCAGGCCGACCTGGGAGAAGAACAGCTCCTGGCCCTCGACCGAAACCTCGTGCGGGACGCCGACGAAGCCCACGTTGCCGCCGGGGCGCGCGGAGTGCAGGGCCTGCCGCATGGACTCGGCGGTGCCGACGCACTCCAGCACGGAGTCCGCGCCGATGCCGCCGGTCAGCTCCTTCACGCGGGCGACGCCTTCGTCGCCGCGTTCGGTGACGATGTCGGTGGCGCCGAACACGAGGGCGAGCTTCTGCCGGGACTCGTGGCGGGACATGGCGATGATCCGCTCCGCGCCCTGTTCCCTGGCCGCTATGACGCCGCACAGGCCGACCGCTCCGTCGCCGACGACCACGGCGGTGGAGCCGGGCTTGACCTCGGCGGCGAGGGCGGCGTACCAGCCGGTGCCCATCACGTCGGAGACCGCGAGCAGGCTCGGCACCATCTCGGCGTCGGGGTGCTCGTCGGTGGCGACGAGGGTGCCGTGGGCGTTGGGGATGCGGACGTAGTCGGCCTGGCAGGTGCTCATGAACTCGCGGTGCAGACAGGAGGACTGCCAGCCGTTACGGCAGTTGGCGCAGGTGTTGTCCGAGGTGGCGAACGACCCGACGACGAACTGGCCAGGCTTGACGTGGGTGACTTGGCTGCCGACTTCCTCGACGATGCCGACGTACTCGTGTCCCATGGGACGGGGTTCGTCCACCGGCTCCGCGCCGCGGTAGGGCCACAGGTCCGAGCCGCACACGCAGGTGGCGACCGTGCGGATGATCGCGTCGGTCGGCCGGCTGATCTTCGGGTCGTCCTGGGCCTCGAAGCGCACGTCGCCGGGGGCGTGAATGACTGCTCCGCGCATGATGGCTTGCTTCCTTCGGTACGAGTGTGGTGAGCCGCAGCCAAAGGCAGGAATGGCTGCTCGAAATCGAGCCTCACACGCGAGGGCGGGCGGGAAAAGCGGAGGAATCTATCCAGGGAGAGGAACATCCAGGGAGAAAATTCTCCCCCCTTCCCCGGGTGCGATCGATGTAATGCTGGGAAGCATGACCAGCAATGTCACCCTGAATGAACTGGGAGAGTTCCTCAAGAAGCGCCGCTCAAAGCTGAGTCCGCGCACGGTCGGACTTCCGTCGACCAGTCGGCCGCGCCGGGTCGAGGGGCTGCGCCGTGAGGAGGTCGCCCAGCTCGCCTCGATCAGCACGGACTACTACACCCGGCTCGAGCAGGGCCGTATGCAGGCGTCGGTTCCCGTGCTGGACACCATCGCCCGCGTCCTCCACCTGGACGACGACGAGCGCGGCCACCTGTTCCAGCTCGCGGGCAGGACCACCGTGCGCACGCGACGCCGCGGCGTGCAGAGGGTCCAGCCGCAGCTGCAGCGGGTGCTGGAGGACCTCAATTCAGTCCCGGCCATGGTCCTGGGGCGGCGCGGTGACATCCTGGCGTGGAACGCGCTTGCGGCTGCTCTGGTCACCGACTTCTCCCGTCTTCCGGAGAAGCACCGCAATTGCCCGCGGCTCATCTTCACCGATCCGGCGATGCGCAGCCTGTACGCCGACTGGGAGACGGCCGCGCAGGTGACCGTGGCGCAGCTGCGGAGGGAAGCGGCGAACTATCCCGAGGACCCGCGTCTGATCGCGCTGGTGGGTGAACTGTCCATGCGCGACAAACAGTTCGCCCACTGGTGGGGCGACCACCGCGTCGCCGCCCGCAGCGTGGGCACCAAGACCCTGATTCATCCGGTCATGGGCGAGGTCACCCTCGACTGCGACACCCTCACCGCCGGCACCGACCCCGACCAGTACATGACGGTCTGGACCGCCGCCCCGGGATCCCCCGCGCACGATCAGCTGCGCATCCTCGCCTCCTGGGCCGCCGACCAGAACCTGCCCGCCTCGTCAGGATGGGAAGCATGACCAGCAACGTTCCTCTCAATGAGCTCGGCGAATTCCTCAAGAAGCGCCGCTCCGAACTGAGCCCGCGCACGGTCGGACTGCCGGAGACGGGTGGGCCCCGCCGGGTGGCCGGGCTGCGCCGCGAGGAGGTCGCCCAGCTCGCCTCGATCAGCACCGACTACTACACGCGTCTTGAGCAGGGCCGCATGCAGGCGTCCGCGCCCGTGCTGGACATCATCGCCCGCGTCCTCCACCTGGACGACGACGAGCGGGGCTACCTCTTCCAGCTCGCGGGCAAGACCACCACCCGCACCCGGCGCCACGGCAGGCAAAAGGTACAGCCCCAGCTCCAACGAGTCCTGGACGACCTCACCGCCACCCCGGCCATCGTGCAGGGCCGACGCGGCGACATCCTGGCGTGGAACGCACTGGCAGCAGCCCTGGTCACCGACTTCTCCCGCATTCCGGAGAAGCACCGCAACTACCCGCGCCTCATCTTCACCGATCCGGCGATGCGCGGCCTGTACGCCGACTGGGAGGGCTCGGCGCGGATCGCCGTGGCGCAGGTGCGGATGGAGGCGGCGAAGTATCCCGAGGACCCCCGTCTCATCGAGCTGGTCGGTGAACTGTCCACACGGGACAAGCAGTTCGCAAAGTGGTGGGGCGATCACCGCGTCGCGGCGCGCACCGTGGGCACCAAGACCCTCAACCATCCGGTCGTCGGCGAACTCGTCCTGGACTGGGACACCCTCACCGCCAACACCGACCCCGACCAGCACCTGACCGTCTGGACCGCCGCCCCCGGCTCCCCCACCCACGAACGGCTGCGCATCCTCGCCTCCTGGGCCGCCGAGCAGCACCTGACGCCCTCTTCTCCCCTCCGCTGACCGGTGACGCACCCACACCGACGATGGCTTCCGCCGCGCGGATCCCGCACACTCTCGGTCGGTCCGCGAGCATGACCCGCTGCTCGCGCGCGGGCGGAGCGCCGCGTCAGCCGATGCCTTGACTGCCGCCCCCGATCGTCTGGTCTGCGGCGGCTCGGGGCTGAGACGGGGGCGTCTCGGAACGGGTGGCGCGCATCAGCACGAGTGCGGTCAGCGGTACGAGGGTGAGGGCGACCGCCACGGAGCCGACCAGCGGGGGCCCTGCCTGCTCGAGCGGAGAGGCCAAGGCGATGCCCGCCGTCCAGGAGCCGACAGCGATGCCCACGTTGGGCGCCGAGCCGCTGAGGCCGGAGACCAGGGTGGGCGCCGAACGGGAGAAGCGCAGGGCCAGCGCGCCGAGCACCGGGGTCGCGGCGAAGCCGGTCATCCCCATGAGTGTCACCAGAATGACGGCCGCCACGGGGCTCGGGGAGAACAAGGTCAACAACAGCAAGACCAGCGTGGTCGTGCCGGCGGAAGTGATCAGCGTGGCCAGGGGGCAGCGATCGCCCAGGCGCCCGCCGACCGTGGTGCCCAGCAGGGCGCCCAGGCCGTAGCCGGTCAGGACCACGGGCACGGCTCCATGGGGAAGGCCGGCCCGTTCCGTGAGCAGGGGCGAGATGTAGGTGTACGTCGCCAGGACGCCGCCCATCAGCAGCGTCATGGAAGTCAGTATCAGCCAGACCCGGACATCGCGCAGCGCGGCGAACTCGGCCCGGACGGAAGGTGCTTCGCGTCGCTCGTCGGCAGGGATGCAGCGGCCGATGACCGCCGCCGCGCCGGCCGACAGCGCGGCCAGCACCCAGAACGGCCCGCGCCAGCCCGACAGCTGCCCCAGCCACGCGCCCAGAGGTACGCCCGCCACGGTGGCCACGGTCAGACCGCCCAGGAGCATGCCCAGGGCCCGAGACGTCGCTTCCGGTCCTGCCGCGGTCGTGGCCACGAGGGCGCCGACGCACCAGAAGGTCCCGGTGGCCAGCGCGGTCACCACACGTGCCGTGAGCACGAGCGCGAAGGACGAGCTGAGCGCGGCGACCAGGTGGCCCAGGGCGAAGACGGCAAGCGCGAGGATCAGCGTGGAGCGCCGCGGCAGGCGCAGCGTCGCGATCGCCATCGCCGGCGCCCCGACGATCATGCCTGCCGCGAACGCCGTGATCAGCAGGCCCGCGTGAGACACGCTGACATTCAGATCATCGGCGATCTCGGGCAGCAGACCCGCGATGACGAATTCGGTGGTGCCCATGAGGAATGTCCCGGCGGACAGCACCAGGACAACGAAGGGCAGTTTGTGGCGTCGGCCGTCGGTCGTGGATGGCATTCGGGTGCATTCTCTTTTCAGGGCGATGTTCGACCGCTGCGAGGTGGGGACGCCATAGAGCATTGCACCGCACAGTCGTTCTGTGAGGGGGAGGATTTTCTCCCTGCTTCGTGACGGAGCGGCGAGTGATTTCCCCCGAGGAACGACTTCCGGTTCCCCTACGACACCGCCAGGACGACGGTCGCGGGCAGCAGCTCCCCCCTCGGCCTGAACCCACGGACCGTGCTCTGCTGCGCGACGCGTGTGGCCGTGGCGGTCACGTCGTCACCGGAAGGCTCGGCGACCCCGGCGGCCGGCTCGCCCTGGAACGGGTTGAGCACGTGCGGGAAAGCTTGCGCGGCCGAGCAGGGCGGCCGCCGCGGTCAACGCGAAAACGGCCACGGAGGCCGCGAGCCGCGCCGAGAGCCGGCCACGGCGAACAGCAGCACGGCCAGCAGGATGAACAGGCCGGGCAGCGTCACGAAAGAATCCCTTTCCTGTCCCCAAAACCGATCAATTGGCTTGGGATCAAGGAAGGCGTCGGGCAGAATTCTCGCCGTTCCGGATTTTGGGCATGTCACCCGGCGGAATTCAGGAAATGCAGTGGCGAGCAGTGGAATTTGCCCTACCAGGAAGGCTTTTATCCTGGGAGGGAATTTTCCTAGCCTCCGATCGCGGACATGGGGCGGACCGGCTGGACGAAGGTCGGGGCGTCCAGGCCCGCGCCCGCCTTCTTGCCCCACATCGCCTCGCCCCAGATGCGGGCGATCTCCTCGTCGGACGAGTCGGAGCGCAGCGCCACGCGCAGGTCGGTCTCCTCGCGAGCGAACAGGCAGGTTCGTATCTGGCCGTCGGCGGTGAGCCGGGTGCGGTTGCAGGCGGCGCAGAACGGGCGGGTGACCGAGGCGATGACGCCCACGTGATGCGGGCCGCCGTCCACCAGCCAGCGCTCCGCCGGGGCGGACCCGCGCTTCTGCGGGCCCTCCTCGGTGAGGTCGAAGCGGGTGCGCAGCGAGGACAGGATGTCGCCTGCCGTGATCATGCCGTCGCGCTTCCAGCCGTGCTGGGCGTCCAGGGGCATCTGCTCGATGAACCGCAGTTCGTAGTCGTGCTCGACGGCCCAGGCCAGCAGGTCCGGGGCCTCGTCCTCGTTCAGGCCCGGCATCAGGACCGAGTTGACCTTGACGGGGGTCAGGCCCGCCTCGCGGGCGGCGTGCAGGCCCTCGATGACGTCCTTGTGCCGGTCGCGGCGGGTGAGGGTCTTGAACACGCCCGGACGCAGCGTGTCCAGGGAGACGTTGACCCGGTCCAGGCCCGCCGCCTTCAGAGCGATTGCGGTGCGCTTGAGGCCGATGCCGTTGGTCGTCAGGGACATCCGGGGGCGGGGCTCAAGGGCCGCGACGCGCTCCACGATGCCGACCAGGCCGGGGCGCAGCAGGGGCTCGCCGCCGGTGAAGCGGACTTCCCTGATGCCCAGGGAGGTGACCGCGATGTCGATCAGGCGGACGATCTCGTCGTCCGTGAGCAGGTCGGGCTTGGCGAGCCACTGCAGGCCCTCCTCGGGCATGCAGTACGTGCAGCGCAGATTGCACCGGTCGGTCAGTGAGACCCTCAGGTCGGTGGCCTGCCGGCCGTAGGTGTCGATCAGCACGTTCCCGAGACCATTCCCTCCCGGTGCCGCGCTGTCTCTGGCACCGCCCCGGAAACGCGGTGGATCGGGCCGCTGACCGCGATCAGGGGCAAGCCACTCCCTCGGCCGGCGTGGGCGATGATCTCTGCGGTGATCGAGATCGCCGTCTCCTCGGGTGTGCGGGCGCCGAGGTCGAGGCCGATCGGGGATCGCAAGCGGGTCAACTGCTCTTGTGTGACGCCGACTTCGCGCAGACGGAGAAGGCGTTCTTCGTGGGTGCGCCGGGAGCCCATCGCGCCGACATAGCCGACGGGCAGGGCGAGTGCCCGCCGCAGCAGGGGGATGTCGAACTTGGCGTCGTGGGTGAGCACACAGACGGCGGTACGGGCGTCCACGGCTGTCTGTGCCAGGTAGCGGTGGGGCCAGTCGACGACCACCTCGTCGGCGTGCGGGAAGCGCGCTTCGGTGGCGAAGACGGGGCGGGCGTCGCACACGGTGACGTGATAGCCCAGGAACCGGCCGGCCTGGGCGAGGGCTGCGGCGAAGTCGACGGCACCGAAGATCAGCATGCGGGGGCGGGTGGCTGCCGCATGGACGAGGACGGAGAGCTGCTCGGGGCAGGTGTCGGCGTCTCCGCCGAGTGCGAGGCGTGCGGTGCGCCCGGTGCGCAGTTGGGCGGTGGCCCGGTCCGCCACCGCCCGGCCGGTCGGCCCGTCGCCGAGCGTGCTGTCGGCGATCCAACTGTCGCCGAGGACGCTCAACGTAGCGCCGAGCAACCCCTCGGGCCCGTCCACGACCTGGGCGACGGCGGCGGGCCGGCCCTTGACCGCCTCGGCGAGCGCCGCGCCGAGATGCGCCTGGGCTGCCGAGTCGATGCGCTGGACAAGGACGTCGAGTTCCCCACCGCAGGTCAGGCCCACGGCGAAGGCGTCGTCGTCGGAGTAACCGAACCGGGCACGCTGTGGAGCGGCTTGCTCCTGGAGCACCTGTCGGCACAGGTCGTACACCGCGCCTTCGACACACCCGCCGGAGATGCTGCCGACGGCGTTGCCGTCCTCGTCCACAGCCACCGACGTAGCGATCGGCAGAGGTGCGCTGCCGGCGACGCCGACGACGGTGGCCAGGGCGAAGGGGCGTTCCTCGCGGCACCAGCGGTGCAGTGTGTCCGCGATGTTCAGCATGGGAGGCTCCAGAGCAGACGGTCGCTGTCGCAGAAGGTGGGCGGGCCGCCGCCGCGCCAACGGGGGCGCGTGCGCGGCGGCGGCCCGGGGAGGTCCGGCAGCCGTACGGGGGTTCGACTGCCGGACCCGTCTGGGGAGGCGGTGGTTTCAGAGCAACGCCTCGGCAGTGATGGGCAGTTCACGGATGCGGCGGCCGGTGGCGTTGAAGACCGCGTTGCCGATCGCCGCTGCCACACCCACCTGGACGACCTCGCCGATCCCCTTCACCCCCAGCGCGTTGCCCGAGTTGTCCTCGCCGTCCAGATAGATCGCCCGGACCTCGGGGACGTCGGCGTTCACGGGCACTAGGTAGTCGGCGAGGTTGGCGTTGACGATCCGCCCGTCACGGTGGTCGGTGACCGTGTGCTCCAGCAGCGCCGTGCCGATGCCGCCCACGATGCCGCCGAACGCCTGGCTCTCGGCGAGCTTGGGGCTGATGATGCGGCCCGCGTCGTAGACGCCGAGCATCCGCCGCACCCTCACCAGCCCCAGCGTCGCGTCGACGGCGACCTCGGCGAAGGTCGCGTTGTAGGCGGCGTAGGAGTCCCGCTCGGGAGTCGGCGGCCCGGCGTAGTTTCCGCGTGCTTCGAGGTGGGCCCGGTTGTTGCGGGCCAGCAGGCTCTTGTACGTCTCACCGCGCGCCGCATTGCCCTGCACATGGAGTCGGCCGCCCCGCACGACGACATCGCCGGCCGGTACACCGTACAGCGGCGACTCGCGGTCCTCGACGGCCAGCTTGATCGCCTGCCTGCGCACCTGGTTGCACGCGTCGAGGACGGCGGAGCCGACACTGGCCATGGTCGACGAGCCGCCGTGCGGCCCGGTCGCTGGATAAAGGGAGTCGCCGAGCCGGAAGGTGACCGCGCGCATGGTCAGCCCGAGCGCGTCGGCGGCGACCTGGGTCTGGGAGGTGTAGGTGCCCGGCCCCATGTCAGTGGTGGCCGCATCGACCACCGCGGTGCCGTCGGCGTGCAGCCGGGCCTGGGCCTGCGCCGGAAAGCGCCCCGGGTCGTACACGCCCGCGGCCATGCCCAGGCCGATCAGCCAGTCTCCGTCACGTGTCGAACGGGGCTTGGGGTTACGGCGGTCCCAGCCGAACTCCCGGGCGCCCACCGTGTAGCACTCACGCAGCCGACGGGTGGACCAGGGCAGGTTCTTCGCCTCGTCTTCGGACGGCTCGTTGCGCCGGCGCAGCTCGATCGGGTCGACGCCGAGCCTGTGGGCGAGCTCGTCCATTGCCGACTCGATCACGAACGACGCCGACGCGAAGCCGGGTCCGCGCATCCAGATCGGCGTGTTGACGTCCAGCGGCACCGTCCGGTACGCCTGGCTGACGTTTGGCATGCTGTAGAGCATCTGCCCGGGCGCCATGACCCCCTCGGTGAAGGTCTCGTACGAGGAGGTCTCGGAGTCGATCTCGTGGATCGCGGCGGACAGCCGGCCGCGCCGGTCGCTGCCCAGTCTCAGCCGGTACTCGTAGGAGGGTCGGAAGCCGGTGCCGAAGTACATCTGCCGACGGCTGAGCACGAGCTTGACCGGACGCTTCGTCTCCCGCGCGGCCAGAGCGGCGACGATCGTGTGCGGCCAGCAGCGCAGCCCGCTGCCGAAGCCGCCACCCACGAACGGGTTGATGACCCGCACCGCGTCCGCGGGCAGATCGAACACGGCGGCGATCTCGTCGCGGGTGCCCACCACCCACTGAGTCTTGTCCCAGACGGTCACCTTGTTACCGTCCCAGCGGGCGATGGTGGCGTGCGGCTCCATCGGGTTGTGATGGTTGCGCCCCAGCTGGTACGTCAGGTCCAGCCGTACGGGAGCGTTGCGCAGGCCCGCTTCCGCGTCGCCGCGCGCGTAGTCCGTCGGCTTGTCCGGCTCGGCCTCGTGCAGGTCGGTCGAGGGTTTCTTCGCGTCGTAGCGGACCTTGACCAGGCTCGCGCCGTGCTGGGCGGCCTCCAGGGTGGTGGCGATGACCACGGCGACCGGCTGGCCGTGGAAGAGCACCTTGTCGTCCTGGAACACCCGCAGCCTGCGCCCGGGCATGTTGTTGGACCCGGAGTTGTCGCGGTACGGCAGCTTCGGCGCGTTGCGGTGATGGATCACCCGCAACACACCCGGATGCTTCTCTGCGGCTCCGGCGTCGATGGACGTGATGCGGCCGCGGCCGATGCTGCTGTCGACGATGACCGCATGCACCGCGCCGTCGACATCGAACTCGGCGGCGTACAGCGCCTTGCCGGTGACTTTGAGCCGGCCGTCCACCCTCGACAGTGGCGCGCCCACGGCTGCCTGCGGCTGGGGACTCACTTGCTACCTCCTACGACGCGCAGCTGACGTTCCACGGTCCGCTTCAGCAACTCGACCTTGAAGCGGTTGTGCCGGAGGGGACGGGAGCCGTCCGCGGCTCGCTCGGCAGCGGCCGCCCACAGCGACTCCGAGGGACGCTCACCGACGAGGTGCCGTTCCACGGCGGGCAGCTTCCACGGCACGGTGCCCACACCGCCCGCCGCGACCTTCGCCTCCCGGATCACCCCGCCCCGCACGTGCAGCGCCACGGCCGCCGACGCCAGGGCGAACTCGTACGACTGCCGGTCGCGCACCTTCAGATAGCCGGACTTCAGCGGGCGCGGAAGCGCGGGAATCTCCACTGCGGTGATCAACTCCCCCCGCCGCAGGGCCTGTTCGCGATTCGGGGTGTTGCCCGGGCGTAGCAGGAAGTCGGCGAAGGGGACCTGGCGTTCCCCGTCCGGTCCCAGCAGATGCACCCGGGCCTCCAGTGCGGCGAACGCCACGGCCGCGTCGGAGGGGTGGGTTGCCACGCAGTCCTCGGAGGTTCCGAGGATGGCGTGCGTACGGTTGAAGCCCTCCTGTGCGGCGCAACCCGAGCCGGGCTCGCGCTTGTTGCAGTCGGCGGTGACGTCGCGGAAGTAGGTGCAGCGGGTGCGCTGCATGATGTTGCCGCCGATGGTGGCCATGTTCCGCAGCTGGGCGGAAGCGCTCAGTTCCAGCGCCTGGGAGATGACGGGGTACAGAGAGCGCACCTTGGGGTGGGCGGCGGCCTCGGTCATGGTCACCAGCGCGCCGATGCGCACGCCGCCGCGCTCGGTGACCGTGACGTCGCGCATTGGCAGGTCACTGATGTCGACCAGGGTGTCGGGACGCTCGACGCTTTCGCGCATCAGGTCGACGAGGGTGGTGCCGCCGGCGATGTAACGGCCGCCGTGGCGGCCCGCGTCGAGGGCCTCACGGGTGTTCGCGGCCTTCGTGAAGGAGAAGGGATGCATGTCAGCGGCTCCTTACTTCCGGCCGGCGGTCTGTTCGACCGCCCGCACGATTTTCACGTAGCAGCCGCAGCGGCAGATGTTGCCGCTCATCCACTCCCGGATCTCCTCCGGCGAACCGGTGTGGCCCTCCTGGATGCAGCCGACCCCGGACATGATCTGGCCGGGGGTGCAGTAGCCGCACTGGAAGGCGTCCTGGTCGACGAACGCCTGCTGCAGCGGGTGCAGTTGATCGCCGTCGGCCAGGCCCTCGATCGTGGTGACCCGGGCGCCCTCCAGGCGCACCGCGAGCGTCAGGCAGGAGTTCACGCGCTGCCCGTCGACCAGGACCGTGCACGCCCCGCAGGCGCCCGCGTTGCAGCCCTTCTTGGAGCCGGTCAGTTCGAAGTGCTCGCGCAGCAGATCCAGCAGCGAGGTGCGGTTGTCGACCGTGACCGTGCGCCGGGTGCCGTTCACCGTCAGGGACACACGGCTGGAAGGTGCCGTCCCCGTAGCAGTCGCCTCCTCGGCCCCGGCCAGGAACGTACCTCCGGCTACCACGACACCGCCCACCGCGACACCAGTGGCGATGACGGTGCGCCGACTCGGCCCCGAGGTGGACTCACCGGCTCCGGAGGGTGGAGAAACAGCAGAATCAGGGAGTTCAGAGGACATAACTTCGCCTTTGCGTCACGGACGGATCAGTCGTGTACACCAGCGGGAGACCAGGCACGAGATCGACGCCACCGCGGAAACTGGGTGACAGCTCGCCTCGACAGGGCGGCTGATCACGCGGAAGTCTTGCACCACAGGCGTCACCCATGGCAGGGAGAGTTTTGTCCCCCCTTGCTTTTCCTTGGCCCTCCCTTGGTTTTTTCGCCCGCAAGCAAGAGCCAGGTGAAGGAGGAAGGGCCGTCGAAGGCGCGGCAAGTCGCCTCGTTGGTGACGTTCGGTCGCTGGGCCACGAGCGACGTGAGTCCGTGCTCCTCGCTCGGGACGGCGTCGTCCTCTACGACATTTCCCATGGAGGCGGGGCGATACCCAAGGGGCGGGCGGAGAGTTGGTCGAACGCCCACAAGTTCGACCGGATCCTCGTCGTCGCCGAGCACTGCCAGGGCTGCAGCCGGACCCGCTACAAGCGCGGGAACCAGGGGCTCAAAGCGACCGACGGGTGCAACACCCGCAAGGAGGTCATCCCGGCCGGTCATGCGGCCTGCGTGAACCGTCCTGTGGGCTGTTGCCCGGCAGACGCCGTGAGGGGCCCGGAAACGTATCCCGGGCCCCTCACAGTCCGTGGCGCGGCGGACCGCGCGGCACGGATACGCGAGGGCCGGGGGCTCGTGGTCTCCCGGCCCTCGCGTGTCTAGGGGTGCTACTTGAGCACGCCCGCCCCCGTCGTCGTCGCCAGCGACGTCGGCAGGTTGCTCGCCGAGGCCTCCAGGCCCGTCGTGAGGGTCGGGGCCCAGTTGACCGTGGTCTTCAGGTCCTTGGACGAGGCGGCGTTGTAGGCGGCGACGAGGTCGGTCACCGTGCCGTTGACGAGGTTGCCGGAGCCCTTGACCGAGCCGGTGCCGTCACCGCTGAGGAGCTTGGCGGCCTTCGCGCCGGACGGCAGCTTCCAGTAGTTGTTCTCCGCGACGACCTGAGCCTTGGCACGGGAGTTGATGCTGTACTGCGGCGTGTACCCGTTGAGGGGCGTGACGTCGTAGTAGTTGTTGTAGATGTGGATCTGGCCGATGCGGGCCAGCGGGGCGCGCTGCATGATGCCCTTCCACACGTTGTGGTGGATGGAGACGCGCAGCTTGTCGACGCTGTCGGTGTCGCTGCTGCCGATCAGCATCGTCTTGTCGTGGTTGGCGAACTGGTTGCGCGAGACGGTCACCAGGTCGGATCCCTTGGTGATGTCGAGGGCGCCGTCGTGGATCTGGTACTCGCGGCCGAAGTGCTTCGGGTTGGCGCTGTCGAAGTGCGGCGCGTCGGTGAACGTGTTGTGGTCCGCCCACACGTGGGTGGCGCCGCGCAGGGACACCGAGTCGTAGTTGGAGTTCCAGTTGCCGTCGTTGCCGTCGGTCGGGTCCCACTGGGGGAAGCAGTCCTCAGTGGCGGCGAAGGTCAGGTTGCGGACGATGACGTTGTCCACGTTCTGAATTTGGAGCATGGCCCCGGTGAGGCCCGCCTTCGTGCCCGGGACGCCGACAATCGTCGTGTTGGCGGGGACCCTGAAGACAATGTTCTTGCCCTGCTTGGCCTGGGCGGCGGCGCGTGCCGTCTCCTGGGTGCCGGAGGGCAGCTTGGAGCGGCCGTAAATGGCCGGGTCGTAGGCCTTGAGGTAGGCCGGCAGCGAGTAGCCGGTACCGCGGGCGTAGTCGGCGCAGGTCAGCTTCTTTCCGCTGTCATCGGTGTTGGCGTCGATCATGCCGTCGACCTTGATGATGCGGGGCGTGGTGTCGGACACCGAGCCCAGCGCCTTCACGAGCTGCGCACGGGTGGAGACGGTGAAGGTGTGGGCGGCGTCGGCCTTCGTACCACCGGTGGTCCCCGTACCGGAGGACGCCCAGCCGTCCTTCGCGGTGAGCGTCTGGTGGTACAGGTCGACGGTCCCGGCGTTGGCGTTCATCACGACAACACCAGCGCCGACGCCTGCGGCCACGACGGCCGCGCAGATGACGGCGGCACGACGGGAGCGGAGGGACCGGCGGTGGGAGCGAGCAGCCACGGGGCTTCCTTACGGGGGGGGGAGGAACGGGGTTACGCCCTGTCAGTGGCCGTCGGCCCGTGAATGGTTGCCGCGTGCAGGGATCTTTTTTCCTCCGCTTTTCCGCCACACGATGTCGCCCGAGTCCGCCTACACGTCGCCCTACCCGATCCGCTCAGCTTCGGCTCACTGCGGGAAGAGCTGGGCTTACAGCGGCTCGGGACGGCTGACCAGGCGAGGTCCTCCGCATGCCGGCCGAACCGGCCGGTTCCGTCGAGCACTGGGGCGAGCCCGCCCTGCAGCGCTCTCTCTTGGGTACGGCCGAGCACACCGGCCGACGCATCGAGGCGTACGCGGGTGACCCGGCGAACACCCCGTTCCAGCTCGTCGTCGGCACCCGCCGCGCCCTCGCCGGCATCGCCGCCGTCCGCACCCGCTGGCAGCACGCCACCGGAGCCACCCCGACACAGCGGCGGCGACCGGCGCCCACCACGCGCGCCGGCCCGCCGACCACCACGGTCGCGCACACCGCGATCCATAGACGAGCGCCGAGGCCATGATTTGCCTGTGCAGCTACCGGCCGCCTCGCCGTGCAACGGCTGCTTCCGCAGTGATTTCACCGCCGAAGATCGACGATGCTGGAGCCCTTCGCACCAGACGACGACAAGAGGTGGGTGGCGTGGCCAGCCTGATCAGGCGCCAGGAGTATCCGGTGAATGTCGACTACAACGGGTGGGCCTTGCAGGACCTCGACGACACGCAGGTTCCTGTGCTGTTCCCTGAGGGTTTCGAGAGCGGCACGTTCCTCACCGCCCACCCTGGGCGCCTTGATATCTACAGTGCCGGGCACACCCACACCGCGTCCCTGACGGTGGAGGTCTGGGACGGAGAGCCGGCAGTGCCGGCCGGAGAGTGGGACGAGACAGCTCTGGCCGGCATCGTTTGTTCTTCGGGCAAGTTGCGCGCCAGGGGGATGGCGGCGGGACCGATGCCAGAGGTGATCGAGTTGTCGGACGGGCCGGGCGTCTGGACCGTGCGAGTGGTGTGCACCGGCCGTGAGGCGGCATCTGCGCAGACCCAGCACGCGGTGGTGCACGGAGTCGAGCGCTACATCGCACAGTTCTGGCCGAACGCCTGAAGTGCGTACACAGTCGGCGGCGCACCGCGGATGCGGAGACGGGGTGGGTGATCCCGTGCGCGGTCAGGTCGGAACAGGACCAGCACGACAGCGGTACTGCTGTGCGGGGTTTCGTGCCAGAGGGCTGCACTGGGCAGGCTGGGACATCAGCTGTCGGGAATCGCATCGGGGTACGCGTCGAGGGGTGTTCGACCGTGGGCACGGCGTTCAGTCCGCCGTCTGTGCCGGGCCTGCCGTCACTCTCCGCAGCAGTGACCTGCTGCCGGCGATCGCGGCGAACATGGTGAGTGCGCCGACGGCCGAGCAGAGCGCCAGTTGCACGCCCCCGGAGGTGTTGATCGTGGTGCCGGACGCCTTGCTGAGCTGCATGGCGCCGTAGACACCCATCGCGGTGGTGCCGCCGGCCAGGACGGCCAGCGGGATGACCGTCTCGCGGATTCGGGACCGGTCCAACACTTTCAGCGGGGTGCCGGCCAGCCGCAACAGGCCATACACCCGGCGCCGGTCGAGAACGTTCGCGGCCGCCGTGAGGCCGGCGGAGGCGGCTGCGACCAGGAAGCTCAGCACCAGGGTGGCGGTGCTGACGGTGGCGATGCGGGCGATGACCGTGTCGTCCGGAGCGGACACGTACTCCTGCGTGAACGGATACCTTCCCGACCCCACGGGCGTCAGGGTGGTGACGGCGGCGTCGATCGCCTCCTGGCCGCCGGAGACATGGGCGATCACGCCGGTGACACCGCCCAACAGGCTGTCGTAGTCGTCCTCGCTCGTGACGTCGACGGTCGCCGTGACGCCCACCCGGCGCAGCGCCGTGCGGGCCTCGATGGCGGCGTGCCGGGCGTCGGCGGCGTTCGCGGTGATCACAGCCACCTGGCCCTCGTGGCCCGGCCCCTCGAAACCTAGCGTGCTGACGGAGAAGAACCCGGCCACGAACCCCGCGAGCACCAGGCCGCTGACGGTCCGCCAGGACCCACGCGGATCGTCGCTGAGCCGGCGCGCGGCCAGCAGCGTGGCCGGGCGGTTGGCGCAGCGGCCCACGATCCGGCCCAGCCGGTCCACGACCCAGGGACCCAGCAGCCAGAACGCGCCGTAGAAGAGCATCAGCATGGCGATCAGCTGCCGGGGCTTGAGCTGACCGCCGTTGCCCGCGGTCGCACTGATGTAGCCCAGGACCGCGATGAACAGCACCAGGCGGATCGCGCGGGTGCGGCGCGGGTTGGCCTGCTGGGCCACACCCAGGGGCGAGGTGGCCACCTGGCGCAGCATGGTCACCGCGCTGATGGTGATCAGCGCGGTGACGGCCAGCACCACCGCCGCGAGCCATGGCAGTCCCACCCACAGCTGGCCGGTGTCCCAGGCGCCGATGCCGTACGGGAGCTCGGCGAGCGCGGGCAGCAGCGCCGTGTAGGCGAGCGCGCCCGCGAGGGCACCGGCGGCACCGACTCCCGCCGCCTCGACGGCGGTCATGGCGAGGATCTGCCGCGGGGTCGCCCCGGCCAGCCGCAGCGCGGCGAGCCGCTGCTCGCGCCGGGCCGCGCCGAGCCGTCCGGCGGCCGAGGCCAGCACGATCACCGGAACGATGAGAAGCACCACGCCCAGCAGCACGGTCCCCTGGTCGGTGGCGGTGAACACGCTCGCCTTGGTGCCGGAGAACCCGGAGACCGGTGCGCGCTCGGTCATCCCGTCGTCGTAGTAGCTCTGCTGCCCGGCGGTCTTGGAGACGGCCGGGTCGCCGGGGGCCCGTCCGACCACCGCGACCAGTTCGTCCGGGGAGGCGAGGCCGGCGGCGCCGATCGTTCCGTAGGACTTCGTCTTCGGGAAGCGGGCGGCGAGTTGGCTGGCGGGCAGCTGGTGCACCAGCGCGGCCAGGGCCGGGGAGAGGTACACCTCGCCCTGCTTCGGGAAGCCGGTCAGTCCGGGGGGCGCGGGTGTCGGCTCGCGGCCGGGCAGCTGGGCCAGGTTGACGACGGTGACCGGTTCGTGGCGGACGTACGTCGTGGTCGTGGCCTGGACGGCCGTCGCCCGCTTCGCCGGTACGGCGTCGGGCGTGCGCCAGGTGGTGTGGTCGGCGCGGGCGCCGGCGCCGAGGGCGGCGGCGATCATCACCAGCAGGAGGAACGAGCCGACGGCGGCGGCACCAGCCGCGAGCAACTGGGAGTGCAGGCCGCGGCGGCCGGATGACCTGGCGAGGTGCCAGGTCAGGGGCAGGACGGGGGAACGCATCAGGGCCTCCGGGGTTCTTCGGGCGAGGTGGGTCAGGCGACGGTGAACTGACTGTCGTGGCCGCTGATCCGGCCGTCCCGGACCTGGAGGATGCGGTCGCAGTGGGCGGCGACGTCGGCGTCGTGGGTGACCATCACCAGGGCGGCGCCCGTGTTTCGGGTCGCGGACGTCAGGAGCTGGACGACCTCCGTGCTGGTCCGCTGGTCCAGGGCGCCGGTGGGCTCGTCGGCGAAGACGACGTCCGGTTCGCCGACCAGCGCGCGGGCGATGGCGACCCGTTGGGCCTGTCCGCCGGAGAGCTGTCCGGGGCGACGGTGCTCCAGCCCCTCCAAGCCGAGCGGCGCGAACCAGCGCCGGGAGCGCTCGACGGCCGCCTTGCGCGGGATGCCCTCCAGCATCAGCGACAGCGCCACGTTCTCCTCCGCCGGCAGCTCCGGCAGCAACTGGCCGGACTGGAACACGAACCCGAACCGCTTGCGGCGCAGGGCGCTGAGCCGGTTCTCGCCCAGGCTGTCGATGCGCTCGCCGCGCAGCAGGACCTGGCCGCCGTCGGGCCGGATGATCCCGGCGAGGGTGTGCAACAGGGTCGACTTGCCAGACCCCGACGGGCCCATGATCGCCAGTGATTCGCGCTCGCGGACCTCGACGTCCACGCCGGCCAGGGCAGTGGTGGAGCCGTACTTCTTGACGAGGCCGTGACCGGCCAGAACGGTGCTCATGGTGTGGTGTGGGCCCTTCTCAGCGCTCGAACTTCCAGGTGACGCTCTTGGCGCCGGCCTTGGTCACACGGACGGGGATCTTGACGGTCGCGCCGTCGCTCTTCTTGGCGGTGCAGGTGAGGGTGGCTCCGGTCACGGCCTTGAGGCCGGTCGGGCAGGTGACGTCGGAGAGCTTGTCGCCGACCCAGGGCAGCGGGTGGTACTTGCTCTGGGTGCGGCCGGCGACGATGTTCGCCGAGAGCGCCCGCTGGCCGTCCACTGATGCCGTGGTGTGGTTGTCCAGCTCGGTGGTCGACTCGGTGCCGGCGAGCAGATACGTGCCGAGGCCGCCGAGCGCGACCGCGGCGGTCACGCCGGCGCCGACGCCTATGAGGAACTTGCTGCGCTGCATCGCGTACTCCTGGTGTCCGTGGTGAGGATGCGGCTCCACCCTCGCCCGCGGGCCCGGGCGCGCGCCTCGGCCGAACGGTCAGGATCGCGGGCCGGAACCGCCGGGCACCTCGGCCGTTCGGCCGATCCCGCTGCCGGGCGTCTGGCCTACGGTGACCGGCATGAGGACTGTTTCCGCCCGGGGCTGTGCCCGTGGCTTCGCCGTCGGTCTCCTGCTCGCCGCGGCCGCCGTCGACGTTGTGCTCTACACGGGCTCCGGCGGGACGAGCGTCCTGCCGACGGCGGGGCCTGTCTGGCAGACCCTTGCCGTGGTGCTCGTCGGGCTGGCCGGCGTGCTGTGGCCGGCCGGGCGGCGGCCCGAGTGGCTCACGCCGCAGGTGCGCACCGCCGTTCCCGCTCTCGCCTCGGCCCTCCTCACCGCAGCGTCGCTGTCGGTCCGAGAGCCGGTCGTGTTCGGCCCGGGCGAGATCGTGATCCTGCTGAGCCTGCTCTTCATCGCGGTACGGCACTGCCCGCCGCGCTGGGCCTTGGTGTGCGGCGCGCTCGACGCGGGCGCGCTGTTCATCCTGCCGGTACGCCGCGACATGACGCTGAGCAGTGACGTGCTGGGCCTGGAGATGATCGGTCTGTTGCTGGTCGGCCTCATCGCCGGACTCGCGGCCTCTCTTCGCTCGATGGACTACCGCCGCACGGTCGCTGTCAGCGAGACCCGCCGCAGTGAACGCCTGGCCATGGCCGCCGACCTGCACGACTTCGTCGCCCACCACGTGACCGGCATCCTCGTGCAGACCCAGGTGGCCCGCATGATGGCGGCCACCCAGCCGCAGGAACTGGACCCTGTCCTGGCGGGCATCGAGCGCGCCGCGACCGAGGCCCTCGCCTCGATGCGCCGCACGGTCGGCGTGCTGCGGGACACCGCTCCCGAGGCGGCCGACCGCCGCCCGGTCGGCGACCTCGCGGGCATCGCCGAACTGATCGAAGGCTTCGCCACTCCGGGCCAGCAGGTCACCCTGCGCCGGGACTTCGCCCTGCCCCCCGACACCCTTCCCCACGAGGTACAGGCCGCCGCCTTCCGGGTCGTCCAGGAAGCACTGACCAACATTCGCCGCCACGCAGCCGACGCCACGCACGTTGAAGTCCGCCTACGCGACGACACCGGCCGCCTGGCCGTGACGGTGGCGGACGACGGCCGCGGCGGAACCCAGCTCCCGGTGGCCGCTCACGGCGGCGGCTTCGGCCTCGTCGGCCTCAAGGAACGGGTAACCGCGCTGGGCGGTGAACTGGACGCCGGGCCGCGGCACGGCGGGGGGTGGGAGGTGCGGGCGGTGTTCCCGGAGCGGAAGCCATGAAGGGAACGACCTCCCTTCGAACGGCTGCCCGTCCTCCATCTGGTCCCCTGCGGAGGTCGCCGCCGTGCCTGCGGGACCGCCCGCCCTTCGGCCCGGAGAGGCGGAACCGGCGTCGCGGAGCATGACGCGGTCCGAGCGCAGACGTCCGACCAGCACGACCGGCAGGTCTGCCAGGACATGGGAGAAGCAGGCGGTGTCGTAGCCACTGTCCATGACGTTCAGGATCTCGGGATCGCCCGGCAGCCAGTGCCCGGCCATGCTCAACCGGGCCATGACGCCGCGGAAGTGGCTGGTGATGACCTGGGTGGCCTCGTCCCCCGCGGATGCCGCAGACCGGTTGCGGATCGTGGACGGCACGCTGATCCCGGTGCGTGACTGGACTGTGGCGGCCTCCAGCCACAACTCCGGTTCTCGGCGAACGTGCAGGTCATCGTGGACGCCGATAATCGGCTGGCGATCGCGGCCGCGCGACCGATGCCGGGCACAACGGCGGACGCCCACGCCTGGCGGTCGTCCGGGCTGAGCCGGCACTGCCAGGGCGTGACCGTCCTCGGCGACGGTGCCTGTCTCAACTGCGGGATGGCGGTACCGCACCACAAACGCCCGGGACGGGCTCTGTTCAGGGATGAGGAAGACGACAACGCCGAGCACCGCAGGGTCCGTGCCCGGGTGGAACACGTCATCGGCCGGATGAAGAACTGCAAGATCCTCCGCGACTGCCGCCGGCGCGGACCAGTTCGCGGACCTTGACCAAGCGGTGGGCGCCGGGGCCGCCGTGCCAGGGCCGAACCGGCGCAGACCCGCTGGCTGACGGCAGAGCCCGCGGCATCGCCGGCCCTGTTCCTGAGGCATGATCGAGCCATGACCACCAGCCCCATGAGCAGCGCGCCCATCCGGGTCCTGCTGGCCGACGACCAGGAGATGGTCCGCAGCGGCTTCCGCTTCTTCCTGGATGCCCAGCCGGACATCACGGTCGTCGCCGAGGCCGCCGACGGGGAGGAGGCGGTAGCGCTGGCCCGCAAGCTGCGGCCGGACGTGTGCCTGCTGGACATACGCATGCCGAAGCTGGACGGCCTGGAAGCGACCCGGCTGCTGGCCGGGCCGCAGGTGGCCGACCCGCTGCGGGTGGTCGTGGTCACCACCTTCGACCTCGACGAGTACGTCTACGGCGCGCTGCGCGGAGGGGCCTGTGGGTTCCTTCTGAAGGACTCCGGGCCGACCCTGCTCGCCGAGGCGGTCCGCGCCGCCGCGGCCGGCGACTCGCTGGTCTCACCGTCCGTCACGGTCCGTCTGCTCAAGCACGTCACCGCACCCAGGGAGGACCGACGGCCGGTAAACCCGGCACCGGCGGCCGAACCCCTCACCGACCGCGAAGTGGACGTCGTCCGCCTGGCCGCCCTCGGCCGCACCAACGCCGAGATCGCCGCCGAGCTCTACGTCTCCCTCTCCACGGTCAAGACCCATCTGTCCAGCGTCCAGCTCAAACTGGCGGCCCGGAACCGGGTCGAGATCGCGGCCTGGGCCTGGCAGCACGGCTATGCCCAGCCACGCCCGTGAACCGCGAGCCGCCCGCTCCGGCAGGGGGTGCGGTCGGAGCCGAGCAACCTGGCCTCGCCGCCGCCCGCGTGCCCTCAGCCACTCCGCCCCGACTCGTCACCAGCGCATGCCCTGATGACCTCGTGGAGCTGTCAGGCCGGTGGCCGTGTTGTCGGTACGGCATCTCGTCGGGGTGCAGCCGGATGCGGGTCTGCCGCCAGGCTGTGTCGAACGAGATGTCGCTCTGACTGGCCCTGATCAGGCGCCAGGCCTGCCAGCTGGTCCGAGGGGCGAGCAGCCAGCGCAGGCCGGATACCGACCTCACTCGCAACACCCTCACCATGATGGGTGAGCAGAACCTCCGCCGGACCGTCGTGACGTCCACGCAAGGCGCCGGAGACAACTGGGCCCGGCTCACCCCGTGTGCAAGGCCCTGAGCTCGTCGCCCTCTCCAGCAAGTCGGCCGACGCTCGCCCAGGCTGGCACCGACAAGCCGTTGTCCGGCCAGGAACGGGCCTTGGGTTGCAGCTGGTAGTCCACCAGGACAACCACCACACCGACCTGGTCGCAGCAGGCTGGCGTGGCAGAAGTCCGGGCCCCGAGGACACAGCCGCCTCAGTTCATCTACACCAGGCCTGACAGACCGGTCCCGTTGCTCACACCGGTCGGGGCGTTGACGCTCCGCATTTTTCAGTGCTGGTCAGGGCCTACTTATCAACTCCCCGGCCTTGCAAAGTCGGTGCCGGCCGGTGGCACTCCCTCGCCATCGGCCCCTCCACTCGCGTACGCGGCGTCGTACGGACCACGCACCGACCACGGGGAAAGGGACTTTCCTTTGCAGCACAAGCACCAGCGGACGAGAAGGAGACGGCACGGACAGGGCGGAACGGCGTTCGGCATCGCTGCCGTGCTCGCCCTTGCCGGGCTCACCGCGACCGCGACAGCCGCCCCCGAAGCATCGATCACTCCGACCGGCCCGTCCGCCGCGTCCCCGGACGGCCTGGCCAGGCCGTCCGCGCGCGTGACGCTGCTGACCGGTGACACCGTCAGCCTGGACCGCACCGGCCGGGTGGTCGAGGTGCGGTCGGGCAAGGGCCGTAGCGGCATCGGCTACTCGGTACGGCGCTTCGCCGGGCACACCTACGTCGTTCCGCTGGACGCGACGAGGCTGCTGGGCAGCGGCCGGCTGGACCGCCGGCTGTTCGACGTCACGCAGTTGGTCAAGGACGGCTACGACGACGCGCACCGCAAGCAGGTGCCGCTGATCGTCTCCTACAAGGGCACCAGCACTGTTCAAACAGGCGCCAGGGAATCCCTCTTCGCTGCCGAGGCCGATGTCACGCACCGGCTGCCCGCCATCCACGGCGACGCGCTGACCTCCGACAAGCCGGACGCGGGCAAGGTGTGGCGGGCGCTGACCGACTCCGTCGGCGGCCGGGCCGCCGTGAGCACCGCCCCCGGTATCGACCGGGTGTGGCTGGACGGCCGGGTCAGGATCAGCGCACAGGACGCCGTCGCTCCGGACCCGCACGGAGGGGTCACGCAGATCGGTGCCCCGGCGTCCTGGAAGGCGGGCTACGACGGCAAGGGCGTCAAGGTCGCCGTTCTGGACACCGGCGTCGACGCCACCCACCCGGACCTGAAGGGCAGGATCCTCAAGGCCAAGAACTTCACCGGCTCCGACTCCGCCGACGACCGGCAGGGCCATGGCACCCACGTGGCCTCCACCATCGTGGGCTCCGGCGTGAAGAGCGGCGGCAAGTACAAGGGCGTGGCGCCCGGGGCGGAGTTGCTGGTCGGCAAGGTCTTGGACGACACGGGCTTCGGCGACGACTCGGACATCATCGCGGGTATGCAGTGGGCCGTGGCGCAGGGCGCCAAGGTCGTCAACATGAGCCTCGGCTCGCCGGACACCACGGACGTCGACCCTCTGGAGAAGGCCGTGAATGACCTGTCGGCCTCCTCCCACACCTTGTTCGTGATCGCCGCCGGCAACTCCGGCCCGTCGGACACCACCCTCGGCACTCCCGGGTCAGCCGCGGCGGCTCTGACGGTGGCCGCCGTCGACCGCGACGACAAGATCGCCTCCTGGTCCAGCCGCGGTCCCACCGCCGACGGCCGCCTCAAGCCGGACATCGCCGCGCCCGGCGTCGACATCATCGCCGCGAAGGCCGCCCACGGCACCGAGGGCAACGACGAGTCGCCCGGCTACGTTTCGATGTCCGGCACCTCCATGGCCACCCCGCACACCGCCGGCGCCGCCGCCATCCTGGCCCAGGAGCACCCCGACTGGACAGGCGAGCAGCTCAAGTCCGCCCTCACCGCCTCGGCGAAGACGCTGGGCGGCGTGACCGCGTACGACGTCGGCGTCGGCCGGGTCGACCTGACCCGGGCGATCGACGCCACCGTCGGCAGCGAGCCGTCCTCCGTCGACTTCGGCACCCCGAACCCCTGGCCGCACCACGACGACACCCCCGCCACCAAGACCGTCACCTACCGCAACGACGGCTCCCGGCCGGTCACCCTTGACCTGGACGCCACCGCGACCGGCCCCGGCGGCAAGACCGCGCCCACCGGCATGGTCACCGTCTCCCCCGCCCGGCTGACCGTCCCGGCCGGCGGCACCGCGAAGGCGACGGTCACGGCCGACACGCGGCTCGGCAGCGCCGACGGCGTCTACTCCGGCGCTGTCACCGCGAGCGGTGACGGGCAGAGCGTGCGCACCGCCCTGGCGGTGGTCCGCGAGGTCGAGGCACACACGCTGACCCTGGTCACCACCCGCCGGGACGGCAAGCGCGACAACGAGCCCGACGTCACAGTGGCGGGCCTGGAAACCGGCAAGCAGTTCACGCCCTACGACGACGGCAAGGCGCAGCGCGGCACGGTCACCCTGCGGCTGCCCAAGGGCCGCTACGTAATCAGCGCGACGACCATCAGCCCGGCAGGACGGTCCGCCCAGTTGGTCGCTCCCCACCTCGTGCTCGACCACGACACCACCGTCGCCCTCGACGGGCGCAAGGCCAAACCGGTGAAGGTGACCGCTCCGGACCCCCGGGCCACCCTGCGCGCCGGCCAGATCGTCTTCGCCGCCCGCGGAACCAAGCCGGCCTACGACCTCGCCATCGGCACCGACCTCGACGCCAAGGACACCTTCCTCGGCCAGATCGGCCCGAACGCCCCCGTGGGCTCCTTCATCGCCCAGGCCGGCGGCATCTGGCAGCGCACCGCGACCTCCCCCGCGTACAACCTGGTGACCACGCGCACCGGCGGCTTCTTCGACGGTCTCACCCGTACCTTCGCCTCCACCCGGGGCATGGCCAGGGTGAACACCTCCGTCGCCACGGCCCTGGCCCGGGCGAACACCGCGCAGAACAACGCGTGGACCACGCCGGGCTGGCCGGCGCTCGACCAGGCCACGTCCACCCTCGAAGGGCCGCTGCGTTCGGCGCCGACCGCCAAGATCGTGCAGTACCTGTCGACCGACCACGGTGTGCGCTGGATCCTCGGCGCCCGGACGCAGAACGGTACGGACGGAGAGGGCGTGACCGCCTTCGCCACCTCGCGCCGCTTCGCACCGGACCATACGTACCGGGTCACTCTGGACGGCGGTGTCCACGGCCCGATCGTGACACCGACGAAGGTCGTGGGCGGTCTGCGGGTCGGCCGCTACTACGCGCTGTGCGTGCCGATGTTCTCGGACGGGCCCGGCAACTTCTCGTACTCCGCTCAGACCAGCGTCCACACCCGGCTCACCTCCGGCAGCAAGGTCATAGGCGACTTCACCAAGGACACCTGCCCGAACAGCTACGCCAACCTGCGGGCCGGGACGGCGCGCTACAAGCTGTCCATCACCGCCGACCGCAGCAAGGGCTACAAGATCAGTGACCACGTGGCGGGCGTGTGGACGTTCACCTCGGCGAACACGCCGGAGACCCAGGTGGTCGCCTGGCCGCTCTCCGTCGTCCGCTTCCACCCGAAGCTGAGCCTGACCGGCACCGCCAAGGCGGGCGCCCGGATCACCGTCCCGCTGTCCCTGCAGGGCCCGGCGGCAGCCAAGGGGCACCTGAAGTCGCTCAAGGTGAAGGCGTCGTACGACGGCGGGCGCACCTGGAAGCCGGTCACCGTGCACAACGCGGCGAGCGGAAAGCCTTACCTGACCCTTACCAACCCGAAGAACCCCGGCAGCGTCTCCTTCAGGACAGCCCTCGCCGACACCGCCGGCAACACCTACACCGGCACGATCCGCAACGCCTACCGCACCGTCCGGTAACCGGAAGGCACCCCGGCGGTGGTGAGCCGGCTCCATCCGGCCACCACCGCCGGACGCACCACAACTCGATCAGCTTCTTGCTCACGAACGGAACAACCATGGCCCACCACCGTCGTCGGCGTCTGACCCGCCGCGATGTCCTGCTCAGAACCGCCGCCGGCGGACTCGTCCTCGGCGGAGGCGCCGCGGTCGCCCGGCCTCTGCTCGCCAGCGCCGACGCGGCGCCCAGCGCCTTCGGGTACCGGAACGACGGACGGGCCTACGTCATCACCACCGGCGCCGACCTGGTCTTCAAGGTCGACCACCGCAACGGCGACCTGACCTCCCTGGTTTACAAGGGCACCGAGTACCAGGGCTACGGCAACCGCAACTCACACGTCGAGACGGGGCTCGGCGCCTCGTCGGTGAGTATCCGCAAGACCGGCGACACGATCCTGGTCACCGTCGTGCACGGCACGATGCACCACTACTACGCCGCCCGACGGGGCGAGAACAACGTCTACATGTGGACGAACAAGGCGGACACCTCCATCACCGCCACCCGCTACATCGTCCGCGTCAAGCCCGGCCTCTTCCCCAACGACAACCCCGACACCTGGGACGCCCGCACCGACACCCTCATCGAGGCCCAGGACATCCGCCGCAAGCCCAACGGCACCACCCGCTCCAAGCACTACTCCAACCAGCGCGTCATCGACTACGACCACGTCGGCTGGAGCGACGGCAAGACCGGCATGTGGATAGTGCGCAGCAACCACGAGAAGGCGTCCGGCGGACCGTTCTACCGCTCGCTCATGCGCCACCACTACGAGGACGGCGCCGGCCTGTACGAGATCCTCTACTACGGGGAGAACCAGACCGAGCCGATGCGGTTCGGCCTCCAGGGGCCCTACGTCCTCGCCTTCACCGACGGCGGCGCCCCCGCCCGCTCGCTCAGCCATGACGTCATCGACACCTCGTGGGTCGACGGTCTGGGCCTGGTCGGCTGGGTCGGCCGCGCCGGTCGCGGCCGGGTCGCCGGCGTGGGCCTCAGCGGCCGCAGCGACGGCCACTCCTACACCGTGGGCTTCTCGAACGCCGCCGCCCAGTACTGGGCGAAGGCCGACGCGGCCACCGGGCACTTCGTCTCCCCCTACATGCTGCCGGGCACCTACAAGCTCACCGTGTACAAGGACGAACTCGCCGTCCACACCACGTCCGTCACCGTCACCGCCGGGCGGACGACGGCCCTGCACACGCTGAAGATCACCGCCGACCCGAGCCGGAACACCGCCATCTGGCGCATCGGCGACTGGACCGGCACCCCCGCCGGCTTCAAGAACGCCTCCCTGATGACCACCATGCACCCCTCCGACGCACGGGCCAGGCCCTGGACGACCGGCGTGCACACGGTGGGCTCCTCGTCCCCGGCGGACTTCCCCTGCTACCAGTGGGCGGACATCAACAACAAACTGAAGATCCGCTTCAGACTGACGCAGCAGCAGCTGACCTCCGGCCACACCCTCAACATCGGCATCACCACCGCGTTCGCGAACGGCCGCCCCCGGATCAGGGTCAACAACTGGCTCTCGGCCGTCCCCCAGCCCACCAAGGAACCGACGACCCGCTCGCTCACCGTCGGCTCCTACCGCGGCAATAACCACACCTACAGCTACGCCATCCCGGCGAGCGCCTGGACCAAGTCCGCCGACGCCTACCAGGAGCTGACGATCGACATCGTCAGCGGCTCCGGCGGCACCGCCTACCTCAGCCCCGGAGTGGCGTACGACGCCATCGAGCTGGTGCCCTGAGCCCGAGGGAGTCCCGGCCTCATCGGCTGGGGCCGGGATTGCCTCCCGACAGGTGAAAACGTAGGTTGAGCTCCGTTTTCCTGTTCGATGGTTGAAAGGTGCCACCAGGTGGGCCGACGAGAGAAGCCGGTCGACCCCAGTGCCGGTCCGGTGCAGCGTCTCGCGCACGACCTGCGCCTGCTGAGGGAGAAGGCCGGGAAGCCGCCGTACCGGGAGATGGCGGAGCGGGCGGGTTACTCCACGACCGCGCTGTCGCAGGCCGCAGCAGGCGACCAGTTGCCGACGCTAGCGGTGGTGCGCGCGTACGCGGAGGCGCTCGACGCCGACCCGGACGAGTGGGAGGCCCGCTGGCGGGAGGCGGACGCCGAGCTCCGCGCTCCCGCGGCCGACGAGCAGGCTCCGTACCGAGGGCTGGCCCGCTTCGAACCGGCTGACAGCGACCTCTTCTTCGGCCGGGAGGCACTGGCCCGCGAACTCCTGCACCTGGCGCGCGCGCACCGGTTCGCAGCGGTGTTCGGGCCCTCCGGCAGCGGCAAGTCCTCGCTGCTGCGGGCCGGCCTCGTCCCGCTGCTGCGGGAGGGTGAGGGTGCCGACCGGCCGGCGGTGATCCGGGTCCTCACCCCCGGCGAGCGGCCCGCCCACACGCACGGGCCGGCGCTCGTTCCCCAGGACGGTGAGCTGGACACCTGGGTGATCGTCGACCAGTTCGAGGAGCTGTTCACCCTCTGCCACGACCGCGATGAGCGAGACCGCTTCCTGGACCTGCTGCTCGGCGCGCGGGAGCCGGAGAGCCGCCTGCGGGTGGTGGTCGCGGTGCGCGGCGACTTCTACGGCCACTGTGCCGAGCACCGGGAGCTGGCGGAGGCGGTCAGTCACGCGAACCTGCTGGTCGGGCCGATGAGCGGGGACGAGCTGCGGGAGGTCGTCACCGGCCCGGCCACCGCGGCGGGGCTCAACGTGGAGCGGGTGCTGACCGCGCGGATCATCGAGGAGGTCGGCGACCAGCCGGGCGCGCTGCCGATGCTCTCGCACGCCCTGCTGGAGACGTGGCGCCGTCGCCGGGGCCGCACGCTGACGCTGGCCGCCTACGAGGAGACGGGCGGCGTGCGCGGGGCGATCGCCGCCACCGCCGAGCAGGTCTACGGCGACCTGGACGAGGGCCAGGCCCGTACGGCCCGGCGCATCCTGCTGCGGCTGATCGCCCCCGGGGACCGCACGGCCGACACGCGCCGCCCGGCGTCCCGCTCCGAGTTGGGACCGGGCGCGCTCGACGTCCTGGAACGACTGGCCGCCGCCCGCCTGGTCACCCTGGACGGCGACACCGTGGAACTCGCCCACGAGGCCCTGATCACCGGCTGGCCGCGCCTCGCCGGCTGGATCGAGGAAAGCCGGGAGCGGCTGCGCGCCCAGCGGGCCCTGGGCGAGGCCGCCCGGGCCTGGGAGGAGCTGGACCGTGACCCCGGCGCGCTGTTCCGGGGGTCACGGCTGGAGCGCGCCGAGGAGCTGTTCGGCAGGCAGCGGGACAAGGACGACACCGACGACCTCACCCGGTCGGAGCGGGCGTTCCTGACCGCCTCGGCCGCGGCCCATGACGCCGAACGGGACACCGTCACGCGCACCGCCCGCCGCACGCGTGCGCTCACCGTCGGGCTCTCCGTCTTCCTCGTCCTCACGCTGACCGCGGGACTCGTCGCCTGGCAGCGCGACCGGGTGGGCGAGGAAGAGGCCGCCAAAGCCGCCGCCCGCCGACTGGCCACCGTCGCCGAGAGCCTGCGTGCCACCGACCCCCGTACCGCGTCGCTGCTCGGTGCCGCCGCGTGGCGGATCGCCCCGCTCACCGAGACCCGCTCGGCCCTGCTGGGCGCGCTGGCCCAGCCGGAACGGGACGCCTTCACCGACCCGCAGACCGGCCAGGACGTCCAGCGCTTCCTCACCGACCAGGGCCGCACCCTGCTCAGGGCCGACGGCGGCCGCGTCACCGCCTGGAACGTGGCCGATCACCGCCGTACCAGCGCCTACCACCTGCCGAGCGACGCGGAGGCGTCCGCAGCCGGCCCCGGCGGCCGGTTCCTCGTCCTGACCGGGGCGGGCAGCGACACCCTGTGGAACCTCCCCGAGGGGAGGTCCGTCGCCGACCTGGGCGACGCGGACCTCGGGGCGACCGCACCCGACACAGACGCGTACCTCATCCAGCCGTTCGACGGCCCCGGCCAGGTGCAGGTCCGCCGGACGGATGACAGCAAGGTCCTCTTCACCACCGGTGTCTCCCGCAGTATCACCACGGCGGCCCTCGCCGACGGTGGACGTCTGGCCGCTCTCTGCCCTGCCGAGGGCCCGCCCCAGGTGTGGGACACCGTGCGCGGCAGGCAGGTGCCCGGCGCCTGGCAGAAGGCGGACAAGACCGTGTGCGGCACCGGCTCGGGAGCCGACGGCGGGGACCGGCTGCTGCGCCTCAGCGCGGACGGCAGGCGGCTGGCCCAGGTCCACGGGACAGCGGTCACCGTCTGGGACGTCCGCAGCGGCCGCGTCGTCGCCGACTTCGCCAGCGGCGGCACGACCGGGTTCGCCCAGGCCGACCTCTCGCCCGACGGGGAGTTCCTCGCCACCACCGACGACCAGGAGATCGCCGTATGGCAGCTGGCGTCGGGGGGCGGACAGGTCTTCCACCGGCCGCTGGCCGGGGCGGAGGTCACCGGGCTGACCTGGACCCCCGACCACGGCCGCCGCGTCCTGCGCTACCTCGACCGCGCCACCGTCCACACCTTCGACCTCACCGACCGCCTCTCCGCACGCTGGCAGAGCACCCCGGCCGACGCCACGCTCCTCGGCCCGGACGGCACCACCCTCGCCACCGCCACCCGGTCCGGGCACGGCTACCGCTTCGAGCTGCGTTCCACCGGAACCGGCGCCGTCCTCGCCCGGAGCACGCTCGGCCCCCTGCCGAGCGACACCGGCGACGAAACCCCGCAGCTGGCCTTCAGCCCGGACGGCCGCACGCTCGCCGTCGCCGACACCACCTCCTCGGGAGGCTCCCTGCGGCTGCGCTTCACCGTATGGGACGTAGAGGACCGCACGGTCCGTACGAGCTTCACCACCTCGGGAGCGGCCGACCGCCCCGTGTCCGCGCTCGCCCTGGGCGCCGGCGGTGGCACGCTGCTGGCCGCGCGCTCCGCGAGTGGCGGCGATGCGGCGGAGATCTGGGACACCCGCACCCACCGCAGGTCCCGAACCCTGCACGGCCTCTTCGGGCAGGCGGTGGCCGTGCGGCCGGACGGACGGCTGCTCGTCGGCTCCGCCGACCAGTACGCCGACGTGTCCTCCGGAAAGGTCACCGGGTGGGCGCTCGCCGACGGCCGCGAGGTCACCGCGCTCGCCTTCAGCCCCGACGGCACCCGGTTCGCCGTCGGCGACGCCACCGGGCACGTAACCCTCTGGGACGGCGACCTGCGGCACACCACGGGCGTCCTGACCGGCACCGCCGACACGGCCCCGAGCAGCCGGACCGAGGCCGTGGGCGCACTGGCCTTCTCCTCCGACGGCGGCACCCTCGCCGTGGGAGGAGCCGGCGGGACCCTCCGGCTTTGGGACACCGCCGGGCAACGGCTCCTCGGCGGTGACCTGCCCACGGCCGGGGGCGAGATCCGCTCGCTCGCCTTCGGAGGGAACGACGGCATGCTCTACGCCACCGGACCGAACGTGGTGCTGCAACGCCGCCCCATCTCCCCCGACGCGGCCGTCCGCGCCCTCTGCGAACGCGCCGGGGGCGGACTGACCCGGGCGCAGTGGCGGCGGTACGTCCCCGACGCGCCGTACCGGCAGGTCTGCCCAGCAGCGCACTGAACGCGAACAAAAGGGGACAGAATACCGCCGGATCCGGTCCTGAAATTGTTCACGGTGACCCCGGGGCTCGCTGAAAAACGCCCCTGACCAGAACGATCGGAGATCACAACGGCCGTCGGCGTCCTCGGACGCGGCGGCCGCCCGGCGTCCGGTCCGCGACGCCCGGAAGGTCTCCTCTCCTCAGGTTCTGGTCACATGCGCTCTCACACCCTGCTCCCCGCCCTCCTGCTGCTCGGCTCGCTCACCGCGGCCTGTGCGCACGGCACGTCCGAACCGCCGGTCACGGCAGCCGACGGCGCACGGCCCGGCGCGTCGCCGTCCCCGGCCCGGACGGTCGACCCGTCGAAGATCAAGGGCCTGGAGATCGTCAGCGACAGCAGCGAGAACGGCTCCTGCCCCTTCGCGACCAGCTACCCGGACGTGCCCGGCGCGGAGACGATGACGGCCGCGATGAAGAAGGACGTGGAGCGGCGCCTGGCGACCTTCCGCTCGGGGGCGTGCTCGGATTCGGGCGGAGCGGACGGCCGCGAGCTCAACATCAGCCACCAGTTCCTGGTCGCCTCCGGCGACGTGCTCGGCGTCCGCCTCACCACCCAGGACCAGAGTTCGGCGGGCGACGGACTGTCCGCCAGGACGTACTGGTACGACGGCAAGGCCGGCGCGTACCGCACGGCACTCGGACTCGTCGCCGACGGCTCCCGGGACGCCTTCCTCGCCGCATTGAAGGATCAGCTCAAGGACCGGCAGGGCGTGGATGCGGCAGACCTGGACGACACGTTCTCCGCCCCGGAGAGCCGCGACGCCGCCCTGGACGACATGGCCTTCACCGCCGACGGCGGACTGCGGGTGCACTTCGACCGCGGCGACGTGGGCGTTCCGGCCGCCGGGGCCCAGACGGTGACCATTCCCAAGAAGACGATCACGCCATGGCTGTCCGCGTTCGGCAAGCGCGCCCAGCGGCAGACCGTGAGCCCCAGCCGTTCACTCGACCTGGGCGCGCCCCACGTCCCCGCCCCGGCCGTCCCCACCCACACCGCCTCCGGCGACGACGACACCGACTGCAAGAAGGTCAAGTGCATCGCCCTGACCTTCGACGACGGACCCGCCGCCCCCGAGAGCGCGACCCTGCTGACCCACCTCGCCCAGTACAAGGCGCGCGTCACCTTCTTCACCGTCGGCCAGAACGTCGCCGCCCACCCCGACCTCGTCCGCGCCGAGGCGAAGGCCGGCCACGAGATCGGCAACCACTCCTGGAACCACCCCGACCTCACCCGGCTCAGCTCCCGGCAGGTCGCCTCACAGCTCAACCGCACCAGCGCAGCCATCAAGGCCGCCACCGGCAAGACCCCCACCCTCTTCCGCCCGCCCTACGGCGCCGTCAACCGCACCGTCAGGGCCGCCACCGCCCTCTCGCCGGTGCTGTGGGACGTCGACACCGAGGACTGGAAGTACCGCGACCCCGCCAAGGTGGCCCGGACCGTCATCACGAAGGCACAGCCCAGCGATGTCGTCCTCCTGCACGACATCCACGCCACCTCGGTCGCAGCCGTTCCCGAGATCCTGCGCACCCTCACCGCCGAGGGCTTCCATTTCGTCACGGTGAGCCACCTGCGCGCCACGCTGTGATCAAGCAACTGGCGATCCTCGACCCGGCGGCGTCTCGTTCGCGGCCAGGACTCGCGAAGGAGCCGACGGATGTCGTGAACACGCTCAAGAACTGCTGGGTGGCCCTGGGCGCGTCGCCGGCCAGGGCCACCCACAGTTGGGGCAGCGGCTGCGGCGGCCGCGGACGGCTGTGATCCACTCGGTGGTCTTGGTGTCGTTGCCGGTGACGGGCCAGCACCATGCGGCTGCCCCCTGCGCAAACTGCCTGGGCGGCCGCTCAGGTTGGGCGCGGGTATGGGCGTACCGCTCGTATTCCCGGTGTGCGGTCTCGGCAGTGACGACGCCCTTCCGTCCACCGCGCTGACTGGGATGTTCATAGTTGGCGCACCGCGCAGTTTCCAGAGCGTGCGACGGCCCGGCAATCGACGCACGACCGAAGTCACGAATTCGAGCATGCTCGAACACCAAGTTTCGACAGGATCCTTGACGTCTACTCGACCCCTTCCTACGCTCCATGGGAGCGTTCCCATGCTCGTCTGAGTGAATGATCACCTTCGGCCCTCAGGGACACCGGTTCACTCGGCACCCCCCACGCATCGGAGGCCATCGTGTCCGGCGCACGCCTCGGCATCACGTCACCACCGCGAAGAGCAACGATTCGGTTTCCAGAGACTGAACGCTCGGCGGCATCGCCACCGTCGCACTGACCGGCACGTGCATCACCCAGCCACTCCATGACACCCAGTACCGCGCCGGCCGGGCAGAACGCCGTCGACGGCCAGCCCCGCACCCTGGGTGCTTCTTCGGGAACATCATGCCCACTCCGCCTCGCCCTAGGTCTGCACTGCCTGAAACCCGGCACACCTGACCGACAGGGGACGAACCAACCGCGGTGACGCCGTGGGCAGTTGCGCGGCGGCGAGGCAGCTGTCGCCGGACCACACCCCTCAGAACACTCCCGGCTCACGCAGGAAGGGACTGGCATGCGCAGCACCTCGCATTTACCGTTCTTCCGGGTTCTTCTGACTCTGCTTCTGCTCTCCCTCGGCGTGACCCTCGCGCCCGGGGTCGCTGCCGCACGCACAGCTGCCCCCGTACGCATCATGCACCTGGGTGACTCGATCACCGGCTCGCCCGGCTGCTGGCGCTCGGGGCTGTGGAACCGTCTGCGCAATGCCGGTCACACGAACATCGATTTCGTCGGCACCCTCAACCAGCAGGGTTGCCCCCAGGCGTTCGACGGCGACAACGAGGGTCACGGCGGTGAGCTCGTGACCAACGTGGCGAACCAGAACCTGCTTCCCGCCCGGCTCTCAGCCACGCGTCCCGACATCGTTGTCATGCATCTCGGCACGAACGACGTCTGGAGCAGCATCGCGCCGGACCGCATCCTCGCCGCCTACACCAAGCTGGTGACACAGATGCGGGCGTCGAACCCGAACATGAAGATCCTCGTCGCGCAGATCATTCCGATGAACCCCACCAACTGCACCGGCTGTGCCCGGCGAGTGGTCGACCTGAATGCGCGGATCCCCTGCTGGGCCCGGGCGACGAACACAAGCCGCTCTCCGGTGACCGTGGTCGACCAGTGGACGGGCTTCAACACCTCAGGCGACACCTACGACGGGGTACACCCGTCCGCCTCCGGCAACACGAAGATCGCCGCCCGCTGGTATCCCGCTCTCGCCGCCCTCCTCTGAAGGGCGTGCGGGGCGGCCCGGAGACCAGGAGCCGTTTCCGCCACCCGCACCGCCGCCGTCAGCCGCACGGCACGAGTCACCGCCTCCCCAAGCACACCGGTCCTTCCCCCATTGGAGCCGCCGCCATGAGATTCCGCACGCGAGCCGCCCCACGAACGGCCGCCGTCCTGGCCGCTCTCCTGGGCCTACTCGTCCCCCTGCTCGGTCTCGCCGCCCCGGCCCAGGCCGCGCCCACCGGCTTCCGTGTCCAGAACGGCAGGCTGCTGGAAGCGTCCGGCAACGACTTCGTGATGCGTGGCGTCAACCACGCCCACACCTGGTATCCGAACCGGATCAACTCCCTCTCCCACATCAAGACCAAGGGCGCCAACACCGTCCGCGTCGTCCTCGCCAGCGGTGACCGCTGGACGCGCAACAGCGCGGCCGACGTGGCGAACGTCGTCTCCCAGTGCAAGCAGAACCGGTTCATCTGCGTTCTGGAAGTCCACGACACCACGGGCTACGGCGACCAGAGCGGCGCAACCACACTGTCCCGCGCCGCCGACTACTGGATCAGCGTGAAGAACGCCCTGACCGGCCAGGAGAAGTACGTCATCGTCAACATCGGCAACGAGCCGTATGGAAACACCAACTACACCAGGTGGACGGCCGACACCAAGGCCGCCGTCCAGAAGCTGCGGAACGCCGGGTTCAACCACACGTTGATGGTGGACGCGCCCAACTGGGGCCAGGACTGGGCGTTCACCATGCGGGACAACGCCGCCTCGGTGTTCGCCGCCGACCCGGACCGCAACACCGTGTTCTCGGTCCACATGTACGGCGTCTTCAACACGGCCGCGAAGGTCAATGACTACCTGAACCGTTTCGTGGCTGCGAAACTCCCTGTCGTGGTCGGCGAGTTCGGCCACAACCACTCCGACGGCAACCCCGACGAGGACGCCATCCTGGCCGCTGCCCAGCGGCTCCGGCTCGGCTACCTGGGCTGGTCGTGGAGCGGCAACAGCAGTGATGTGCAGTACCTGGACCTCGTCACCAACTTCGACCCCAACCAGCTCACCAGTTGGGGCCGGCGCCTCTTCAACGGAACGAACGGCATCGTCGCCACCGCCAAGGAGGCAGCGGTTTTCTCCACCGGCGCCACGAGCACCCACCCCTCGGCCGTTCCCCCGCTACACCACTGACGCAACTCGACCTACATCTGTCATGCGCACGCCACACCCGCCCGTCGACCGGTCGGCGCGACTCCCGTAACCGCGACAAAGGCATGGAGGAACAGGACAATGCACTCGAGAATCACCGACATCCCAGACACCCCGGTGTCCGGCGAGACCGTCACCCGTCCGACGGAATCCGGCAGGAGGAGCAGGACGGTCACGTTGAAGGCGGCCGTGGTCGCGGCCGTGACCGGCCTGATCACCGCACTGGTGGCGATCCAGCCGGCGTCGGCGCAATCGCCGTCGGCCGCGGCCAACCCCTACGAGCGGGGCCCGGATCCCACAGTGAGCAGCGTCGCGGCCCAGCGGGGCACGTTCGCGACCGCGGAGGTGACCGTGCCGCCCGGCAACGGCTTCAACGGCGGGAAGATCTACTACCCGACGGACACCTCTCTGGGCACGTGGGGAGCGGTCGCGGCCGTGCCCGGTTACACCGCCCGGTGGTCCGCCGAAGGCGCGTGGATGGGCCCGTGGCTCGCGTCCTTCGGGTTCGTCGTCATCGGCATCGACACCAACAGCCCCAACGACTACGACACCGCCCGCGGCACCCAGTTGCTCGCCGCGCTGGACTACCTCACCCAGAAGAGCCCGGTGCGCGACCGCGTCGATCCCAACCGGCTGGGCGTGCTCGGCCACTCCATGGGCGGAGGCGGCGCCATCAGCGCAGCCGAACGCCGGCCATCGCTGAAGGCAGCCCTGCCGCTCGCACCCTTCTCCCCCTCACAAAACCTGTCCAGCCTGAAGGTGCCCACCATGATCATGGGCGCGCGGGACGACGGCACGATCACCCCCTCCTACCTCAACGGGCTGTACGGCGGCATGCCGGCCGCCACGCAGAGCGCCTACATCGAGCTCGCCAGCGGCGGCCACGGCTTCCCCACCTGGGGCAACTCCAACGTGACACGCCGCACGATCCCCTGGCTCAAGATCTTCCTCGACAACGACACCCGCTACACCCAGTTCCTGTGCCCGTCGCTGGCCGACCGCACCGGCGTCTCCCGTTCCCAGACCAAGTGCCCCTACGTGCCGCCCGGCACGGCCACCCCGCCGCCGAGCGGTGGGCAGATCGTCGGCACCGGCTCCGGCCGCTGCCTGGACGTACCGAACGCGTCGCAGACCAACGGCACCCAGGTCCAGCTGTGGGACTGCTCGGGCAATGCCAACCAGAAGTGGGCGCGCACCGACGCCGGGGAACTGCGCGTGTACGGCAACAAGTGCCTGGACGCCGAAGGGGCGGGCACCTCCCCCGGCACACGGGTCATCATCTGGGAGTGCCACGGCGGGCAGAACCAGCGCTGGAACGTCAACGCCAACGGCACCATCACCAGCGTCCCATCCGGCCTGTGCCTGGACACGAACAGCGGCGGCACCGGGAACGGCACCCAGACCGTCCTGGCGAACTGCAACGGCGGGTCCAACCAGCGCTGGACCGTCCGATAACGAGGACTCAACCCGACCCGAGACGGAAGGAGGCCGAAGTGCCGGTCAGCGCCCGGCACTTCGGCCGTCGCAGGCTCTCCAGCGGCCCGGCCCGGCGAGCCGAAGGGGGACGGCTGCGACGGCATCGCCGTGCTCCAGCGGGGCGGGCGCATTCCTTGGAGGCGCGAACTGACGCGGTAGTCCTACGGCGCCAACAGACCAGTTCGGCCTGCCGGTCAGCGCACACAGCAGCACCCTCTGGGGCGACATCGACCACCGGCGCACAACGGGGTCGGGCCCACGCTCGACGCCCTCGGATCCGCACGACCGATCGAGGAGAAACCCATGCTCAGACTCATCCGCGCGGTGCTGTCGGCGGCCCTGGTCGCCGCCGCGTTACCTATCGCCCTCTTACCCGTCACCCAGGCTGTGGCGCTCGACAACGGCCTTGCCCGTACCCCGCAGTTGGGCTGGAACGACTGGAACAGCTTCGGCTGCAACGTGAGTGACCGTCTGATCCGTGAGACTGCCGACGCGATGGTCTCCAGCGGCATGGCCGCGGCCGGCTACCAGTACGTCAACATCGACGACTGCTGGTCGACACGGAGCCGTGACGCCGGCGGCAATCTGGTCCCGGATCCCGTCAAGTTCCCCAACGGCATGAAGGCAGTCGCCGACTATGTTCACGGCAAGGGGCTGAAGCTCGGCATCTACTCGTCGGCAGGCCTGACCACTTGCGCCGGTTACCCCGCCAGCCTCGGCAACGAGCAGCGGGACGCCAACCTGTGGGCCTCCTGGGGCATCGACTATCTCAAGTACGACAACTGCGGTGACCACCAGGGCCGCAGCGGCCAGGAACGCTACACCGCCATGCGCGACGCTCTCGCCAGGACAGGACGCCCCATCCTCTTCGCCCTCTGCAACTGGGGCCACGACCAGGTCGGCACCTGGGGCCCCACCACCGGCAACTCCTGGCGCAACACCGGCGACATCCAGGCCAACTGGAACTCCGTGATGGGCATCCTGGACGCCCAGCCCGGCTGGGCGGGCTTCTCCCGCCCCGGTGCCTGGAACGACCCGGACATGCTGGAGGTCGGCAACGGCCTGTCCGACACCGAGTCCCGAGCCCACTTCAGCCTCTGGGCACTGCTCAATGCGCCTCTGATCGCGGGCAACGACCTGCGGACCATGAGCGCCGCCACCAAGTCGATCCTGACCAACACCGAGGTCATCGGGGTCAACCAGGACTGGGGCGGCCGGCAGGGCAACCGCCTCGTCGACAACGGCAACACCGAGGTGTGGACCAAGCCGATGGCGGGCGGCTCCGTCGCAGTGGTCCTCCTCAACCGCGGCAGCGGCACGGCCACCGTCTCCACGTCCGCTGCGCAGATCGGCCTCGGCTCGGCGTCCAGTTACTCGGTACGCGACCTGTGGGCGCACACCACCAGCACGACCAGCGGTTCCATCAGCGCCTCCGTCCCCGCCCACGGGGCCGCGATGTACGTGGTCTCCGGCGGCGGCACACCCCCCGGCAACGGCACCTACTCACTGAAGGGCCAGGGCTCCGGCCGCTGCCTGGACATCACCGGCGGCTCCCAGGCCAATGGAACCCTCGCCGCGATCTGGGACTGCAACGGCGCCGCCAACCAACGGTTCACCAGCACCAACGCGGGCGAGCTGCGCGTCTACGGCGGCGCCAAGTGCCTGGACGTCATCGGCGCCGCCACCTCCAACGGCACTGCCGTGAACATCTGGGACTGCAACGGCCAGTCCAATCAGCAGTTCCGCCTCAATATCGACGGCACCATCACGGCCGTCGGCTCAGGTAAGTGCCTCGACGTCAATGGCGGCGCCACCGCCAACGGCACCAAGGTCCAGATCTGGCCCTGCAGTGGCGCAGCCAACCAGAAGTGGACCCGCGTCTGACCGACCGCTGCTGACCGACACCGTCCGGGCCGAGTCCCATGGGTCCCCCAGCCGGAGCGGTTGGAACATCGCCGGCGCGGTGGTGTCGAGGCCCTGGGACGCGGCGAAGGCGGTGTCGACGAGGTCGGCGAACTCCTGGTCGCGGCGCGCAGGTTGTCGTCGGTGAGGCGGCGCGAGCGGGTCAGCAGGTTGTAGCAGAACTGCGTTGGCTCCTGGCCGACATACATGCCGATGTTCTCGAACCATTCCACCGGTTGGATCCGCCGTTGCAGGTCCACAGGAAACACTTGGGTGCCGTTGGCGGTTCCAGCGGCCTTAGGCGGCGCCGACGACGGGCCCGCCGCTCGGCGGCGGGGTCGTCTGCCGGGCGGCGTGTACGGGCACTTGGGCTTCGACCGGGAGTGGCCGCTCGAGTCCGCCGGCGACGGGCACAGGAACTGCGTGCAGCGGGTTTCGCTGCCGAGGGAGATCTTCAGCCAGAGGATCACGCGGCACCAGGGCGACATGCACGGCAGCCAGGTGACCCGCGGGGCATAGCCGTGCGGGTCACCTGTCCAGCGGGGGAAGGCGATCAGGCCCAGGGGCTGACCGCGGTGAAGGAACTGTCGGCGCGGAAGGTGGCGTTGTCCTGGTAGGGGTCGATGCGCAGTTCGTAGTTGTAGTGGCGGAGGTAGCGGCCGGGATAGTTGTACGACTCCAGGCTGACCGAACCGGTGGCCGAACCCGGCCGGGCGCAGTAGGTGGCGTCCTTGTTGAAGAGCGCCGTGCCGTTGCTCGCGTCGAAGCGGGCCCGGAAGTCCTTGTGGCGCAGGTAGCGGCCGGACGAGTCACGGAACGAGTAGCAGGCGGAGTCGGCCAGGCCGGGGATGACGGTGAAGGTGGCGCTCTGCTTGACCGCCGTGGTGCTGGAGGACGTCACCGGGTCGAGGTAGCCGAGACTGTCCGATCGCACAGCGGCGTAGCGGCCGGGGAAGTTGACGGACCGGAGCGAGCGGGTGGTGTTCGTCGGCAGGGCGGTGCCGCCGGATACCGGGCTGATGCTGCTCAGCGTGGGGACGACCTTCTTGATCAGGCCGCCGACGTCGAACTCCAGCTTGTCGATGGTGGTTTCGCGGTGGGTACCGTCACCGCCGGGGATGGCGAAGCGGTGGTAGGCGATGTACCAGTCGTCGGTGTTCGGCACCTGCACCACGGAGTGGTGACCAGGGCCCTTGATGCCGAGGGAGAGGTCCTTCTCCAGGATCACGCCCCGCTTGGTCCAGGGCCCGGTCGGCGAGGACCCGGTGGCGTAGGCCACGCGGTAGTTCTCGTCCCGGGTGTCGTTCTCCGACCACGTGAAGTAGTAGGTGCCGTTGCGCTTGATGACGAAGGCGCCCTCGCGGAAGCCACTGGTGGTGATGTCGGTGACTTTCGAGGCGTCGAAGGAGACCATGTCATCGCTCAACGGGACGACGTATGCCCGGCCGTTGCCCCAGTAGAGGTACGACTGACCGTCGTCGTCGGTGAAGATTGCCGGGTCGATCATCTGGCCGGTGAAGGCGCCGCGGGCGATCAGCGGCTTGCCCAGCGGATCCGTGAACGGTCCGGTGGGCGAGTCGGAGACCGCGACGCCGATGTTCGTGTCGGCGGAGTAGTAGAAGTAGTACTTCCCGTTCTTCGCGGTCATCGTCGGGGCCCAGGCGCGGCTGTCGGCCCAGCTGATGTCGGGGCCGAGGTCCAGGATCACGCCGTGGTCCGTCCAGTGGACCAGGTCCTTGGACGAGTAGGCCTTGAACCGCGTACCGCTCCAGCCCGCGAACCCGTCGGTGGTCGGGTAGATGTAGTAGGTGTCGCCGAACCGGACGATGTTCGGGTCGGCGGTGAGCCCTGGAAGGACCGGGCTCCTCATGACCAGCGCCGACACGGTCCAGGTGCGCTTCTGGCCGTCGGAGCCGGTCACCTCGTACGTCACGGGCGCGGTGAAGTCGCGCGGGGTGCCGGAGGCGGGGCTGATGGATGCGCCCTGGGCGAGGGTGAACTGCGGGGCGAGCGCGGTGAGGTCCGTGCCCTCCTTCACCGGCAGCGTGATCTTGCTGTTGGCGTCGTCGATGACGGCCGCGATCTTCAGCGAGGGGTGGGTGGCGGCGGCGATGCCCGTGGTGTTCCCGCTGACTTCCAGGACCTCGCCGGGCGACAGCGCGCGGTTGTAGACCCGGAAGTCGCGCATCTTGCCCTTGAAGAACTTGTCACCGTTGTAGAGCGACTTGCCTATGTAGTTGGCCGTGGTGATGCCGGACCCGATGGAACCGGGGGTGAGGGTGAGCGTCGTGTTGCGGGCCACCTCCACGCCGTCCTGGTAGAGGACGCCCGTGGTGCCGGTCTGGGTGTAGGTGACGTGCTTCCAGACCGAGCGCGGCAGCGCGGCGGAGGTCTGGGTGTTCTGCTCGGTGGAGAAGTCCCCGGAGGCGATGGCGGTCCGGAACGCGTTGCCGGTGGTGAACAGATACCCGTTGCCAGTGCCGTTGCTGGTGTTGCCGAAGCCGTAGAGGAAGTACGGCGTGGCCTGGGTGGCGTCGATCTGCACGTCCATCGAGACGGTGATCGAGTTCATGCCGCTCATGATGTTGTCCGGCACATTGATGGAGGTGTCGGAGCCGTTGAACGTGAGCCCTTCGCCGGCACCCGACCAGCCTGCGGTGCCGTTGACGGTGCCGTTCTTGCCGTTGCCCGAGGCGTCCACCGCCACGCTGCCCGAGGTGGCGTCGAGTTTGTACCAGAGAGCCAGGCCGTCGGTGATCTCCGCCGCCTGGGCGGGGGCTGCCGGGCCGACGACGCTCACCAGGAGCGAGGCGGCGACCACGGCGGCCAGGGCGCCCGGCCGGAATCTTCGACGGCTCTGAGGTCTGACGCTGTGCATGGGTTCACTTCCCCTGAAGAAGACAACAATCTCCATCCGGCTCGACAACTCGTCGCCGCCTGCGGACTCCTGACACGCCGGCCGCCGGACCATACGAGCGGCCTTCACCGTCGTTCGCTCTCCCTTACGAACCACTCCTGGGTGGGATGACGACGCCTTCCCGCTGGAAGGCGGGCGGCGGGTGGGAGGTCGCCGTGAGGGCGCCGGCATCCCTGTCGGGTCAGCTCGTCACGCGGAAGGTGGCGTCACTGCGGCCCGTCGCGGTGGTGATCGGGTCGAGCTTGAGTTGGTACGCGTAGTGGCGGATGTACCGGTCCGGGTAGTTGTACGACTGGAACGACGACCATGTCGCGTCGGCAAGCCCGGCGACCTGGCGGAACGTGGCGTCGTTGGCGAAGGCGGTGGTGCCGTCGTTGTAGGCCAGCTGGAAGTCGAATCCGGAGTGCCGCAGGAAGTAGCCAGGGAAGTTCACCGACTCGAAGGAGACGGTGCCGGAGCCCGCCAGGCCGCTCCGCAACCGGAACTGGGAGTCCTGGACGGGGCTGACGTTGGGGTCGATGCGCACGTCGAGGTTGCTGTGCCGCACGTACCGGTCCTGGAAGTTGTACGACTGGAGCCGCTTGATCGCGGTGTTGGGCCAGCGTGCGAGCACGCGGCTCTCCTCGGCGGCCGTCATGTTCAAAATCCAGCCGTGGCGCTTCTTAGTGCCGCCCATGTTGTAGCTTCCCGACGTCTGCTTCCGGTAAGCGGCGGGATTGGAGGGGTCGGTCGTCGTGACCGGCATGTACCCGCCTCCAGTGGCGTACTGGTCGAGGTAGAGGCCCCACTCGTTGCGGCCGTTGAACTTCATCCACATCGGACCTTCGACCTGTGAGCCGGTGAGGCCGATGCCGGAGAGGTTGCCGAGGTTGGTCCACGTCCCGAGGATCGAGTTGCTGCCTTCGAGCGTGATCTGCCCGTCGCCGGAGGCGCGCACGTAGCGGTAGTTGCCGACCCCGGCCGGCACTTCGATGATCTGGGTGTCGATGATTTCCTGGCTGCCGGGCCGGTCGATGTAGATCTGCGGGGTGGTGATGGAGCGGAAGTCGCTGGTGTGGGCGTAGTAGATGCGGTGCTTCGTCGCACCGTTGAGGGGCTTGTTCGTCGCCCAGTACAGGATGTAGTCGTTGCTGGCCGGGTCCCAGATCGCCTCAGGCGCCCACGCGTTGCGCCCGTCGGGGATCGCGCCGGCGACGTTGAGCAACCACGGCTGCGACCAGGTGATCAGGTCCGTCGACTCCCACACCACAAGATTGCGGCTGCCGTCGTTGATGGACTGGCTCCACGTCTGCCCGCAGTCGATGCACAGGTCGGTCGCGATGATCCAGTACTTGTCACCACCCGGGGCACGGACCAGTGCGGGGTCGCGCACCCCCTTCGTGCCGACCGTGGAACGCAGCACCATGCCGCCACCGTTGAGGTCGCTCCAGTTCAGGCCGTCCGTGCTGTGCGAGAGGTACATCTGCTGGTTGGTCGACCCCTCCCCGGTGAAGTGCACCATCAGGTAGCCGGGGTCGGCGGCAGCGGCCTGCTCGGGTGTGGTCAACGTCTGGGACGTGAAGAGTAGGCAGGCGGCGACCAGTATCGCCGCCAGTCGGCCGAGGAGTCTGGCCATGTGGGTCTCCTGTCGTACTGCGGGTGCCATGATCGGGTGAAGGTGGGGTGGAAGGGGAAGCTCGCGCTCGCGGTGTCTGCGGGACAGGACCTGCTGTCGCGTGCGCGGAACATCGCTTGGGCCGAGCAACGGCCGAGAGCCGGAGTTACCGCCTGAACGTGGCAGCGACCGGAGACAGCGCAGGGGCGGGCTGGGTGCCGAGTGGAGCAGGCAGGCCCGGCCGAGGCGCCTCAAGAGTGAACCAGTAACTGATGCGGTACACAGGCTGTCCCCTTTGACGGCCACGGGTTCGACATTTCGAACGCCGTACGTAACTTCGAAAGGAAGATAGGTTTCGGCCAAGAGCACGTCAATGGAACTGGCCAATCTTCTGCCAAACACTCTGTGGGCGCACGAACGCCGCGCAGTTCCCCGGCGTCAGTGCGTGCCCACTGCTGCTTGGTACCGCTCGAGAAGTCCCTCAGCAGGGCCCGGGTGGACCCAGACCTTCTGATCTTCGGGCGTGATGCCGTCCGCCACGGCCGGTATGGTGCCGCGGCGGACGGTCCGGGACGGAAGGCGTAGGAGGCTTGCGCACAGTGGGTTCCGGCAACCGTCAGCAGGTTGCCGGAACCCACGCGTGCCGTGGTGGTCAGGTAGCTGGGGGTATCAGGTGAGTGTCCACTTCTGGTTGGCCGCTCCGGTGCAGGTCCACAGGATCAGCTTGGTGCCGTTGGCGGTTGCCGCGTTCGAGGCGTCCAGGCAGAGGCCGGAGAGGTTGTTGGTGATGGTGCCGTTGGAGTTGGCGGTCCACTTCTGGTTGGTGCCGCCTGTGCAGTCCCAGATGATGACCTTGGTTCCGTTGGTCGTGCCGCTGTTGTTGGCGTCGAGGCACTTGTTGCCGTAGACGACGAGCTCACCGCGTGAGGTCTGGGTGAAGGTCTGGTTGCGTCCGCCGGAGCAGTCCCACAGCTGCGCCTGGGTCAGGTTGACGTAGGTGTTCTTCTCGATGTCCAGGCAGCGGCTCGAGGCGGAGCCGACGAGGGCGGTGCCGTCGGTGCCGGGGATGCCCTGGACACGGAGGGCGTCGATGTCGGGTGCGGTGCTGCCGGAGACCGGAGCGAACCTGACGGTGTTGTTTCCCTTGGCCAGGTGGGCGAGCACGGAGACGGTGCGGTAGGTGGTGGCCGAGCCGGTCGGCGGGAAGGCCACACGGTACGAGTACTGGCCGTTGACCTGGATGGTGGCCTTGCGCGCGGTGGTGCCGCCGTTGGCGTAGGTGATGTCCACCAGCTTGGTGCCCGCCGCCGAGGCGGTGACGTTGCTGAACGTCGGGGTGGTGGCGGTGGTGGTGTCCTCGAAGGTGGACCCGGAGGCCTCGGTGCCGGCGACGGTCAGGAGCACCGCGTCGTTGGCGGGGACGGAGGTGGTGTAGCCGGTGGCGAACGACCCGGCGTCGGTACGGGTCCAGGCGTTGCGCACGGTGGCGGAGGCGGTGGTCAGGCCGAGGTCGGCCCAGCGGACGGTGATGTTCGCGGTGGAGCCGGTGCGGTTGAACAACATCACCGCGCGCTTGCCGGTGCCGGAGAGCACCTTGCCGTACACCTGCAGGCCCCGGGTGTCCTCGGCGACCTTGACGCCCTGCAACCCGCGCTGGTCCTGGTCGATGGCGAGGACCTCGGGGTTGGTGAGGATGTCGCGGGTCTCGGTGCTCATCGTGGCCACGTTGTTGCCTGCCAACAGAGGGGCGCCGGCGATCGACCACAGGCTCATGTGCAGCCGGTTGCGCTGGGCGGTCATGCTGTTCAGGCCGACCATCAGCATGTCGGGGTCGTTGTAGTAGCCGGTGTGCTGGGCGGCCGGCTGCAGGGCCTCGTCGAAGTTGCGGTACATCTTCGCCATGCTCGGCGTCTCCCCCCGCAGGAAGACGTCGTGGCTGGTGCGCCACAGGTCGCCGTGACCGGTCGCCCAGTTCCACGGCAGTCCGGTGCCCCACTCGCAGAACGACAGCACCAACTTGCGGCCGGTGACGGCGGACGCGGCCTCGTTCGCGGCGGCGATCTGCTTGTACGCCGTCTCCTGGTCCAGCTTCTCCGCCTGGCCGCCGCACCAGTCGATCTTGACGTAGTCGAAGCCCCAGCGCTGGAAGGTCTCCAGGTCCTGCTGGTAGTGGCCTTCCATACCGGTGTTCGGGGCGGCCGGGCGGGTCGTGGGGAAGTAGTAGCCGCAGCCGTCCTTGCCCGCGTCGGTGTAGATGCCGGCCTTCAGGCCCTTGCTGTGGATGTAGTCGGCGATCGCCTTCATGCCGCCCGGCCACAGGTTCTCGTCGACGACGATGTTGCCGTTCGCGTCACGGGCGCCCTGCCACCAGCCGTCATCCAGGTTGACGTACTTGTAGCCGGCCGCCGCCATGCCGGAGGAGACCAGAGCGTCGGCCTGCTGCTTGATCACATTGTGGTCGATGCTGCTGAAGAAGGTGTTCCAGGACGCCCAGCCCATCGGCGGCGGGGTGACACCGATCTGGCTGGTGCTCACAGCGGCCGGTTCGGCGGACAGGGGCGCAGACGGCTCCGCCCGGTCGAGGCTCGCCAGACCGGCGACGGCGAGTCCGACGGCGAGGACCTGGGCGGCGATGCGCCTGGTCCATCTTCGTACGGCGGGGTGGGACATGCGGCTCTCCAGGGGAAAGGAGGGAAGGGGGAAGGAAGGCCGACGCCCCGGGCCGACGGGTGTCCGCCCGCCCGGGCCACCGTGCCTGGGGTTGCCACTTCACTGGGCTCTGCGGCGCCGTGTTCAACCGGGGCGTCAGAAGACAATGGAGAGGGTGGCATCCGCGCGGTCGGTGGCGGTGGCGGTGGAGTCGGGATCGATGCGCAGGGCGTAATTCCAGTGGTGATGTGGCCAGTCGGGAAGTCGTGGGACCGGAAGAACGTGCAGGTAGATCCGGCCCAGTCAGCTGTCCTGGGGAACGCGGCGTCACGGGCGAACGCGGTGGTGCCGTCGCTGACGTCCAGCCTCAATTCGCAGCTGTAGCGCCGCAGGTAGCGGGTCGGGGAGTTAACCGACTGCAAGGACACGCCGGAGCGTCGGCGAGTCCGTGAGGAGTGGATCTTGTGCTCATCTGCTCTCCAAAAGAGACGTGTGCGGGGCGGGCGCTCGGCGAGCTAGGGCCCCCGTCAGGACACGCCTGCCCGGCATCGTCATCGCCGTCCGATATACCGGCCGCGGTCCGGGAAGTGGTCAAAAAGTAGAGGTGAGGCATAGGGAGGTCAATGGTTTTGTCGAAGTGCGTTGGATTTTGTGTGATTGGGGAGGCGGCGCCACTGCGCTGGATCGAGCGAGACCGACGACCTGGCCAACACCTCCACCAACTCGTCACCGGCAGCCGCCGCACCCTGGCCGACCTCAACTCCCTCCGTACCCGCTGTATGCGCGCCACAGCGCCCTCGCCCGCTCCCGCCGAAAGGCAGCCGGCACGCCGCGGGCAACCACCCACGCGACCGGCCCTCCACCCCAGCCCGCACGACTCAACCCGCGCACCCACCGATGACCACTATTGGGCTCGGCCGTCCGCCGGCCGGGCCCGGACCCGAAACGCCCCGCCTTCCATGCCCGGCATTCCTCCCGACGCCCCGTCCGCCTTGACGTCCAGGTCTTCCTCGACGTCCATCCCGCCCACCCCACCGCCGTCGTCGCACGCCTGACCGGCAGGTACAGCCGCACCGCCGAGGCCCTCCTGGCCGCCTGCGGCTTCGACTCCGGAGGCGTCCACCGACTGACTGTCGATGATTCCCGCACTGGGCTCGGCATTGCGGCCTGCGCGTTCCCTCGCCGTGTGGCGCAGGCGTTCGTACACCTCACGCACGTAGTCACAGGACCGCCGGCGGCGGAAGAAGTCGTAGACCGCCCGCCAGTACGGGAAATCGACCGGCTTGAGACCCCGGCCCACTCCGCATCCGTCATGAAACTGGGATAGCAGCCGGCCCGCAGCCCCGGAGCGATCGAACCGAACCTGTGCACGTAGCAGTCACACGCAAGGGTGACCGCGGTGGACGCAGACACAGACACAGACACAGACACAGACACAGAGATACTGCTCAACTGAGCACGCAACGTGCTTCCTTGGTCGTGCTCGTGTCGTAACCGCGTCCGTGAATCCCCCGTCAAGCCCTGAGCCACTGACCGGCCCCCGCACCAGCCATGTCTGTGACCGGCTCTGCGCTGATGGTGACCGCGCTTGGACAGGCAGAGAGGGCCGAGCCGTCGTGCAGGCCCACGCCGCCGACCGCTACGTCTACAGGCACCCCGGAGGCGGCCTGGAGGCGTTCACAGCACACGCCGCACATGCGACTGGCCCCATGGACGTACCCCGTGACCGACGGTCGTCATTGCTGTACCTCTACGGAGGCCGACCGGCCGTTCCGGCCGCATCACGGCAATATGCGCCCCCGTCTCGGCCATGGTCCGGCGAGGTCCGCCGACGGCCCGGCGCGGCTCCCGGAGCTCGTGGTGAGCCACTCGACGGACCACCTGGGGAGCCGGCGAACGATTCCGCTGGCTCCTCGACATTGTTTTCCCTGATGAAAGGGGGTGGTGAACAACGGTCGGGCTTGCCAGCTTCGGAGTCGCGGCAAGCCGGATCCCCCGGTCCACTCCACCCGCCGCGATCGATCCAGCACCTCAAACGCCGGAAACACGCAGGGAGCGCACGTGAGAACCGCACTCAAGAAGGCCGGAGTCGTCATGACAGCCGGCGCCATCGCTGTCACCGGCCTGGTGTCCACTGCCGGTTCAGCCCAGGCCGCCGGGCCGATGGGCGCCTCCAACATTCGCGGGACCACACCCGGTGACACCGACTCGCTCGTCCAGCGCTTCTGCAACCAGGGCTACGCGGGCCATGCCCACTTCGGCGCGTACAACGTGCGGACCGGCGAGTTCCGGACCGAGAACGAGTACATCGGCAAGATCAGCAGGGTCAAGGCTCCGCAGGGTGACTGGGAGGTCTTCTCCGGCCGGTGCTACTACCCGCAGTCTTCCACCTGGTCCTTCACCGGCAAGGAGCAGCGCATTTCCCAGCCCATAGAGAACAGGGGCCTCCACGGCGACGACAAGGAGATCTTCGTTCGCGGCTACTCCACCAAGACATCCGCGAAGACGAGCCTCGGCGGCTCCGTCGACATCGGTGTCGCCAAGAGCATCTTCACCGGCAGCCTCGGCGGCAACTTCACCTACGAATGGGGCTGGGAAAAGACCTCGTCATTCGAACGGCGCAGTGAGAAGACCATTCCGCCATGCAGCAGCATGGCCCTTACCTGGAGGCCGTTCAAGCGCGTGGTGCGCGTCAACCCGGTGATCGACATCTGGGCGTACGCCTGGCGGGAATCCAACGGCAAGGTGACGCAGGTGGACTCTTGGCGCGGCAAGGGCGCCGCCTGGAAGAAGATCTACTCGTACGGCTACTACATCGACGGCACCTCCGACAAGGTCATCAGGACCCACGGCGACCACTGGGAGCCCGACGGGATCGAGAGCAAGGTCGTAGTGCCGCTCAAGCCCAGCCAGTGCCGCTGAGGCACCCCCCTGACGAGCCCCCGCCACCCGGACGCTTGGTGAATCCGCCCCCTTGGGTCTCATCCAACGGGGCGTAGTGCTGTGAAGGGTGAGATGTAGCTGCGTGCACTGAACGCCTGCGCCGCACACCGAGGGAACGCGCAGGCCGCAACACCGAGCCCAGTGTTGGCCGCCGCCCGGCTCGCCGACGCTCTCAGTCCCGCCCGGTACCCGTGGCGACCACGTCCACGGCGTGCTGGCGATGTGCAGCGAAGAGCTTGAGGGCGGCCTCGGTGTCGCGGGAGCGCAGCGCGGCGACCAGCTCACGGTGCTCGCGCGGGATGCAGTCGAGATAGCCCTCAGTGGTGAGGCCGATCCGGGTCAGCAGGAACAGGTGGACCTGGCACCGTATGCCGTCCCACGCGTCAGCGAGGCGCTGATGCCCGGCCGCAGCGAACACCGCGTCGTGGAAGGCGATGTCGCAGCGCACCATCTCGTGCGCGTCCACGGCCCGCTCCATCATGTCGGCCGTCTTGGCGATGGAGGCGAGGTCCTCGTCCGAAGCGCAAGCGATCACCTGACGCACGGCGAGATCCTCCAGCGCGCCACGCAGACTGTCGAGCTCGGCCACGTCCTCGGCGGACAAGGACGTCACCGTCGTCCCGCGGTGCCAAGCGCAGTGCACCAGGCCCTCGCGCTCCAGCAGCCGCAGCGCTTCGCGCACCGGCCCGCGACTGACGTCCATCTCGCCGGACAGCTCCACCTCACGCAGCTGCACGCCGGGAGCGTAGGCCCCGTTGAAGATGGCCTCACGGATGCGGTCCGCGACCTCGTCGGCCAGGCCCCGACGCCGTGCCGGGGACACCTTGCCCTGATCACTCATGTCCGGATTGCACCTCCTCAAGCGATGGCCTAATGTTAACATTCGGATGTTGTCGTAATGTAAACATTAGGACACTAGGCCGGAGCTCGGCTCACCCCGGCCCTCTTCGTTCCCCCGGGCAGGAAGGCAGTGCCATGACCGTTCTCGACTCACCGATCCCGCGGTTCCACTTGGCCGTGCCGGTCGACGACCTGGCCGCCGCGCGCCGCTTCTACGGCGACGTGCTGGGCCTCGAACAGGGCCGCAGCGCGGAGACCTGGGTGGACTGGAATCTGCACGGCCACCAGTTCGTCACGCACCTCACACCGGAGCGCGGGCAGCGCATCCACAACCCGGTAGACGGTCACGACGTCCCGGTGCCGCACTTCGGTCTGATCCTGACGATCCCGGAATTCCACAAGCTCGCTGAGCGGCTGCGCGCGGCGGGCAGCGAGTTCGTCATCGAGCCGTACGTGCGCTTCGAAGGCCACAAGGGCGAGCAGTGGACGATGTTCCTCCTCGACCCGGCCGGCAACGCCCTTGAGTTCAAGGCGTTCGCCGACGACTCCCAGGTGTTCGCCGCCTGACCGGCGCATCCCCCTTCCCTCCACACGAAAGACGGGACGAGATCATGAAGGTGTTCCAGATCGGCGCTGCCGGAGGAGTCGGCCGCCGCCTCACTCAAGTCCTCACCGCCCGCGGAGATTCGGTGACCGGCATGCACCGGGGGCCCGCTCAGGGCGAGACCGTGCGGGAGGTCGGCGGGCTTGCGGTGATCGGTGATCTCATCGCCGACTCGGTCGACGAGCTGGCCCAGAAGATGCGCGGCCATGACGCCGTGGTCTTCTCGGCCGGTGCCCACGGCACCGGCACGGACAAGACGACCCTGATCGACGGCAAGGGCCTTGAGAAGGCCGCCGACGCGGCTGCGCTCGCCGGGGTGGCGCGATTCGTGCTCGTCTCGGTGTTCCCCGACGCCCTGCGCGACGGGCAGCGCAGCGAGGGCTTCGAGCACTACATAAAGGTCAAGAAGACAGCCGACGTGTACCTGACGCGGACGGATCTCGACTGGCTGATCGTCCGCCCCGGCACGCTCCTGGACACCCCCGGCACCGGCCGCGTCACGGCGGGCCCGGCGGTGGAGTACGGCGATGTGCACCGCGATGACGTCGCCGCGTTCATCGACGCCGCCCTGCACGAGCCGCGCCTGAGCCGCGTGATCGTCGAGCTCACCTCCGGCGACACCCCGGTCGCGGACGCTGTCGCCCGCCTCACGGCCGCCTGACTTGCCACGCCATCCAGTAACTGCACCAGCAGCAAGGAGCACCACCATGACCGCCATCGACTCCTACAGCCACAACGTCTCCGGCGAGGACGAGTTCGGCTTCGCCCAGGCCATCAAGGTCGGCGACACCATCTATGTCTCCGGGCAGCTGTCCCACGACGACGAGGGCAACTTCCTCCACCCGGGCGACTTCGACGCCCAGCTCCAGCAGTCCTACAAGAACTTCGAAAAGGTGCTCGCCCACTACGGCGCCACCCGCAACCAGGTCGCCTCCGAGACCCAGTTCATCGTCGACCTGCCGAAGTACAACACGGCGATGGCCGCGGCCAACCTCGCCTACTTCGGCAACCACCGCCCCACCAGCAGCACGGTCGGTGTCGCCTCGCTGTTCTTCCCCGGGCAGCTCGTCGAGATCAGCTTCGTCCTCGACACCCGCCTGCCGGCCTGATCATGCGTGTCGTCATCGCCGGCGGACACGGCAAGATCGCCCTGATTCTGGAGAAGCTCCTGACGGAGCGCGGCCACTCCGTGGCAGGTCTCGTCCGCAACCCTGCCCACGCCGCCGACCTCGCCGATGCCGGGGCCGAGGCCCTGGTCGCGGACCTGGAGAAGGCCACCGTCGACGAGGTGACGGGGCACCTGATCGGCGCGGACGCTGTGGTGTTCGCGGCGGGAGCAGGGCCTGGCAGCGGGGCGGCCAGGAAGGAGACGGTCGACCGCGATGCCGCGGTGCTGCTCGCGGAAGCCGCCGAGGCGGCGGGCGTCGGACGGTACCTTCTCGTCTCCGCCATGGGCGACCACCTGCGGGCCGACCCGGACACCTTCGACGAGGAGTTCGGAATCTATATGCGGGCCAAGGCCGCCGCCGAAGACGCCCTCCGCGCCCGGTCCGCGCCCCGGCCGACCATCGTCCGCCCCGGCCTGCTCAGCAATGACCCCGGCACGGGACGCGTGGACCTCGGTGACCGCACCGGCACCGGGCCCATTCCCCGCGCGGACGTGGCCGCGGTCCTGCTCGCGCTGCTCGAAGACCCCCAGCTCGACGGCCGGACCGTCGAGGTCATCGGCGGTGACACCCCGATCGCGGACGCCCTGTCCGTCCTCGCCGCCCGCTGACCACCCCGGGCGGGCCGCCTGCCCACAGCGGCCGGCTGCGCCCGGGCGCACCAAATACCCACCACGAAGGAAGACCGCACCCGTGAGTGTCCTGTTCACCCCCCTCAAGCTCCGCTCCCTCCAGATACCCAACCGGGTCTGGATGTCCCCGATGTGCATGTACTCCGCAGCCTCCGAAGGCCCGGAGACCGGCGCGCCGACCGACTTCCACCTCGCCCACCTGGCGAGCCGGGCCGCCGGCGGCGCGGGCCTAGTCATGGCCGAGGCCACCGGTGTCCGCCCCGACGGACGGATCAGCCCCTGGGACCTGGGGCTGTGGAACGACCGTCAGCAGGAGGCGTTCGCCCGCCTCGCCGCCGCGATCCGCGCCCACGGCGCCGTCCCGGCGATCCAGCTCGCCCACGCCGGCCGCAAGGCATCGGTGGACAAGCCCTGGCTGTCCGACCAGTACCTGCCCGAGACCGACTCCGGCTGGCAGCCCGTCGCCCCCAGCCCGGTCGCGTACGACGGTCTGCCCGTCCCGCACGAGCTGACCATCGCCGAGATCCAGCAGTTGGTCCGCGACTTCGCCGCCTCTGCCCGTCGTGCACTGGCGGCCGGATTCGAGGTCGCCGAGGTCCACGGCGCCCACGGCTACCTGATCAACTCCTTCCTCTCCCCCGCCTCCAACCACCGCACCGACGCCTACGGCGGCAGCTTCGAGAACCGCATCCGTTTCGCCCTCGAAGTCGTCGACGCCGTCCGCGCGGTGTGGCCCGAGGAGCTGCCGGTCTTCTTCCGCACCTCGGCCACCGACTGGCTGACCGAGAACCCCGAGGACGACCGCGAGGGCTGGACCGGCGACGACACCGTCCGCCTCGCCAAGGAGCTCCAGACCCACGGCGTCGACCTGCTGGACGTCTCCACCGGCGGCATGGTCCGGGACGCGAAGATCACCGCGGGCCCGAACTACCAGGTGCCCTTCGCCGCCCAGGCCCGTGACGAGGCCGGCATCCCCACCGCCGCCGTCGGCATCATCACCGAGCCGCAGCAGGCGCAGGAGATCATCGCGAGCGGCCGGGCCGACGCCGTCTTCCTCGGTCGTGAACTGCTGCGCAACCCCTACTGGCCGCAGCACACCGCCCTCGCCCTGGGTGTCGAGCCGAACTGGCCGGACCAGTACGCCTACGTCGTCAAGCGCCGCAAGCGCTGAGCCCGGCCCAACCTCCCGTCCGCACAGCCGTGTCACCCCTGCACGGGCGACACGATGAACCACCCTTCGCTGGGAGATTCCCATGAACCACCTGCAGAACAAGGTCGTCGTCATCACCGGCGCCTCCTCCGGCATCGGCGCCGTCAGCGCCAAGGCCCTCGCCGCGCGCGGCGCCAGGATCGTCGCCGCCGCGCGCGGCCGAGAAGCCCTCGACCAACTGGTCGCCGACATCGAGAAGGCCGGTGGCAGCGCCGTCGCCAGGGTCACCGACGTCGCCGACGCCGAGGACATGGAGGCCCTCGCCGAGTTCGCCGTCGACACCTACGGGCGGATCGACGTCCTCGTGAACAACGCGGGCCTGATGCTCTTCTCGTGCTGGAAGGACCTCGCACTCGACGACTGGAACCGGATGATCGATGTGAACATCCGCGGCTACCTCAACGGAGTCAACGCCGTCCTGCCGGTGATGCTCCGCCAGAAGTCCGGCCACTTCCTCAACATGGACTCCGTGGCAGGCCATCAGGTGGGCGACGGCGCCGGCGTGTACAGCTCGACGAAGTTCTTCGTGCAGGCCATGACCGAGTCGATGCGCAAGGAACTCGGCGTCCGCGAGGGCATCAAGGCGTCCACGATCAGCCCCGGTGTCATCGACACCGGCTGGGCGGACAAGGTCACCGACCCCACCGGCCGCAAGGCCGCCCAGGAACTCAACGCCATCGCGATCAGCCCCGAGGCCATCGCCGACGCCATCGTCTACGCCCTCGACCAGCCCGCCGACGTCACCGTCAACGACCTCGTCATCTCCCCCACCCGCCAGAACTGGTAGCACGCACGCGAAACCCCTGCGGCGGCGCACCGCATCACGGACTCGCGCCAGACCTGCTCTCCCAGTGCCTCGGACAGGCGCTTCTCCAGTTGCTGGATGCGCGTGATCAGGCGGGTGTCGCGGGCTTGGGCGTTGGCGAGATCAGCCTGGAGCGAGGCACGGCTGACTGGCGCGAGGCACGGCTGACTGGCGTGGCACCCGCCGGGTCCTGGCCGGTGGGTTCGAGTTCGGCGGAAGCCTTCCAGGCTGCATGACCGCCACAGATCAGGCAATGCGGCAGGCCTCAACCAAGGCCATTTCTGGCCACGCAGCGACTCACTGCACATTGACGCTCACCGCCGACCACGCGTAAGCGGAGACAAGCCACTCGGGAGCGCGGCATCCTTGAGTCAACCGTCGGCTGGGCTCCGTCAGGCGACACTTGCGCGCCCAAGGTCCGCACCGAGCGCGGGCAAACCGTCGGGAGGGGGTCAGACCGCCCTCACCTGGCGCAGCCAATCGCGCACCAGCTGGTTCCAGTCGGTGCGGTCAAGATCGTGGTGGGCCACGATGAAACGGCGGGCCGGGGGCTTCTCTTCCCAGGACTGGACGCCGTGACCGGAGCGTCGCAGCAGGATCTCGCAGCCGACCGCGTTGGTGAGGAAGACGAGTTCGAGGTCCGTGCCGACTCCGCCCGTCGTACGGTCCCGCAGGTCGAGCAACTGGTAAAAGTCGTAGGGCTGGTCGACGTCCGGGATCCACTCCTCGACCAACCGCCCTGCCTCGCAGGTGTATCCGTGCCCGGCGAAGGCGTCAAGGACGGCCTCGTGCAGGGGAAGAGGCGAGACGTGCAGCAAGTCCTCGTCCGAACCGGTTCTGAGCGCACTGTCGTCCACGCGGGTCCGCAGTTCCAGGACGATTCCCAGCGCCCGCCCCGCCACTTCGGTGAACGGCGTCGCCCAGGGCAGCCGGACCGTAAACGGCACCACGACCTCCTCGCCCCTCGGGACCGAGAAGGGGCCGTACGCATAGGCACGGTTGACCTCGTCGTCCCCGGCACGGACACCAGGGGCGGCGGGCCAGGACGCGAGCACCTCGAAGGAGAAGCCCTGGATCTCCGTGCCGAGCAGGCCGCCCCGAACGACCACCTGGCCGGGGACCGTGTCTCCAGGACGGACGACTCCGGCGAGCACTTGGGCATCGACGTCCACCGGGCCTCCGCCCGCCCGCGCAAATATTCGAGTGAACATCTCCGGAGCATACGACCCCCCTGGGACACATGCGCCGCGCATACAGTCGGTCGCGTACCGCGCATCCCGAAATCTCCGTGCGCCGGAATCAGGAAAGCCTGGGAACACTCGACATTGACCTTGGAGCTTTTCTACCTCGTTGCGGGGCGCCGAGATTGAGACGACAGAACGACAAAGCTCCTGGTAGATGGGTTGTCGACCAAGATCAACCTTCTCGGAGCAGATCGCGGCCCTCTTCATCGGGCTGCTCTTCACCCAGCCGCGTACGGAGGGCGAGCCCGACCTGACCCCGCAGGAACTGGTGGAGGTCTTACTGCACGGGGCGCTGTCGGGGGGCGCCAAGTGAGCACGCGGAGGAGACGCCTGGGGGTTACGGCCCTGGCCGTCCTGGCCCCCGTCGTGGCGTGGCTGGTCGCGGACCCACTGCTGGGGCCCGGTTGCGGATCGCTGACGGCGAGCAGACGCTCGACATCGGCGCCGTGCCCGTGGCGGTCGTCGCACTGCTCGCGTCGCTCTCCGGCTGGGGACTGCTGGCCGCCCTGGAGCGATTCGGGGTGCGGCGCGCCCTCGCCATCTGGACCGGGGTGGCCGGCGCCGTACTGGCCGTGTCCTTCCTCCCGTTCATCGGCGACGGCATGGACGGCGGCACCCGGGTCTCCCTCGCACTGATGCACCTGGCGGTGGCGGCGGTGCTGATCCCGGGGCTGGGCGGCAGGCCCCCCGGGGCGGGAGCCGGTGCCGCCAGGGGGTGACCGTCGGCGCTCGCGCCGCCAGGCGAGGGCTGGGGTCGGGCCGGAGACAGGTGCGGCCGCCGGTTTCGCCGTCGGCCGCTGTTTCGGTATTACTGGTGCATGCATGAAGAGACCGCGCAGTCCGCGATCGACACGTTCATCTCCGCGTTCAACGCCTCGGACGACAGCTATGTGACCGGATTGCTCTCCCAGGCCCTGACCTCGGACGTGATCTTCTGGGGACCGTTGGGCCGCAGTGAGGGGATCGAGGCGGTCGAACGATTCGTGCTGGACATCCGGCGCCACCCGGCGGGGGCCGGCACGATGGTGCGCTGCTCCGCGGTGGACATGCCGGACGAGTGGGCCCGGTACCAGTGGGCCTTCACCACGCCGAACGGAGGCCCCCGCCTGACGGGAACGGACGTCGTCCATCTGCGGCGGAGCCTCATCGACCAGGTCATCGTCTTCGCGGAGGAGAGCAAGCCGTCCTCCTCCTGAGCCCTCCTCGCCCGACCTGTCCCCGTCCGAGAACGCCCGCCACCCCGACGTCCTGGCCGCCCGGCGGCGCGAACGCGCCCGTATCCGCAGCGAGAAAAGGCATCCGCTGGGGCGGCCGCCCTCTCAACCCCCTGGCCTGACCGCCGCGCCGTGACCGTCGGCGATCTGACACGAGCGGCCTCGCCGCAGGAACAAGTCCCGTCAGGGCGTTTCGGGCTTGCGGGCCAGGAGGCAGGCGTGCGGTCTGTTCACGCGTCCGCCGGGCTCCTGCTCCAGTCTCGCGGTGACGACGAGTCCGGCCCGGTCCAGCAGGCCGACCATGCGGTCCAGGGGCAGGAGATACGACTCGTAGGACATGGGACGGCCATAGCCCTGGGTCGGCTGCAGCCGTTTATCCACCGCCGTAGACACTCGGCCCTCACACCACCCCGGTGATCGTTTCCGGTCAGAGCACTAGCAGCCCGCCTCGACGTCGCTGTTCACGAACGAGTCGACGCTGATCGAGTAGCCGGCGCCGGTGGTGAGGTCGGGGCGGCTTCCGTGGCCGTCCTCCGCGAGGCCCTCGGCGGTGAGGAAGACGATCCGCAGGGACGTTCGCTCCTTGGCGAAGCACAGCTCATCGGACACGGCTTCGGGGGCCGGAGTCCATCCGTCTCGTTTCGCCGCCGCCCGGTAGTGTGCGGCGACTTCGGCCTGCGTGCCGGGGAAGGCGTAGGTCCGGTGGGCGTACACCGAGACATCGCCGCTGTCCGCCCAGCAGCCGGCGTCGACCTCCTCGAAGCCCCGGGCGACGGTGGCCCCGTCGGGCCGGGAGTCGAGGATGTCGAGCGCAGCCATCTCGTTCACCCGGTCGTCGGTCCCCCCACAGTCCCTGGCGAGTTCCTGTAGCGCACAGCCGGTGAGCGTCCCGGCCGCGAGCACGATCGACAGGAGCAGGGGTAGGGGGCGGGTGGCGCCTGTCCGTAAAAGCAAAGCGGGCTCCGGGATGAGGGTCAGGACGGAGGGGATCCGCCGGCCGACAGCTGTACGTGCCGCTCCGGAGCGGCACGGCCCGGTTCTACCCGGGAGCCGTCATCCTCGCATCGCTCCTGAAGTACGCGTGACGCTTTGACGACACCTCCTGGGTCAGGGTGCGGGTGGCCGTGCCGCGCTGGGCGTGATGAGGGCCGTAACAGTGCGGCAGTTGACATGCCGAGCGAGAGATCAGCCGAGGCCCCGGCCGTCACGGTCGCCGGTCAGCCGGCTTTCCGGCCCGTGATCAGCGTGTCCCTCGCGAGGACCGCGTTGTCCCCGTCGCCCCGGTCAGGCCAGGTAGGGCAGCGGGCGCCGGGTGACCTCGTGCGCGTCGGCCGAGGGAAGGCCCAGCATGCGCAGCACCATCTCGGCCAGCTCGGAGGCGGCCTCGTCACCGTCGAGGTCGGGGCGGGCCAGCCGCAGCGCCACCAGGGACAGCAGGGTCCCGCCCAGAGCGGACAGGGCCGTGGTCGGATCAGTGCCGGTGAAGCGGCCCGAGGCGATGCCGCGCTCCAGATCGCGGCGCGCTCGTGGGGACAGGCCGCTCTCGGAGTGGATGTGGGCCAGACCGCGATCGCGCAGGATCCGCATGAGTTCGGGGTGTGAGTCGGCCATCCGGGCGGCGAGTCGGAAACCCGCCGCGACGAGCTCGGCCGGGTCCTCGATCCCTTCCACCTGCTCGTCGATGACCTGGCCGAACTCCTCCAGGGCGTCCGTCACCGCCGCGTCGAACAGTTCCGTCTTGGACTCGAAGTGGTTGTAGAAGGAGCCGAAACCGACGTCCGCGCGCTCGGCGATCGCCTGGACGCCACGTGATCCGCCTCGCGGTCGCCGTCGGCTGGGCCATGACCGGCGGACAGGACCGCGGTGCGGCGCTCCGCCGGACCCTCGTGGGCGCGGCCTGCCGCATCCCGGGGGTGACCGCGACGGTGAGCCGCGACCTCAGCCCCGCCCTGACCGCCGGTCCGCTGGTCCGGCGCCGCCCCCGGCCGACCGGCCGGGCGCTGGCCGGCACCTTCTGCCCGCAACCCCGGGTGCTGTACGAGGGCAGGCGAGTGCGCCTCGACGACGTCCTCGGGGACTCCTTCGCCGTACTGACCGCCGTACCGCCCACGGCGCGGATGACGGGCGTGGCCACGGCACTGGGCGCACCCGTGATCCAGGTCGACGCCCTGCGGGACGACGGCACCCTGGCCGCCTGGCTGGCCCGCGGCCGGTCGGACGCCGTTCTGCTCCGCCCCGACCGCGTCGTACTGGACACCGTCCCCGCCGGCACCGGCGACTTCACCGACGTCCCCGCCTGGGCTCCCCTGCTGCACACGGCCCCCCGTACCGCCGATGCCCGGCCCACCCCCTGACGAGGAGCACCGCACGATGACCACCCCGCACCCCATGCCGTCTCCGGACCCCTTCCTGCCTGCCGACCCGGAGGCGGCGGCCGGCAGCCGCATCGCGGACTTCGCTCGCCGGGCCGCGCGGCGTCAGGGCGCCGAAGGCATCCAGGACCCCACCGACTACCGGGCGCTGCACCGCTGGTCGGTCACCGACCTGGAGGGTTTCTGGGCCGAGTTGTGGGAGTACTTCGACATCGACGCGACCACCCCGTACGAGCGGGTGCTGGCCGAGGAGGTCATGCCGGGCGCCCGCTGGTTCCCCGGCGCCACCCTCAATTACGCCCACCACGCGCTGCGCAACCCGCACCCGGACGCACCCGCGATCACCGCGCTGGACGAGACCGGGGCCGGCTACGAGATCACGGGCCGGAAGCTGCACGCCCGGGTCGCCTCCGTGGCAGCCACGCTGCGCGACCTGGGTGTGGGCATGGGCGACCGGGTGGTGGGCTACCTGCCCAACACCCCGCACGCCATCATCGCCTTCCTCGCCACCGCCAGCCTGGGCGCGGTCTGGTCGGTGTGCGGACAGGACTACGCGCCCAAGGCAGCGGCCGACCGCTTCGCCCAGCTCGAACCGACCGTGCTCGTCACGGCGGACGGCTACCTGTTCAACGGCACCACGCACGACCGCCGCGCCGCCTCACTCGACCTCGCCGCAGCCCTTCCCACGCTGAAGGCCACCGTGCTCGTGGATCACCTGGGGCTTGCCTGGCCCGAGACTCGGCGCACGGGACTGACAGTGCCGTGGGAGGAGGCGGCCGGCCGCACCGAGCACCTCACCGTCACCCCGGTGCCGTTCGACCACCCCCTGTGGATCGTCTTCTCCTCCGGCACCACCGGCCTGCCCAAGGGCATCGTCCACGGGCACGGCGGCGTCCTGCTGGAGCACCTCAAGATCCTCGGCCTGCACTGCGACCTGGGCGTCGGAGACCGCCTGCTCTGGTACACCACCACCCACTGGATGATGTGGAACCTGGTCGTCTCCACCCTGCTGACCGGTGCCACCACCTGCACCTACGACGGCAGCCCCGCGCCACCAGCGCGCCCGGACGTGCTGTGGGAGCTGGCGGCCCGCCACAAGGTCACCGTCTTCGGCACCAGCCCCCAGTACCTGCTGGCCATGGCCAAACTGGGCATCGAACCCTCCGTGTACGACCTGTCGGCGATCCGCGCCATCGGCTGCACCGGCTCCGCCCTGCCCGCCTCCGCCTACCCCTGGGTCCGCGACCACGTCGGCGCGGGCATCCAGCTGGCTTCCACCAGCGGCGGTACGGACGTCGTCTCCGCCTTCGCCGGCAGCGCCCCCACGACCCCCGTCTGGGCGGGTGAGCTGTCCGCCCCAACCTGGGCGTGGCGCTGGCGGCGTACGACGGAGCGGGACAGCCGGCCGTCGACCAGGTCGGCGAACTCGTCATCACCCGGCCCATGCCGTCGATGCCGCTGTACTTCTGGAACGACCCCGACGGCAGCCGCTACCGCGACGCCTACTTCGCCGCATACCCGGGCGTGTGGCGGCACGGGGACTGGATCACCCTCACCTCCCACGGCTCGGTGATCGTCCACGGCCGCTCCGACGCCACCCTCAACCGCAACGGTGTGCGTCTGGGCAGTGCCGACATCCACGACGTCGTCGAACGCCTCCCCGAGATCACCGAGGCCCTTGTCATCGGCGCGGAGGAACCCGACGGCGGCTACTGGATGCCGCTCTTCGTGGTTCTCGCCGACGGGGTCGAGCTGGACGACGCCCTGCGTGACCGGATCCGCGACGCGATCCGCGCCGGTGCTTCACCTCGCCACGTCCCGGACGAGATCCTCGCCGTACCGGCCATTCCGCACACCAAGACCGGCAAGAAGCTCGAGGTCCCGGTCAAGCGCCTCCTCCAGGGCGCTCCCGCCGAGCAGATCCTCAACCCCTCGGCGGTCGACAACCCGGACCTGATCGCCTACTTCGCCGGTCTGGGCGCCGAACGCCGTCAGCTCTGTCACCGTGTGTGCTGATCTTCGCCTCGCTGCCCAAGCTCGTCCCCGCGGTGGCGTGCGTACGCACTCCTCGACCGCCAACTCGTCGATGCCAGGTTCCCTCAGGGACCTGACCTCACCGAACGGCCGGACGCGGTCCTCCTAGGGCCTGTTCCGCCCAGATGACCTTGCCGTCGGTCGTCTGCCGGGCGCCCCAGCCCTGGCACATCTGGGCCACGAGGAGCAGGCCGCGACCGCCCTCGTCGTAGGTGCGGGCTCGCCGCATGTGCGGGGCGGTCGTACTGCCGTCCGACACCTCGCAGATCAGGGATCGGTCGTAGATCAGTCTCAGCTCGATGGGTGGTTCGGCGTGCCGGATGGCGTTGGTGACGAGTTCGCTGACCACCAGCTCGGTGACGAACACGCACTCGTCGAGGCCCCACTCGGCCAGTTGCCGGCTCGCGTTCTTGCGTGCCGCGGAGACCGCGGCCGTGTCGGGCGGCACCTCCCAGGAAGCCACGTGGGAGGTGTCCAGGGCGCGGGTGCGGGCCACGAGCAGGGCCACGTCGTCGGCCGGCCGCTCCGGAAGCATGGTGCGCAGCACCGCGTCGCAGGTGCTCTCGAGTGAGGCATCGGACCGCTGCAGCAGCTGGAGCAGTGTGTCCATGCCTTCGTCGATGTCCCGGGACGCGGCCTCGATGAGGCCGTCGGTGTAGAGCGCGAGAACGCTGCCTTCGGGCAGCTCCAGTTCGATGGCCTCGAAGGGCAGACCGCCCAGTCCCAGGGGAAGTCCCGCGGGGACGTCGAGGAAGCGCACCCCGCCGTCCGGTGTGAGCAGCGCCGGGACGGGATGCCCCGCGCGTGCCAGGGAGCAGCGGCGGGAGACCGGGTCGTAGACGGCGTACAGGCACGTGGCGCCGATGTCGCCGGTGCTGTCCGCGCCCGAGGCCAGGTGGCTGACCAGGTCGTCCAGGTGGGTGAGCAGCTCATCGGGAGGGAGGTCGACGTCGGCCAGGGTCCGGACGGCGGTCCGCAGCCGTCCCATGGTGGCCGAGGCCTGGATGCCGTGGCCGACGACATCGCCGACGACCAGTGCGACGCGGGCACCGGACAGCGGGATGACGTCGAACCAGTCGCCGCCCACCCCGGCCTCTGCGCTGGCCGGCAGGTAGCGGGAGGCGACGTCGAGGGCGGACTGCTCGGGCAGACGTTGCGGCAGGAGGCTGCTCTGCAGCGTGAGGGAGGTGGCTCGCTCCCGGGTGAACCGGCGGGCGTTGTCGATGCAGAGGGCGGCCCTGTCGGTGAGTTCCTGGCCGAGCAGCAGGTCGTCCTGTGCGAAGGCTTCCGGGTTCCGGTGGCGGGAGAAGGTGGCCACGCCCAGGGTGATGCCACGGGCCCGCATGGGCACGGCCAGCACCGAGTGGAATCCGAACTGCCGCATGCGCGCACCCCGCTCGGGGGTCTGGCGCAGCACGTCCTTCATCGCCTCGGCGGTGATGTGCTGGATCATCGGCCGGCCGGCCGCCAGGCATTCGGCCGCCGCCGACTTGTCCGGATAGACGGCCACGGTCCCGTTCGGGACCACGGCCTCGGGACAGCCTTCCAGAACCGACTGGTGGGCGACACGGCGCAGCCGCACGGGGCCGCGCGGGGCGCCCGTGGGCGGGTCGGCACCGCCTTCGATCGACGGCAGCAGGTCGACGGTGACGAAGTCGGCGAGCTGAGGGACGGCCACGTCGGCGAGTTCCTGCGCGGTGCGCACCAGGTCGAGTGTGCTGCCGACGCGCAGGCTCGCCTCGTTCAGCAGGGCCAGCCGCTGCCGCGCCAGGTGCTGCTCGGTCATGTCGTGCGCCGAGAGCAGCACACCCTGCGTCCGGCCGTCGCCCGCCCGTACCGGGGCCAGGGACACGGTCCACATGCTCGGGCGTTCATGGCCCGCGAGCTGCAGCGAGACCTGGAGGTCCTGCTGCTCGCCGGTTTCCAGCGCGCGGCGCATGGCCTGCTCGGTACGGTCGGCCTGTTCGTGATGCACGATCTCCGAGACGCGCAGTCCGCGCATCGCCTCCTCGGGCAGGCCGATCACCCGTTCCATGTCCGCGTTGGCCCTGACCAGCCGCAAGCCGGTGTCGTACAGCGCCGTCGTGCAGGGGGACTGGGTGAAGCTCCTCCTGAGGAACAGGTCGTCGTCGGGGCTCACCCCGAGGCGGCTGACCGCCGTGAGCAGCAGCCACTCGCCGCGGCCGCCGTCGTCCCGGCGGAGGTGAGCCAGGAGGTTCACGGTCAGGGCGTGTCCCTCGCGGTGCAGCAGCGTCACCGGTCCGCTCCACCTGGGGAGCGTGAGCAGGGAACTCAGGACTTCCGGCGGGGGCCCGTCGGCGAGCAGTGCGGACCCGGGCCGGCCGACCACCTCAGTGGCCCGGTAGCCGAGCAGCCTGCGGGCTCCTTCGCTCCATCCCGTGACGATGCCGCGCTCGTCCACGACGGCCTTCGCGGTGGCGGTCTCGTCGACCAGGCCTTTCGGCGGTGCACCACCGCCCTCGCCCGGGACGGACGCAGATCTCGCCATGGAGCCTCAACCCGCCTCACCCACTCGGCATTCTCATTGCTTCGTTCAGATATGTCCCAAGAATGACAGATACCCCCTTCCCGGGTTGAATGGCGAGGAACGCTGAACAGGCCGCGTGGGAGTATCCACCGACCAGGGGCGGAGGTCGTGACCATGCCTGTCGACGGCGAGCGGACCTGGCCGGACGCGGCCGAGTGGACCGGGAAGATCTACAGCGGTGGCTGGCGAACCGCTGAGGGCGGCACCCGTCCGGTGATCGAACCGGCCACCGGCAAGCCTCTGGCGGAGGTGGGCGTGGCCTCTCCGGCAGATGTCGCACGGGCGGGTGCCCGGGCCGCCCGGGCAGCGTCGGAGTGGGCGGCGGCCACCACGTCCGAACGGGTCGACGTGCTGACGCGTGCCGGTCGTGCCCTGCGCGAGCACAGCGGGGCGGTCCGCGAATGGATCGTCCGGGAGTCGGGGGGTGTGCCGGCCAAGGGTGACTACGAGATCGCGGCCGGCCTCGCTCAACTGCAGCACGCGATCGGGCTCGCCTCGCAGCCCCCGGGCGAGGTTCTCACACCGCAGGTGCCCGGCGGCACGAGTCTGGCGTGGCGGGTACCGCTGGGGGTCGTGGGGGTCATCACCCCGTGGAACGCGCCGCTGCTGTTCGCGATGCGGGCGCTGGCGCCGGCCCTGGCCCTCGGCAACGCCGCGCTGCTCAAGCCCGATCCCCTGACCCCGGTGTCCGGCGGTGTCCTCGTCGCGCAGCTGTTCCGGGAGGCCGGACTGCCCGAGGGGGTGCTGCACGTCCTTCCCGGCGACGCGGCGGCCGGGCGCGCGGTCGCCGCCGACCAGCATGTCGCGATGGTCTCGTTCACCGGCTCCACCGAAGCGGGGCGGGAGGTGGCCCGCATCGCCGGCGAAGGGCTCAAGCGTGTGTCACTGGAGCTCGGCGGCAAGAACTCGATCGTCGTGCTGGAGGACGCGGACGTGGAGGCGGCCGCCGCGGCGGGGGCCATGAGTTCGTTCGGCTACCAGGGCCAGGCCTGTGTCGCGGCCGGACGCCATGTGGTCCACGCGGACGTCGTCGAGGCGTACACCGAGGCACTCGTCCGGCAGGCGAAGGCGCTGCCGATCGGTGATCCCCGCGACGAGGGCGTGGTACTCGGTCCGGTCATCAGCGAGCGGCAGGCGGCCCGGATCGAGCGGATCGTGGACGAGAGCGTGGCCGCCGGAGCCCGCGTGCTGGCCGGAGGCAGCCGCGAGGGGCTCTTCTACCCGCCCACCGTGCTGGACCGCGTCGACCGGTCCATGCCGGCCTTCCGCGAGGAGATCTTCGGTCCTGTCGCTCCCGTCATCCCGTTCCGCGGCGAGGACGAGGCCGTGGAGATCGCCAACGACACGGCGTACGGTCTGACCGCCGCCGTCCACTCCGGGTCGGCGCCTCGTGCGATCGCCCTCGCGCAGCGGCTGCGTACCGGCATGATCCACATCAACGACGTGTCCGCCAAGGACGCCGCGAACGCGCCCTTCGGGGGCATGGGTGTCTCGGGCAACGCCTCCCGCATCGGCGGCACCGCCAGCCTGGAGCTGTTCACACAGTGGCGCTGGATGACGGCGCCCGGGCCGTTGTGACCCTCCCGGGCGCGGCAACGGCTGCTACGCGTGCCAGAGGGCGTCCCGCCGATGGCGTGCCGGCGGTATGTCCACCGTGTCCGCGGCATCGAGTGCGAGTTCGCCGGCGGTGGTGTTCACCAGCCTCAGGAGAGTGCCTACCTGGGTGCGCAGCCGCTGTCGCGCCCGGCGTTCCTCCGTTGCGGCCCACTGGGCGACGGAAGGATCCCACTGGTGCCGGGCGAACGAGTAGACGTCCACGGTGCGGCGGACCATGCGTGGCCGGGGCCTTGTGGACTCACGTGTCGCGTCGGTGAAGCTGCGCGCGCTGTACCTGAGGTCGTGGACGACCACGGAACGCCAGGGCTTTCCCGAGGACCAGTCGCGCGCACTCCGGCTGCGCGGAGGGCGAAGATGATGGGCGGTTCGTGTCACGCGGACTCCGTCCCCTCCCTCGCCCAGGGCCTTAGCTTCTCCGGGTTGCGGACCGCCCAGATGCGGGTGACGCATCCGTCGCGGACGTCGAACGAGGCCACGGTCATGACGACGCCGGCGCGCTGGGCCACCAGGCCCGGCATGCCGTTGACCGAGCGCTCCAGGAGTTCGAGCCCCGGTGCCTTGTCGGCGACGGCGACCATGTACTGGGCGATGCGCGTGCCGCCCTCGACCGGGCGCAGGACGGCACCGGTCCTGCCGCCGCCGTCGGCGGTCATCACGGCGGCCGGGTCGAGAAGACGGACGAGCGCCGCGATGTCCTTGCTCTCCCACGCTTCTTTGACCTGCCTCACCACGTGGGCCTGGCCGGTCGCCGTCACCGGAGAGCGCGCGACGCTCACCCGCCGCCGGGCCGAGGCCGCAAGCTGCTTGCAGGCCGCGGGAGTTCGGCCGAGGACATCGGCGATCTCGGCGAAGGGGTACCGGAAGACGTCGTGCAGGACGAACGCCACCCGCTCCGCGGGCGTCATCGACTCCAGGACGACGAGGAAGGCCACGGACACCGACTCGTCCAGGACGACCTGGTCGGCGGGGTCCGCAGGGCCGCCGGTGGGGTTGGTACCGCCCGCGTGGCCCCACTCGGTGCGGTCGGGCAGCGGCTCGGGCAGCCACGCGCCGACATAGCGTTCGCGGCGGGACCGGGCCGAGCCGAGCAGGTCGAGGCAGATGCGGCTGGTCACCGTCGTCAGCCAGGCGCCGGGCGACAGGATCTCCTGCTGCCGGCTTCGCGGCAGCGCGTACCAGCGTGCGTAGGCGTCCTGCACGGCGTCCTCGGCCTCGGTCACCGAACCGAGCAACCGGTAGGCGACGTTGATCAGTTGGCGTTGCTCGCCCGCTGTCCCGTCCGTGCCGGTCCCGGCAGTTCCCATGCTTGCGGCGGCCCCCTCGCCTTACCTTTCGCAGCCTCGTGTCGTCGGGCTGGTGAGACCTTATCGATCTACCGCCCGAGGGCGGAAGAGAGGACTGCGACATGGCCACTCAGGTGACGGCGACGGCTCGGCGCGGCTCCACCTTCCTGCGGATCGCGATCGCCCTGCAGACCCTGACCATCTTCCTCCAGGCGGTGTCCGCCGGACTGCTGCTGACCTCGTCCTACGGGGAGACACTGCACAGTGCCGGAGCCCGTGTGATGTACGGGGCGTCGATGCTGTACGTCCTGGCCGCGGTGCTGGCGTGGAAGCCGGGCGGCGGCTCGGCCCGGCCCGTCCGGCACGCGGCGGGCTTCCTCGTCCTCGCCTCGGCCCAGGTCGTACTCGGCATCGCTCATGTCCCGTCGCTCCATCTCCCCCTCGGCGTCCTGATGTTCGGCCTGAGCGTGCTGGCACTGGCCCGACGGTGAGGTCCGGCACGGGGGCAGCCCGCCAGGCTGCTGAGCGGAGGCGGTGGACAATCCGATGGTCGCCGCTCCGAAATCCCATCCGCCACAGGCGTTTCAGGCCTCCGCGATTCGGCCAACCCCGCGCTCCCGGGATCGGCCCCAGCAGCGAGCGGCGCCGGTCGATCCCTTGCGCGGCAAGGACCTCAGCGCGTCCGGAATCGAGCGCGTTCGATTCGGGCGCCGCGTCGTTAGGCCGTGCACCGCCGAGCCGTCCAGGCGCGGCACGGACCCGAGGAGGGACCCCAGGTGACGGTGACCGACACCTCTACCGCTGACGAGAACACTCCGCCCCCTCCCCCACCCGCAACCCTCACGTTCGGCGGGAAGTACGGCAAGAACCCGCTGGCGGACGCCAGTTTCGGTGCGATGTGCCGCCGCCTGCCGTCGGTCCTCGGGCACACCGCCCGGATGGCGTGGGCCGTCGACAGGGCCGGCGTCGTGCTGCTCCTCGTGTGCCAGCTCCTCACCGGCATCGCGGCGGCCGTCGTCCTCGCGTTCACCGCGCAGGCCATGACGCACATCCTCGGCAACGGCACGGTCTCCGAACGCCTGCACGGTGCGCTGCCCGCCCTGATCGTGGTGACGGCGGCCGCGGCCGTCGGCCGGATCAGCAGCGCCGTGTCCTCCTACGTCGACGGCCGGATCACTCCGCTGCTGACGACCGAGGCCGACATCGCCCTGGTCGCCGCCGTGTGCCGGGTGGAGACCTCCGCCTACGGCGAGGACGGCTTCGCCGATCGCCAGGAAGCCGCCGAAGTCGGTGTCACCCGCACCCGGATGATGGTCCAGGACGCCCAGCGGTTCACGTCCGCGCTGATCCGCATGATCGCCGCGAGCGGCGTCATCACGGCACTGCACCCACTGATGCTGCCCCTGCTGCTCCTGGCCGTCCTCCCGGCGGGCGCCGGAGCCGTCCTGTCCGCGCGCGTCGACTACGAGACCCACTACCTCAACGTCGGCGACCGCAACGTGCGTTCCATGATGCGCTGGTGGGCCACCTACTCCCGATTCGGCGACGAGGTCCGCGCCAACGGCATGACCGGCTATCTCGTCTACTGGTACCGGGCCCTGTCCGACCGCATCGACCAGCGCACCCTCGCCGCCGCCCCGCGTCTGCTGCGCATCGTGCTGACCACCAGCGCCCTGGGCGGGGTCTTCCTGCTGTGCACCTGGGCCACCCTCGCCTGGCTGGCCGCCGGCGGCCGGGTCGCGCTGCCCGTCGCCGCCACGGCCGTCGTCGCCGTGCAGACCACCCTCGCGGCGCTCAGCCAGTTCGTCGTGCACGGCGCTGCGATGTTCCACACCTCGCTCTATCTGGCCGACATGCGGGCCTTCCTCGACATGGCCGCCGAACGCGCCCCGCGGCGTGGTGAGCTGACCATCCCGGAACGCGTCGACGAGATCCGCCTCGACGAGGTCGTGTACCGGTACCCGGGCAAGGACGAACCCGCCGTCGCGGGGGTGTCGCTCACCCTCCGCCGGGGGGAGATCCTGGCGATCGTCGGCGAGAACGGCTCGGGCAAGTCCACCCTCGCCAAGCTCATCACCGGCATCCTCCTCGCCGACAAGGGGCGCGTGCTGTGGGACGGCGTCGACCTCGCTCACGCCGACCCCGACGCCGTGTGGAAACGGACCGCGCTCGTACCGCAGAACTTCGCCTGCTGGCCCCTGCGCACCCGCGAGAACATCACTCTCGGACAGCCCAAGACCTTCGACGACGGTCCCGTGTGGGACGTGGTCGACGCCGTCGGCATGCGCGAAGCGATCGAGAAGCTGCCCCGGCAACTCGACACCCTCCTCGCCAAGGAGCTGTGGGGCGGCGCCGAACTCTCCGGCGGACAGTGGCAGCGCCTGGTGTGCGGACGCGCCCTGTACCGCCGGACGCCGCTCCTGATCCTGGACGAGCCGACCTCCCAGATGGACGCCCGCGGCGAACACGCCATCTTCCTCGAGATCAAGAGGATCGCCGTCGAGCGCATGACGATCGTCGTCACCCACCAACTGGAGAACACCCGCCTCGCCGACCGCGTCCTCGTCATGGACGAGGGCCGGGTCGTCGAGCAGGGGACCTACGAGGATCTCGTCGACGCCGGCGGCCTGTTCGCCGAACTCGTCGCCCTGGCCAAGGACCGCTGACCCGCGCCGGGCAGGGCCCGTGGCTGCGCGCCGCGGGCCCGTCCCGGCCGTCCCGAGTGGAACAATCGGCCGTACGAGTCCGAGCTGAGGAAGTCGGTCATCACGCCGTGGAACGACCAGCCGTGCCCTTTCCTCCTTCGCCGTGGCGCCTCACCGGCGACATGGTCGTCTCGCTGTGGCGCATCCCGACGGGCGACCTGCCGTCCTGGCCCCTGCCGCCCGGGGTCCGCCCCTGGGTCGTGCGGCGCCGCGCCACATTGGTCACCTTCTGGGTCGACTACCGGCCCGGAGGCGTCCTCGCCTACCGCGAATTCCTCGTCGCGCTTGCCGTACGCCACGGACACCGCTTTGCCGCGAGCACCGTGGCCGCCTGGGTCGACGACGACCGGGCTCTGGCCGGGGGCCGCGCCCTGTGGGGCATCCCGAAGGAACAGGGCACGATCACGTTCCGCGCGGACAGCCGGAGCGCCCGGGCCGCGTTGACCGCGGCCGGCACTCCGGCTGTCCGCCTCGCGTACCAGGACGTGCTGCGGCTGCCCTTCCGGCTGCCGGCCCGCGCCCGTCTGATCCAGCACTTGTCCGACGGTACGGAGTGCCGCGTCCCCCTGCGGATCAGCGGACGACCGTCCCTGGGCCGCAGCCGCGTGACGACGGAACCTGAAGCTCCCTGGTCCGTCCTCGCCCGGCATCGGCCACTGCTGTCCCTCGCCCTCCGCGACTTCCGCAGCACCGTCGGCAGCTCCGCCGTGTAGCTGTGCCGAGGGCCGCGCAGAGCCACAGGCCGGAGGGGCGGACTCGCTCCGTCGCTCGCACGGCCTCGCGGGAGCCGCTCAGCAGCAGCGGCTGTGGGTGCGGGCCTCCTGGTGCCGGGTGCGCAGCACCTGGTACTCGCGGCGGGTCGGCACCGGGGCGAGCGGGTGGTGGCGCCGGTGCCGCTCGCAGTGCCGGTCGTAGTCGGCCTCTCCGGTCAGCTCCCGCAGATACCAGCGCACCGCCCGCACCCAGTGCCGGATCCTCACGAGCGGGCTCCGGCCAGGGGCTCGACGGAGTCGCCGGGTACGTCGATGCGGGACTCGACGTACGGGGCCTCGGTGGTCGGCAGCGGCGTCGCGGACCGTATCGCGCGCACGCAGACCACCGCCGCGTTGCCGATCACCACGGCGACCAGGAGCAGGAAGAGGGCGATGAGGACGCCGTCGACGGTGGAGTTGGTGACCACGGTGTGCATGTCGGCGGTCGTCTTGGCGGGTGCGAGGATCTGCCCGGCGTCCAGGGCGTCGGCGTAGTGGGCCCGTTGGGCGAAGAAGCCGATCTTCGGGTCGGCGGAGAAGACCTTCTGCCAGCCGGCGGTGAAGGTGATCGCGGTGACCCAGGCGAGGGGAACGCCGGTCACCCACGCCCAGCGCAGCCGCCCGGACTTGACGAGGACGGTGGTGCAGACGGCGAGGGCGATGGCGGCGAGCAGCTGGTTGGCGATGCCGAAGAGCGGGAAGAGCTGGTTGATCCCGCCGAGCGGGTCGGTGGCGCCGGTGTAGAGGAAGTAGCCCCAGGCGGCGACGACCAGGCCACTGCACAGCCAGATGCCGGGCTTCCAGTTGACCCGGCCGAGCGGCTTGTAGACGTTGCCGAGCATGTCCTGGAGCATGAAGCGGCCGACCCGGGTGCCGGCGTCCACCGTGGTCAGGATGAACAGCGCCTCGAACATGATGGCGAAGTGGTACCAGAAGGCCTTCATGGCCGCCCCGCCGAAGACTCCGGAGAAGATCTCCGACATGCCGACCGCGAGGGTCGGGGCGCCGCCGGAGCGGGCGATCAGGGTCTGTTCCTCGACCGCCTTCGCGGCCTGGGTGAGCTGGTCGGGGGTGATGGTGAAGCCGAGGCCCGCCACCGCGTGGGACGCGGACTCGGCGGTCGCGCCCAGCAGACCCGCCGGTGCGTTCATCGCGTAGTACAGGCCCGGTTCCAGCGTCGCCGCGGCGATCAGCGCCATGATCGCGACGAACGACTCCATCAGCATCGCGCCGTAGCCGATCAGCCGGACCTGGGACTCCTTCTGGATCAGCTTCGGGGTCGTTCCGGAGGAGACCAGGGCGTGGAAGCCGGACAGCGCGCCGCAGGCGATCGTGATGAAGAGGAAGGGGAACAACGCCCCCGCGAAGACCGGGCCCGCTCCCGAGGTCGCGAAGTCGCTCACCGCGTCGGCCCGGAGCACGGGCGCGGCCACGATCACGCCCACCGCGAGCAGGGCGATCGTGCCGATCTTCATGAAGGTGGAGAGGTAGTCGCGCGGCGCCAGCAGCATCCACACCGGCAGCACCGAGGCGACGAAGCCGTAGCCGATCAGGCAGAAGACGAGGGTGGTGGGGCTGAGGGTGAACGTGCCGGCCAGGGAGGAGTTCTGCACCCAGCCGCCGCCGACGATCGCCAGGAGCAGCAGCGCCACGCCGATGAGGCTGGTCTCGACGACCCTGCCGGGGCGGACGCGGTGCATCCAGAAGCCCATGAAGAGGGCGATGGGGATGGTCATCGCGACGGAGAACGTGCCCCACGGGGAGTGGGCCAGAGCGTTCACGACCACCAGGGCGAGCACGCCGAGCAGGATAATCATGATGGCGAACACCGCGACCAGGGCGGCCGCCCCGCCCGCCCGGCCGATCTCGTCGCGGGCCATCTGGCCCAGCGACTTGCCGTCCCGGCGCATCGACAGGAACAGCACCACCATGTCCTGCACCGCCCCGGCGAAGATCACCCCGGCCACGATCCACAGCGTCCCCGGGAGATAACCCATCTGCGCGGCGAGCACCGGTCCCACCAGGGGTCCGGCGCCGGCGATCGCGGCGAAGTGGTGGCCGAGCAGCACCCGGCGATCGGTCGGCTGGAAGTCGACGCCGTCCTCCAGGCGCTCGGCGGGCGTGGCCCGGCGGTCGTCCGGCCGGAGCACCCGGCGGGCGATGAACCGTGCGTAGAAGCGGTAGGCGATGGCGTACGAACCGAGCGCGGCGATCACCAGCCAGACCGCGGAGATCCGCTCGCCCCGGGCCAGGGCGAGCACGCCCCAGGCGACGGCGCCGAGCAGGGAGACAGCGGTCCACAGCAGGGCGGACCGAGGTGACAAACGCGGCTTTCTGGGCGTCGGCAGGTCGGTTTCGGGCAGGGCGGACGTAGGCATGGCGGCTCCTCGGCAGGGCGGTGCGGGACACCTCGTGACACGAGGTGCCGGGGGATCAGCGAACGGCGGCTCTCCCCCTCGCTGTCGGTCTGTGCAAGAGTTGCCCACCCCCCGGATCCGGTTGACAGCGAATGTCCAGAGGATTTCCCGCCGGTTCCCTGTCCTCCGATCGGGGCCGCCGCGCAACTCCCCCGTGAGGGTTCAGGCACACCAAGGACGGTGACCCATGGCCGACGGCACCATGACCGTGACGTTCCTCGCCGTGATCGGCGGAGCGTCGCTGCTCGCGGTCACCGCACGGCGCCTGCACCCCAGTGACCGGCTGCCGTCCCTCGAAGGCTGGGCACTGGCCGACCGCAGTCTCGGCCCGGTGTGGACCTGGTTCCTGCTGGGCGGCACGATCTTCACCGCGTACACCTTCACCGCCGTGCCGGGTCTGGCGTACGGCAACGGCGCGGCGGCCTTCTTCGCCGTGCCGTACACGGTGATCGTCTGCCCCCTCGCCTTCGTGCTGCTCGGCCGCCTGTGGACCGTGGCCCGCGCCCACGGCTACGTCACCGTCGCCGACTTCGTCCGCGGGCGGTACGGGTCGGCGCCGCTCGCCCTGGTCGTCGCGCTGACCGGAATCCTCGCGACCATGCCCTACCTGGCGCTCCAGTTGCTCGGCATACGGGCCGTTCTGACGGCCGGCGGGGTGTATCCGCGCGGTGCGGCCGGGGACCTGGTGATGGTGGCGCTGTTCGCGGGGCTGGCCGTGGCCACGTACCGGCACGGGCTGCGGGCGCCCACGGTCATCTCGGCGCTGAAGGCGGTGGCCGTCTTCGTGTCGCTCACCGCGGTCACCTGGCTGGTCCTGGAGCGGCTCGGCGGGCCGGGGGCCGTCTTCGACGGAGCGGCCCGGCGGCTCGGCGAACCCGCACTGCTGCTGACCCCCGCCCAGCAGCCCGCCTACGCCACCCTCGCGCTCGGCTCCGCGCTCGCCCTGCTGATGTACCCGCACGTCCTCACGGCGGGGTTCGCCGCCGACGGGCCGCGCACCCTGCGCAAGGTCTCGGTGGCGCTGCCCGCCTGGACCGGACTTCTCGCGCTCTTCGGCGTCCTCGGCTTCGCGGCGCTCGCGGCCGGGGTGCGGGCGCCCGAGGGCGGGGCCGAGGCGGCCGTGCCGATGCTGGTCGACCGGCTGATGCCGGGGCCGCTGGCCGGGCTGGTGTTCGGCGCGATCACCGTCGGGGCGCTGGTCCCGGCGGCGGTGATGTCGATCGCGGCCGCCACCAGCTTCGTGCGCAACGTGTACGTCGAGTACGTGCACCCCACGGCCACGCCCAAACGGCAGGTCCGCATCGCCAAGGCCGTCTCGCTCATCGCGAAGGCCGGGGCGGTCGCGTTCGTCTTCGGGCTGCGCGACCAGGACGCGATCAACCTCCAGCTGCTGGGCGGGGTGTGGATCCTGCAGATCTTCCCGGCCGTCGCCGTCGGCCTGTTCACCGGGCGGCTGCATCCGCGGGCGCTGCTCGCCGGGTGGGGCGTGGGCATGGTGGCCGGGACCTTCCTGGTCGTGCGCGAGGGGTTCTCGTCCATCGTGGGCATCGGCTCCGGGCCGTTCGAGATCTACGCCGGCCTCGCCGCGCTCGTGCTCAACCTGGTCGTCGCGGTGGCCGGCACCGCCGTACTCGAACGTCTCGGCGTCCCGCGCGGCGCCGACCTGACCGACCTGCCGTCCCGCCTGACCGTCAGGCGGCGTCCGGAGACGGGAGCGAACCAGCAGTGAGACACAGACACCCGATACCGGTGACGGAGCCCGACGTCGAGGCGCCCGCGCCCGCTCCGGCCGACCCGGCGGAACTGGAGCGCGAGGCCGGACTCGCGGGGCTCTTCGAGCTGCACTACGCCTCGATGCTGCGCCTGGCCGTGCTGCTGGGCGCGGACGACCCGGAGAACGTGGTGGCCGAGGCGTACTACCAGATCTACCGGAAGTGGCGGCGCCTGAGGGACATCGAGGCGGCGGAGGCGTATCTGCGCTCCACGGTGTGCAATCTGACCCGGATGCGGATCCGCCATCTGCAGGTCGCCCGCAAGCACGTGGAGAGTCCGCCCGAGGAGACGGTCGTCTCCGCCGAGAGCGCGGCGCTGCTCCGCGACGACCAGCGCGTCCTGATCGACGCGCTGCAGCAGCTTCCGGCCCGGCAGCGCGAGGCGCTCGTGCTGCGGCACTGGCTCGGACTGAAGGAGGGCGAGATCGCCGCCGCGATGGGCATCTCCTCCGGTTCGGTGAAGACGCACACCGCACGCGGCCTGGCCGCACTGACCCAGGCGATGGAGGCCCGGCGATGAACCACACGGACCCGGACCGCACGGAGCGGGAACTGACCGAGGCCTTGGCCGCCCTCGCCGGCGGGGTACGGGCCGCACCGGACGCGTACCGCACGGCACGCGGCGAGTGGCTGCGCCGCGAACGCCGTCGCCGGCTCGTCCTCGCCGTGCTCATCACCGTCGTGTTCGCCTTGGCCACCCTGATCGGTCTGTGGGTGCTGAACGAGGCACCGTCGCATCCGGGAGTGATCTTCTCGGGCCTCCCGGGCCCTCAGGTCAGCACGCGGTAGGTCAGGTGCGTGACCCGGCTCGCCGCCCGCGACGTCACCTGCTCCAGCCTCAGCGGCGGGACGCCCTCGAACAGCCGCGTGCCGGCGCCGAGCGTGAGGGGCACGATGTGCAGCCGCAGCTCGTCGATCAGGCCGGCGGCGAGGTACTGGTTGAGGGTGGTCGCGCCGCCGAGGACGGTGACGCCGGCGTCCCCGGCGGCCTCGCGTGCCTGGGCCAGGGCCGACGTGATGCCGTCGGTGACGAAGCCGTACGTGGTGCCGCCCTCCATCGGCTGCGGCTCGCGCGCGTGGTGGGTGAGCACGAACACCGGCGCGTGGAACGGCGGATCGACACCCCACCAGCCGTTCCACGGCCGATCCCACTCGCCGCGCACCGGGCCGAACATGTTGCGCCCCATGATGAACGCACCGGCCGTGTTCAGCCGGTCGATCTCGGCCCGGTTCTCGTCGGGCGTGTCGAACATCCAGGCGTGCAGTGCGGCGCCCGAGCCGTCACCGCCGTCGTCTCCGAACGGGCGTTGCTCGGTCTGGTTGAGTCCGGCCGCGTACCCGTCGGCCGAGATCGTGATGTCGCAGACCACCCTGCCGACCGGCTTGGTCATGGACCTCTCCTCCGTGTGGCGTTCGGTATCAGAAACTACGCGCACGAACTCCCGCCTTCGAGAGCTCTGCCGGGCGCCACGCGGATGCGAAAGTGTGATCGCCCGTACGACTCCTTGGAAGGGAACCTTCGGCATGGCCGTCATCCACCGCACCACCCTGCAGCCGACCAAGCTGGAACTGCTCACTTCCTGGCTGCCCTCGCGCCCGTGGTACCGCGGTGGCACGGGCGAACCGCGGTTGGCGAAGGCCGGCGGCTTCCGGCTCGACGATCCGCAGGGCGAGGTGGGGATCGAGTTCATGGTGGTCACCGACGCCTCCGGCCCTCAGCCGGCCGCGTACCTGGTGCCTCTGGCCTATCGCGGTGCCTCGCTCGAAGGGGCGGAACACGCCCTCGTCGGCACGATGGAGCACGGGGTGCTGGGACGACGCTGGGCCTACGACGGCTGTCACGATCCCGTGCTGGTCGCCCAGTTGGTGACCCTGATCGAGGGGCGGGCGCAGGCCCAGAACCAGAACATCAGCGACACACCCGCTCAGGAGGTCGTCGTCTCCCGCGCCGAAGAAGGCTCCCTCTCCACGGACTTCACCGTCACCGACGACCGGGAAGGCACAGCGCTGACCACACCGCAGGGCCCGGTCCTCCGCTTGCACCGGGCCCTGCAACCCGCTGCGGACGGCCTGTTCGTGCCTCCGCAGGGTGCGACCGGCCATGTCGTCGGCTCCTGGGAGGCGCCGGACGGCACCCGCGCGCAGGGGGCGTTCGCCGTCCTGCACGGCGGCAGCAGGGCGTAGCTCCCCGAGATCAGCGCGTCCGCGAGCGGAATGTCCTGCGGTACGCGTCCGGGGGCACGCCGAGCGTGCGGTTGAAGTGGCGGCGCAGCGTCGTGGCGGTCCCCATGCCGGTGGCCGCCGCGATGGTGTCGACGCTGTCGTCGCTCTTCTCCAGCAGTTCCTGGGCGTGCCGGATCCGCTGGGTCAGCAGCCACTGCAGCGGGGTCGTGCCGGTCACCGCTCTGAAGTGGCGGCCCAGGTGACGGGAGCTCATGCCCGCCCGGCGGGCCAGGTCCTCCACGGTCAGCGGCCGGTCGAGCCGTTCGATGATCCAGGGGAACAGGGCGGCGAGCGGGTGGTCGTCCTGGTCGGGCACCGGGGCGGTGACGAACTGGGCCTGGCCGCCTGCCCGGTGCGGGGGTACGACCAGGCGACGGGCGACGGCGTTGGCGACCGACGAGCCCAGGTCGAGACGGACCAGGTGCAGGCAGAGGTCCAGCGCGGCGGCCTTGCCGGCGGAGGTGAGCACCCTGCCGTTGTCCACGTACAGCACGTCAGGGTCGACCTCCACCAAGGGGTGACGGGCGGCCAGTTCATCGGTGTGCGCCCAGTGCGTGGTGGCGCGCCGTCCGTCGAGAAGCCCGGCCGCGGCCAGTACGAACGCGCCCGTGCACAGGGAGGCCACGCGTGCGCCCGCCTCGTGGGCCTCGCGCACCGCGTCGACCAGGTCGCCGGGCGGGTCCTCGTCGACGTCGGCCCAGCCTGGGACGATCACGGTGTCGGCGTGCCGGAGCCGGTCGAGCCCGGCGTCGGGCTCCAGCCGGAACCGTTCGACCTGCACGGCGGCCGGTCCGCAGACGGTGAGGTCGTACCAGGGGGCCGTCACGCCGTCCGGGGCGGCGGCGAACACCTCGTGGGCCAGGGACAGTTCGAAGTGCAGCATTCCGTCGGTGGCGGCCAGCGCGACAGTGGTCATGTCCGTAATTGTATGGGGGATGTCGTTCCAGACACTCACGGTCGGATGCTCATAGCCGTCAGGATGGCCGTAGTTGATCGTTCGAGCACAGGGGAGAGCTCATGGGACCGGGTCAGACGGTGACGGTGTTCGGCGCGTACGGGCACACCGGGCGGTTCATGGTGGCGGAGCTGCTGAGGCGCGGGTTCGTCCCGGTCCTCTCGGGCCGCGACGAGGTGAAACTGAAGGCGCTGGCGGCGTCGTATCCCGGGCTGGAGGTCCGTCCGGCGTCGGTCGACGATCCGGACGCGCTCGACCGCGCGCTGGCCGGGGCGGCGGCGGTGGTCAACTGTGCGGGACCGTTCGCGACGACGGCCGCCCCCGTGATCGAGGCGGCCCTGCGTGCCGGCGTCCCGTATGTCGATGTGGCGGCCGAGATCGAGGCGAACGCGGACACGTTCGCGCACTTCGCGGACCGAGCCCGCGCCGCGGGGGCGGTGATCGTCCCGGCGATGGCGTTCTTCGGCGGACTCGGTGACCTGCTGGCCACCGCGGCGATGGGCGACTGGACCGTCGCCGACGAGGCGCACGTCGCCTACGCGCTGAGCGGTTGGCAGCCCACGGACGGGACACGGGCCGCCGGCGCGGTCTCCCGGGAGCGGCGGGGCGGTGCCCGCGTGGTGTACCGCAACGGGCGGCTGGACTACCGCCGGGACGAGGCGACTACTCTCCAGTGGCCCTTCCCGGAGCCTGTGGGTTCCCGGGCGGTCATCGGGGAGTTCACTATGGCCGACGTCGTCACCATCCCCAGCCACCTGGCTGTCCCCGACGTGCGCACGTACATGACGGCCGAGGCCGCCCGGGACGTGACGGCCCCCGGCTCACCGAAGCCGACCGCGGTCGACGAGCACGGGCGGTCCGACCAGACCTTCCTCGTCGACGTCGTCGTGCGTTCCGGCGGCAGCGAGCGGCGCGCTGTTGCGAGGGGGCAGGACATCTACGCCGTCACGGCGCCGCTCGCGGTGGAGGCGCTGCACCGCATCCTCACCGGGCGGACCCGGACGATAGGCGTCGTCTCCGCCGGCGAGATCTTCGACGCGGGCGACTTCCTCCGCGCGCTGTCCACGCACCTCTCCGTGGAGCTGCCTCAGTAGGGGCCGGCGAAGTCGCCGCTGTGACCCATGGCCCGTGTGGACCAGGGGGGGGACGCGGCCCGGTGAGTCACCGCGTCACAGGCCGATGCTGTACACCTTGCGGATCGTCTCCTTGACGTCCCAGCGGCCGGACCAGCCCTTGGGCTGGACGATGACGTCACCGGCGGAGATCTCGAAGGTCTCTCCCGTGGCACCGTCGGTGATGGTCGCGCGGCCGCTCACGATGTAGCAGGTCTCGGTGTCCTCGCGCTCCTCGACCGGCCACCCGCCGGGCCGGGACTCCCAGACGCCGGCCCGGACCGTGTCGTCGGTGTCGAACCGGAGAAGGCCCAGTTGCGGGTCGCCGGCATCCGCGCCCGGACGCCGGCCGATCGCTTCGAGATCTCCGGTGATCATCGGTGCGGGGACGTGGACGAACGTGGCCATGAGTGGCTCCCAGGTGCATCGGGCTGTGCGGGTGTCGAGGAGAAATCCTGCACGCACCTCCCCCTGACCTCGACGGACGAGTTGTCAGGAACGTCGCCGTATTTCTGACACGCCGCGGTCGGCACTACCGCAGGGTGCGACTGCGGATCCGATGCCTCAAGGCGTGCGGAAACCGCGGAACGTCACGTGCTTCCGGGTCTCGAAGCCGAGCCGTTCGTAGAGCGCGAGCGCGCCGCTGTTCGCCTCGGCCACGTGCAGGAAGGGACGTTCGCCGCGAGCCACGATGCGCGCGATGAGCGCCCGCAGCAGCCGGACGGCGTGGCCCTGTCCGCGCGCCTCGGGTGCGGTGCAGACGGCGCTGATCTCGGTCCAGCCGGGAGGCCTCAGCCGCTCCCCCACCATCGCCACCAGCGCGCCGCCGTCACGGACGCCGAGATACGTGCCGAGTTCGTGCGTGCGGGGCCAGAAGGGTCCCGGCCGGGTCCGCTCGATGAGGTCGAGCATCTCGGGCACGCTCTCCGTGCCGAGTTCGACCACGCCGGAGTCGATGTCGGCACCGGCCGGATCCGGGCCGTCGTGGCCGGTCCAGATCATCTGCCGGCCTTCCAGGACGAAGACCGGCTCCCAGTCCGGCGGCGGAACGGCCGGGCAGCTGAACATGTCGGCGAACTCGCCCGGCCCCAGCAGCTTGGCCAGGTCGCCCCATGCCTCCCCGCCCGGTTCGGCGGGCACCGCGGAGAAGGTCGCCACCCCGGGCACGTAGGTGGCGGCGGCACCGAGCCGGCGGGCGAGATGGGCGTGGTGCCCGCGGAGGGACTCGCCCACCGGGTCGTCGAGTACGTCGGCGTCGCGGAACCCCGTCATCGTGCTGCGCCTTCCCTGCCCTGGTCGTCTTCGCTGCCGACAGCCATGCTAGTCAGGCCTTGAGGACGGGATGTCGGCGCTACCTGAGATATGCGGCGAGCGCGAGGTTCTGCCTGCGCACGTCCCCGGCGACGAGTCCGGCGATCCGCTGCGCGCCGTACGTTTCGAAGTGGGTGCGGTCGTCGCAGAAGAACGCCCCCACGGGACCCGATCCGAAGTCACCGTTGTGCGGGCAGAAGCGCAGGCTGTTGTAGAGCGAGACGCTCAGCGACTGCAGGTCGACGACCGGTGCCCTGGTGGCGGATCCGACGGCGAAGGTCTCGTTCACGAAGCCGCGGTTCTTCGTCGCCGTGCTTCCGGAACAGGTGATGGCGGCCACCGGGGTGAGCAGCACCGGGTGTGCTCCCCGGGCCAGGGCGGCCTGCACCATCGTGGTCATCAACTGCCGGTAGCGCGCGGGGCCGACGTGCCGGGGGCAGGTCGAGGAGGAGTCGTTGATGCCGAACTGGATGAACAGGTAGTCGCCCGCCTTCATCCCCGTGCTCGCGTTCAGCATCGCCTGCCAGCGTGACGAGTACGCGCTGGAGGTGAGGCGGCATTCTCCGTCCGAACCCTTCGTGCTGCTGACGTTCCCTTCGTACAGCCAGGTCTGGATGCTGCGGCCTCCCACCGCCTGGTTCCTGACGGTCACATCGGCGTTGAACAGGGCGTCGAACTGGCTGCCCCAGCCGACCGGGCAGCGGGCGGAGCCCGGGTTGGCCATGGTGGAGTCGCCGGCCAGCCACACGGTGACCGGTGCGGCCGCCGCTCGCGCGGCCGGGGCCTTGACGCCGGAGGCGTTGGCGCATTTCGCCGCGGTGCCGGCAGCCGCTGGGGCGGCGCTGTCAGCCGCTGAGCCGGTGCCGACGCCGAGACTCGACAACGCAATCACCAGTGCGGTCGTCACAAGTGTCCGGAGGTTCTTCATCGTGTGTCCTCCTTGGGTCGGTCAGCGCAGGTGGGCGGCCAGGGGCAGGTTCTGCTCCCGGATGCTCTGGAGCAGCAGGCCGCCCATCTGGGTCGCGCCGTACTGCGAGAAGTGGGTGTTGTCCGTGACGCCGTCGACGGAGGAGCGGAGGAAGAGCTGTGCGGAGGCGGACGGTCCGAGGGACTCGACCAGTGCCTTGCTCCGGGCGGTCAGGTCGATCACCGGTACCCGCTGTGCCGCACCGACGGCGCGCATCTCCGCGGGCAGGTTCACGCCGACGCCGTTGACGTGGAGTGCCGTGGAGTTGAGCCGGTTGCCGTCGAACTGTCGGCGGACCGGTGGCGTCACCAGGACCGGGACACCGCCCTTGGCGCGGATCCGCGAGATCATGGTGGTGAGGTTGTTCCGGTAGGTGGACGCGCTGGTCTGCTTGTCGTTGTGACCGAACTGGATGAAGACGGGGTCATTCGCCCTGAGCTTCGGCAGCAACGCGGGCAGGAGCGCCGAGTTGTTGAGGAAGCTACCCGAACTCTCTCCGGAGTCGCCGTAGTTGGCGATGACCGCACCGGGACGGACCGCGGTCGTGATCATCTGCCCCCAGCCGGTGTACGGGGCGGTCAGTTGGTCGCACACGGTCGAGTCGCCGGCCAGGTAGGCGACCAGCGGCTGCGCCGCCGGCTTCACCGAGACGGCGGAGACCTGGGGGGCGGTGCCCCTGAAACGGAGGTCCAGACCGGGGTTCCCGGTGCCGCCCTGGCCTGTCGGCTGCCCCTCCGGTTGGCGCACGTTGATGGTGAACGAGTAGGTGGCCACGGCTCCGGCCTCCGTTCTCGTCGCCGGGAGCATCAGCCGCCGGGCCTCCGCCCACAGTTCGGTCTGTCCGGCGGAGGCGCCGCCGATGGAGACCGTCACGTCGTAGTTGCCCGGCGCGACAGCGTAGTGACAGGTGATCGGCGAGGTGCCGGAGCAGCCGGCCGGCAGCGCCTGCGGTGCGGCGGCGGCGCCGTGGGTCACGCCCGTGCCGGCCAGAGCCGCCAGGGTCAGCAGGCCCGCCACTCCCAGCTGTGCGCCGCGCCCGCCGCGGCACCTTGATGCCATGCTCATTACAACCATGGGTCCGCCCTTCACCACGGGGATGTACGGGGTCGAGGTGTACGCGTCGAGGCGGAGGCTCACGGCTCAGGCCTGAGTGAAGCCGTCCATGATGACGGTGGGGCGCTTGCTGGAGGAGTCCCAGGCGCCCATGTTGTAGCCGGTGAACGGGGACATGCACCCGGCTCCCAGTAGAAGATGCCCTGCCCGCCGTTGGCCTTCAGCGCCTTGGTGCAGGCGACCAGGGAAGCCCGGGTGGAGGAGGCCCTGCCGGCAGCATGGGCAGGCGTGTCGAGTTCGGCGAGCGCGGCGGCTCCAGCGATCGCACCGGCCGTCGCCGTGGTGGCCTTGAGCAGCGTACGGCGGGTGATCCGAACGGAAGTGGGGGCAGGGGTCGGGGACATGGTCGCTCCTCCCTGTCCGCCGGCCGCTCGCGAGGAGGCGCGGCCGGCGGACGCGGGTTGTGGGGGGTGGAGTTTCCGGGACTGGCATGATCCGCATGCACCTGCTGGGAGCGTTCACAATCTGGACAGGCTCGGGGCGCTCCATCCTCTACGAGGGACAGGCTGCACGTGCCGGGATCTACAACTGCTCTGCGCAGAAGGCGAGTTCACTGATCGGTCCACCGGTTCGACTGCCTTCGACCACAGTTGCCCGTGCGGCGCATCACGCAGTGTTCAAGCCCATCCACCCGACTGTCAATGCATCGGCACCGAGAAACTCACGGATCCGAACAGGGGCGAACAACAGACCGGACAGAATCCTTGACGAGGCATCAGCTCGTTCTTACGCTCCCTCCTCATGGGAGCGTTCCCATACCCCCCACGCCCCGGAGGTCACCGTGACCGACTCGCACCGGCGTCCCCGCACCGCGCCACGACCGTGGCGCTCGCCCCACCGGCCAGGCAGCCGACTCATCGGCTGCGTCTCCGCCGCCGCACTGGCCGTCTCCGCTCTCGTCGCACTGCCACAGAGCGCGCACGCGGCGACCGCCCGACAGGTCGAGAAACTCGACCGCGGACTGACCAGCGTGCACACCGGCAGCGGAAACCTGGTGTCATGGCGGTGGCTGGCGACCGACCCGAACGACGTGTCGTTCAACGTCTACCGCGGCGGCACCAGACTCAACTCCTCACCCGTCACCGCCTCGACGAACTACTTCGACGCGGGCGGCGCGGCCTCGGCCGACTACACGGTGCGCGCGGTGGTCAACGGCACCGAGCAGGCCGCGTCCGCGCCCGCGGTCCAGTTCCGCACGGGCTACAAGGACGTGCCGATCTCCCCGCCCGCGGGCGGTACCGCCCCGGGCAACTCGGCCTACACCTACGAGGCCAACGACGCCTCGGTCGGCGACCTGGACGGCGACGGCGCCCTGGACCTCGTCCTGAAGTGGCAGCCCACCAACGCCAAGGACAACTCCCAGTCCGGCTACACCGGCAACACCGTCGTCGACGGCATCAAGCTCGACGGCACCCGGCTGTGGCGCATCGACCTGGGCCGCAACATCCGCTCCGGCGCCCACTACACCCAGTTCCAGGTCTACGACTACGACGGCGACGGCAAGGCCGAGGTCGCCATGAAGACCGCCGACGGCACCCGCGACGGCACCGGCGCGGTCATCGGCAGTTCCTCCGCGGACCACCGCAACTCCAGCGGCTACGTCCTGTCCGGGCCCGAGTACCTGACGATGTTCAACGGCCAGACGGGCAAGGCGATGCAGAGCGTCGACTACGTCCCGGGCCGGGGCACCGTCTCCTCCTGGGGCGACAACTACGGCAACCGTGTCGACCGCTTCCTCGCCGGCACCGCCTACCTCGACGGCGCCCGCCCCTCCCTGATCATGGCGCGGGGCTACTACACCCGATCGGTGATAGCCGCCTGGGACTGGCGGAACGGCGCCTTCACCCGCCGCTGGACCTTCGACACCAGCTCCTCCAGCAACAGCGGCAAGGGCTACGACGGCCAGGGCAACCACAGCCTGTCCGTCGCCGATGTCGACGCCGACGGCAAGGACGAGATCGTCTACGGCGCGATGACCGTCGACGACAATGGCGCCGGCCTGTGGACCACCAGGCTCGGCCACGGCGACGCCGGCCACGTCGGCGACCTCAACCCCTCCCGTCCGGGCCTCGAGTACTTCAAGGTCTCGGAGGACTCCAGCAAACCCGGCTCCTGGATGGCCGACGCCCGCACGGGCGCGAGGCTGTGGCAGACGGCGTCGGGATCCGACAACGGCCGCGGTGTCGCCGCCGACATCTACGCCGGCAGCGCGGGCGCTGAGGCGTGGTCCGCCTCCGACACCACCCTGCGGTCCGCCACCGGCGCCTCCCTGGGCCGGGAGCCCTCCAGCGTCAACTTCCTGTCCTGGTGGGACGGCGACCCCGTCCGCGAGCTCCTCGACGGCACCCGCATCGACAAGTACGGCACCTCCGGTGACACCCGGCTGCTCACGGGCTCCGGCGTCGCCTCCAACAACGGCACCAAGTCCACGCCGGTCCTGTCCGGCGACATCCTCGGCGACTGGCGTGAAGAGGTCGTCTGGCGCACGAGCGACAACAAGGCGCTGCGGATCTATTCCACCCCGAGCCAGACCAACACGAAGATCACCACCCTGCTCCACGACACCCAGTACCGCACGGCGCTGGCCTGGCAGAACACCGCCTACAACCAGCCACCGCACCCGAGCTTCTTCATCGGCAACGCCATGCCGACGGCACCCCGGCCGACGGTCTACACACCCTGACCCGCCCTGCGCCACAGACACTTGCCCCTGCTGCGATCGCAGTAGGGGCAAGTGTCTGCGAACGGCCAACGACGAGAGACCAGCGGAGTGCGAGCGTTGCGGTGCGCCGGGATTCCGGCCCGTGTAAGGCTTCCAGGTCGTCGCCGAACTCCCGCTGGCCCTCGCCCCCGCGTCCGCCTGACCCCAGGGAGCGCCAGGTCATGACCCTGGTCGCCACGGGCCTGGCCAACGACGAGATCGCCGAACGGCTCTTCGTCACCCCGGTCACCGTCAAGAGCCACGCCAACCGGGCCATGGCCAAACTCGGCGCCCGGGACCGGGCCCAACTCGTGGTCATGGCCTACGAGAGCGGGCTGGTCCGCGCCGGAGAGACGCGGACCTGACCGGCACCGTCGAGCGACGGCGGACGAGTCAGGCGTCGCGCAGCGCCTTCTCGATCTCGCCCAGCGAGCGGGTCAGCCGCCCGTAGTCGGCCGGGGCCACCGGTGCCACGAAGTACCGCTCGACGACCTGCGCATGGACGGCGGCGGCCCGGAGGAAGACCGTACGGCCGTGATCGGTCGGCTCGACCAGGACGCTTCTGCGGTCCCCGGGAGCCGGCCCGCGCCGCACCAGACCGGCCCCCTCCATGCGGTCGATCAGGCGGGTGATGCCGCTGCTGGTGAGCGTGAGGTCGTCGGCGAGCAGGCGCTGTGAGATCTCCTCGTCCGGGTGCCGGCAGAGCCGGATGAGGACCTCGAACATCGTGTGGCTGACCTCGCACTCCTTGCGCAGGGCGGTGTCGATCCGCTGTTCCATGCGGGTGGCGGCCTTGATCAGCAGTCCGAAGTCCTGCACGAGCCTGCTGCCGGCGGCGCGGGCCGCATCGTCGTTCTCTCGGTTCGCGGGGTTCACCCGGCCGACTTTACTGCCTCTTCACCTACTGCCGTCTCAACTACTGAGCAATCAATTGCTGAGCAGTCAACCATTCCCTATGGTGGACACCCATCACCCACCATGACGGCAGAGAGGGAGATCAGTGGACCTGCAGCACTGGCTCGGCCGGGCCGACCACGCGATACAGCAGTGGGCCGACACCTTCGGCCCCTACGAGCAGCACCCGTCCCTCCTCGTCGACGACGACCGCTTCGCCGCCGCCTTCGAGGAGCTCACCGGGAGGCTGAAGGAGAACTATCCCTTCTTCCATCCGCGCTACGCGGGACAGATGCTCAAGCCCCCGCACCCGGCGGCGGTCGTCGGCCACCTCACCACCATGCTGATCAACCCGAACAACCACGCCCTGGACGGCGGCCCGGCCACCGCCCGCATGGAGCGCGAGGCCGTGGCTCAGCTGGCCGCGATGTTCGGCTACGACACCCACCTCGGCCACCTCACCACCAGCGGCACGATCGCCAACCTCGAGGCCCTCTTCGTCGCCCGTGAGCTGCACCCCGGCCGCGGCATCGCCTACAGCGCCGACGCCCACTACACCCACGGCCGCATGTGCCACGTCCTGGGCATGAAGGGGTACCCGGTCCCGACCGACGACCGCGGCCGCATCAGCCTCGACGCGCTCGAGGACGTCCTGCGGACGGGAGAGGTCGGCACGGTCGTCCTCACCGCCGGCACGACCGGCCTCGGAGCCGTCGACCCGGTCCACGACGCTCTCCCCCTCAGAGACCGCTACGGTGTCCGGCTCCACGTCGACGCGGCCTACGGCGGCTTCTTCACGCTGCTCGCCGGCGCCGAAGGGCCGGAGGGGCTCCCCTCCCAGCCCTGGCGGGCCATCGCCCGGTGCGACTCGATCGTCGTCGATCCGCACAAGCACGGACTCCAGCCCTACGGCTGCGGTGCCGTCCTCTTCCGCGACCCCGAGGTGGGCCGCTTCTACCTGCACGACTCGCCCTACACCTACTTCACCTCCAACGAGCTGCACCTCGGCGAGATCAGCCTGGAATGCTCCCGCGCCGGCGCCTCGGCCGCCGCCCTGTGGCTCACCTTCCAGGTCCTGCCGCCCACCCCCGAAGGACTCGGCCGCGTCCTCGGGGCCGGCCGCCGGGCCGCCCTGCGCTGGGCCGACCTGATCACCGCCTCGGACGCCCTGGAGCTGTACCAGCAGCCCGAGTTGGACATCGTCGGCTACTTCCCCGCGGTGGAGCCCGCCACCCTCACCGCCGTCGACGCGGCATCGGCACGCGTCCTCGCCGACGGCATGACGGGCCCCGATCCCGTGTTCCTGAGCACCCTCAAGGCCGATCGCGACGCCTTCACCGCACGCCACCCGAAAGTCACCGCCGACGCCGACGGCGCACGCATCCTCCGCAGCGTCCTGATGAAGCCGGAGTCCGAGGACCACGTGCACCGCCTCCACGACCAGGTCACGCGTCTCGCCCGGTCGTGACCGGGACGCACGTCCGGTCAGTCGTCACCTCGGTGCGCGTGCGCCTCCGCGAGGAGGAGGTAGCTGCTGGCGGTCCAGGTGTAGGCGCGGTCGCGCAGGCCCGTTCCGGTGAGGGCGTCGAAGTTCTCGGCGAAGCCGTGGGTTTCGCACAGGGCACGGAAGCGGGTGCTGATGTCGTCCGCCAGGCGGTGATGGCCGGCGCGGCGCAGGCCGTCCTCGATGAGCACGGTGGCGGGGGCCCAGATGGGGCCGCGCCAGTAGCCGTCGTCGAGGTAGTGGGGTGAGGTGGGCAGTTCGGTGGCGAGACCGTACGGGGTCAGGTGGGCCTTGATGTGGTCGGCCAGGGCGCCGCCGACGTGGCCGGGCAGATGCTCACCGAGCACGATGGGCATCAGGTCGAGGAGGCTGGCGCTGCTCCAGGTGTCCCCCGTGCCGACCCCCCGGGCGACGAACCGGTCGTCCCTCCAGAGCTGGTCCAGCAACGCCGCCTGGGTCTCCTCGGCGACTCGTGTCCACCGGCCGGCCTCGTCCGGTCGGTCCAACTCCGACGCCAGATCGGCGAGTTCGCGGAGCTGGAGGATGAGGAAGGCGGACAGGTCGGCGGTCTCGACGACCCGCTCCGGGTCGAAGGTGGTGGCGTTGTCCCAGCCGCTGTCGTTGCCGTGCTGATAGTGGGGGAAGGCGGCGCCGGGGGTGCGCCGGGCGGTGAGCCAGAAGTTCGTCCAGCGTTCCAGCCGGCCGTACACCTCGGCCAGCTCGGCCCGGCCGGGAGGCATCGGCAGGCGGCGGCGCAGCCGCCCGAAGGCCCAGCCGTGGATGGGCGGTTTGACGAAGTTGTAGAGGACCTCGGAGTGGGTCACCGAGTCCGGCAGGGCGCCGCTGCCGTCCTGATGGTCGAAGGGCAGGGCGAACTGGTCCCGGGCCAGCTCCGGGCATCCGGGCGCCAGGGCAAGGGCGTTGAAGCAGTGGTCCCAGCTCCACACCTTGTCCATCCAGTGCTTGGACATCAGCACCGCGGGCCGGGTGACCAGACCGGTCGGGTTCACGGTGGCCGACCAGACGACGTAGGCGGCCAGTTCGGCGGCCGGGGTGGCGGCCGAGCGCCAGGGCGCCACCGCGTCCACGAACTCCGCGAACGAGCGTTGCGCGGATGCCACGATCTCGTCGAAGGCCGTCGCGGACGTGTACGGCGGGCGAGCGGCGTCGAGTTCCTCGATCGCGATCTCCCAGGTCCCGCCCGCCTCCGCGACCGCGGTGAGACCGCGCTCGGCACTGCCCAGCGACTGGGCACCGACGGTGCCGGCGGTGCCGGACAGCACGGTGACGCGGTACCGGCGTCCCGTCTCGTAGGACGTGAACACGTGGGCGCCGGCGGCTGCGTCATGGAAGAAGTACGTGCCGCTGAACGGAGTCAGGACCTGCGCGGCCGCCCGTACGGCGATCCCGAGGCCGCTCCCCCGCAGACGTACGGTGTCCGGCGACTCGTAGGCGAGGTCGACGCGCCCGCCCGCGCCGGTCCAGCTGAGCAGGCCCGGTCTCGCCTCCACGCGGGTCGCGGCCCGGTCGCCCGTCACCGGGTCCAGGGGCATCAGGTGCAGGACGGCGTGCATGCCGTTCTGGTGGGAGACGAGATGGAGATCCTCGGCGTAGGTCTTCTCCGCCACCACGGGCGAGATGCCGAACCAGGATCCGTAGGTGCTGAAGGGGATGTCCTGGACGGAGAAGGCCGGGCCGGAGCGGTCGGCGGTCATGAAGTGTCACTCGTTTCTCGAGCAGGGGGAAGGTCAGTCCTTGACCGCGCCGGCCGTCACGCCGGCGGCGACGTAGCGCTGGGCCAGGACGAGGATGACCGCGGCGGGCAGCGAGGCCACGACGGCGGTGGCCATGATGGCGTTCCACTCCTGGTTGTTGTTGCCGATGTAGTGGTAGATGCCGAGGGTGATCGGCTCGTGCGCCCCGCCGTTGACCAGGGTGCTGGCGAAGACGAAGTCGGACCAGGACCACAGGAACGCGAAGAGCGAGACCGTGACGACGGCGTTGCGGCTCATCGGCAGGACGATCGACCAGAAGGTGCGCAAGGGGCCGGCGCCGTCGGTCCTGGCGGCCTGGAGCAGTTCGCCGGGGATGCCGGACATGAAGGCGGTGAAGATGAGCACCGCGAACGGGACGGCCAGGGTGGAGTCGGCGACGATCAGGCCGGGGACGGACTGGAGCAGGCCGAGCTGGAGGTAGATGGCGTAGAAGCCCATCGCCATGATGATGCCGGGGATCATCTGCGCGGCGAGGAGGAGGAAGCTCAGCACTCCCCCGCCGCGCGGGCGCAGTTTGGCCAGGGCGTAGCCGGCGGGGGCGGACAGGGCCACGGTGAGGGCGACGGTGCCCAGGCCGATGAGCAGGCTGGTGCCGAGATAGGGCAGCTGCTCGTCGAGGACGGTGCGGTAGCCGGCCAGGGTGCCGTGGACGGGGAACAGGTCGGGCGGGGACTTGCGCATGTCCTGGTCGGGGGTGAGGGACACGTTCAGCATCCAGTAGACCGGGAAGAGCATGATCGCGGTCAGCAGGACGCCGACGGTCGTCTTTCCCCAGGTGCGTCGCCTCATGAGAACGCCTGCTTTCGCTGGACCCTCACGTAGACCAGACCGAACACCAGGGCGGCCACCACCAGCAGGTTGCCGACGGCCGCGCCCGGGCCGAAGGCGGGCAGCAGGTTGCCGAAGCCGAGCTGGTAGGACCAGGTGGCGAAGGTCGTGGACGAGTCCGCGGGGCCGCCCTTGGTCATGATCCAGATGATGTCGAAGACCTTGAGTGTGTAGACCAGCCCGAGGAGCAGGGTGATCGCGGAGACGGGGCGCAGCAGCGGGAAGGTGATGCTCCAGAAGCGGCGCCAGGCCCCCGCTCCGTCGAGGGCGGCTGCTTCGTACAGGCCGGACGGAATCGACTGCAGTCCGCTGTAGAGCACGACCAGGTTGAACGGGACGCCGATCCAGATGTTCGCGATGATGACCGAGGTGAGCGACCAGGACGGTGACGTCAGCCAGTTGACGGGGTCGAGCCCGACGGCGTGCAGGGCCGCGTTGACGATGCCGGAGTCGCTGTTGAGCATCCACGACCAGGTCGACGCCGACACGATCAGCGGCAGCAGCCAGGGGACGAGGAACAGGGCCCGCAGGGTCGCCGAGAGCCGGAAGTGCTGGTTGAAGAAGACCGCGAGGGCCAGGCCGATGGCGTACTGGAAGGCCAGGCACACGGCGGTGAACAGCACGGTGTGGAGCAGGGCCGGGGCGAAGACCGGATCGTCGAAGACCTTCTGGTAGTTCTGCAGGCCGGTGAACGGTGCGTCGCCCTGGACGAAGGAGCGCACGGTGTAGTTGCGCAGGCTCAGGTCGAGGTTGCGGTAGAGCGGATAGGCGTAGAAGAGGGCGAGGTAGAGGGCCACCGGGGTGAGGAAGGCCCAGGCGGCCCACTGCGGGGAGGCGGGCCGTCCGCGTTTCGTGGTGCGGGGCGGGGGCGGGGCGGCGGGGGCCGCCCCGTTCCGGACCCGCGCGGACCGGTGGTCCGGCGGATGGGTCGTCTGCTTCATCGGTCCCACGTCACTTGACCGCGGCCTGTGCGGAAGTCAGGGCGTCCTCGGGCGACTTGGATCCGCTGAGCGCGGACTGCACGGCCTTCCACAGCTGCTCGGAGATCTTGGGGTACTTGGTGCCCAGGTCGTCGCTGGTGCGGCCCTTGGCGGCCTTGACCGCGTCGACCCACGGCTCGAGTGCGGGGTCGGCCGCCACCTGCTTCTTCTGGACCTCTGCGGTGGGGGCGACGTAGGAGAGGGTGGTGTCGGTGTCGTACAGGTTCGTGGTGCTGGTCAGGCAGGTGGTGAGCTTGCGCGTGGTGGCGTAGCGGGCGGTGTCGCTCTGGACGGGGACGGTGACGAACTCACCGCCCGTCGGGGCCGCGGCGTTGCCTCCGCCGGAGGACGGTATGGGCAGGACGCCATAGTCGAAGCCGGCCTTCTTGGCGGCCGCGAGCTGCCAGGTGCCGTTCTCGGCGAAGGCGTAGTCGCCGCTCGCGAACTCCTGCCAGCTGGTGGTCTGGGTGTTGTTGAGCACGGAGTTGGGGGCGTGGCCCTTGTCCAGCCAGCCCTTCCACAGGGACAGCGCGGAGACGGCCGCGGGCGAGTCGAGGTCGGTCAGTGCGGCGCCGGAGCCCCAGAACCACGGCAGGAACTGGAAGCTGCCCTCCTCGGTGCCGATCGCGGAGAAGGTGATGCCCTTCTTGCCCGCCTTCCGGACCTTCTCCAGGGCTGCCGTCAGCGACTTCCAGTCCTTGACCGAGGCGATGTCGACGCCGGCCTCCTCGATGACCTTCTTGTTGTAGTAGAGCGCGAGGGTGTTGGCGCCGATCGGGGTGCCGTAGGTCTTGCCGCCCGACTGGCCGGCCGCGAGGAGGTTGGGGTCCACCGCGGAGGTGTCGAGCTTGTTGTCGTCGGTCGTGGTGAGCACGCCCGCCTCGGCGAGGGTCGACACGACGGGGTTGTCGACGATGAGGACGTCCGGGGAGTTGCCCTGCTGGGCCGCGAGCAGCGTCTTGTTGGCCAGGTCGCTGGTGTCGAAGCCGGTCCGCTTGACCTTCACGCCGGCCTTGCTGCCGCAGGCGTCCAGCAGCTTCACCCATGCCGAGCCCTTGGCGAACTGCGGGTAGGGGTCCCAGATGGTGTAGGTGCCGGAGTCCGCGCCCTTGGTGTCGCTGCTGCCGGAGCCGGAGGAGCAGGCGGTGCCGGCGGCGGCGAGGACGGTCGACAGGGCCACTGCGGTGAGGCGCCGTCTGGAGGAGCTGTGCATCGCGGGTTCCTTCGTTCTTGGCACAGGGGTGCCGTGGCAGGGGCGATGTGGGGGAAGCGGGCACGCCGAAGGGAGGCGGTGCGGAGCAGGGCGTGCTCGAAGGGGGCTGGAGAGGAAAGGGGGGGGCAGGGGGCTCAGGGCTGTGGGGGGCCGAAGGCGGGGCCGGTGCTGGCCCGTAGCGAGATGGGGGGTGTCAGCAGGTGGTGCCGAGCGGGGGCGCCGGGCTGGTCGAGCCGCTCCACCAGCAGTTCGACGGCGCGCCGGCCCATCTCCTCCGCCGGTACGTCCGCCGCGGTGAGCTGCGGGGTCACCGTTTCCGCCCACCGGCTGGCCACCACGCCGGTGACGGAGAAGTCGCGCGGCACATGGCGGCCGGCCTGGGCCAGCCCCCGGTACAGCCCGCCCAGCGCGGCCTCGTTCAGTGTGACCAGGGCGGTGGTCGCCGGGTCGTCGCGCAGGATCCGCTCCAGGCAGGCCTGGCCGGAGGCGGCGTCGTCCCCGCAGCAGTACGTCCGGACGGTCAGCCCGCGCTCGGCCGCGGCCTTGGTGAAGCCGTCCAGGCCGCGGTGCGCCGACTCGTACCCGGCGCGCAGCAGTTGCTCGGGCCGGTTGACGAAGGCGACCCTGCGGTGGCCCAGGTCCGCGAGGTGGTGGACGCACGCCGCCGCCAGAGCCGTGTGGTCCAGGCCCACCCACCAGCCGCTCTCCGGATGGGCGGTGCGGCCGATGGCGACGGCCGGGAAGTCCAGCGCGGCCAGGTGATCGGCCCGGTCGTCCTCCAGTCTGATCTCCATCAGGATGGCGCCGTCGACCCGCCGCTCCCCCAGCAGCCGCTGGAACGAGCGGTCGCTGTCCACGCCGCTCGGCGACAGCAGCACGTCGTAGTCGTAGGCCGCGGCGGCCTCCACGACGCTGCCGATGAAGTCCAGCTGCATCCCGGTGTAGTGGTTACCGGCCGGCGGGAAGACGAGGCCGATCGTGCTGGTCCGCCCGTTGGCCAGGGCGCGGGCGCTGGCACTGGGCTGGTAGCCCAGTTCGTCGACGACCTGCTGGATCTTCCGGCGCGTGTCCTCCGAGACCGGGCGCTTGCCGCTCAGCGCGTAGGACACGGTGCTCCGCGAGACACCGGCACGCTTGGCGATCTCACCGATGTTCACGGCAACTCCTAGCTCGTCGAACCGGTTCGCATGGCAGGAACGTAGGAACTGCCCGGACTCCTGTCAACACCTGGACCGCACTTCCCTGGCAGCGCGACCGTCTCGCCGAGATCCTCGTGTCGCAGGGATTGCTGGCCGGAGGTCCCGGTGCTAGCTTCGCGAACCGGTTCGACACCTCGACCCCTTCCGGCTGCGGTGAGGCAGACCCCCATGCCTCATCCGCGTAGCCGCCCTACCTGCCGTCCGGCACGTGTTCCTGCCCGTGCGCGCACCACGGATCGAACCGGTTCGACGGGCGTGCAGCCCCAAGACCGCTGCTCGACGAAGCGACGAACAGACGACTGAGGACGCCATCCATGCCATCCGCTGACAGATTCACGAGGCGCCGGGCTCCGGCCGCCGTGGCGCTGACCCTCGGGGCGGGCCTGCTGGCCGCACCGGCCGCCCCCGCGCAGGCCGCCGAGGCTCCCCAGCCCGCCGCCCGCTACTCCTTCGACCAGGACGACCTCGCCTCCGGGAAGATCACGGACAGCTCGGGCAACGGCCTGACGGCGACCCTGGTGAACGGCTCCACCGCCCGCTCGGTCGACGGGACGGCCGGAGGCAAGGCGCTCTCCCTGCCCGGCGGTGCCCCCGCCTCCGACGGCGCGTACGTCCGCCTGCCCCGCCAAGTGCTCGCCGGCACGACCGACCTGACCGTCTCCGCCCGGGTGAAGTGGAGCGGTGACAAGTCGCCCTGGCAGCGGATCTTCGACCTGGGCACGGACACCACCAAGTACCTCTTCAGCACTCCCCACAACGGCAGCGGGCTGTTCCAGACCTCCGTGACCACCGGCGGCGGGGGCGCGGAGACCCAGGTCCGCGGCTACGCGAGCCTGCCCGCGAACGAGTGGCGGACGGTCACCGTCACCCTCGACACCACCGCCGGCCGGCTCACCACCTACCTCGACGGTGTGGCGGTCTCGTCGGCGGCGACCGGCATCAAGGCGGGTGACCTGCTGGACGGTTCGGCCGGCGCCGCCGGGTACATAGGCAAGTCCCTGTACCCGGACCCGCTGCTCAAGGGCGCGATCGACGACTTCACCGTGTGGCACGCGGCGCTGAGCCCGGAGCAGGTGGCCGGTACGGTCGGTGCCGTGCCGACCCTCCAGGAACTCTCACGGACCTCCTTCGAGGTCCGCACCTCCACCGGGACCGCCCCGTCCCTGCCCGCCGCCGTCCGCGCCTCCTTCTCCGACGGCTACGACCGGGACACGCCCGTCACCTGGGAGGCCGTTCCCTCCGACAAGTACGCCGTGCCGGGCACCTTCACGGTCGCCGGAACCGCGGCCGGGCGCGCGGTGAAGGCCACGGTCACCGTGGTCCGCGAGGGACAGCTCACCGTCGACCTCGGCTCGGACACCGGCGCGTTCCACGGCGGCGCCTCCGGCACCCTCTACGGCGTGTACGGGCCGGACGTCCCGACCAACAACCTCATGGAGGGCATGGGCCTGCGCACGGTCTCCACCAAGGCGCAGGACGGTCCGCAACACCCCGGTGCCGACGCCCTGGAGGTGGTGAAGCCACTGGCCGACTCCACCGACGGCGACGTGTACATCTACATGACCGACATCCACCGCGGCTTCCCGTACCAGTGGCCGGGCGACACCCCCGAGGAAAAGCTCAAGCTCTACAAGGAGAAGATCGCCCAGCAGGTCGACCAGGTCCTGCAGCTGCCGAAGCAGTACCAGGACAACATCGTCTTCGTGCCCTTCAACGAGCCCGAGGGCAACATGTTCGGCACCGGCGAGTGGAGCTACAACAAGGTCAGCTGGCTCAACGACCCCGACGACTTCCTCGCCGCCTGGGACGACGCGTACAAGCTCATCAAGGGCAGGATGCCGAGCGCCCGCATCGCCGGGCCCAACACCAGCGTCCTCTACGACCAGGTGAAGGGCTTCCTCAGCCACACCTTGGCCGCCGGCACCCTCCCGGACGTCGTCACCTGGCACGAGCTCAGCCACCCGGAGGCGGTGCGCCAGAGTGTCGCCAAGTACCGGGCCTGGGAGAAGGACCTGTTCAAGGGCACCAGCAAGGCAGGCACGCAACTCCCCATCAACATCAACGAGTACGCGTTCAACTACCACACCTCGGTGCCCGGCCAGATGATCCAGTGGGTGTCCGCGATCGAGGAGTCCAAGGTCGACGCCGACATCGCGTACTGGAACATCGACGGCAACCTGTCCGACTCCGCGGTGCAGTCCAACCGGGGCAACGGCCAGTGGTGGCTGCTGAACTCGTACGCCTCGATGAGCGGTCACACGGTGAAGGTGACCCCGCCGTTCCCGGGCGAGAACTACACCATGCAGGGCGTCGCCACCCTCGACGAGAAGAAGAAGCAGTCCCGGCTGATCTTCGGCGGCTCCACCGGCAAGGGCCACATCACCTTCGCGGGCGTTCCGAAGAAGGTCTTCGGCAAGCGCGTCCACGCCTGGGTGCGGGAGATCGAGTGGAGCGGTCAGGTCGGCGACTCCTCCGGCCCGAAACTCCTCGCGGAGACGAACCTGAAGGTCGGTGACGACGGCGCGGTCGCCCTCGACTTCGGCGACGGTGCCCTGCCGAAGCTGAAGGAGTCCTCGGCCTACGAGGTCGTCCTCAGCCCGGCCGGCGAGGCGAAGGGCACGCAGGCCCCGCCCGTGCGCTGGAAGTCCTCGTACGAGGCGGAGGACGCCGCGCACACCGGCTCCGGCTGGTCGATGAACGGCCCGGAGGGCTCGCCGCGCGACGTGTCGAAGTTCTACACCTCCGGCGGCTACGACGTCGGCGGCCTGCGCACCGGCTCGGACGTCACGCTCGACTTCACCGTGGACGTGCCCGAGGACGGCACCTACGACCTGAGCGTCTTCGCCAACTCCCTCAACACCTACGACAGGGTCAAGGAGCAGGGCCCCACCAACGTCTTCCTGCGCGTGGACGGCAAGGCCGGCAGCGAGCAGGAACTGCACCTGCCGCTCGGCTACAAGTGGGTCGTGTGGGACCACACCGACACCCAGGTGAAGCTCACCAAGGGCAAGCACACCCTGACGCTCGCCGCGAAGAGCGCCGACGGCAAGCGCGCCACCAAGGGCGACGCCATCGTCGACCGCCTCACCCTCTCCCTCCCCCGCGCCTCGGCGGACACCCAGGTGTACGAGGGTGAACTGGCCTGGCCGTCCGGCGGGGCGCGCCCGGTCTACGACCTGCCGAAGCCGGCGGCGACCGGCTCGGGCGCGGTCCGCATCGCGAAGGACCAGACCGCCACGTTCTGGGTCTACTCGCCGGCCGACCGCGAGGCCACCCTCACGGTCGACACCCTCGGCGGCACGGGCGCACGGCTCTCCGTCAACGGCCACGACGTCCTGCGCCTGGCCAAGGGCCGGAGCAGCGCGGCCGTCACCCTCTCCGGCGGCGTCAACAAGGTGACCGTGACCGGAGGCGCGTCCACGACCCTGGTCGACCGCCTCACGGTCACACCGACCGAGGGCACGCTGCCGGTGCGCACATACGAGGCGGGGGACGCCCGGCTCGCGGGCTCGGCCGCCCTCTCCCCGCTCTCCCTCGCCACCGACGGCACGGCGATCACGGGCATCGGCGGGGCCCCCGGCAACGGCAACACCGCGACGTTCACCGTCACGGCCGACCGGGCCGGCCTGTACGCGCTGCGCATCCGCTACTCCAACCCGGAGCAGTCCGAGGCCACCCACTACAACCCCGACCCGCTCGCCCGCCACGCCGACATCAGCGTCAACGGCGGCACGGCGCGGCGCGTCGGCTTCCCGCACAGCTTCCACCAGAACAACTTCTGGGAGCTGACCGTCCCGGTTCAGCTGAGGAAGGGGGAGAACACGGTCGGCTTCCGCTCCGAGGAACTGCCGAACTTCGACGGCACCACCTACGCCTCGGACACCTTCCCCGGCGTGCTGCTCCGCTCCCGGTACGCGCCGCTGATCGACCGGATCACGGTCGCGCCCTACGCGCGCGAGGTGCGATGAGCCGCTGACGCGCGGCGCCCGGGCCCGTCGCCCTCGACGGTCCCGGGCGCCGCGCCGCCGTCGGCCATTCTCCCGCCCGTGCTGTCAGCGGTTCTCCTGCGGTTGCCCCGCCCCACGCACGGGGGTACCGGGTATCGGCCACGGCCGGGACGGCGTCCGGTGCTAGATTCCTCTGGGCGTCCGCCCCCGAGCGGTGCGGATCGCCCGCCGGAGAGGTGAACCGGCCCAGGGCAGGCCCGTATCGGATGGTGGCACGATCCATGACTGACCCGGAGGAGATCCCCGGCGCGGCCGACGCTCCCGTGGCGCGGGTCCTGGGCAACACCGAGTCGATCACCGCGGCCGATCCGGCGTCGACCGGCGCCCTGTGGCGACTGGCCGAGCCCGGCCGGCAACTGGACGCCAACCTCATCCGTGTCCCGCCCCGGGGGTCCATCGACGCCCACGCCGAACCCGACCTCGATGTCCTTCTGCTCGTTGTCGCCGGCGACGGCACGCTCGGCTCCGCGGTCGGGCCGTGCCCGGTGGAGTCCGGCAGCCTCGTCTGGTTGCCGCACGGCAGCGTCCGCAGCGTGACCGCGGGCGAGAGCGGCCTGTCGTACGTGACGGTCCACCGCCGCCGCCCCGGCATGCAGATCCGGGGCCGTTCCCGGGCATGACAGCGGTACCGGGGAGGCGCGCGGCAAGGTGACCAGCCGTGCCCCAGCGAGGCCCTTGCGTATCCAGCCGTCAGGTCAGCTGCTGAACCCGTGCCCGCAGCGGGCGAGTAGCGGCGTCGGGCCTCAGCCGGCCGGTGCGGGCGGGTCGCGCGTTCATGGTGGGGCCGGCACGAGTATTGACGGTGGTACTGCGCGGCCCCTACGTTCCCATCCGGCAACACGAACGTCGTTCGGTATATCGATCGAATGCGGTAAAGCACAGCTCCCTCCCGAAGCTGCAAAGGACGAGCCGCCCATGCCCTTCCCGGCTGCCCTTCCACGCCGACAGCGCCCCTCCTGACCTCTCTTCCGAACCCCGCCCGACCCAGCGGCAGTTCGGCACCCCCGCATGCCCCCTTGGAGAACACGATGAGCGCAAACCCCCACCTCTCCCGCCGCGGCCTCCTCGGTATGACCGCCGCCGTGCCGCTCGCCCTGACCCTCGGCACCGGCACCGCGCACGCCGCCGACTCGGCATACGCGATGGTCTACTTCACCGAGTCGACCAAGCTCGGCGACGGCACCGACTACGGCCTGCACCTCGCCGTCAGCCCCGACGGGCTCAACTGGACGCCGCTCAACCAGAACAACCCCCTGGTCACCCCCACCGCGGGCGCGCAGGGCCTGCGCGACCCGTTCCTGATGCGCAAGCAGGACGGCACGTTCGTCGTGCTCGCCACCGACCTCAAGGGCACCGACTGGAACTACAACAGCCAGTACATCCACGTCTGGGACTCGGCCGACCTGCGCACCTTCACCGGCTACCGGCGACTGAAACTGCACGACATGGCCACCCACAGCTGGGCCCCCGAGGCGTTCTGGGACGCGGGCCGGCGGCAGTACGCGGTGATCTACTCCTCGGTCAACTCCAGCGGCCACAACGTGATCATGGTCAACTACACGACCGACTTCGTGACCGCCTCCGCCCCGCAGGTCTTCTTCGACCCCGGCTACGACGTCATCGACGGCGACATGGCCGTCGGCGTGAACGGCTACAACTACCTCTACTTCAAGAAGAACCAGACGCTGGTGGGTGCCAGATCCACCACCCTGAACCCGGGCAGCTTCACCGAGTTCAGCACCGGCGTGGCACACGGCGGCACCGAGGCCCCGACCCTGGTCAAGTCGCTGACGTCCGGCACCTGGTGGCTGTGGGGCGACACCTACACGCCCAACGGCGTCTTCTACGCCTGGCAGACCGGCAACCTCGCCACCGGCACCTGGACGGCCCTCGACCAGCGGACCTACACCCAGCCGGTCAACTCCAAGCACTGCGGCATCGCGACGATCACCAGGGCCGAGTACGACAACCTGCTCGCGAAGTGGGGCGCGCCGGCCTGGAACCGGCTCAAGTCGTACAACTACCCGTCCCGGTACGTCCGCCACTCCGACTACCTGGGCCGTATCGACGAGTACCCGATCGAGCCGTACAAGGACTCCCTGTGGACCCTCGTCCCGGGGCTCGCCGACAGCTCCGGGGTCTCCTTCCGGTCCGTCAGCCATCCGACCCGCTACCTGCGGCACTACAACTACGAGCTCCGCCTCGACGCCAACGACGGCACCTCGACGTTCGCCGCGGACGCGACCTTCCACCGCACGGCGGGCCTGGCGGACGCGAACTGGTCCTCGTTCCGCTCTCACAACAACCCGACCCGTTACCTCCGCCACGCCGGCTACACCCTGCGCATCGACCCGATCTCCACGACGACCGAACGTCAGGACGCGACCTTCCGCGTCGGCTACTGAGCAACGGGGCACGGTCTGGGCGGCATGGTCTGGGCGGGCGTACGCCGGAGCCGGATGCGGCCCGCCCGGGAGGCAGGCGCGCCTGAGCCGGTCTTCGACGGCTACGTCATGTCCGAGCCGTGCAGGAGGAGCTGGGCCACGGCCATGCCCGCCACGATGACAGCCGCCCGGAACGGCCACCGGCTGCGGACATCGGAGGGCAGGGCCGTGCCCGCGACCGACACGGCGACGGCCGCGCCCGCCAGGGCCCAGCCCGACCTCCCCACGCCTCCGGGCGGGCCCATGACGAGCACGCACACGGCGGCCAGCATCAGGGACGGAGCCAGCCATCGGCAGGCTCCCCGGCCCAGTCGCTGCGGCAATCCGCGCACGCCGGTCGCCAGATCGTCCTGGATGTCCGGAAGGACGTTGACCAGGTGCGCTCCCACCCCCAGGAGGGCTCCGGCCGCCACCGCCCACCAGGCCGGCCAGGACGGCGACGACAGGCCGAGGGTGACGAACGCCGGCAGCGAGCCGAAGGCGACGGCGTAGGGCAGCGGGGACAGCACCGTGCGCTTGAACAGCAGGTTGTAGCTCCACCCGGTGGCCACCATGCCGAGGTGTGCCGCTCCGGCGGCGACGCCGCTCAGCAGCGACAGCGGCACGCACAGGCCCAGGGCCGCCCCGGCGGCGACGGCCACCGCCCGGGACGGGAGTTCGCCGGTGGCCAGCGGCTTGTCCCGGCGCCCGCAGATCGTGTCGCGCCGGGCGTCGGCCGCGTCGTTGCACCAGCCCACCGAGAGCTGCCCCGCCAGCACGGCTGCCGCCACGGCCGCCGAACCCGCCGCACCCCGGCCGGCCGCCACGGCCAGCACGGTCGCGAACACCGTCACGGCGAGCGCCGGTTCCAGGTGGCAGGAGCGCAACAGCGCCGGGACGCGGCGTGTCGCTGGAGGAAGCACTTCCGGCGGGTGTAGAGACACACAGGCAAGATAAATGGACAAATGGGGCGAGAGAGGCACTATCGATATGCGTGTCCCTGTGACGGCCGCGGACGTCCACGCCCCACCCGGCACGCTGCACGAGAAGGCCCCGCCTCTTGCGGCACCACGATCACGGCCGTCCACACCGCGCTGCCCGCGCACCGCTACGCACAGGACGATCTCACCGAGCCGATCGGCGATCTGTGCCTGGCTCCGGGGGCCGACCGCGCCCTGCTGCGCCGCCTGCACGCGTCCGCCGGAGTCCGCGCCCGTCACCTCGCTCTGCCGATCGAACGGTACGCCGCCCTGCGCGACTTCGGGCAGGCCAACGACGCCTGGATGGCGACCGGACTCGAGCTGAGCGAAGAGGCCCTCACCGGCGCGCTGCGGGAAGCGGGACTCGAACCTGCCGACGTCGATCTCCTGGTGTGCACCTCCGTCACCGGCATCGCCGCACCCTCACTCGATGCCCGGCTGGCCGGACGCCTCGGCCTGCGATCCGACGTCAAGAGGGTTCCGGTGTTCGGGCTGGGGTGTGTGGCGGGCGCGGCCGGTCTGGCCCGGCTGCACGACTACCTTCGCGGGCACCCCGGCGGGACGGCCGTGCTGCTCACCGTCGAACTCTGCTCGCTGACCCTCCAGCGCCGGGACGACTCCCAGGCCAACCTCGTGGCCGGCGCACTGTTCGGGGACGGCGCCGCGGCACTCGTCGCCCGCGCCGGCTATTCCGCCGGGCCGGACGCCACCGGCCCCACGGTGGTCGCCACGCGCAGCCATCTGTATCCGGACACCGAGCAGCTCCTCGGCTGGAACATCGGCACCACGGGGTTCCGCGTCGTGATCGGGGCCGGCATCCCCGGCATCGTGCGGGGCCACTTCGGCCGGCACCTGCGCGGCTTCCTGACCGACCACGGCCTCACCGTCGAGGACATCGGCACCTGGGTGTGCCATCCCGGAGGGCCCAAGGTGCTCTCCGCCGTCGCCGACACCCTCGATCTGCCGGACCACGCCCTGGCCACCGCGTGGAACTCGCTGGCGGCCGTGGGAAACATGTCCTCCGTCTCCGTCCTGCACATCCTGCAGACCATCCAGGAATCCGCCCGCCCCGAGCCCGGCACCTGGGGCCTGCTCATGGCGATGGGGCCCGGGTTCTGCTCCGAACTCGTCCTGCTGCGCTGGTGACCTCATGACGTGGTACGCACTTCTCCTCCTGGCCATCGCCGCCGAACGCCTCGCCGAACTGGCCGTGGCCCGGCGCAACGCTTCCTGGACCCTGGCCCGCGCCGGTGTCGAGCACGGCCGCGGCCACTACCCGGCCATGGTCACCCTGCACACGGGCCTGCTCGTGTGCTGCTTCCTCGAACCCGCCCTGGCCGACCGGCCTTTCGTGCCCGCGCTCGGCTGGCCCATGGTCGCCCTGGTGGTCCTGGCCCAGGCGTTGCGCTGGTGGTGTGTCATGTCGCTCGGGCCGTACTGGAACACCCGGGTGATCGTCGTTCCCGGGGCGCGTCTCGTCGGGACCGGCCCCTACCGGTTCCTTCGCCATCCCAACTACGTGGCCGTGGTGGTGGAGATCGCCGCCCTGCCGCTGGTGCACGGTGCCTGGCTGAGCGCGCTGGCGTTCACCGCGGCCAACGCCTGGCTGCTCGCCGTCCGCATCCGCTGCGAGAACGCGGCCCTCGCCGGGGCCGTGCCCGCATGAGCGGCACCCTCGACATGGTGATCGCCGGGGGCGGGCCCGCGGGTCTGGCGACCGCTCTGCACGCCGCCCGCGCCGGCTTCGACGTCGTCGTCGCGGAGCCCCGTCCCGCCCCCGTCGACAAGGCATGCGGCGAGGGACTGATGCCCGGTGCCGTCCGCGCCCTCTCCGCCCTCGGGCTGGAGATCCCGGGACAGCCGATCACCGGCATCCGCTACGTCCAGGGATCCCGCCGGGTCCAGGCGGACTTCCGCCGGGGCCCGGGCCTCGGCACGCGCCGCACCGGCCTGCACGACGCCCTGCACCAGGCCGTCGCCGACGCCGGGGTGCCCGTGCTGCCACTGCGTGTGGAAGCCGTGCGGCAGGACGACACGGGCGTGAGCGTGCCGGGCACCGGGCTGCGCGCCCGGTGGCTCGTGGCCGCGGACGGGCTGCACTCACCGGTGCGCCGCTCGCTCGGGCTGGAGGTGAAGACCCGCGGCGAACCCAGGTACGGGCTGCGCCGGCACTACGCGGTGCCTCCGTGGGCGTCCTACGTCGAGGTGCACTGGGGGGCCCACGGGGAGGCGTACGTCACCCCGCTGAGCCCCTCACTCGTCGGCGTCGCACTCCTGACGTCCCGGCGGGGCTCCTTCGACACCCAGCTGGCGGCTTTCCCCGAGTTGGCCGCCCGTCTCCCCTCGGCAGCGGCCGTGACCGCGGTGCGGGGCGCGGGACCGCTGCGCCAGCGGGTGCGCACCCGCTTCCACGGCCGGGTGCTGCTCGTCGGTGACGCCGCCGGATACATCGACGCGCTCACCGGCGAGGGGATCTCCCTCGCCCTCACCGGCGCCCAGTCCCTCGTCACGAACGTGCGCCGCGGGACGCCGGACCGCTACGAGGCCGACTGGAACCGTGCCACCCGCCGCCACCGGCTGCTGACGGATCTCCTGGTGAGGATCCGCCAGCGGCCCGCGCTCGCGCCCCTCATCATGCCCACCGCGGCGCGCCTGCCACGGGTCTTCGCGGCAGCGGTGAACGCGCTGGCGTAGGCCGAAGGCCGGCGGCGGCAGGGGCTTGAGGGCTCAGGGCGCGGAGGGCTGGATGAGGCGCGCTTGAGGACTCAGGGCGCGGAGGGCCGGGTGAGGCGCTCCGCCAGCGTGGCCGCGAACTCCTCCGCACGCGACAACTGGGTGCGCAGGTCCTCGACCCGCCGTTGCGCGGCCCGCTCGAAGCCGCGGAGTTGCTCCAGCAGTTCCTCGCGGTCCTCGGGGGACGACTCCTCGCCCGAGTCGAGGCGGTCGGTGGCCTCCAGGAGGGCGCGCATCTCGTCGAGGGTGAAGCCGAGGGGCTTCATGCGGCGGATGACCATCAGTCGAGCGACATCGGCTTCCGTGTAGAGGCGAAAGCCGCCCTGGGAGCGGGCCGAGGGGATGACGAGGCCGGTCTCCTCGTAGTGCCGGATCGTGCGCAGCGACAGCTCGGTCCGGGCGGCGACCTCGCCGATCTGCATGTGCTCGCTGCTCACGCCGGTGCCTTCCTCGTCACGCGCCGCCGCCTGCGGACGGCCGGCGCCGATCTCTACCCTAACGTTAGGGTAGAGTCGCCGTGGTGCCGGCCTGGCCGACTGCCGTGCCCGTTTCCGTGGTGCGGACGCGGGCCCGAGTGACACCCTCTTCTCGCGCAGGTCGCCCCGGCGCTGCCCACTGACCTCCCGGCCGCCCCGGTCTCCCACGCCTCCCCCGTCTTCCCGCGCGCCCGCTCTGCTGCTGTGTGTGCCCGACCCCGACAGGTTCCTCTCGTCTTGTCTTCCTCCGCACCGTCCCCGGCCGCCCGGCTGCGTGGCTTCCGACGTCCGACCTGGCTGTCCGACCCGAAGGTGCTGCGCACCGAGGTGCTGGCCGGCCTCGTGGTCGCCCTGGCGCTGATCCCGGAGGCGATCTCGTTCTCGATCATCGCCGGGGTCGATCCGGCGATCGGTCTGTTCGCCTCGTTCACCATGGCCGTGACCATCGCGGCCGTCGGGGGCCGGCCGGCGATGATCTCCGCGGCCACCGGTGCCGTGGCCCTGGTCATCGCCCCGCTCAACCGTGAGCACGGCTTCGGCCACCTCGTCGCGGCGGTCATCCTCGCCGGCGTCGTCCAGATCGTCCTCGGCGCGCTCGGCGTCGCGAAGCTGATGCGGTTCGTGCCGCGCAGCGTGATGGTCGGGTTCGTCAACTCCCTCGCCATCCTCATCTTCATGGCGCAGGTCCCGGAGCTGACGGGCGTGCCGTGGCCCGTCTATCCGCTGATCGCGGCCGGACTGGCGCTGATGGTGTTCTTCCCGAAGGTGACGTCCGTGGTGCCGGCGCCGTTGGTCTCCATCGTCATCCTCACGGTGATCACGGTCGCCGCGGGGATCGCCGTGCCGACCGTGGGTGACAAGGGCGAGCTGCCGTCGTCCCTGCCCGTGCCCGGGCTGCCGGACGTGCCGTTCACCATGGACACGTTGACGACCGTCGCGCCGTACGCGCTCGCCATGGCGCTGGTCGGGCTGATGGAGTCGCTGATGACGGCCAAGCTGGTGGACGACATCACCGACACGCACTCCTCGAAGACCCGCGAGTCGGTCGGGCAAGGCGTCGCCAACATCGTCACGGGCTTCTTCGGCGGCATGGGCGGCTGCGCGATGATCGGCCAGACGATGATCAACGTACGGGTGTCCGGTGCGCGTACCCGGCTGTCGACGTTCCTGGCCGGTGCGTTCCTGATGGTGCTGTGCGTCGTCTTCGGGCCGGTCGTCTCCGACATTCCCATGGCCGCGCTGGTCGCGGTGATGGTGATGGTGTCGGTGGGCACCTTCGACTGGCACTCCGTCGCGCCGAAGACGCTGAAGCGGATGCCGGCCGGGGAGATCACCGTGATGGTGGTCACCGTGGTGTGTGTGGTCGCCACGCACAACCTCGCCATCGGTGTCGTCGTCGGCTCCCTCACCGCGACGGTCGTCTTCGCCAAGCGGGTCGCCCACCTCGCCGAAGTCACCGCGGTCCCGGACCCCGGCGGCGCCTCGGTCGTCTACCGCGTCACCGGTGAGCTGTTCTTCGCGTCGTCCAACGACCTCGTCGGCCGGTTCCGGTACGCCACCGACCCCGCCAAGGTCGTCGTCGACCTGTCCGCCGCACACATCTGGGACGCCTCGTCCGTGGCCGCCCTGGACGCCGTCGAGGCCAAGTACGCCCAGCGCGGCAAGAGCGTCGAGATCATCGGCCTGAACGAGTCGAGCGCCCGGCTGCACCGGGCGCTCAGCGGCGAGCTCACCGGCGGCAGCTGACCAGCCTGACCGTGCAGGCCGCTGCCGAGTGGCCGGGCATCGCGCCTTCTTCAGGGCTCCGGTCCCTGACAGATGTCAGGCACCGCGGCGTCTCGGGCTTGCCTATGGTGCGGAGCGACGAGCACGGGAACCGTCCCATGCGCCGACCCGCCACGGCACCGAGAGGAACGTCATGCGCAAGATGACCGCGGCACTCGCCGCCGCTGGAGCGCTCGCCCTTGTGATCACCACCGCCCAGAGCGCCGCGGCCGACGGGCACGGCAAGGGCTGGTACGGCGTGTGGGCGGACGGGGTCAACGTCCGCGACATCAACGAGGGCAACTGCATCCACGCACCGAGCACCTCGAACTGCCCCACGATCGGCCAGATCAACTCCTGGGACGAGGTGCTGGTGTACTGCCAGATCCCGGGCCAGTCGGTCGGCGGCAACCCGTACTGGGTGATGGTCGCGCCGCGGGGCTGGACCAAGTACGGGATCATGTCCAGCTACTACGTCGAGAACCACACCAACTGGATCGACGGGGTACCCGGGAAGGACGGCTGTGTGATCTAGTACGCGTCTCTTCGCGGGGCCGCGAATCCTGCGGAAGGAGGGCAGTCTCATGCGAGGAGCGGTGAGCCGGATCCTGGTGACCGGTTCCGCGGACGGGCTGGGGCGGGCCGCGGCGGAGGCGTTGCTCGCCGCGGGGCACGACGTGGTGGTGCACGCCCGGAACCAGGAGCGGGTGGCCGTTCTCGGAGAGTTGTCCGACCGTGGGGCGCACATCGTGGTGGGCGACTTCGCCGAGCGTGACGCCGTGCGGCGGGTCGCCGACGAGCTGAACGCGTCGCAGCCGCTCGACGCCGTCATCCACAATGCCGGGGTGTGGAGCGGCCCGGCGGTCATGCCGGTCAACGTCGTCGCGCCCTATCTGCTGACCGCCCTGCTGCGCGGGCCGCGCCGGCTGGTGTACGTGAGCAGCAACTCCCATCTCGGCGGGCGCCCGTCGTCGCTGGACGGGGTCGACTGGCGGGGCGGGAGCGCGGGGTCGTACGCCGACAGCAAGCTCTTCGTGACGGCGCTGGCGGCCGTGGTGGCCCGGCTGCGCCCCGGAGTGCTGAGCAACGCCGTGGATCCCGGCTGGGTGCCGACGAGGATGGGCGGACCGAGCGCGCCGGACGACCTCGAGCTCGGCCACCAGACGCAGGAGTGGCTGGCCGCGAGCGAGGACCCCGAGGCAATGACCACCGGCGGCTACTGGTACCACGGCCGGCGGCTGCCACCGCATCGCGCCGTCCACGACGAGGCGTTCCAGGACCGTCTCGTGCGGGCCCTGGCCGAGGAGACCGGCACCGCCCTCTGAGCGGTGGACCTGTCCTCGGCCCGGGAGCCTGACCGGGTCGGAGTCTTCGCACCTCACATGGGTGGGACGGGGCGGGGCACCCGTATGTCCGTTCACCTGCGAATCGGGGAGTCGAGTGATGAGCGCCGAAGACGCGGACAAGCTGATGGACGGGTTGACCGTGGACACCAGTCGCCGGGAGCAGCCGATCGTGCTGGACGGAGACGGGCGCCCCATCCGGACGTGGCGGGAGAACTATCCCTACGACCGCAAGGTGGGCCGCAAGGAGTACGAGCGGACCAAGCGCATCCTGCAGATCGAACTGCTCAAGCTCCAGCGGTGGGTCAAGGACACCGGTGCCCGCCTGGTCGTCGTGTGCGAGGGGCGGGACGCGGCGGGCAAGGGTGGCACGATCCAGCGGTTCACCGAGCGGCTCAACCCGCGTGGCGCACGCGTGGTCGCCCTGGACAAGCCCACCGAGCGCGAGGTGGGCCAGTGGTACTTCCAGCGGTACATCGCGCATCTGCCGACGGCCGGGGAGATCGTCTTCCTCGACCGCTCCTGGTACAACCGGGCCGGCGTGGAGCGCGTGATGGGCTACTGCTCCAAGGACGAGTACGAGCTGTTCCTCGACCAGTGCCCGGACTTCGAGCGGATGCTGGTGGACGACGGGGTCCTGCTGATGAAGTTCTGGTTCTCCGTGTCGCGCTCCGAGCAGCGCACGCGCTTCGCGATCCGGCAGGTCGACCCCGTGCGCCAGTGGAAACTCTCCCCCACCGACCTGGCCTCACTGGACCTCTGGGACGACTACACCGAGGCGAAGGTGGACATGTTCCGCGCCACCGACACCGCGCACGCACCCTGGACGGTCGTCAAGAGCAACGACAAGCGGCGTGCCCGGCTGGAGACCATGCGCAGTCTGCTGTCGCGCATCGACTACGCCAGCAAGGACCGCGAGGCGGTCGGCACACCCGACCCCCTCATCGTCGGCGCCGCCGACACCCTTCTGGAGCCGGGTGAGGAGGACACCACCCTGTCACCCACGCCGTTGTCGCCCGGCGCCGACGGACCCGGCAAGCACCCCGGGACCGGCTGACGCAGGCCCGGGCCCCCTCCCGCGGGCGGGAGGGGGCCCGGGCCTGCGTCATCGCTGGGCGGCGGCGCGCGTTTCCGTGCGGTGGTCGTAGTACGCCCAGATCGCCACGGCCACCACGGCGGTGAGCCCGACCGTCAGGACCCGCACCGCGCCACTGGTCAGGTAGGCGACGAGACCGGTGAGACCCGCTCCACTCAGCATGATCAGGCGGCTGAGGAAGCGGTTCTCGGGCGGCTGGGGGTCTTCCCGGTCCTTGAGGTCGTGGAGGGCGTCATGCGCCGGATGTACGGAACCACGCCGGGCGCGGGCGCGGTACGCCAGTCCGTAGCTGATCAGTGCGTACAGCGCGAGAGCGCCCAGGACCCAGAGCCAGACATAGGGGTCGTCACTCGATCCTCGTGCCAGGTACACGACACTTCTCCTTCAGAAGCGGGCCCCATCGGTGGGCGGAACTCAACTGCTGCTGCCGCCCTGCCGGTCGGTGTCGCCATCGGGGTCAGGGTCGGCGGGACGGAAGCATGCCGTCACCGTCTTGCCGTGCCGCTGGCACCTCATTCCCCACTCATCGGCGAGCTTGCGCACGATCGCCACTCCGCGGCCGGAGACCTCACCCGGCTCCGGTTCGCGCTGGCGCGGCAGCGTCGGGTCCTCGTCGTGGACGCTGACATGAAGGCAGTCGCCGTCCCACGTGAGGACCAGGTGCGCGTCGCTGTTGGCGTGGATGTGCGCGTTGGTGATCAGCTCGGACACCGCCAGCACGATGGTGTCCACCGTGTCCGGCTCGGCAGCGGCCCAGGCCAGGGACTCGACGCGCTTGCGTGTCCAGTCCCTCCCCGCGCGCACGCCTTCGGACATACGGAACGAGTGCGCCCAGCCCATCGCCTTAACCGCCACTGCCCCCGGTCCCCTCTCCTGTGTCCGCACACGAGCCCGTGCGGGGACCGGGTACCCGGTCCCCGCCTCGACAGGCATGAGGGGACTGCCGGTACGTCACCGTGAGAACGGCGCGTCTTGCCGGGCGAGCAGGACCCGCCCCGATGCGGATGGTGGGCGGGCCCTGCTCGTGCGCACCATTGTCGGGACCGCGTGACGGGCGGGGCCACGCGTGAGATCCGTCGATGTGCGCGCGGCGCGCACACCCCGCGCGCATGGCGCACATCCCGCGCACCCGGCCCCACCCCAGGGCGCTGCCGGGTGCCGTCTCACACTGCCGCGTGCCGCAGTGCGCCGCCCGTCGTCATACGCCGCTGCCTCTGCGTCACATGGCACAGCCCGGCACGGGTAGGCGCTGCGCATGACCGATGGCGAGACCGAACAAGAGAACGCCCGGGCCCGGCGGCCGGAGCGCGCCCCGTCCCGGCGGGGAGGGCACCCCGTGGAGTCGGGCGTGACCGACATCGTCCCGGGGTGGGATCCGCGGCCCGGCCGGGGAGGTGAAGGCTCGTAGGTATGTACGTCACCGACACGGGGAGCCAGGTGCGACCCCGGGTAGCACCCGTCGGCCTGCGGCGACGATACTGGCAGGCGCACGTACCCTCGCTCACAGATGGACCCATGCAGACCTCCCTCACCGTCCGCCCCATGACACCTGCCACGGTGTGGCTGGCGCGCGGCCGCCACGCCCCGGGTTCCGCGGAAGACGTTCTCCGGCGCTCGCTGCGGCAGCGCAAGGACAGCCAGGCCATCGACGACTTCATGGAGTTGCCCGACGACGAAACCGCACCGGCGGAGCGGGTCTTCGAGGCCCGCTGGAGGGCCGGCGACGACGTGACCGTACGCGCCCGGCTGAGCCTGCGGCCCGGCGCGGACGACGGGCCCGGACAGGAGTGGATGCTGGTCGCTGAGGCCGAGCAGCCGTGGAACCACGCGTGGCCCTCCCCCGCCGGCCTGTTCTGGCCGCAGGAGCCGGACACCGCGTGGGACCAGGATGCCGCCACGCGTCTGACCCTGGGGGAGATCAACCCGCTGCCCCAGGACGACAAGGAGACCCGCCGCCTGCTGAGGAACACCGTGCGCGGCGGATGGCACATCCACGTGGTCGTCCACGAGGCGATGACCACCGACGACCGGGGACGTACGCCCGTGGCGCGGTGGTTGCCGCCGGGCCTGCGCCACCGTGTGGTGGAACACCACGCCGCCCCGCAGCAGCTGCGCGGCCTGAACTGGGCCCTGCGGGACTCCGGCGTCCAGGTGCCGCGCGGTGGAGCGGTCGTGCTGCCGGGCGTTCCGGCGCCGGAGGGCTACGACGCCCAGGACTTCTCGGTCCGCGCGGTCTTCCTCGACGGCTCCGAGCCGGCCGACCTCGTCGACGCGGTGACGCGGTTCGCCGCACTCCCGAGACCCCTGCCCGACGGTGCCGGGGACGCCCTCACCGCGCTGCGGGAGGACTGGCACCTGCTGACGCTCCAGGAGGAGCTGGACCGCCAGCGCGGGCTCGTGGCCATGTACGCCGAGGCGCTGGAGGCCATGACGAAGTCCCGTGACCTGTACCGGGAGGCGGCCGAAAGCGCCCACGAGGCCCTGGCCGCCTATCAGGAGTCCGCCGGGGCCGCTCCCGCCGCACCGCAGCCGTCCGGTCCACCGGCCACGTCCCCGCTCCAGCAGCTCACACGGACGTTCGAACGCTTCAAGGTCAAGCGCCCCGCGACCGCGGCCGGTGACCAGAAGGGTGACGGAAAGAGCGACGGAAAGAGCGACGAGAAGAACGACGAGGAGAGCACCGCCGCCCAGCGCGTCACATCGGAGCGGTAACACCCTCCTCGTGGGGCGCACGTGTCAGTCGTGCCCTCCTGGATACGCGGTCCGTACGGCATCACGGCCCGCCCGGGAAGGTCCTCCACGACATGGGCAACCATCAGCACCACTCGCAGACCACACTCCGCGTCAACGGCAAACCCCACACGCTCACCGTCGACCACCGGCGGGTCCTGCTGGACCTCCTGCGGGAGGATCTGGACCTCACGGGCGCCAAGAAGGGCTGCGACCACGGCCAGTGCGGCGCCTGCACGGTCCTGGTGGACGGGCGGCGCGTCAACAGCTGTCTGCTGTTCGCGGTCGCCCTGGACGGCTGCGAGGTCACCACCGTCGAGGGCCTGTCCGGGGACGGCGAGGAACCACACCCGCTGCAACGGGCCTTCCTGGAACGCGACGCCTTCCAGTGCGGCTACTGCACCCCGGGCCAGATCTGCTCCGCGGCCGGTGCGCTCGCCGAGGCGGCGGCCGGTCACCCCTCGCACGTCACCGACCCGGCGGCGCCCTCGGGTGAGCCGGTGCCGCTGGACCGCGAGGAGATCCGGGAACGGCTGAGCGGCAACCTGTGCCGGTGCGGTGCGTATCCGCGGATCGCCGAGGCCGTGGAGGACGTGATCCCGTGAAGGAGTTCGCCTACGTCCGCGCCGGCAGCGTCGAGGAGGCGACCTCCGCGTACGCCTCCCACGCCGGCGCCCGCTACCTCGGTGGCGGCACCAACCTCGTCGACCTGATGAAGCTCGGCGTCGAGGCGCCCACCGCCCTCATCGACGTCACCCGGCTGCCCCTGGACACGATCGAGGAACTGCCCGACGGTGCGCTGCGCGTCGGGGCGATGGTCCGCAACAGCGACCTCGCCGCCCACCCCCTCGTCCGCGACCGGTACCCGGCGTTGTCGCAGGCGGTGCTCGCGGGTGCCTCCGGGCAGTTGCGCAACGCGGCGACGACCGGCGGGAACCTGCTCCAGCGCACCCGGTGCCCGTACTTCCAGGACCTGTCGAAGCCGTGCAACAAGCGCGAGCCGGGCAGCGGGTGCGGCGCGCGGGACGGTGTCCACCGTGATCACGCGGTGCTCGGGCACTCCGCGCACTGCATCGCCACCCATCCGTCGGACATGGCGGTGGCACTCGCCGCCCTCGACGGGCGTGTCGAGCTGGACGGGCCCGAGGGAGCCCGGAGTGTCCCGGCGGCCGACTTCCACCGCCTGCCCGGGGACCGCCCCGAGCAGGACACCGAGATCCGCCCCGGCGAGCTGGTCACCGGCGTGGTGCTGCCGGCCGCCACGGCCGGGCTGCCGTCGGCGTACCGCAAGGCGCGCGACCGGGCCTCGTACGCCTTCGCACTCGCCTCCGTCGCGGTCGTGCTGCGCCTGGACGACGGTGTGATCGGCCATGCGGGGCTCGCCTTCGGGGCGCTGGCGCACCGGCCCTGGCGGGCCCGGCGGGCGGAGGAGTCACTGCTGGGCGCGGCCGCGACCCGCGCGGCGTTCAAGCACGCCGTCGAACGGGAGCTGTCCGCCGCGCAACCGCTGCGGGACAACGCCTACAAGGTGCCGCTCGCCCGCAATCTCGCCGTGGACGTGCTGTCCCGGCTCACGGACACCGCGCTCACCGGGAGGGTCTCGTGAACGGCAGTGTGGGTGCCCCCGCCGAGCGCCGGGAGGGACGGGAGAAGGTCAGCGGCACCGCCCGCTACGCCGCCGAGTTCCACTCCCCCGGCCGGGCCCAGGCCTGGCCCGTGCCGGCGAGTGTGGCCCGGGGCCGGGTGACCGGCGTCGACACGACGGCCGCCCTGGCCGTGCCCGGGGTTCTCACCGTCCTCACCCACGAGAACGCGCCACGTCTCGCGGAACCGGAGGATCCCACGCTCGCCGTGCTGCAGAATCCCCGGGTTCCGCACCGCGGCTGGTTCGTGGCCCTGGTGGTGGCCGAGACACTGGAGTCGGCTCGCGCCGGAGCGGCCGCCGTCCGCGTCGCCTACGACGCCGAGGAGCACGACGTGGCGCTCACCGTCTCGCATCCGGGTGTGTACGTGCCCGAGGAGGCCAACAGCGGTCAACCGGCCGTCCGTGAACAGGGCGATGCCGACGGGGCGTTCGGCTCCTCGGCCGCCCGGGTGGACGTCTCGTACCGGGTGCCGCCGCTGCACAACCACCCCATGGAGCCGCACACCAGCACCGCCCGGTGGGAGGACGGCCGGCTCACCGTGCACACCTCCAGCCAGGGCACCGGCGTCGTGCGGGACACGCTCGCCGCGCTGTTCGGCCTGCCGGAGGAGCGGATCGTCGTCACCGCCGAGCACGTCGGCGGCGGCTTCGGCTCCAAGGGCACGCCCCGGCCCGACGTGGTGCTCGCCGCCATGGCGGCACGGCAGACCGGGCGGCCGGTGACGGTGGCCCTGCCACGCCGCCATCTGCCGGCCGTCGTCGGGCATCGCGCCCCGACCCTGCACCGGCTGCGGCTCGGCGCCGACGCGGACGGCCGTCTCACGTCCGTCGCGCACGAGGTCACCACGCACACCTCCCGCATCAAGGAGTTCGTGGAACAGGCGGCCGTGCCCACCCGGGTGATGTACGCCGCGCCCCACCGTCGTACGGTGCACCGGGTCGCGGCGCTCGACGTTCCGTCGCCGTCCTGGATGCGGGCCCCGGGCGAGGCCCCCGGCATGTACGCGCTGGAGTCCGCCATGGACGAGCTCGCCACCGAACTCGGCATGGACCCGATCGAGCTGCGCGTCCGCAACGAGCCCGACGTCGAGCCCGACAGCGGCAAGCCGTTCAGCAGCAGGCACGTGGTCGAGTGTCTGCGCGAAGGCGCCCGGCGTTTCGGGTGGGCCGGGCGCGATCCCCGCCCGGGCTCCCGACGGGAAGGGCCCCTGCTGCTGGGGACGGGTGTGGCGGCGGCGACGTATCCCGTCCTGGTGGGGCCCTCCACGGCGACGGCTCGCGCACTGCCCGACGGTACGTTCCTGGTGCGGGTCAACGCCACGGACATCGGGACGGGTGCCCGGACCGTGCTCGCGCAGGTCGGTGCCGACGCCCTCGGGGTGCCGCTGGAGCGGGTGCGGATCGAGGTCGGCAGCACGGAACTCCCGTCGGCGCCCCTGGCCGGCGGTTCGTCCGGCACCGCCTCCTGGGGCTGGGCCGTGCACGAAGCCTGTGCCCGACTGGCCCGGCGGCTGGCCGAGCACGCCGGGCCACTGCCCGGGCAGGGCCTCGACGCCCGCGCCGACACGCAGGGCGCGGCGGACGCCGAGAGCGACTTCGCGCGACACGCCTTCGGGGCGCACTTCGCCGAGGTCGCCGTGGACACGGTCACCGGGGAGGTCCGGGTCGGCCGGCTCCTGGGGGTGTACGCGGCGGGCCGCATCCTCAACGCCCGCACGGCACGCTCCCAGTTCGTCGGCGGTATGACGATGGGCCTGGGCATGGCGCTGACCGAGGGCAGCACCATGGACGCCGCGTTCGGTGACTTCACCGAGTCGGATCTGGCGTCGTACCACGTGCCCGTGCACGCCGACGTCGCCGAGATCGAGGCGCACTGGCTCGACGAGGAGGACTCCCACCTCAACCCCATGGGCAGCAAGGGGATCGGGGAGATCGGCATCGTCGGGACGGCCGCGGCGATCGGCAACGCGGTCCATCACGCCACGGGCGTCCGCCTGCGTGAACTCCCGCTCACCCCGGACCGGGTACTGACCGGGCTGCTCGACCGCCGGGCCTGAAACGCGGCGGCACCACTCGCCGCGAGCCGAGTTGCCGAGTTGCCGAGTGGATCGGATCGGCAGGCGACAGTCAGGCGACAGCGCCTCGATCCGGTCCGACCGAAGGGAGCCCTCCGGGCCTCACTCCGCCGTGCCGCGTGCCTCGGACACCGGCGTGGCCTCCCACTGCCTGGCGGCGATGGGTGCCAGCACCCGGAAGACCAGCGCGACGAGGGCCAGCAGGGCCGCGCACCCGGCGACCCCGGCAGCGAGCCACGGTGGGGCGAGCGCCAGGTCGACGGCCCGGGACAGGGACGCCGACGGGAACGAACTCCCGTACGCCTGGGCCCCGGCCAGCACCGTGGGCACCAGCACCGCCCCGGCCAGCACCAGCGCGACGGGGCGCAGCGCGAGCAGCAGCGCCAGCACCGTGCACAGCACCGACAGGCCGAGGGCGAACGCGTGCAGGCGCAGGGACGCGTCGCCGCGCTCCAGCGGGAAGTGGACCACCGCGCACACGGCGAGAGCCAGGGCGGCCAGCCAGCCCGACCAGGACACGGACCGGGCGAACGGGTCCGTCGCACGCTCGCGCTCCGGAGGTGCGTCGTCGAGGGTGCGGTGGGTCTCGCGGGCCGGGCCCGGGCGTGCCGCGCGGCGCTTGCCCTGGCGACCGGGCGCCTCGGGCCCACCCGTTCCGCCCTCGGGGCGCGAAGTCCCGTTCGGGCGACGGCCCTTGCGGTCCAGCCGTTCCAGCCCGAGGCGGTCGATCAGCTCGACCAGTTCCCCGACGGACCGGCCGGTGGCGGCCGCGCGGAGTGCCTCCTCACGGACGTGGGGCTCCTGCGGCTCCTTGTGCAGCAGGGTGACCAGCCGGGTCACCTCCTCCACCGGCCGGTGGGCGGCCGCGGCCCGGATCGCCTCGTCCGCGCACTCGGCGTCGCGCGGGGGCTTCGTCAGCAGGGCGATCAGCCGGGACACGTCCTCCACGGACCGGCTCACCCCGGCGGTGCGGAGCGCGTCGACCCTCGCCTGCGTGTGGTCGGGCGACTCCTCCAGCGAGACGATGAGGTCGACGACCTCCTCCAGCGGCCGGTCGGCCACGGCGGCGTGCACCAGGTCGCTGACGGCGTCGCCGTACGGTGCGCCGGAGGCCGGGCCGGTGCCGGGCCGGAGCTCCACCGGGTTGTCGTCGAGCGACCGGATCACGAACGGCCGCGCACCCGGCTGGTCTTCGTCGCCCGGTCCGGGCCCGGCGGGCGGCTCGGCCTCGTCCCCGCCGTGCGCAGCGGGCTCGGTGCCGTCGTCCGTGCCGACGGTGTCCGGGTGGGCGGGCCGGGTGGGCTCGTCCGCGGGGTCCGGCCCGTCGAGGACGGGAGCGGCAGGCCGCGCCTCGGCGGGATCCAGCCAGTCCTGAACGGGCGGGACCGGCTGCGCGGCGGCCCGGTCCGGGGCGTGGGCGGCGGACGTGTCCGTCTCGTCGACCCCGGGGACAGCGGGCCGCGCGGGGGCCGCCGGCTGCGTTCCCGCCCCGGCCGCCGGGTGGGAGCCGAGGGCAATGGGCTCGGCGGCCGCCCGGTCGGCCTGGTGGGAACCGGCGACGGCGGGTTCGGAGTGCCCCGCCCGGTACGTCTCGTACGGACCGGCGGCGGGCTGCGCGCTCGTCTGCTCCACCGGGTGCGTTCCGGTGGCGACGGTGGTCTCGGCGGACGGCGGGGCGGACCCGTTCGGCTCGCTGGGTATGGCAGGTTCGTTCGGGCGGGGTGATGAAGAGCAGGTGGTCATACTCGCCTCCATGGGGAAGAGTGCGGCCGCTCCTGCGCCCCCCGTCGTGCGGCGAGCGACGTTACGCTGACCATTACTAAGCGCCCCCGTCACCCCGTGCCACTCGGGTGAGCCACCGGGATGACCACCCGCACGGGAAAATCCGTCGACTCGCCGACATGTCGGGCCCTGGCCGCAATACAGCCGCCGGAAACGGGAATCCAGCTAAGGACACCCGGTGTCGCGGCATGCCAGGAGGAGAGCAACTCGTGGATACGACCACAAAGGTGATCATCCTGGCCGCGTCTCTCGCGGCCGTCGTCCTCGTCTTCGCCGTCGTCGTCCTCGTGCGGCTGGTCCGGACCCGGCGCGATCTGCGGCGCGCGGGACTGCCCACGGGCCCGCGCTGGGTCTTCTGGGGCGCGGTGCTCTATTTCCTGCTGCCCGTCGACCTGATGCCCGACCCGGTGTACCTGGACGACATCGGCGTCCTGCTGCTCGCTCTGCGCACTGTCCGCGGCTCCCTCGGCGAACGGGAGCGCAGCACGACACACCGGCCGGACCAGCAACCGGCCCGATGACTACGGAAAGTAAGGAAACCAACCACCCGTTCGATTCGTATAAGTCTCTGGAAGCCGAAACAGGTCGGCGGACCGGGCGGCCGCGCCCCCGGGCCACCACCTGATCGGCGCAGTACCGACGAGGGAGAGACGATGCAACCGTTCGCGCTCAACTACGCGCGCCCGGCAGTGGAGTTGGAAGCTGCCATTCCGTACGTGTACGACGCCGGACAGCAGTTGAACGTGCTCCGCGACGGCCGGGTCGCGGCCTCCGACTTCGCCCTGCTGAGAGAGTTCGGCACCACGACGTCCACCGCCGGCTCCAAGACGCACTTCGACGACTGACCACGGGCCGCCGACGATGACCGTACTGATCCTCACCTGTGAGGAGGACGTCACCGCGGACATGGTGGTCGTGCACCTGAACGCGACGGGGGTTCCTGTGGTCCGGGTCGATCCCGCGGACCTGACCGGTGGTGTCGCGCTGTCGGGGGAGTATGTGCACGGCCGGTTCCGCGGCCATCTGTCCGCCGGGGGGCGGCTGGTGAGCATCGGGGGGATCCGGTCCGTGTGGGTGCGCCGGCCCGGCGTCCCGGCCGCGCGGGCGGCTCAGCCGTCCGCATGGCTGACCGAGGAGGCCGCCCAGGCGCTCTACGGCATGCTGCGGGGTTCGGACGCGCGCTGGATGAACCAGCCCGACGCGGCGCGCCGGGCCCGGCACAAGCCGTGGCAACTGCGTCTCGCCCAGAGATGCGGCCTGCCCGTGCCCGCGACGCTGATCACGACCTTCCCCCGTGCCGCCCGCGAGTTCGCGGAGCGCTACCCGGAGCTGGTGGTCAAGCCGGTGTCGGGCGCGCATCCGCAGGATCCGCCGCGTGCCGTGCCGACCAGCCGGGTCGCCCCGGACGCGGACTTCTCCGCCGTCGCGTTCGGGCCGACGCTGCTGCAGCGGCGGATCACCAAGCGGGCCGACATCCGGCTCACCGTCGTGGGCGAGCGGATGCTGGCCGCCCGCAAGGCGACCGCTGAGGACGCGGACCCGGACGAGGTCGATGTGCGGTTCGCCGCGCCCGGCTCGCCGTGGCTTCCCACCGAGGTGCCGTCCTGCATCGCGCCGGGTGTCCTGTCCTATCTGCGTGAGGCCGAACTGGCGTACGGGGCTTTCGACTTCGTGGAGGACTCCGACGGGACCTGGTGGTTCCTGGAGTGCAACCAGTCGGGGCAGTTCGGGTTCGTCGAGGTGGAGACGGGTCAGCCGATCGCCCGGACCATCGCCGAATGGCTGGCCCGGCCCGTTCCGGTCCAGCCGTCACATGTCAATGGCTCGAACACGACGGTCCGTTGAGCACCGGGCCCGGCGCAGACCGGGTCCGGTCCCGGGCCACTGGCCCGCCGCCCGGGTTCACTGCGGGCGCGGGCCGGGGAGCATGCCCGCACGCTGCCAGCCCGCGCCCGGGGAGTGCGGACGGTCGTAGCCGAGGGACTGTGAGGGCCGCATGACCAGCTCCAGTTCCCTGCTCACACGTTCGGCCTCGCGGCGCACCTGTGCGGGGATGTCACCGCGCTCCGCGATGAGTCGGTCGTAGATGGGGGAATCCTGGAACACCCGTCAACGTGCCTTTCTGCTCGTCGGCCCCGTGCGGGGGCGAGACTGCGAGTGTAGGCGGCGCGGTGTCCCGGAGTGTGAATTCCTTGGGATGACTTGACGCAGACCGGACATCCGTGACAGGTGAACGCGGGGCTTCCTCAGGCTCCCGTCGTCGAACCCGGCCGGACGATCATCAGCACCGTGACCGTGGCCCACAGCAGGTTGAAGATGCCGGTGAACATGGCGAGTTGCACGGTGTTTCGGTGGTCGGGGGCCTGCTCGTCCCTCAGTTGGCCGAGGAGCTCCTCCTGGCGGGGCAGGACGAAAGCGGCCAGGACGCCCGCGGCCGCGGCGGTCAGGGCGATGGAGGTGACGAGCCATCCGCTGCCGAGGACGCCCATCGCGGCCGCGGTCGCGAACCCGAGGACCGGGACGGTGAGTCCGACACCGGCGTAGACGCGGCAGATGCGGTGCAGGAGGGCTACCGTGCCGACGCCGGTGGGGGTCGCGCGGCGCGCGGCGGGCGGGAACATGCTGGCCGCGACGGTCACGGGACCGATGGCGACGATGGCGGCCAGGACATGAAGGGACAGCAGAATCTTGGTCACCGGGGCTCTTTCCGTGAATGCGATCAACGGCGCCCACGCTAGGACGCCCCGGCACGTGCGCCCATGGGCTGGAACGACAGCTTCCAACGGGTTCTCGCCACCTGGTCCGACCTGCGCTCCCCCTTCCGCACCAGCCGCGATCCCCACCTCACAGGGCTGGCGGGAAGGCGCCTAGGGTGGCGGTCATGCACTCCGTGGCGATCCTGGTCCTCGATCGAGTGGTGCCGTTCGACATGGCGGCGCCCCAGCAGACGTTCGCCTGGACCCATATGCCGGACGGACGGCCCGCCTACCGGGTCCGGTTGTGCGCCGAGACGCCCGAGGTGCGCGCGGACGGCGGTTTCACCCTGCGGGTCGAGCGGGGGCTCGAAGCGCTGGCGGAGGCGGACACCATCATCGTGCCGGGCTGCTCCCCCGAGGCCGCGCCGCCGTCCGCCCGTGTGCTGGCGGCCCTGCGGGAGGCGGCCGAGGCCGGGACCCGGATCGCGTCGGTGTGCGTCGGCGCCTTCGTGCTGGCGGAGGCGGGACTGCTGGACGGGTTGCGCGCCACCACGCACTGGGTGGCCGCCGGTGAACTGGCCCGCCGCTTCCCGCGGGTCGAGGTGGAGCCGGACGTGCTGTACGTCGACAACGGGCAGATCCTCACCTCGGCCGGGGCGGCCGCCGCACTGGATCTGTGCCTGCACATGATCCGGCGGGACCTGGGGTCGGCCGTCGCCGCGAACATCGCCCGGATGTCGGTCATGCCTCTTGAACGGGAGGGCGGGCAGGCCCAGTTCATCGTGCACGAGCATCCGCCCGTGCCGCGCGGCTCGGCGCTGGAACCCCTGCTGGAGTGGATCGAGGACAACCTCGCGCACGAGGTGACGCTGGGCGCGCTGGCGGCGCGGGCGGGAATGAGCGAGCGGACCTTCAGCCGCCGCTTCCGCGAACAGACCGGCACCACGCCGCTGCAGTGGCTGCTGCGGGTGCGGGTGCGGCGCGCCCAGTACCTGCTGGAGAACTCCGACCACTCCGTCGAACGGATCGCGCGTCAGGCGGGGTTCGGCTCGCCGACCGCGTTCCGGGAGCGGTTCCGCAAAGTGGTGGGCACCACGCCGTACGCCTACCGCATGGCGTTCCACGGGCGGACGAACGCCTCGGCGGCCCCTTCCTAGGGGCCGCCGAGGCGCCGTGCCCGGTCGTGCCGGGCCTCACAGAACTGTCAGCCGACCAGCGTCAGGCCGTTCTCCCCGTCCGCGTCGGCGGCATCGGGACGTCCCTCGGTGAGCAGCAGGACGTCCGCCTTGGCAATGGCGTCGCTGATGTCGGACGTCCCCATCATCACGCACAGCGTGTAGCTGACGTCCTCCAGCTGGCGTGCCGCCGTCGGCACGTGCCTCTCCGACTGAGCGATCCTCAGCGACGCGTACCGCGTCAGCAACTCCCTGACGATCTTCCGGTCCGGTACAAGCACGTAGCGCCCCTCTCTCTGTTTTCGCTGCGTATGCCCGAACCACGCGGAAACATTCACACGTTTTTCTCACCTGGGGTGGATTTGACGAGAACTGATCGGAAGCGACCGGTCTTAGGCCGGAGCCGATCTCCTCGACCCGGTTGCCGGTGCGCAGGGCGAGCGCCTGCTCGTCGGCAGCAGGAGACCCGGGGCGGCGTGCGGCCGTCCCCGGGTCTCGTGGTCCTCTCAGGCGGCGTCCAGCTCCGCCAGTTCCTCGGCCGTCAGGGCGAGGTCGGTGGCGGCCAGCGAGTCGCGGATGGTCTCGGGCCGGCTCGCGCCCGGGATCGGGACGACCACGCGCGACTTGGCGAGCATCCAGGCCAGGCACACGCGCTGCGGGCTCACGCCGTGTGCCTCGGCGATGCGGGCGAAGGCGGCGTGCCCGGAGCCGAGTTCACCGGCCTTCGAGATCCCGCCGAGGGGGCTCCAGGGCAGGAACGCGATACCGAGTTCGTCGCACAGGCGCAGTTCCGGCTCGCTGGAGCGGAAGGCCGGGGAGAACTGGTTCTGCACGGAGACCAGGCGCCCGCCGAGGATCTCGTCGGCCTGCCGGATCTGCTCGGGGTTCGCGTTCGAGATGCCGGCCATGCGGATCTTGCCCGCGTCCAGCAGGTCGCGGATCGCGCCGACGGACTCCGCGTAGGGGACGCGCGGGTCGGGGCGGTGGAACTGGTAGAGGCCGATGGCCTCGACGCCGAGCCGGCGCAGGGACTCCTCGCAGGCCGCCTTGAGGTGGCGCGGGCTGCCGTCGAGCGTCCAGCTGCCGTCGCCGGGGCGGAGGTGGCCGCCCTTGGTGGCGACCAGGATGTCGCCGCCGCGGTCGTGGGAGGCGAGGGCCTTGGCGATCAGGGTCTCGTTGTGGCCGACCTCGTCGGCGTCGCGGTGGTAGGCGTCCGCGGTGTCGATCAGGGTCACACCGGCGTCGAGGGCGGCGTGGATGGTGGCGAGGGAGCGCTCCTCGTCCGGTCGTCCCTCGATGGACATGGGCATCGCGCCCAGGCCGATCGCGCTGACCTCGACGTCACCGATGCGGCGGGTGTGCATGGGTTCGTGACCTCTTCCGGCTGTCGGGCGATGGTGCACTCCAGCCTGGCCGCCGCGCGCCCGGGGGTCCAATAGAAGAAGGAGAACGCATTCAGCACTCGGGCCACTGAATCGTGCCCGGGCTCTCGAAGGCCCCTTGTCACACCCGGATGAAACCCCGCGCCGGAGGACTCAATTCCCCCACACAGACCGGCGATCCGTACGGCACTCCCCCGCCCCGCTGCCATATTCGAGGACCACTTCGGAGGTGGTAGTGAGCACAGAGGTGACAGCATCCGGTCCGAGGGAGACGGCCACGCAGACGCCCGGGAGCACCGCGGAGCGCGTCGCCGGCCTGGAGCACCGCCGGGAGCGGGCGGTGGCCCCGGGCGGGCCACGCAGACGCGGGGAGTTCTCGGCCCGGGAGCGGATCGAGCGGCTCGTGGACAAGGACTCCTTCACCGAGACCGGTCTGTTCGTCCGGGCCCGGCCCGCGGAGCACGACGCCCGCCGCCCCTACGGCGACGGCGTGGTCACCGGGTACGGCACGGTCGACGGCCGCCCGGTGTGCGTGTTCGCGCAGGACTCCACGGTCTTCGGCGGCAGCATGGGCGAGGCCTTCGGTGAGAAGACCGTCGCCCTGATGGAGCTCGCCCTGAAGACGGGCTGCCCGGTGATCGGCCTGAACGACTCCGGCGGGGCCCGGATCCAGGAGGGTGTCGCCGCCCTCGCCCTCTACGCCGAACTGGTCCGGCGCAACGTCAAGGCGTCCGGGGTGATCCCGCAGATCTCCGTCGTCCTGGGCCCGTGCGCGGGCGGCGCCGCGTACTCGCCGGCGATCACCGACTTCACGGTGATGGTGGACGGCGCCTCGCACATGTTCGTCACGGGTCCCGACGTCATCGAGACGGTCACGGGCGAGCGCACCACCGCCGAGGAGCTGGGCGGCGCCCGCACCAGCAACACCGTCAACGGCAATGCCCACTTCCTGGCCGCCGACGAGGAGGACGCCCTCGACACGGTGCGGGACCTGCTGTCGTACCTGCCGGCCAACAACCTGGAACGGCCTCCGGAGTACGCCCCCGGGCACGCCCCGTCCGGGGCCGGGCTCGACGAGGTCGTCCCGGACCGGCTCGGCGAGGCCTACGACATGCGGGACATCCTGCACGCGGTCGTCGACGACGGTGAACTGCTGTCGGTGCAGGAGCTGTTCGCGCCGAACATCATCTGTGCCCTGGCCCGCGTCGAGGGCCGCTCGGTGGGCGTCGTCGCCAACCAGCCACTGCACGCCGCCGGGGTCCTCGACATCGACGCGTCCGAGAAGGCCGCCAGGTTCGTGCGGTTCTGCGACGCGTTCGGCATCCCGCTGCTGACCTTCGCCGATGTGCCCGGGTATCTGTCCGGGGTGCGGCAGGAGCAGGCCGGGATCATCCGGCGCGGCGCGAAACTGCTGTACGCCTACGCCGAGGCCACCGTCCCCAAGGTCACGGTCGTGGTGCGCAAGGCGTACGGCGGCGGCTACGCGGTGATGGGCTCCAAGCACCTGGGCGCCGACGTCAACCTCGCCTGGCCCACCGCACGGATCGCCGTCATGGGCGCCGAGGGGGCCGTGGGCGTCCTGCACCGGCGCGAACTCGCCGCGTCCGACGACCCGGAGGCGCTGCGCGCCCGCCTCCTCTCCGCGTACGAACGCACTCACGGCACCCCGTACCTCGCCGCCGAGCGCGGCTATGTCGACGCCGTGATCGCGCCGCGCGAGACCCGGGAGCAGATCTGCCGCGCCCTGCGCGCGCTGCGTGGCAAACGCGCCCCGATGCCGGAACGCCGGCACGGCAACATCCCCCTCTAGCCACCCCCTTCCCTCCCCCCTTTCACGACCCATAGGCCGATCCGCGCCGTGAGGAGCCCCGCCTGATGGACAGCCGCCGCCCCCCGCTCGCGCCCGCGTGCCCCACACTGCCGGAGTACGTACGGCACTGGGCCGAGACCACCCCCGACCGCCGGGTCTTCACCTTTGTCGAGCACCCGGCACAGCACTCGCGCGGCGTGCACCGCACCCTGACCTGGCGCCGCCTGGACGTGCGGGTGCGGGCGCTCGCCGCACGCCTCGCCGGTGAGGCCGGGCCCGGGGAGCGGGTCGCGCTGCTGTGTCCGCAGGGTACGGAGTACGTGGCCGCGTTCCTCGCGGCCCTGTCCGCCGGGCTGGTCGCCGTGCCGCTGTACACGCCGGGCCTGCCCGGGCACGCCGACCGGCTCGCGGGCGTCCTCGCCGACGCACGTCCGTCGGTGGTGGTGACCACGAGCCGGACCCGGGCGGAGGTGCGGGACTTCCTCGGGTCCGGCGGCCCGCGGATCGTCGTCGCGGACGGGGTGCCCGACGACGAGGGCCAGGAATGGCAACCGGTCGCCCTGGACGCCGAGGCACCCGCCTACCTCCAGTACACGTCCGGTTCGACCCGCGCCCCGGCCGGTGTGGAGATCAGCCACGGCAACGTCGTCGCCAACGCCCGCCAGGCCCTGGCCGCCTACGGCCTCGACACCCGCCCGATGACCAGTGTGGGCTGGCTGCCGCTGTACCACGACATGGGGCTGGTGCTCAGCGTCGCGGCCCCGGTGGCACGCGGGGCGCTGTCGGTGCTGATGGACCCGGCGGCGTTCCTGCACGAGCCGGTGCGCTGGCTGCGGCTGCTCGCCGCGCATCCGAACGCCGTGAGTGCCGCCCCCAACTTCGCCTACGACTACTGCGTCGCGACCGTCACCGCCGAGCAGAGGGAGGGTCTGCGGCTGGACAAGGTGACCGCGCTGATCAACGGCAGTGAGCCGGTCCGCCCGGGCACGGCCGACCGTTTCCACGCGGCGTTCGCGGGTCAGGGCCTGGCGCCCGGGACGCACTGCCCGTCGTACGGGCTGGCCGAGGCCACGGTGTTCGTGTGCGCGGCCCGGCCGGGTGAGCCGCTCAGCCGGTTCGCGCTCGACCGCGACGCCCTGGCGGCCGGAAAGGCACTGCCCGCCCGGCCCGACGATCCCGGGGCGGTGCTGTTGGCGGGCTGTGGCACGCCGGCGGGTCAGCGGGTCCGGGTCGCCGACCCGGTGTCACGGGCCCTGTTGTCGGAGGGTGAGGTCGGGGAGATCTGGGTGCAGGGGCCGAACGTGGGCCGCGGCTACTGGAACCGGGACTCGCAGGAGGTGTTCGGCGCGGAGTTCGCGGACGCCGCGGCCGGTCCGGGCCGCTGGCTGCGCACGGGTGATCTGGGGACGGTGCTGGAGGGGCAGCTGGTCGTCACGGGACGGCTGAAGGACCTGATCATCGTCGACGGGCGCAACCACTACCCGCAGGACGTCGAGGCGACGGCCCAGGAGGCGCACGAGGCAGTGCGCCGGGACCGGCTCGCCGCCTTCGCCGTGCCGGGTGGCGCCGGTGGCGAGTGTGCGGTCGTCGTGGCGGAGCACGCGAGGACCGCTCGGCTCGCCGAGCTGGACGTACCGGCCGTGGTGCGTGCCGTGCGCGGCGCCGTCTCCGCCCGGCACGGGCTGCGGCTGGCCGATGTCGTCGTGGTGCCGCCCGGCACGGTGCCCCGTACCTCCAGCGGCAAGGTGTCGCGGGCGCTGACCCGCGCCCGGTATCTGGAGGGTGCCTACGACGGGCAGGCCCGGGCGGGTGCCGCGGGATGAGGCCTGTCGACGAGGCCGCGCTGCGCCGGCTGATCGCGGAGCGGGTGGCCGCCTGGAACGGTACGTCCCCGCAGGACGTCCCGATGGACCGGCCGCTCACGGACCTCGGCATGGCCTCGCGCGATGCCGTCGCCCTGGCCGGTGAGCTGTCCCGCGCCACGGGCCGGGAGCTGCCGACGACGCTGCTGTGGGAGGCGCCCACCGGCCAGGCCCTGGTGGCGCGGCTGTGCGGTGCGGGGGGCCCGGGAGCCGAGGTGGCACCGGTGCCACGTGCCGCGATGCCGGGCGGGACGGCCGAGCCGGTCGCGGTCGTCGGGGTCGGCTGCCGCCTGCCCGGCGGGGTGCACGGCCCGGACGGCTACTGGCGGCTGCTCGGCGAGGGTGTCGACGCGATCCGGCGCGTCCCGGAGGACCGCTGGCGCGACTTCACCGCGTTCCCGCCGGCCGACGCCCACCCGTACGGCGGCTATCTCGACGACATCGCCGGCTTCGACGCGGACTTCTTCCGCATCACCCCGCGCGAGGCCGCGGTGATGGACCCCCAGCAGCGGATCCTGCTGGAGGTCGTCCACGAGGCGCTCGACCATGCCGCGGTGCCGGCCGGGTCCCTGGCGGGCACCGCAACCGGCGTGTTCGTCGGCATCTCGGCGCCGGAGTACGGGCAGCTCACAGGCGCCGAACCGGCCGCCGTCGATCCCTGGGCGCCGGCCGGGGGCGCTCTCAGCGTCGCCGCCGGCCGGCTCGCCTACGTCCTGGACACCCGGGGGCCGAGTCTGGCCGTCGACACGGCCTGCTCCTCCTCGCTGGTCGCCGTGCACCACGCCTGCGTCAGCCTGCGCACGGGCGAGAGCGACACGGCGATCGCGGCCGGGGTCAACCTGCTGCTGTCACCGGCCGTCACCGTCGCGTTCCGACGGGCGGGCGCCCTCGCCCCGGACGGACGCTGCAAGCCGTTCTCTTCGGCGGCCGACGGCATCGGGCGCGGCGAGGGCTGCGCGGCCGTGATCCTCAAGCGGCTGTCCGACGCCGAGCGGGACGGCGACCGGGTGCTGGCCGTCATCCGCGCCACCGCCGTCAACTCCGACGGCCGCTCGAACGGCCTCATGGCGCCCAACCCGGCCGCCCAGCAGGCGTTGCTGGAGCGGGCGTACGCGCAGGCCGGGCTCGCCGCGCGGCACGTCGACTATGTGGAGGCGCACGGCACCGGCACCCCGTTGGGCGACCCGATCGAGGCGGGCGCCCTCGGCGCGGTGCTGGGCGCGGGCCGGGACCCCGACCAGCCGCTGCTGCTGGGGTCCGCCAAGGGCAACCTCGGCCATCTGGAGTCCGCAGCGGGCGTCGCGGGCCTGGTGAAGACGGTGCTGGCCCTGCACCACGACGGCATTCCGCCGTCCCTGCACTGCGAGCGGGGCAGTTCTCTCACCGATCCCCGGCTGCGGGTGGTGACCGAGCCCGAGCCCTGGCCCCGTTACGGCGGCACCGCCCTCGCGGGGGTCTCCGGGTTCGGCTTCGGCGGCACCAACGCCCATGTGGTGCTGGAGGAAGCACCGCCCGGCCTGGTCCCGGTGCGACCGGCCGAGGAACCGGCCGCCCGCCTGCACCTGCTCTCCGACCTCGACACCGAGCGTCTGCGCGACACGGCGGGCAGGCTCGCCGGCCGCCTGCGCGACAGCCCCGCGCACCCCGCCGACGTGGCCCGGACCCTGGCCGGGCGCACGGGCCGGGGTCCCGTGCGCGCGGCTGTGGTCGCCCACGATCGGGCCGAACTGGCCGACGCCCTGGACGCGTTGGCGGCCGGGCGGCCCGACGCACGGGTGACGACCGCCGACCGCGACCGCGTGGGCCGCGGCACGGTGTGGGTCTTCTCCGGCTACGGCAGCCAGTGGCCCGGCATGGGGCGTCGACTGCTGGCCGAGGAACCCGCGTTCGCCGCCGCCGTCGAGAAGCTCGACCCGCAACTCGCCCCGGAGTGCGGCCTGTCCCTGTACGACCACCTGTCCTCGGGTGACGGCCTCGACCGACTGGAGGTCGCCCAACCGGTGTTGTTCGGCTTTCAGTTGGCGCTCGCCGAGCTGTGGCGTTCCTACGGTGTCGAGCCCGCCGGCGTGATCGGCCACTCGATGGGCGAGGTGGCGGCGGCCGTGTGCGCGGGCGCGCTGGACGTGGCGGACGGGGCGCGTGTCATCGCCGTACGGGCCCGGCTGCTGAGCGGCCTGCGGGGCGGCGCGATGGCCGTGGTGGATCTGGACGACGCCGAACTGGACTCACTGGAGCGGGACTTCCCGGAGGTGCATGTCGCCGTGCACTCCTCTCCCCGGCAGAAGGTCGTCACGGGTGAGGAGGCGGCGGTGGCCGGTCTCGTACGGCGGCTGGAGGGGCAGGGCCGGGCTGCGAGGGCCATGCGGGTCGTCGGCGCCGGGCACTCGCCGCAGGTGGACGCGCTGTTGCCGGAGCTGGTGGACGCGCTGTCCGGCATCCGGGGACGGCGGCCGCGGGTCCCGGTCTACTCCACGGTCCTCGACGATCCGCGCGGAGACTGCCTCTTCGACGCCGCGCACTGGGCGGCCAACCTGCGCCGGCCCGTGCGGCTGGACCGGGCGCTCGCAGCCGCCGCGGCAGACGGCCGTACGGCCTTCGCCGAGATCTCCCCCCACCCGGTACTGACGGGGGCCGTCGCCGACACCGTGCCCGGCTCCCTCGCCCTGGCCACGCTGCGCCGGGACGCCGACGGGTCGGAGGCGTTCGCCGGGCAACTGGGCGCCCTGTACACCGCGGGGCAGCGACTGCCGGTGCCGCCGGGGCGGGTCATCGACCTGCCGCTGCCCCGGTGGCGGCACGTACGGCACTGGTGGACGGACGGACGGGCGCGCACCGAGCCCGAGCCGGAGCGACCCCGCACCGAGGTGCCGGAACCCTCTTCGGTCCTGGCCCGCCTGACCCACCACATAGCCGCCGTCACCGGCCACTCCCCCGCCCGCATCACCCCGGGCACCGCGTGGGCCGACCTGGGACTGGACTCGCTGATGGCCGTCCGCGTCCGCACGGCGGTGGAGCGCGAGTTCGGTATCGAACTGCCTCTGCGCGCCCTGTTCGCCGCCGTCACCGTCGAGGACGCCGCCACCCGCATCGAGCGCGCCCTCCCGCGCGACGACTCCCCGGTGCGGCCTCTGCGCGCCACCGGCTCGCGGCCCCCGCTGTTCCTCGTCCATGCCGCCGGCGGCCCGGTCGGCGTCTACCGGACGCTCACCGAACGCCTCGGCGACGACCAGCCGGTGTACGGGCTGGAGCGGATCGAGGAGGCCGGGACGGTGCCCGAGAAGGCGCGCCGCTACGCCGAGGCGATCAACGCCACCCACCCCGACGGGCCCTGTCTGCTGGGCGGTTGGTCCTTCGGCGGCTTCGTCGCCCAGGAGACCGCACGGCAACTGACCGCCGCCGGGCGGGATGTACGGCTGGTCGTGCTCATCGACTCCGTACGGCCCCTCCCCCGCCCGGAACTGACGCGGACCGACCGGATCCGGGCACACTTCGAGGGCTTCGCCCGCCATGTCGCCGACGCCTACGGCGTGCGGCTGGAGCTGCCGTACGACGAGCTCGTGGCCATGGACGACGACGCGGCCCGTATCGACGCCGTACTGCGGGCCCTGCGCGAGGCCGCCGACGTGCCGCCCGCGGCGCTGGAGCACCAGCGGTCCTCCTACCTGGACATGGGCATCGGCGAGTCGCACCGGCCCGGCGGCTACGACGGGCCGGTGGTCCTCTACCGGGCCACCGAACCCGCGCCGCACACCGTGCACGACCCCGCGTACGAGCGGGACGACCCGGCGCTGGGCTGGGACGAGGTGTGCCCACGTCTGCAGGTGGTGCCGGTGCCCGGTCACCATCTGTCGCTGCTCGATCCGCCGCACGTCGACGATATCGCCACCCACCTGAGCCGCCTGCTCGCCGAGCCGGTCCCCTGAACATGGAACCCGAGGAGCCGTCATGCCCCACCTGCCGCAGAAGCCCGCCGCCGGAGTGTCCCGGCGCACCGTCGCCAGAGCGACGGCCGCCGCCGGTCTCGCCGCTCTGTTCGGCGCCGCGACCGGCACGGCCACTGCCCGGGCGGCCACCCGGCTCGGTCCGCGCACGCTGGACGTGTCCGTGCCCTCCGCGGCGCTCGGCCGCAGCGCGCCGGTCCGCCTGATCCTGCCGTCGGACTTCGGTGCGCGCCCGGAGAAGAAGTACCCGGTCCTGTACCTGCTGCACGGCGCCCACGACGACTACACGTCCTGGACCCGCGAGACGGACATCGAGGCGTTCACCGCGGGCCGCGACCTGATCGTGGCGATGCCGGACGCGGGTCCCACCGGCATCCCGAGCGCCTGGCGCGGCGGCCCCGACTACGAGACGTTCCAGATGAAGGAGGTTCCGGCACTGCTCGCCCGGGACTACCGGGCCTCCGGAGTACGGGCGGTCGCCGGGGTGTCCACCGGCGGCTACGGGGCGATGGCCCACGCGGCCCGTCATCCCGGCGCGTTCACCGCGGCGGCCTCCTACAGCGGCATCCTCGACACCACGGCCCCCGGTGTTCCCGCCATCATGGACGCGATCGTGGCCCGCGAGAACCTGCCCGCCGCGTCCCTGTGGGGCAATCCGGTGTTCAACCTCCTGACCTGGCGGGACTTCAACCCGCGAGCCCGCGCCACCGGGCTGCGCGGCACGGCCCTGTACGTGTCGCAGGGCAGCGGGGTGGGCAACGGTGGCGATCCGTTGCCCGGGATCCTGGAGAGCGCCCTGTGGCCCTCGGCCCAGGGTTTCGCCCGCACGCTGGCCCTCATGGGGATCCCGGCCACCACGCACTTCTACGGAGGAGGCGGGCACGACTGGGCGCATTGGAAGCCGGAGTTCACGGCCTCGTGGCCTATCCTCGCCCGTGCACTGGGTGTGCCCGAGTGACGGAGGTGCCGTCGGGGCACGGAACGGAGCGGAGGGGTCGTCCGTCCTACGCAGGACTGCCCACTCGTCCCACAGGCATCAGCCCGCGGGTGAGCCGCTTCCGGTCGAAAGGAGGGTCCGTGATGGCTGTGCCCACCCCACACGGCATGCCGGACCACCCCACCCCGCTGCCGCAGGTCCCGCCCGAGCTCGCGGAGCTGCTGCGCGCCAATCTGCCCGCCGTCGCCGACGAGGTGGAGGAGGAGGTCCGCCGCCAGGTCCCCGAGTACGCCCGGCCCGCCGACGGGATCTACCGCCAGAACCTGCGGTCCGGGGTGGTGCAGGCGCTGACCCTGTTCGTCGACCACATCGCCGACCCGCGCGACGACGGGGGCGCGATCGCGGCGACGTACTACGAACTGGGGCGGGGCGAGGCCCTGGAGGGCCGCAGCCTGGACGCGCTGCAGTCCGCGCTCCGGGTCGGCGGCCTGCGCGCCTGGCGGCTGATGGGCCGTACGGCGGAGGAACTCGGGCTCGACTCCACGGCCGTGGCCGCGCTGGGGGAGCTGGCGTTCCGGACCGTGCACGAGGTCGCCCAAGCGGCCGCGTCCGGGTACGCCGAGGCCCAGCTGCGCAGCTCCGACGAGCTGGAGCGGCGCCGCAAGCGCCTGCTCGACCTGCTCCTGGAGGACGGGCCGGTGGCGCTGGAGGCCGTACAGGACCTGGCGCACAGCGCGCGCTGGCCGGTGCCCCGGACGGTCGCCGTCGTGGCGCTCGCGGCGGCGCCGGACCGGCGGGAGGAGGACCGGCCGCTGGCGGCGGCGGGGGCGCTGGTGGACATGGGGTCCCGCCCGCCGCGCATGCTGGTGCCCGACCCGGAGGGCGCGGGCGGCACCGGCGGCCGGGCGTTCACGCTCGCGCTGCGCGGCCGGCCCGCCGCGATCGGCCCGACCGTCGCGGTCACCGAGGCCGCGCAGTCGCTGCGCCTGGCCACCCGGGCGCTCGGGCTGATGGGCCGTGGGGTGCTCCCCCGCCAGGGCGTGGTGCGCTGCTCCGAGCATCTGTCGACGCTGCTCCTGCACGGCGACGAGCCGCTGCTGGAGCGCCTGCGGGCCCGGGTCCTCGCGCCCCTCGAGACGGTCTCGGCGGGGCAGCGCGACCGGCTCGCCGAGACCCTGCTGGCCTGGCTGCTCAGCGGCAGCAACGTGCCGGACGTCGCCGCACGGCTGCACATCCACCCGCAGACGGTCCGCTACCGCCTGCGCCAGCTCGAGAAGCTCTTCGGCGATGCCCTGCACGACCCGGAGGCCCGCCTCGACCTCATTCTCGCGTTGCGCGCGGAATCACTGCACACGCGACAGAACTGACTGACTGCATTCAGGCGGCGTACTCAATCCGCGACAAAAACCTGCGGGGTTTCCATAATCCCGTCCATAACAGCAGCCGAGAGAAAGCCCATACGTTCGGGGCGTCCTTTTTCGCAGGCGCTTCACGCGCCTCCCACGCGGAGGATCCCCCATGCGTATCCGTATGTGTCTCGCGGCGCTCTCGCTGGCCGGCGGGGCCGGACTTGCCACCCTCTCGGCTCCCCCGGCCATGGCCGCGGCCTGCTCGGACGTCGAGGTCGTCGCGGCCCGCGGCACCTTCGAGCCGGGCACGCTCGGCTTCATCGTCGGCGACCCGGTGTTTTCCGCGCTGCAGAAGAAAGCAGCGGGCAAAAACCTCTCCAGCTACAAGGTGAACTACCCCGCCGACCTCTCCCCCACGTCCGCGGCACAGGGCAATCTGGATCTGGTGAACCATGTGAAGAGCCAGGCCGCCGCCTGTCCGAGTCAGAAGTTCGTTCTCGTCGGCTATTCGCAGGGCGCGAACGTCGTCGACAACTCGATCGGCATCAGCAGCGCCGGCGCGGTGGTCGGCAGCCCCATCGTGGCCACGCTGCCCGCGGCGGTGGAGCCGAAGGTCGCCGCGGTGCTGCTGTTCGGCAACCCGATCCGGGCGCTCGGCAAGAGCGTCACCGGCACCTACCAGAGCCGCACGCTCGACCTCTGCGCCAAGGGCGACCCCGTCTGCGAGAACGGCGGGGGCGACGTCGGGGCACACCTGGGCTACCGGGACGACGCCGAGGAGGCGGCCACGTTCGCCGCGGGCAGGCTCTGAGCCCACGTCACACGAAGGGGCCCGGGAGGAGATCCTCCCGGGCCCCGGGCGTGCGTACCGGCAAGGGCTAGCGCGGTGACCGCGCGAAGCCGGCGAGGCTGGTGGAGACGGGCTCCGGCCGGCCGTTGTTCTGCACGGCCGCGGCGGTCAGGACGTCGAGGTGCTGGTAGCCGTCGGCGACCACCGGATGCAGCTCGGCCGGGACCCGGCCGGCCAGCAGTCCCTCACCGGCGAGCACGGTGAGCACGGGGTTGGCCTTGAGCCCGTCGGGGTGCACGACGAGCTTCTTCACCTGCGGGGACGTGGCCAGCTGGATGTCCGTGATCAGTTTGGTCGGGAAGTACTGCTCGGTGAAGTCCAACGGCTGCTCGGCCAGGCTCCGGGCCAGCTGTCGCACATCGGTGACCTCCTCGCCGGCGCCGGTGAACGGGGTGCCGTCGGCGGAGCGGTAGCCGGGGTCGTCCGGGTCGCCGACGCGGTCGTAGTTGCGCCAGGTGTAGAGCGGGCCCTGCGGCCGGTCCGGGATGGCCTTGTACGCGGTGCCGTACAGCCCGGGTTGCCCGTCACCGCCGTTGGCGGCGGGGAAGCTCTTGTCGGCGATCGGTCCGCCGTCGAAGAAGCCCACGCTGGTCTGCAGGAAGGCCAGCGGCACGGAGTTGTCGTCCAGCAGCGCCCCGAGCACGGCCCCGTTGGTGAGCCGGAAGTCCTTCACCGAGGGCGTACCGGTGAGGAAGGCGGCGGTGTCCTTGGCGAACAGGAAACGGTTGGTTGCCTCGATGTTGAGCCCCGAGGGCAGGTAGCGGGGCAGGTCGGCCTCGCCCTCCAGGTCGTTGAGGGCACCGAGACCGGCGATGCCGAGCAGGGTCATGGTCTCGGGGTTGAGCAGCACCGGCGCGGACAGCGTGCGTGGCAGCACCCCGGTGTCCAGCCCGGCCTGCACGACGCCGTACCCGAGGCCGATGTCCGGCAGGTTGGTGTCGTCCGGGAGGCTTCCGCTGAGGTCGGCCAGTGAGGTGGAGACGGTCGTGTCGAGGGCGAAGTAGCCGGCGCACTGGTTGTACCCGGCGTCCGCCGTGGTGGCGCGGTTGCCGTCGAAGTCGGCCGCGGCGAAGTACCCGGTGATCACACCGCCCAGCGAGTGCCCGCCGCACAGCACCTTCTGCTTGCGCTGCGCCTGGGAGGGCAACTCGGCGGTGAGCAGGTCGTACTGGTCGCGTACGGTCTGCTCGATCCCGAGCTTCGCCATCCAGCCCAGCTGTGCGTTGCCGGCGTAGCCGCCGAAGGTCCGGCCGCCGACCTGCTTGCCGCGGTAGTAGTAGTCGACCGCGGTGTGCTGGTCGCCGGAGGCGATGCCGGTGCGGTCCTCCAGGCAGTTGGAGCGCCGGTCCAGCGCCCAGAACTCGATGTGCAGCCCCTGCTCGGCGGCGCGCTCGACGGTGTTGCGGGCGACGCTGTCGAACGCCCCGGCCCCTTCCAGGATGCCGGGCTGGGCGATGAGGATCCGGTCGGCGTCGGCCGACGCGGCCGGCCCGTCGGCGGAGCGGTAGCGCAGGTACGACAGCCAGTCGCACGCCGCCGGACGAGGCCCGGCGGACTCCGGCAACGGCACCTTCACCCGCACCATCGACTCCGTCACTCCGGTCACGGGCGACGTCGACTTCACGGGCGTCTCGGTGCGCGCACCCTCGGCGCGGGCGCCCGGGGCGGCGGCCGTGAGTGTCCCGGCGGTCAGCAGCACCGCCAGCACGGCACCGCGCCACTTCCCTCTGCTCATACGATTCATGTCCATGCCACGGACGCTAGGGCGGAGGCCCGACCGCTCTCAGGGAGTGCTGATGAGAACTCAGCTTCCGGATCCCGGCTTGTCACCGGCGCACAGCGCGCCCGCCTCTTGGACGGGTCGTACCGCTTCTGGACGCCACCGAGCTGCGAAGCTGCCGTTTCGGGAGCATGGTGGGGCTATGGACGGTCAACCCCCTGTGGTCGTGCAGCCGCCCGCGACGGACGGCGGACGGCTGGTGACCATCCGCGGCGAGCGCATGGGCGTCGCCTACAGTCTCTTCGACGTGCTGGACCTGCTGCACCGCGAGGGCCTGCCCACCGCGGACACGGCCGTCGACGACACCGAGCTGATCGAGTGGCAGGGCGGCGGCCCGTACGACTGGAACAACGGGGCGTCCGACGAGGCGTGAGCCTGCGGACGCCGGCCCCGGGCTCCTCAGCCTGACGCGGCCTGTGCGCCTTCGGCAAGCCGGTCGAGGCGGTCGCGCTGTGCGGACGTCAGCCTCAGACCGGCCGCGGCGAGGTTCTCCTCCAGATGCCCGACCCGGGCCGTGCCCGGGATCGGCAGGACGACCGGCGCACGGTCGAGGAGCCAGGCCAGCGCGACCTGCGTGGGCGTGGCCCCGAGCTCGGCCGCCACGGCAGCGATCTCGCCCTCGGCCCCCGTCCTTCCCCAGGCCACGGGCCGCCAGGGCAGGAAGGCGATGCCGGCCGCCGCACAGGCGTCGAGCACCGGCTCGTGCTCCCGGTCGAGCAGGTTGTAGCGGTTCTGCACGCTCACGACGTCGACGAGCTCCCGCGCCCGCTCCAGCTCGTCGACGGTGACCTCCGACAGCCCGATCCGGCCGACCAGGCCTTCGGTCTGGAGCTCCCGCAGCGTGCCGAGCTGGTCGGCGAGCGGCGTGTCGGGGTCGATGCGATGCAGCTGGAGCAGTTCGATCCGCTCGGTCCGCAGCCGCCGCAGGGCCTGCCGGACCTGGTCGCGCAGGATCTCCGGCCGTCCGTCGAGTTTCCAGTCCCCGTCGGGGCCGGTGCGCGCGACACCCACCTTGGTGGTGATCAGCAGGCCCTCCGGGTAGGGGTGCAGGGCCTCGGCGAGGAGCTCCTCGTTGGCCCCGCCGCCGTACAGGTACGCCGTGTCGATCAGCGTGACGCCCAGCTCCACGGCCCGCCGGGCCACCGCGAGGGCGTTCTCCCGGCCGGAGCCGGGCTCGGTGGGCAGATGCATGGCTCCGAACCCGAGCCGGCCTACGTCCAGATCCCCGCCGATGCGGAACGTCGATGCCATGAGCCGCTGTCTCCCCCTCCGCTCAAGAGGCAACGCTAACAGCGCAGTCGGCGAAGGCACCGACCTCGGCGGCAGCTGGCCCTCGCTGGGCCCGGCACGTTCGACGAGCCGTTGTCAGTGCCTGGCGATACGCTGCGCGGAAATGACCCTTTGCCCCCTTCTGGGAGGTTCTCATGGCCTCGCGTCTCAACCCGTACCTCAGATTCAACGGCGATGCCCGGCAGGCGATGGAGTTCTACAAGGACGTCTTCGGCGGCACCCTCGACCTCAACAGCTACGGAGATCTCGGGCAGGCGGACGCCCCGAACGCGGACAAGATCATGCACGGCATGCTGGAAACCCCCAGTGGCTTCACCCTGATGGGCGCCGACGACCCGCCGGGCATGGAGTCCGAGCAGGGCAGCCCCTACTCCGTGAGCCTGAGCGGCGACGACGACGCCGAGCTGCGCGGTTACTGGGAGAAGCTCTCCGAGGGCGGTTCGGTGTCGGTGCCGCTGGAGAGGCAGATGTGGGGCGACGTGTTCGGCATGTGCACGGACCGCTTCGGCGTCCCGTGGATGGTCAACATCAGCACGGAGAACTGAGGCGAGCAGGACGGTCCCGGACCGTCCACCCGAGGCCGCCCGTACCCACCGCTCGCTGCCGGTGCGTACGGGCGGCCCCTTTTGTTGGTACGTCCTGACAAAGCTGTTGACATCCCCCGGAGCCGACCGCATAGTACCTGCCACTAGAGCGCGCTAGTGACGCGCTCCAGTCAGAGTACGCAGCGGTCCGCACCCAGGACCGCCGCATCACCCATGACCGCCGCCGCCCCGGGCACCCACCCACCGCCCGCCTCCCGGACCGGGCGCGGCCCCCCTCGTCCCAGCACAGTGAGGTGCACCCGAGATGCGCAGACATCACAGAGCCGCCGCCCTGACCGCCGCCGTCGCCGTCGGCACCCTTCTCGCCGCAGGTTGCTCCAGTGGCTCCGGCGGGAAGAAGTCCGAGGACGGAGGCACCGACGCCGCCGCAGGCAAGGCCACGACCCCGCGGATGACCGTCGCCCTGGTCACCCACGCGGCGCCGGGCGACACGTTCTGGGACCTGATCCGCAAGGGCGCCCAGGCCGCCGCCGCGAAGGACAACATCAAGCTCGTCTACTCCAGCGACCCCGTCGCCGGGAACCAGGCCAATCTCGTGCAGAACGCCATCGACCAGAAGGTCGACGGCATCGCCCTCACCGCCGCCAAGCCCGACGCGATGAAGGGCGTCGTGGCGAAGGCCAAGGAGGCCGGCATCCCCGTCGTGGGCTTCAACTCCGGCCTGGACAACTGGAAGGAGCTCGGCATGCTCGAGTACTTCGGCCAGGACGAGAACATCGCGGGGCAGGCGTTCGGCGAGCGCCTCAACCGACTGGGCGCCAAGCACGCCGTCTGCGTCATACAGGAGCAGGGCCAGGTCGCACTGGAGGCCCGCTGCGCCGGGCTGAAGAAGGGCTTCGAGGGCGCGACCGAGAACCTGTACGTCAACGGCACCGACATGCCCTCGGTGAAGTCGACGCTCACCGCCAAACTCCAGAAGGACTCCTCCATCGACCAGGTGGTCACGCTCGGCGCTCCGATCGCCCTGACCGCCGTGCAGTCGGTGAAGGACGCGGGCAGCAAGGCGAAGGTCGCCACGTTCGACCTCAACAAGGACCTCGTCGGAGCCATCCAGGGCGGCAGTATCGAGTTCGCCGTCGACCAGCAGCCCTACCTTCAGGGCTACCTGGCCGTGGACGCGCTGTGGCTGTACAGGACCAACGGCAATGTCAGCGGTGGCGGCACCGCTCCCGTGCTCACGGGACCGGCCTTCGTCACGAAGGACAACGTCGACAGTGTCGCGGAGTTCGCCGAGAAGGGCACGCGCTGACGTGACCGGGCGGCGGGGTCACCCGCGTCAGGCCGGCCCCGGCTCCTTCGGGACCGGCCCGCTCGTCCCCCGCACCACCAGCTTGGGATCCAGCACCGCCTCCCTGGGCTCCAGTTCGCGCTTTTCCAGCCGCTCGACGGCGAAGCGGACGGCGTGCTCGGCCATCAGGAGGGCGTCCTGGCGGACGGTGGTCAGGCCGATCGGCATCAGGTGGGAGAGGTGACTGTCGTCGTAGCCGACGACGGACAGGTCGCGAGGAACCTCCACGCCCGCCCGGGTCAGGGCCATCAGCAGACCCATCGCGCAGCGGTCGTTGCCGGCGAGGACGGCCGTCGGCAGCGGCCGCCCGCCGTCCCGCTCGGCCAGGAGCAGACGGCCGGACTCGATGCCGGACTCCTCGGTGTGGTGACCGGGAATCACCCGGGCCTCGGCCTCCAGCCCGTGGCGGCGCATCGCGGCCCGGTAGGCACGTCGGCGCTCCGCCGAGCCGGGACCGCGTCCGCCGTCGATGTGCACGATCCGGCGGTGCCCCAGTTCCACCAGGTGGTCCATGGCCTGCCTGACACCCTTGCCCTCGGCCGAGTGCACGAAGTCGACCCGGGCCCGGGGCACCCGGCGGCTGACCGAGACGGCGACCGTGCGCTGCCCGAGTTCGTCCAGGAAGGCGGGCTCGGCGTCCGGGCCGAGCAGGATCACCGCCTCGCAGCGGTGGCTGAGCAGCGCCTCGACCGCCTTGGCCTCGCTGCGGCCGTGGGTCGCCCCGGAGAGCAGCACGTCGTAGCCGAGTCGTTCGGCCTCGGGGTAGATGCCCGTGATGAGGTCCGTGTGGAAGGTCTGCTGGACGGTGAACATGACGCCGAGCGTGCGACTGCGGCCACGGGCCAGCAGCCGGGCCGCGCTGTCGGGCCGGTAGCCGAGCTCGTCGGCCACGCGCAGGACCCGCTCCCGGGTCTCCTGGCCGGCTCCGGCCTGGTTGCGGAAGATGATCGAGACGAGTGCGCGGGAGACACCCGCCTTCTCTGCGACGTCCGCCATCGTGGGCCGCCGCCTGCCCGATGTATCCACCTGTGAACCCACCTTCCGACGCCGCACACCCTACGGGGTGCCTGGTACGGAACCTCTGACGAGAGACCTGCGATCTCCCGCAACAAGCTATTGACATGACATTTGGACAGGGGTCATCGTACTCGCACTAGAGCGCGCTAGTAGCGCGCGACAGCGAGCGGAAACGCAGCGCGAAGGACACCACCATGGCAACGGCGCCTCCCTCTCTCCGTACCACCGTCGGCAACCTGTGCCTCGGGTCCGCCCCCGACTCCTGGGGCGTCTGGTTCCCCGAGGACGAGCAGCAGATGTCGTACACCCGCTTCCTCGACGAGCTGGTGCAGGCCGGTTACGCGTGGCTGGAACTCGGCCCGTACGGCTACCTGCCCACCGACCCACAGCGGCTGAAGGCCGAGTTGGACGCCCGGGGGCTCAGGGTCTCCGGCGGTACCGCCTTCGGCGCGCTGCACCGGCCCGAGGCATGGGACGAGATGCTCGCCCACGTCCGGCAGGTCGCGGCGCTTACCGCCGCCGCGGGGGCGCATCACCTGGTCTTCATCCCGCCGATGTACCGGGACGAGAAGACGGGCGCGTTCACCGAGTCGCCCGAGCTCACGGCCGAGCAGTGGGCCGGGTTCGGCCGGGCCGCCGACCGGCTGGGCAGGTTGCTGCTGGAGGAGTACGACGTACGGCTGGTCGTCCATCCGCACGCCGACAGCCACATCCAGACGCAAGCAGAGATCGAGCGGCTGCTGAACGAGTCCGACGGCCGCTACACCAACCTGTGCCTGGACACCGGGCACGTGGCGTACGGCGGCGGGGACAACCTCGATCTGATCCGCCGGTTCGGTGAGCGGGTCGGGTACGTGCACATCAAGCAGATGGACCCGGAGATCCTCGCCCAGGTCGCCGCCGAGGACCTGTCGTTCGGTGAGGCCGTGAAGCGCGGGGTGTGCGTGTCACCGCCCGCCGGGGTGCCGAAGCCGGCCGATGTGGTCGCCGAACTCGCCCGGCTGGACGCCGAGTTGTTCGTGATCGTCGAGCAGGACCTGTACCCGTGCGCTCCCGGGGTGCCGCTGCCCATCGCGGTCGGCACCCGTGAACACCTGGCCGGCTGCGGTCTGTCGGGTACCCGGCGCCCGAACTTCGACAGGTAAGGAGCGGCCATGGACGTCAGGGACGACGCGACACCGGCCCCAACCCCCGCCTCCGGCGCCACGGACGAGACGCCGCCGGAGGTCTCCCGGCGGCTGCGGATCATCACGATCATCGCCACCTTCGGTGGTCTGCTCTTCGGTTACGACACCGGCGTCATCAACGGTGCCCTGCCCTACATGACGGAGGACCTCGGCCTGACCCCGGTCACCGAGGGCATGGTCACCAGCTCGCTGCTGCTGGGTGCCGCGCTGGGCGCGGTGACCGGCGGCCGGCTGTCGGACGCGCGCGGCAGGCGCCGCGCCATCCTGCTGCTGGCCGTGCTGTTCTTCATCGGCGCGCTCGGCTGCACGCTCGCGCCGACGACCGGGGTGATGATCATGGCGCGGTTCGTGCTCGGTCTCGCGGTCGGCGGCGCCTCGGTGACCGTGCCGGTGTATCTCGCGGAGGTGTCGCCCGCCGAGCGGCGCGGGGCCCTCGTCACCCGCAACGAGCTGATGATCGTCAGCGGTCAGCTGCTGGCCTTCACGTCCAACGCGATCATCGCGCAGGTGGGCGGCGAGTCCGGCGGTGTGTGGCGGTGGATGCTGGTCATCGCGACGCTGCCGGCCGTGGTGCTGTGGTTCGGCATGCTGGTGATGCCGGAGAGCCCGCGTTGGCTGGCCTCGAAGAGCCGCTTCGGCGAGGCCCTCGAAGTCCTCGGGCAGGTGCGCTCGCGCGCCCGGGCCGAGGCCGAGCTGAAGGAGGTCTCCGCACTCGCCGTGAAGGACGAGCAGGCCAAGCTCGGCGGCTGGCAGGACATCAGGAGCACACCCTGGGTGCGCAAGCTGATGTTCGTCGGGTTCGGCATCGCGATCGTCCAGCAGATCACCGGCGTCAACACGATCATGTACTACGGCACGCAGATCCTGACCGACGCCGGTTTCGCCGCCGACAGCGCGCTCACGGCGAACATCGCCAACGGTGTGATCTCGGTGCTGGCCACCTTCGTCGGCATCTGGCTGCTGGGCCGGGTCCCGCGCCGCCCGATGCTGATGGCGGGTCAGGTCGGCACGACCACCGCCCTGTTGCTGATCGGGGTCGTCTCGCTGGTGCTGCCCTCCGGTGACCCGCGGGCGTTCGCGGTGCTCGCGATGACGGTCACGTTCCTCGCCTTCCAGCAGGGCGCGATCTCGCCGGTGACGTGGCTGATGCTGTCGGAGATCTTCCCGATGCGGCTGCGCGGCTTCGGCATGGGCGTGGCGGCCGTGGTCTTGTGGCTGACCAACTTCGTCATCGGGCTGGTCTTCCCGTCCCTGGTCTCCGGGATCGGGATCTCCAACACCTTCTTCCTGTTCGTGGTGGCGGGCGTGCTGTCCCTCACCTTCGTGCAGCGGTACGTCCCCGAGACCAAGGGCCGCACGCTCGAAACCCTCGAGGCGGAGCTCCGGGCGCGCTTTTCCTGACCACCTTCCAAGGAGTTCAGCATGACCGTACGTGTCGGCGTCATCGGCGCCGGAATGATCGGCCAGGACCACATCCGGCGACTCACCGGGGTCGTCACCGGTGCCGCTGTCACGGCCGTGGCCGACGTGGACGCCGAGCGCGCCGCCGAGGTGGCGGCCCGGGTCGATGCCACCGCGCTGCCCACCGGAGCGGACCTGGTCGCCTCCCCCGACGTGGACGCCGTCCTCGTCACCTCCTGGGGGCCCACCCACGCCGAGCACGTCCTCAACGCGATCGCCGCCGGCAAGCCGGTGTTCTGCGAGAAGCCGCTGGCCACCACAGCCGAGGACTGTCTGCGGATCGTCGAGGCAGAGCGGGCGCACGGCCGCCGGCTGGTACAGGTCGGCTTCATGCGCCGCTTCGACGCCGGCTACCGGCAGATGAAGGAGGTGCTGTCGACCGGTTCGCTCGGGGCTCCGCTGATCGTGCACTGCGCGCACCGCAACCCGACCGTGCCGGAGTCGTACCACTCCGCCATGGCCGCCCAGGACACGGCCGTGCACGAGATCGACGTGCTGCGCTGGCTGCTCGACGACGAGATCGTCTCTGCCCAGGTGGTCACCCCGCGCGCCACGAGGAAGCGGTTCGAGCATCTGAAGGACCCCCAGATCATGATCTTCGAGACGGCATCGGGTGTCCGTATCGACCTGGAGGTCTTCGTCAACTGCCAGTACGGCTACGACATCCAGTGCGAGGTCGTCGGCGAGGACGGTCTGGTCCGGCTGCCCGACCCGGCGGCTGTCGGGATCCGCACCGCGGCCCGGCACGGCACGGGCGTGCTGCAGGACTGGAAGGACCGGTTCGCGGAGGCCTTCGACACCGAGTTCCGCGAGTGGGTCGCGTCCGTGGCGGCCGGCACCGAGCCCACCGGCCCGTCCTCCTGGGACGGGTACGCCGCCACCGTCATCACCGACGCCGCCGTCCGGTCCCTGGAGGCCGGCGGCACGACCGTCACCACCGACATGAAGCCCCGCCCGGCGTTCTACGGAGGCCCCGCGTGAAGATCGCCCTCGACCCCTACATGCTCCGCTCCCTGCCGATCGACGACATGGTGCGCACGGTCGCCGAACTCGGCTACGAGTACATCGAGTTGTCGCCGCGCGAGGACTTCATGCCGTTCTTCCTGCACCCGCGTGCGGACGACGCGCGGGTGCACGGGCTCAAGCAGTCGCTGCGTACCCATGGCGTGCGCTTGTCCTCGGTGCTTCCCCTGTACAAGTGGTCCTCGCCGGACGAGACCGAGCGGCAGGCCGCCGTCCGCCACTGGAAGCGGATGATCGAGATCACCGCGGAGCTCGAATGCCCGTTGATGAACTCGGAGTTCAACGGCCGCCCCGAGCGCGCCGCCGAGAGCGAGGACGCGTTCTGGCGCTCGCTGGAGGAACTGCTGCCGGTCTTCGAGAGGGAGGGCATCGCCCTCAACCTGGAGGCCCACCCGGACGATTTCTGCGAGGAGAACACCCCGGCCGTCGATCTCGTCCGCGCGATCAACAAACCGTGGGTGAACTACCTGTACTGCGCGCCGCACACCTTCCACCTCTCGGGGGCCGATCCGACGGCGGACATCGCGGCGATGATGCGCTACGCCGGGGACAAGCTCCAGCACGTGCACATCGCGGACTCCTTCAACCACAAGGGTTCCAGCGGCCTGCGCTACATCCTCAACCCGCCGGGCACCCCGGCCCGGATCCACCAGCACCTCGACATCGGCCAGGGCGAGGTCGACTGGGACGCCTTCTTCGGCACCCTGCGCGAACTGGGCTTCGACGGTGTCGCGACGGCCTGTGTGTTCGCCTGGGAGGAGCGGGCCCGGGAGTCGTCTGCGTTCATGCTGGACCGCATCCGCAAGGAGCTGGCCGCCTAGGTACGCCGCCGGCCGGAACTCAGGAGTTCGTGAGGATCACGAGCTCCTGAGTGGCCCGGGTCATCGCCACATAGTGGTCGACGGCGCCCTCGACGCCGTCGACACCCTCGCCGAAGTTCTCCGGGTCGACGAGCACGACCAGGTCGAACTCCAGCCCCTTCGACAGCTCCGGGGTCAGCGACCGGACGCGGGGCGAGGCCGGCCGGAACGCGGGATCGCCGATCACGCAGGCGATCCCGTCAGTGTGATCGGCCAGCCAGGTGTCGAGGACCGACGTCAGCTCCGCGGCGGACCCGCGGCGGACGGGGACGCCACTGCTGCGGATCGATGTCGGCACGTTGGCGTCCGGCAGCGCGGCCCGGATGACCGGCTCGGCCTCCGCCATGATCTCGGCGGGCGTGCGGTAGTTGATGCTCAGCGAGGCCATCTCGACCCGGTCCAGACCGACCCGCTCCAGCCGTTCCTGCCACGACTCCGTGAACCCGTGCCGGGCCTGGGCACGGTCCCCGACGATGGTGAAGCTCCGCGACGGGCAGCGCAGCAGCAGCATCTGCCATTCCGCGTCGGTCAGTTCCTGCGCCTCGTCCACGACGATGTGCACGAAGGGCCCGGCGAGCCGGTCCGGGTCGGCGGTGGGCAGGGCGCTCTCGTCGATCAGGGAGTTGCGCATGTCCTGCCCGTGCAGCATGACCAGCACGCCTTCGCCGTCGTCGTAGGTGTGGGCTTCGAGCAGGTCGTCGATGACGTCGGCCATGCGGTCCTGCTGTGCGGCCACGGCGGCCGCCTGCCGGCGCTTGCGCCGTGAGGTTTCCGGGTCGCCGAGCCGCTGGCGTGCCGCGTCCAGCAGCGGCAGGTCGGACACGGTCCAGGCCCGGGGTTCCGCGCGTTGCAGGGTGCGCACCTCGTCGCGGTCGAGCCAGGGCGCGCACATCCGCAGGTAGGCGGGCACGGACCAGAGGTCCCCGACGAGGTCGGTCGCTTCCAGCAGCGGCCAGGCGCGGTTGAAGACCGTGAGCAACTCCCTGTCCCGCGCCAGCGCCTTGCGGAGCAGGTCCTCCGGGACGTCGCCCTCGTGCTTGTCCACGAGGATCGTGAGGAGTTCCTCCCAGACCTGGTCGCGTGCCTCGTTGTGCGGTGTGCCGGGTTCCGCCGCCTCGAACGCCGCGGTCCAGTCGCGGGCGCTGAGGCGGATGTCGGACCAGTGGGTCGTGACCGTCATCGGCTCGGTGGGCGGCTCCTCGTAGAACCGGACGGCCTTCTCGATGGCCCGCACCATGTCCGCGGACGACTTCAGACGGGCCGCCTCCGGGTCGGTCTCGGCCTCCGCGGTGGCGCCTTCGTCGACGAGGTCGCGCAGGATGCAGGTCTGCACGCCCTCCTCGCCGAGGCTGGGCAGGACGTCGGAGACGTAGGACAGGTAGGGCCGGTGCGGGCCGACGAAGAGCACGCCGCCCCGGCGGTGCTGCCCGAGGCGCGGGTCGGAGTAGAGCAGGTACGCGGAGCGGTGCAGGGCGACGACGGTCTTGCCGGTGCCCGGGCCGCCGTCGACGACGAGGGCACCGCGGGAACCGGCGCGGATGATGGCGTCCTGGTCGGCCTGGATGGTGCCGAGCACGTCCCGCATGCGGGGCGAGCGGTCGGTGCCGAGGCTGGCGATGAAGGCGGACTGGTCGTCGAGCGCGGCATGCCCGTCGAACCCGTCGGTGGTGAACACCTCGTCCCAGTAGTCGCCGACCCGGCCGCCGCTCCAGCGGTACCTGCGGCGGGCGGCCAGGCCCATCGGGTCGGCGTGGGTGGCTCCGAAGAACGGCTCGGCGGCCGGGGAACGCCAGTCGACCAGCAGCCGGCGCCCCTCGCTGTCCGTGAGGCCGAGCCGCCCCACGTAGACGGGCTCGGAGCCGTCCGCGGCGACCATGTGCCCGAGGCACAGGTCCAGTCCGAAGCGGCGCAGGGCGCGCAGGCGGGCGGTCAGCCGGTGGATCTCGGCGTCCCGGTCCATGGCCTGACGGCCCTTGCCGGCGGGTGCCCTGCGCTCGGCCTCCAGACGGTCGGACAGTTCGGTGATGGACTGCTCGAGGCAGTCGGCGATGGCGGCGAAGTGCTGTTCGTCCCCGGCGATCAACGCCGGTGCGGCCTTGTGCGCGAGGCGGTCGGGAAGGTCGAACGCGCTCGTGGTCGCAGGGGTCACGTCATGCTCCCGTTTCCGCAGGTCGTGGGCGTAGGCCGGATATTCTGCGGGAGCCGGGGGGCCTTGCCGCAAGGCCCCCCGTGAGCTATAACTTGAGACAGGCAAGGAGAGCACTCCTTGCCTTTCTTGTTGTCCGCCGGCTGTTTCCGTGTGGCACGCTCTTCGTCCTGACAGCGTGGAGAGGCGACGGCATGCGCATAGGACTGCTCGGCACCGGACCCTGGGCGCAGATGGCTCACGCACCCGCGTTGAGCGGGCATGAGGAGCTGGACTTCGCGGGGGTGTGGGGCCGTCGTCCCGAAGCCGCGAAGGAGCTCGCCGAGCGGCACGGCGTCCGCGCCTACGACGACGCCGACGAGCTGTTCGCCGACGTGGACGCCGTCGCCGTGGCACTGCCGCCCGAGGTGCAGGCCTCACTCGCTGCCCGGGCGGCGCGGGCCGGGTGCCATCTGCTGCTCGACAAGCCGCTCGCGCCGACGGTGGAGCAGGGGCGGGCCGTGGTCGAGGCCGCCGAGGAGGCCGGTGTCGCCTCTGTCGTGTTCTTCACGACCCGCTTCCAGCCCGAGCCGGCGGCGTGGATCGCCCAGCAGGCCGCGGTGCCGGGCTGGTTCACGGCGCGGGCCGAGTGGCTCGGGGCGGTGTTCACCGGCGAGAGCCCCTTCGCGACGCCGTGGCGGCGGGAGAAGGGCGCCCTGTGGGACGTCGGCCCGCACGCCCTGTCCGTGCTGCTGCCGGTCCTCGGCGACGTGCGGCGCGTGACGGCGGCGGCGTACGGCCCCGGCGACACGGCCCATGTCGTCCTCGATCACGCCGGTGGGGCGTCGAGCACCCTCACCCTGAGTCTGACGGCACCGCCCGCCGCGGCCGGTGCCGCCGTGGAACTGCGTGGGGAGGCCGGGGTCGCGGCGCTGCCGGAGAGCTCCGACGGAGCGGTGCCCGCGCTGATGCGGGCCGCGGACGCGCTGCTCGACGCCGCCCGGACCGGCCGCCCGCACGCCTGCGACGCGGCGTTCGGCCTCCGGGTGACCGAGATTCTCACGACGGCCCAGGACCTGCTGAACAACAAGTCCTCGTCCTCGGCGTCTTAGTCCTCGTCCTCGTCCTCGTCGAAGGGCTCGTCGCTCCAGCGGAACCAGGCCCGGTCTTCCTCGATGTGCAGGAGGAACTCGGGGACGGGGCCGTCCGGGGAGGAGAGGGAGACCTGGCGCCTGATCTCCCCGTAGGCCCGCTCCCACTCCTCCCAGTGGCCCTCGTCGTCCCGTGCGGCCAGGGCGAGTTCGCGGGCGAACAGGTCCCGGACGGCGGCGAATCCCGGTCCCGGGGTGAAGCGGCCCGAGAGCCACGGGAAGTCGGTGTCGTCGATCAGGATCTCCCCGACCTGCTCTGCGGCCCCGCGCACCTGCCAGACCTCTCCCTCGAACCCCACGACCCCTCCGTCTCCCGCCGCCGGTCACTGTCCCTGACAGCCTGCCACCCGGCCGGGGAGTACCCCGTTGTTACGCCGGGTCGAAGTTGAGCCGCTCCTTCACCACCGGGAAGCCGGCCTTGGCGAAGTTCGCCGCCATGGGGAAGTTGCCCTGGTCCGTGGCCGCGGCGACGAACTCCGCACCCTCTTCGACCAGGAAGTGCGTGCACTCGGCCAGAAGGTCGTAGGCGTAGCCGCGCCCGCGCTGGTCCGGCAGGACTCCGATGAAGCCGATGCAGGGGCCCGACGGATTGTGGGCCGGGATGTGGATGCCGACCATGTCGCCCTCCGGCGTGCAGGCCACCTGCCACCACTCACGCGGCGACGGGCACCAGTGGAAGAAGTCGAGTTCCTCCTGGGCGGCCCGGTCGAGTCCACCCTGCTCGATGGCCTTGAGCGCATGGGCGTCCAGGGTGACGGAATGGATGCGGCGCAGCGCGTCGAAGAACACGGCGTCGTCCGGTTCGGCGCGGAACTCGAGGCGCCCGGGTCGCTCGGGCAGGCCGCGGTCGGGGGTCCAGCGGTACAGGAGGCGTTCGACCAGGAGGTCGTAGCCGGCCTTCCGGGCGGCGGTGAAGCGGGTCTCGGCGGCGGCGCGCAGGGCCGGGTCGTCGCGCCATCCGGTGGGCAGGTTCAGCTCCAGTTCGACCTGCCAGGGGGCCGAACGCAGGAGCGCGGCGCCCGCTTCCTCCTCGCCTTCGGCCACGTCGAACCAGTTGACGTTGACGGGCTCGGTGTCGTCGGGGCCGCCCCACCAGGCGCCGCGGGCGACGACACGGCCGTCGCGCAGGGCCACCCGCTTCCAGTCCGGGCGGTGCCGGGTCTGCCGGTGGCCCTCGCGGGCGCCCAGCGGGTCGGGCAGGGTGTCGAAAAGCTCGGCGTCGCTCGTGTCGAGCGCGCGGATGACCACATCGGTCATGGGGTGTCCTCCGGGACGATGCTGCTCAGAGCGCTCCCGGTCGGTCAGTCGAGGCACGCCGGGACAAGGGGGAGGGAGCGCGGGAACGGTGTGAACTGCACGGCTCTGCCCTCCTTCCGCTGTCTCGGGGCGTGGCGCGCCACACGCTACGGGATCTTCGGCGGGCCGTCCATCGGTTTCCCGGCGCGGGTCAAGGGCCCCTTAGGAGGTGGTTGAGCGACGCCTGGCGCCCCAAGTGGGGTCGCCGCCAAGGGATTTCTGCGTGAGTGGCAGCGGCGAGACCCCGCTTGCCCTTCCGTGCATGGCGGGCCGGATCTATGCGGCGCTGGGTGCGAAGCTCGAGTTCGAGGTCGTCACGGACACGGCCCACGGGCATCCGGCTGACGCTGACGTCCTTCTGACCGGGCGCACTGTTGCCCGCGGCGGTGGGCCCGGCGTGCGGGGGCCGGTCGGGCGTAGCAGCGTGGTGGTGTGAGCAGTGTGCGCGGCCGGCTGGCACGCAGGGACCCGGACCGGCGGGGCTGGCTGCGCGGCGCACCGCCGCCCGGCTGGGCCCGGGTGCTGCCGTCGGCCCTGCTGGTGGGCGTGTGCGCGGCCGAGCTGATCAGCCCGGAGCCGCTCGACATCGGCTTCCTGCTGGGCGCCATCCCGCCGCTGGCCGTGCTGGCGCACGGACCGGTGGTCACGGCGGTGCTCGGCGGGCTGGTGGTGGTCGTGCTGACCGTGCCGGTCTTCAGCCTCAACGATCCCGGCAGTACCGACCTTCTGACCGTGTGCTTCGTCTCGGTGCTGAGCGTGCTGCTGTCGTACGTCCGCTCCAGGCGGGACGCACAGCTGATCACCGAGCGGACCGTCGCCGAGGTCACGCAGCGGGCCGTCGTTCCGCCGCTGCCGGAGCGGGTCGGGCCGGTGCGGTGCGCGGGGCTGTACCGGGCCGCGCAGCGCGGGACGCTGGTCGGCGGTGACTTCTTCGACGTACGGGCGGGCCCCTACGGCGTACGGGCCGTGATGGGCGATGTGCAGGGACACGGACTGTCGGCCGTCGCCACGGTCGCGTCGCTGCTGGGGGCGTTCCGGGAGGCGGTGCTGGACCAGCCGGACCCGGAGGCGGTGGCGGCCCGGCTCGACCGGAGGCTGGCGGTGGACTCGGCGGGCGACCCGCACGCCGAGCTGTTCGCGACGGCGGTGCTGCTCGACTTCTCCGCCGACGCCCGGGTCGTGCGGATCGTGGCGTGCGGGCAGGCCGGACCGCTGCTGCTGCGTGACGGCCGGGCCGTCGAGCTGGACGTCGAGCCGTGCACGCCGCTCGGTCTCGGCCTCGCCGACGCCGCCCCGCCCCGGGTCGTCTCGGTGCCGCTGAGGACCGGTGACCGGCTCTTCCTCGCCTCCGACGGCGTGACCGAGGCCAGGGACTCCGGCGGGGCCTTCTACCCCCTGGCCGAGCGACTGCCGGACTTGGCCGCCGAGGACCCCGTCGCGCTGGCAGAGCGGGTGTGGACCGACCTCGTCCGACACTGCCCGGACGTCCAGGACGACGTCACGATGCTGGTGCTCGCGCCGCGTCCGCGGGACGGGCCCTGACCACAGCGACCGGCGGCGGCCCGCGATGTTGCGCGGGCGCCGGGGTCCGGGGCTTCCCGGACGGCGGGCAGTACGAGGAACAGCTGGCCGCGCTGTCCGTGCACCACGCCCAC